>CAZNFM010000006.1:0-144736 GCA_964572385.1 uncultured Planctomycetaceae bacterium | reverse complement strand
CGATCTTATGCGCCAAGCGCCTCGCGCCGGGACCTTAGGTTTTGCAACAGGGTCTTACTGTCGCATGGCGAGCGGTGGGGGATTCGCGGAACCAAAGCGGTGGCGCGGATCGAGCGTGGCCTGGGTCTTGGGCTTCAAGGGCAATTGCGGCTGTTCATAGAACAAATAGGAAACGTCCGCGTGGACCCCTTCGAGATCATCGCAGGGGGGGACGATGACGGGCGGATTAGCGCGGTTACGACGACGCAGTCGCTGTGGAGCCTGTATCCCTCGCTACGTTCCGCTAAGGCCATCAAGCTTATGGAACATGCAGGAGAGGTTTACTTGTACTTCCCAGATGACGAGGGTATTCGTGCATTTGACGCTCTTCGCCCCGTCGCCGGTGAAGAGACTCTTTCTTGGAGTAGCCTAGACCAGTTCATTGACTGGGTGCTCACTGAGGCGAAGCAGATGAGAACTGAACCGTTTGGTGGAGCGTAGTTGGTCAATGGGGCAGCCGTCGCCTGCACGCCGACAGCACTCAATCAGGTGGGTGCGATGACGTTGCGGGCGTCGCCGGGGGGACGATCTACGAGGTCCGCCGGGCGGCCGACGCCGGGCCGGAGGCGCTCAGCGCGGTCGGCTCGACGGGGAAGAAGACGTTCGTCGATGAGACCGTGCCCGCCGGATCCGCGACGGTGCTGTACGAGATTACCGCCGTCCGCTCCACCCAGCGCGGCGTGCCGGCCTTGTTCACGGTGTACTTCGGGGTTGGTGCAAGCGGACGCCGCACGGCGCGTATCCGCGAAGGCGCCCCCCTCGACCCGGCGTTCAACGTGGAACTGCCCCCGCCGCGGAAGGACGCGACGGTGACGGCGTAAGCAGGCGGCCCTCCGGCCCGCGCGGCCCGCCTTCGCCGTTGGAAACGTCTTGGCGAAACGCGCTGGCCCGCGGGCGGGGGGCGGCGAGGCGTGCGGGGCAGGCGCGAACCACCTCAGGTGGCGCGGTACAGGTACCGCGCTTTTGACCGCCAGGAGGACCGCTCTGCCCGACCCAGGCGGAAGCGCAAGTCAGGGGTGCGTACGAGGGTGGGACCAACGCGCCCGGTGCGATTCGAACGCACGACCTGCGGTTTAGGAAACCGCTGGCAAAAACACACAACCCTAGTCTTATCAAAGACTTGCGATTCCGGCTCCGACCCGTCTTGCGCTTCGCTTGCCATTTCGGAGAAACCAGAACCCCCCACCCAGACCGATCCCCGGATTGCGGAAATTTCCGCACTCTGGCCGACCCTGCCCGAGTCCGCCCGCGCCCGGATTTGGGGCATTGTCGAAGGGGCAACCCTTGAAAGGACCAAGTGAATATGCCGAGTCTAAGTTTCAACGTATCGGAATTGAGTAGGACGATCAAGGTCGTTGCTCCGGCCCCCAGACTGAGGTGAACGGACGTGCCCAGGAAGCCCAGACAGCAGCCACCCCCAGCGCCGTCAACGACGGCCATAGACGGACGGGACGCACGCGGACGCTTCGCTCCGGGCAACGGTTTCAGCAAGGGGAATCCACACGGCCGGCGGGTTGCGGAGCTTCGGAGCGCGCTCTTTGCCAAGATCGGCCCGGCGGAACTCGGCGAAATGATCGACGCCCTGATGGCCAAGGCGCGGTCGGGCGACACGGCGGCATGCAAGATTCTGCTTCAGTACACACTTGGAGACCCGCTGCCCATAGACCTTGTTGAGCGGCTTGACGAACTAGAGCGAGCGTTGTCCTACGCCAACGGAGCGGCACGATGCGGAGAAAACTGACAGCCAGAATCAAGCTCATCGAGGAGCAAGTCAAAAAGCGCCTGGAGCAAGCAATCGCTCGCGCCGACGCCGCTGCTTGGCAAACGCCGACGGCCAAGGCAATCCAGACCGCCTTCAAGGCGGCGCTACGAGAATACTTCGAGGCGGTGCAGCGCTGGCCGACAACGGAGAATCATCGCTACGCGCGGGCGGACTTGCCCAGCGCGTTGCTCGAATGGGCCGAGCTGTCGCGGGTCGATTCCGCCTGGTCGGCAATCGGAGCGCTGGCCTGGCGCACGCAACGCCTGACACTTTGCGCCAATTTACTGCGAAGCCTGCCGCTAGAGAGTGACGCGGCTCGCGTGCTGGAGGAAATTACCCGGCGCGACCGCGCCGACGAAGTGCAAACTATCGACTTTTTGCATAAGGAGCAAAACGATGCGCGTGACCGACCTTAGGACCGGCATGCCGCTGAAGAATGTTCGCTTCACGGCGTGCCTATGCGAATACTCCTCGCCGGGCATCCTCGGCGACGCGGAGCGGAAGCTGCGCGCCGCACTGCGCTTGAGCAACGACCAGCTGCCCGCAGCGGCCCGCCCGCAACGGCGGCTAAGGGCCGCACAAAACCCGGAGGAGGAACAGTTGGAACCCATCCCCGTCAACGCCCCGCCGATCGTTGCCGATGCGATCAAACGGGCGAACGCCGAGAAGATGCGACGGAGCAGCCGGTCATGAAGCGACGCTTGATCTTCAGCGGCACTGAGGCCGCAACGCTGCGTCAGGCCCTCGGCCTGGGCTCGGACGCCACGCCCGGCACCATTGTTACCTACGCCCTTGGTATGAAGGCGGCGTTGAACCAAGCCGCCGATGCAGAGTTAGCGCGTATAAACAGTGTCAACCAACAACCCTCAGGAGTTACACACAATGCCACGATTGCCTACAAACGGAAAGCACCGCGCCGCACAAGTGCCGACGCTGGAACAAAGAATCGCCGAAGCGGAACGGCTGCTCACAGAACTGGTCGCCTGCCCAACTGTTCGACGGGAACTCCTCATGCAGCGCGCCCGAGAGGCCGCGCGCCTCGCCGACCTCGAGCGCGCGGCGGCTGAAGCCGAAGCCCGAGAGGAAGCCCGACCGCGACGGCGGGCATTGTTCTCCGAGTTCGCGGCCGAGCGGCTTGCCCGGCACGCAAGTCTCAGCGATACGGCCGCTGCGATTGAATCGGCCTACTCCAATTGGGCACAGGCCCGGGGACTCAGCGGCGTTGACACAATGGATGCCGACGAAATCGCCCAGTGCGTCTTGGAACTCGGCGGCAAACCCCAGCAGGTACGGAACAAGTTTGGGACCGCTCAAGAGGGTTACACCGGGCTGTGCGTCGTGCCGATTGGGAAATCGCCGGGCGAAGTGGTGGCCGAAGTGGTCCGCCGGGAGAACGCGGCCAGAGAAGCGGAAGAGCACCGCCTTGAACTGCACCGGCTCCAAGACCGCGTTCAGGGGCAGGTTATTGAGACTTTGCGGGCGAGGGACGCCGCATTGAAGCGACTCACCGAAGCGGGCGTGGGCGGGTGACTCCTGGCGCCTGCGCCTTGGGGTGGCGGCGTATCGGCACGCCGCCGCCCCCCTTTTTCGGCCGTAAAAGCGCAAGCAAAGAGGCAAGCAAGGAAACCCCCAAACGCAAGCGTCTAATTGACAGCAAGTTGTGAACGACGACAGCGGATTGTGAATCCGTTGACCCCAGAAAAGAGGACCGTATGAGCATCACCACCAAAACAGCCGACATCATTTTCCGGGCGCAGACCAAGGAAGCACAGGCCGGAATCAACGCCGTCAATGCCGCGCTGGGGGGGACCGCCGAGCAGCTAGGGAAAGTCAGCAGGGCGAGCACCGATGTTGCCGTCAAGCAGCAGGATGCCATCAAGGGCATCAAGCGGATGTTCGGAGAGGAGTCCGCGTTCGGCAACATCATGAAAATGGCCGTCGGCGGCGGCGCTCTCGCTGGGGTCGGCATGTTTACCCGCTCGATTGAGTCCGTCACGTCCAAGCTGGTCGAACTCAAAGCCGCCTACTCCAGCGGGGCAATAGGTGCGGCGGAACTGACCGACGAAATCATCAAGTCATTGCCCTTCATTGGCAGTCTCGCCACGGCTATCGACAACGTGCTGGTATTGATCGGGGCGCAGGCCGCCGACAAGTACGGCAAGCAGTTGCGTGGACTCGGCCAAGGGCTGTATGACAACCTGCGGCTGCTCATGGCCCCCGAAGGGCTGGAAAGAGACCTACTGGCCGTCGCACAGAAGTACGAGGCGGCCATGGCGCGGGTCCAAGCTGCATTCGATGCAGGACCGCAGACGGAAAGTGACAAAGCCATACTGGCCCAAAATATGCAGTACCTGGAGCAGTCGCGGGCTTTGGAAACAGAGGCGATCCAGAGAAAAAACCAAGCGGCAAAAGAGGCCGCAGAGACCGCGATCGAAGCCGCGCGGGCGGCGTCGCAGTGGTCCTACTACAACGAGGTACTCGGCAAAGCACTCGATGCACAGGCCGAAGCGGCCAAGAAGTGGCAGGCTACGCTCGATGCCGCGTTTCAGGCAAGACAGGAACGCATTTCCCGGTTTGTCGATGCCGTCAAGACCCCGCTAGACCGCTTCAAGGACCAACTGGAGGAACTCCAGACGGCACTCAAGGAGGGCCTTGCGACCGACGTGTACGAGAAGAACGTCAAGCGGCTGGTGGACGAGCTGCGCCGGGCAGAAGAAGCCAAGGCCAAGGTGGTGGAAACCGCCTGGGGCGGCATCGAGGGCGGCGTCCTTGAGTCGTTCAGCCGGATTGCCGGTGCGGCGGCGACCTTTGTGCCGAGCACGGAAAAGCTGACCGCCGAGCAGATTGCCGAGTTGAACCGAATCGAGACGGATGCATTGAACGAGGGCAGGAGACAGCACGAGGACATGATGAAGCAGGGGCGGGAACTGATCGAGACGATTCGGGGATGGGGCAAGGGGCTGGTCGCGGTGTTCGGTGAGTAGCCCCGCAGCGCGTTCTACCCATATCAGGACCCCTCAGAGCGCCTGAGGCACGGCCGTCGGGCGCTTTTTTTGCGCCAACGTCCGCCTGCAACCCCGCCCGCCGCAAGCATTTATGACCAAACCGGCGCAGACTTGGCCGGACCGAAAAAATTTTTTGTATTTCATTTGACAGGCGGGTTTTTTGGCACTTATACAGCGGCATGAACACAATTCATCCACAATCTAAACGCACTGCACAAAACAAAGAAACACAAAATTACACAAAAAGCGCGGAAACAAGCAAAGCGTCAAATCTGGTCAACGTCAAAGAACTGGCGGCGATTCTGAGAGTCTCCAGGTCGACCATTTTCCAGTGGGATGCGGCGGGACGACTTCCACCTCGAGTTCCGCTACCCGGACCACGAACTTTGCGTTGGGATCGGCGCGCGATCGAGGACTGGATCGCAGGTGGCTGCCCACCCCGAACGTGCTCGAGAGGCCGCCGGCGTGCATGACCGAGAAAAACAGTTCGTGAAAATGCCATGCGACGTGCTGGCCCGCACCGTTTTGACGGCCGGAGCCAAGCTCATCTTCGCACGGCTGTGCGATTTGGTCAGGGCGGGCTTTCGGCCGGGGCTGCGGCGACTCGCGGCGGACTGCGGCACTACGCCGAAGGCCGTCGGGAGGGCGATCAAAGAGCTCGAGTCGACTCGTCTCATTGAGGTAGCGCGCCCCCCGGGAAACCCGGCCCAACACCGGAACGCATACCGTGTTCGAAACGAAAACGATATCGAAACGACAGCGTGTTCGAAACGACCACGCAAGCGTGTTCGAAACGACCACGCAAGCGTGTTCGAAACGACCACACATACAGATCAAACAGAACCAACAGAGAGAGTTCTGTCGCGCCCCGGTGCTTCGCACCGGCCGCGACCGGCGCGCACGATCCGGTGGAGCGCGGCTGACGGCTGGAGTGGAATAACGGACTCTGATCGTAGCGAGTGGGCCGCGGCATACCCGGTAGCGAGCCTGGGCGAGGAACTGGCCCGGGCTTCGGCATGGCTCAGGGCAAATCCGCGCCGGGCAACCAAACGCAACTGGAGACGGTTCATCGTTAATTGGCTCGGGCGGGCTCAGGACGCCCAACGGGCGGTGACGCCGGAGTTCATGAAAATACAGCCTGGGGTTTTTGATGACGATGACTAAGGCCGAATTTTCTGAGGTTTGGGCTGAACTCGCAGGCCTCTGGCCAAACTGGGCGGCGAGGCATGGCGGCGCCGGTCTGGCGGTAGTTCAGCGGCAATGGTATGAGCTCCTGGGACATTTTCCGATGAAGGCCGTTTCGGCGGCGATCGCGGCCCATTGGCGGGAGGCCGGGACGAAATATTCTCCGGACCACGCGGCCATCGCCAAATTGGCTGAGACTCTGTGCTTCAGTAACGATCTCGCGCTAACGCGCGAGGAGGCCCAGCAACGTCGCGCGGCCGCAGAGCGGTTTTATGCGGCGGACCGGGCGGACCAGATTCGCGAACTGGCCGACGCAGCCGCGCTGGAAACCCGGCGCGGACCGACGCAAGCAGAGCGCGGCCGTGCGGCAGTCCGCCTACGCTTGCTCGCCGCGCAAGCCGCCCGAATCGCGAAGGCCCGCGCCGCGGTAGTCCGGCGGCTCGAAAGGGAAGGAGCAGCGGCAGCGAATCAGCTCGCGTATGCTCGTCGCGAACTCGATCGTGCAGAGCTGATCGCCCGCCGCGTCGCTGGCTTGATCCCGGCCGAAAAAGAGCAAGCGCAACGCAAAGTCGCGGAGGCATTAAGCGAAAACTACCGCGTGGACCTGGAGTTAGGGTGCGTAGGCAGCGGTTGATGGAAACCGGTGCCCGCGAAAACCGAAGAATCGGCTTGACAAATCGGCGGGAATCCGGTCGCGTGGAAGCGCGACTGGCGCGAACAGCGAAAAGGGCTGAGCAAGGAAGATCAAGATGAAAACGAATCGAATCCGCGAAGCATTTAGGCTGTTCAGAGCGACCTACAAGGACCGCGCCGGCCAGCAGCGGGAATCAGCCCTCTGGTACGCTGCGTTCCGCGATCATCAGCGGATCATGCGACGCTGGCCGCTGTTCTCCGACCGGCGAGCATCGGAAGCATTGGCCCGGCAGCTCGTGCGGCTCGCCGCGGACGTGGCCGTAAATGGTAGGCTGACAGACCCGGATCTGCTCCGCGCCGTAGCGGGATGGCCTGACGCGCTCCGCGGGAAGTTGGTGGCTTCCGGGATGCTGGAGGCGGAGGCCGGGGCGATCACGCAACAGTTGTCGGCGTTGCTCGATTCCTGGCGGGACTCGCTCGTGCGCGCAGGCGATACGGAGCGGCATGCCCGCCTGCAACGAAACCGGGCGGGCAAGTTGGCCTTGTTGTGCGGCTTCAAGCGGCTGTCGGACATTCGACGGCAGAGCGTGGAAAGCGTCTTGTCGCGATGGCATCGAGGCGAGCTTGAGGGGGAACGCCGCATAAGCACTCGCACACATAATGCGATCGGCCAGGCTCTCGTCGGCTTTTGCAAGTGGGCGGTTCGCAATGGGCTGCTCCGAGAAAACCCCCTGAACGGGCTGAACCGGCTGGCTGTAACGGATGAACAGGAACGGGACGCACTGAGCATCGAGGAACAGGCGCGACTGGTTGCAGCGGCCGAGAACGGCCCCATCCGCCACGGCATCAGCGGCCCCGAACGGGCTTTGCTATACCGGGTCGCACTGGGAACCGGCCTGCGGGCGGCTGAACTGGCAGCGCTAACTGTCGGGGACTTTGACCTGACCGACGACCCCCCTGTTGTCAGGCTCGGGGCAGGGCATACCAAGAACCGACGAACGGTCGTGCAACCGATCCCGGCGGACCTGGCCGCAATTCTTCGCCCCCGCTTGGCGGCGAAGTTGGCGTCGGCCCGCGCACTGCCAACGGCACGTTCGGACGCGACCGCACGAATCTTCAGGGCCGATCTTGCTGCGGCGCGTGCTCAATGGCTCGCCGAAGCGGCCACTGCCGACGAACGCGCCGAGCGTGAGAGGAGCGACTTCCTAGCGGCGGTACGGCACAACGGGCTCGCCCTCTGTTTTCACTCCCTGCGGCATAGTTATGTCGCAAACCTAAAACGGGGTGGCGTGCCCCTAGCAACGGCGATGCAACTCGCCCGCCACAGCGACCCGAAGCTCACAGCCAAGCGATACGGCACACTGGGCCTGCGCGACCTTCAAGGCGCGCTTGAAGCCCTACCCGACCTCGGAGCCGTTCTGGCCGCGAAAATGCCTTGTAGGGCAATTGCGCAAGCCGGAGGGGCATCCTACGAGCCGATTAAGACCGGCAAAGCAGCTCCGGCGAGGCCGACCGCAGGGCCGGACCGCCCCGACCGAGCGACCCCGGAAGCACATGCCGTCCGAACATCCCCCGAATCTGTCTTTGCTTTCTGCTTGCCCAAATTGAGCGGATCGGAGCAGACTTCGGTAGACTCCGGCAGACTGCCAAGCGAACCCGTGCCATGCGCTTGGCATAGCGACGAAACCCGCATGAATAAAGGGGAAAACGCCCAAAGTGCCACGGCGACTACACTTAACGAACGCCTAACGGAAAAGCCGCCAACGCGCCCGGTGCGATTCGAACGCACGACCTGCGGTTTAGGAAACCGCTGCTCTATCCTGCTGAGCTACGGGCGCCGGGTGGGCGATCTGGTCCGCGGCAACGGAATGCAGCCACTTTTGCCGCGGTGCGATGGCCTTTCCCAGTGGGGCAGGTTAGCAAGGCCGGGTTGTCGCCGCCAGTGGGGACGGCTGGCCCGGCGTGTTCCGGGGCGTATCCGGTCGAGCCAATGGATGAGTCCGGGCAGGTTACAGCCGGACGAGAAGTAAGAGATGGTCCACGTCCGTTGTTGACCGCGGCGTCTGGCCGCTGCTTGAAGATCTCTGGGGGCGCTTCGCGGTCGCGTCAGCCCGGGGAAGGCGGTAAAATAGGCAGAGCACACCCGCTCAAGGCGGGTGTGCCAGGGAGTGGTGTGCAGGCTGTTCAGCCCACCGCGAGAAGGAGAAGAGGCGGAGGCGACCCGGAACCGCCTGCCGGCGTGGGGTACCCGCGATGGCGGTCCGACGAGCCTCCGGTTAGAAGACGTGTCGGGAAGCCGGTCGGCTACTCGACTTCCGGCGATTTGGCGGCAGAACCCCCATCCGGTACGCCTCGCAGGCGAGCGTTGCGGCTGGGCTGCGTATCCGGCAAGAAGGAATCCGCAATTGGCCGAAGAAAACAACGCTGATCTCATGAGCCGCCTTCGAGCCGGTGACAAGAGTGTGGTCGAGGAGATCGAACGTCGCTACGGTGCCGAGTTGCGGCTTTTCTGCCAGCGGATGGTCTACAACGAGACACTGGCGGAGGATCTGGTGCAGGACGTGTTGATGACGTGCTGCCGCGTCGATCAAGACTCACAACCTGCCGGCAGCCTCCGAGGGTGGCTCTACCGTGTGGCGCGAAACCGGGCAATCGACGAGCTTCGCAAGATGCACGCCAAGGCCCGGCTGTCAGCCTTGCAGTCCAGCCGCCAGACCTGGGCCCACCCGGTCGTGCCGATCGACCCCCTGACGACTCCCGCCGGTAAGGTGGTCAAGCGGGATCGGGTTCAGCGAGTGCAGATGGCTATCGACGCGATGGACGATGACCTCCGCGAGGTGGTCATCCTTTACTTTTATCAGGGTCTGTCGCGCGCCGAGGTTTCCGAGGCGATTGGTCTGACGATTTCCGGCGTCAAGGCTCGCCTGGCCAAGGCGGCTCGACAGTTGCGCGAGAAGCTGCGTGCCTTGGACGATTCCTCCCTATGACCTGCGAAGAGGTTGAATCGCTGCTGGTGGACTATGTCGAGGCGGAGCTGGCTGACGAACAGATCCAACATGTCGAGAAACACCTGGCAGGTTGTCCATCCTGCCACCGGGCCTTGCAGGAAACTCGAGCCCTTTTCGGGGCCCTAGAGGAAGCCCGCCAGCGACAGGAGCAGTCCTGGCAATCGACCGACCACGGCCGAGCACCGCATCCCGCGGCCGCGACCGCCGTCTGGCAACCGGGTTTCGTTCTCGGAGACTTCGAGATCCTCAGCGAGGTCGGGCGGGGCGGCATGGGGGTAGTCTACCGGGCCAGGCAACTCTCGTTGAATCGTGTGGTGGCGCTGAAGGTGCTGCCGGGCATCGTCTGTCAGGCCCCCAACGCGATTCTGCGTTTCAAAAACGAGGCGCAAGCGGCCGCGAAGCTGCACCACACCAACATCGTGCCCGTTTATGCCCAGGGCGAACAAGACGGGCATTTCTACTACGCGATGGAGCTGATCGAGGGGCGGAGCCTCGACCGCGTGATTCGCAGCCGGACGGGGCTGACGCCGTCGTCTACGACTGGCGGGGAACAACAAGGCGGCGGGCGTCGCGATGACAGTATGTCTGACGGCGGCCCGGGCCACCGGACGGGGAGACTGGCGGTCGATTACCGGCGTCTGGCACTGATGATCGCCGGTGTCGCGGAGGGTCTCGACCACGCTCACCGGCAGGGAGTGATTCACCGCGACATCAAGCCCCAAAACTTGCTGCTCGGGGAAGATGGGGAGCTGCATATCACGGATTTCGGTTTGGCTCGGCTGTTGGACGAGCCGAGCGTCACCGCGACGGGCGAGATGCTGGGCACGCCGGCTTACATGTCGCCCGAGCAAGTCGCCGCGGACCACCGCAAGATTGATCACCGCACGGATATTTACTCGCTCGGGGCGACCTTTTACGAACTGCTCACCCGCCATCGCCCACATGAGGGCGCCACCCGGGAGCAGATCATCGCCAGGATCTGCACTGCCGAACCCAGGGCCCCGCGGAAATGGGATCCTTCCGTGCCGGTGGACTTGGAGACGATCTGCCTTCGCGCTCTGGAAAAAGAACCGCGGCGCCGATATCCGACTGCGGGAGAGTTTGCCGCCGACTTGCGACGCTATGCGGAGAATCGCCCCATTCACAGTCGCCGCGTGGGTCCGATCGAGAAGGCCTGGAAGTGGATCCGTCGGCACCCCGCAGTGACCACGATCGTGCTGCTGAGCGCGGTTCTGGTGTCTTTGGCTTCCACATGGATGGTGCAATCGGCTCGTGAGCGACGCGCCCGCGCCAACGCCATGGTCCAGCAGGCCTTCGACCTGCTTGCCTATGAAGACTACCGGGAACCGAGCGAGGCTCTGCGGCTATTAAAAGCGGCCCAACCCCTCAAACCGGATGAGGTGGCTTTTCGGGTGGCCCAGAGCATGGCCGATTTGATGGACAATCCCAAACGGGCGATTTCCAACCTGCGTTGGGTTCTCGAACAGCGGCCGGATGACCCCGATATCATGTATCTGCTGGCCTGGGCGTTGCGGAGGGATGAACAGCACCAGGCTTCCCATGACTGGATTCAGCGGGCCAAAGCGGCTGGCGGCGCCAAAACGGCGGCGGGACATTTCTTCCATGCTCAGGCCGTGGTACGGCATGACCCCGAGGAAGCGGTCGCGGCCTACCGCAACGCCAGCTTGGCCCGCCCCAATTACACGCAAGCGATGGTCCATCTGGGACGCGCTCATAATCACTGGATGTACCACTTCCGCAAGCACGAGCGATTCATTGAGCAGGAACGCGCTTTGAAAAGCGCTTGCGCTCTGCAACCCAACGCCTGCTATCCGCGATATCTGCTGTCTCTGGCATATCGACTGTCCGCGGAGATCTACCAGGCAGCGGGCAACGAGGTGGATGCGAATCAGCACTTCGCGATCGCCCTCAGCTACGCCAAGGAGGCCCAGTCTGTCGAACCCGAGAACCCTCTGGGCTATGTCGCCGAGGCCGAATACTGGGAGGCACGCCGGGAGTTCCCAGCGGCCTTGGCTGCACGCGATCGGGAGGCGGCCTACGCCCGTGCCCCGCTGGAATTGCTGGAGCTGTATCAGTATCGCTGGAGGCTGCTGTACTGGATGGGAAACATCGATAACGCTCAGGCGGATCTTCGCCGTTTGGCGGAGATCTGCTCCGCAACCGATCCCCAGCGTATCTGGTACACGGGGCTGCTTCCGGCCTTGCTCCAGGCTGAGCAGGGTCGCCTGCCGGAGGCGGTCGCGCTCGCCAAAGGGATGGCGGTCGCTCGGCCAGCCGAGTTTCGGGCCGTGACTTCTGCGGCCTGCATGCTGCGTGTGCTTCAAGAGGAAGATCAGGCGACCCAGTTGCTTGAGCAGCACCGGGACACACTCGCCTACGCTCCAGACGCCCGTCAATGGCTGCCCAGGGAGTGGCAGATGAAGACCTATGATTTCTGCCTTGGCCGTCTGTCTTTGAAGGAACTGGAGCAACTAGCTGGAGAAAACCGCAACAACAAGCTATTGTGGGCCGCTCCCTATTTCTTCGAGGCGACGATGGAGCTAGGCCGGAGTAACCGCCCGGCAGCCGCTGCGGCCTTCAAGCGCTGCGAGCTGACTTATGATTACGATGACTACTCCTATGTCGGCAAGGTATTTGCGGTCAAACTGGAGATTAACCCGGAGTGGCCCGCTTGGATCCCCAGGAGGCCTCCGGATGCCACATCCCAATGATCCGCGTCTCCAAATCGTGAAGCCACCCCAGTAGAATACAAGAGAACAGGCCTCTTGCAGTCCGATAGCCGATCCATCGTGTCGTCCGTCTACGACTGGGGGGATTCGGTTATAATGGAGCCTGCTCTGTTCGAGCATTCTGTGCCGGCCATCGTGATCCGGCAGCGGTACATGTGGATCCGATGGACGGCTTGGCGACTGGAGGAGTAGGAGTATCATGACGCCCCGCTTGATCTTGACGTTACTCCGGCAGGGGGGCTGCGTGTCGGTCGCTGCCGCAGTGGTTCTCCTGTGTACGAGTCCAGCAACCGCACAGCCCCATGCCGAAGACCCCCTGGCTCCCTTGGATTTCTCCGTCGACGCCGCATCGCCCCTGAACATCGCCATGCCGGGTGCCGCGGCATCCATCTTGAGGAAACCGGGGCCTGTGATTGTTTATCCAGGGCCGGGCCTAGGCCTGAACAGCCCACTGGATGACCTGGACGCCTACTGCTACCCGAGGCTAGGGCAGGGCTCCCCCGAATTGCTGTACCTCCTTGTGTTTGGTGTCGACCGTTTCAGCGTTGGGGCGGCTCCGCCGGATCCTGCCTTGGCTGCGACCGGCCGAATCTTCAACGTCCTGGATCAAGCCGATCGAAACCAGGTCGCCGGCGACATCTTCATGTGCCTTGATGCCTATACACAGTGGGGGCGGCCGTTCACGACCGCCGCCGATCCTGTTCCCGGCACCCCTGTGCCGGCCCATGACCCCGGCGGCGACTTGTGGAGCCCGGAGCAGGGCGGTCCGCGAAACCTCGACGCAGAAGCCGAGACACCCAAGAGCTGGGGTGCGGTCGATCATGGCGAGGCCCTTCCCCGGCTCGCGCCGATAGGCTGTCGAGGCCCCATGATGAACAACACCTTGGCCTCGAACCAGGGAGACACCGGCGGCGTGGATCAGGATCTGTCCCCCAACAAGGCGCCGGTGCAACGCGAGCCGGCTCCCGCGGGTGATGATCTTGATGCTGCGGATTTCAATCCCTCTGCGGCCGCCGCTCAGGTTCGCGGCGGCTCTGGTCTGTTCTTCACTGTGAGCAGAGGCAGTCCATCGTTGCCGACGTTGCCGGGGCCATCTCCCCTCCAAAGCGGTGCCGATGTTTTTCATGATCCGGTTCCGGAGTTTGGCGGAACGGAGGAGCTATATTTGTCCGCTGTGCAGATGGGGCTGGTGGGAACGGCCGCCGGAGATGACATCGACGCCCTGGTCGTCTTCGATCAGGACGGCGTTTTCGGCCCAGGGGATCAAGTACTTTTCTCCTTGGCTCGCGGATCTCCCAGCCTGACCGGGCAGAGGAGCGCGGCGGACATCTTCGTCTACCGCTACGGAGACCCGTCGTTCAGCCTGTTTGCCAGCGCGCTCGACCTGGGGCTTGATCCGCTTACGGACAACGTCGATTCCCTGACGATGCTGCCGACGGAAAACCCGTCGCAGTCAATCCACGACAAGGCGATCTTCCTGGTGTGGCCGGGCGATTTCGACCACAGCGGATCGTTGGACGCGACGGACTGTGCCGCCTTCCCTCCGTGCCACAGCGGCGCAGGGGTTCCTTACGATGGCAACGGCGTGTCCCTGCACGTGGTTTCGGTCGGCCCCGGGCCTTATTTCAATCCTCCGGTGCTGAACATCGAGGTTGGCGACCGGGTCCGCTGGGTGTGGTCGGGCGACGGCTTGATGCACAACGTGGTCAGTGGGCAAAACGGCGTGTTCGACGGTGTCTTTAACTCTGGACCACCCACTTCCATAGGCGGGACGGTCTTCGAAGTCACGTTCGACGCGGCTCTCCTCGAGACTTACCCTCGTCATCTGAACCGGTATCATTACTTCAGCGGGCCGGACTTTGCCGCGGGGATGATCGGAGAGATTGTCGTCCAGCCGCATCCCTGCGCCTGTTTCGACCTCGATTTTGACCTGGATGTGGACTGCAACGACTGGCGGGATTACCGGCCGGTCTACCGAGAAGCGGCCGGACAGCCCTGTGTGCCGCTGACCATCGAGGAGTTTGTTTCGGCCTTGCTGGGCAGCCCGCTCCAGCCCGTGCATGCCTGCATCGCCGATTGGAACGCCGACGGATTGCTCAACGGACTGGACGTTGCCGGTTTCGTGCAGACGCTTTGGCCGTGACGGCCGATTAGACTGCACGGAAGTTGCCTTGCTTGACTCGCTTTCCGACGGGGAAGGAAGATAATGGCGGCGTGTCGGGTGCCCTTGCATCTGACCCGGCCGCCTGCGTCAAAGCGTGATGCGCAACGGGGGGCAGACGGCGTAAGCCTCCAGCTTTACCGCGTCCACGTCCACGCCCAAGCCCGGCCCGCGCAACGGTCGCCAATGTCCGCCGAACCCGAACCGAATAGGCTTTCGCAGTACGTCGTCGCGGAGCAGAAAAGAGCCGAAGTTGCCCTCCGCGATCTGGATCCCAGGCACCAGTTGGAGAAACCAGCGGGCCGCTGCGGACAGAATGCCCGTCTCTCCGACCATGCAACCCAACTGGCAGTCAATCTGATTACGGCGAGCCATCGAGGCCAGACGGATGGCGGGAATCAGGCCGCCGTTCTTGCTGATTCGGATATTGAACCAGGCGGCACCCTGGCAAGCGATCAGTGCCTCGGCGTCAGCGGGCGTCACAAGTGATTCGTCGGCCATCAGCGGCAACGTCGTACGGCACGACAGCTCGCCCCAGGAGGCCGGAGATTCCGTCTTCGGCAGAGGCTGCTCAATATTGAGGATCGGCCAGTCCTGCCATTCCTGAAGACGGTCCGCCGCCTGCTCCAAGTCCCACGCCCCGTTCGCATCCAGCCGCAGGGTCAACCGGCCCGTGTCCAGGCCGCGTTGCAGGGTTCGAACCGCTGCTCGGACCCGCGACTCGTCTTCCTCATCGCCGACCTTGATCTTGAAATGGGGCAATCGCAACAGCCGCATCTTGCGGATTGACCACGACACTTTGGAGGGCGGGATGCTGGTGACGACTCCGCCAAAATGGGCCGTCTGAGACGAACCGGGTGGTCCCAGTCCGGGCTCCCCCAGCCATCCGGCGATTTCCTCCAGCGATCGTTTAAAAGCCCTGCTGTACGCGTCCAGCAGGGCCAACTCCACTGCGGCGCGGGCGGCGGCAACAACCCGGCCCGATGCTGCGGTCAGGGGCAGGTCCGTGACCGTCTCTAACACCTCGCCGAAACCTCCCGGCCTCATCTCGACCAAGCGAGGCAGGAACAGTTCTCGAATGGTGGCCACCGTGCCCTCGATGTCTTCGCCGGTAACGTAAGGTCGAGGATGCGTTTCTCCGTAGCCGGTCGTCCCGTCAGCCAGTTCCACTTCGACGACGACCGGTTCGGCCACGATGCGCTCGGCAGCGGCATGATCCACCCTGCGGCGGAGTGGTATGGCCAACCGCCAGATCGCCAACCGAGCAATGGTGAGCCCACGCCGCATGTCCAGTCCTGGGAAGTTGCTTACTCGGCGACTTCCAAGCCACCGACCCACATCGGCACCTCTCCTGACCGTCAGGAGTTGCACCGGGACCGCAGGTGCATTTTGGCGGCAGCGGCTGCATAATGCCACCCATGCCGGATTCCGCACTCCCCGACCCTGCCGCACTATGTCTGCCTCCGCAGCGCTGCGGGGGTTCGGCCGTGCAGCGATCCGCTTGGGTCATGGTTGCGGCCATCACGTTCATGGCTTTACTGGTGCGGCTTTTTCTCTGCGATCAGATGGCCTGCCTGAGCCGCGACGGCGTTCAGTTCATCACCTACGCCAAGGAATTGGCCGAAACGCCGCTTGAGACCTTGCGCTCAACAACCAAGCAACCCGGCTATTCGCTCGCGGTCCTGGGGGTCCACCACCTGCTGAATCCGTTACTTGGTGAAAACAGTCCTCTGGCTTGGCAGAGAGCGGGGCAGTTGATCGCCCTGTTATGCGGAGTGGCGGTGTGCCCGCTGATCATGGTGCTGACCCGGTGGTTATTCGACGGCACGACCGCGATCGTCGCCGGCGTGCTGACTGCCTTCTGGTGGCAAGGCGCCCAGCTCTCGGCCGACATCCTGTCGGACATCCCGCACCTGATGCTGTATCTGACGGCCTTTCTGGTGGCTGGCAGGGCCATCGAAGAAGAGAGTGTCGCCCGCATGGCGATGTGCGGGGGAGTCATCGGACTTGCTTATCTCTTGCGCCAGGAGGCCGTGGGCCTGCTCGCGGCCGTTGCCCTGTGTCGCCTGCTGCCGCAGTCCGCGACGATGGCTTGGCGGTGTCGCATCGTCGCTGTGGCTGCGTTGTTCGCGACCTTTGCCATCGTGGTAGCCCCGTATTCGATAGCGGTCGGTCGGCTGATGCCCAATAAGGGGATTGACGATGTGTGGCGAGTTCTGGACGGCGGGGATGTGGCAGAACCCTCCTCGTATGTCCTGGCGGCCGCGGTGCATTGGTATGAGGTGCCGGTTCGGATGCTCGAGGCCTGGAGCAGAAGTGGCCGGTACGCCTACTCTCTGCTGGCCATCGTGGCGTTCTTCTGGAAAAGGGCGGCGGTTGCCGATTCCGGATGGCGTCGGTTGGTGCTGGCGGCAGTGATCTTCCAGATCATCCTCACGCAGTTGCGAGCCTCGTCGTATGATCACCAGATCAGTACCCGGTACATGCTGCTGCCCGCGGCCCTCAGCCTGCCTTGGGCCGCCTCCGGATTGGTGGCCTTGCTGGATCGGTTGTTGGCGTCGACGAGATCGGGAAACACCGTTCGGGTTGGCCTGTTGATCTTGGGCCTGGTTGCCCCGCTGGCTCCGCAGATCGCCTACCATCTGCGTCCGATCAATGGAGAACGCTGGGCTTACCGCGCCGCCGGGCGGTGGCTGGGCGAGCAGATGTCTGTCGGCGAAGTCGTCATGGGGCATGATCGTCTCGAACAGCTCATGTTCTACGCCGGCCGCGCCAGGCCGAATGACGCCAACTGGCTGCGGTTTTCGGAAGCCGCTGGCCCTTCTGAGACAGCCACCCAGATCCAGCGCCACCGCCCCGTATGGTTTGTGGATGGGGAAACCGGCGCACGGTCTCTCGGTGATGAATCGGACTACGCCCGCGCGCTTCAGGGCGGGCTGACCGACCGGTTGGTTCCGGTGTGGGCCGGTGGCCACCCGCGATGCCGAGTGTTCATTTTTCGGATTGTTCAGGACTCGGATCCCTAGGTGAACGGAGGGCCGGCACTGCCGCCGCGCGGCGCTCCAAGGAGACTTGCATTGGCCAAGGAACGCATCCAAAGGGTTTTGGCTGCTGCCGGTTTCGGTGCCCGTCGGGCCTGTGAGCTGCTCGTGCTGGACGGGCGGGTATCGGTGAACGGCCAGACCGTCCGGAGGCTACCGGTCCTGGTTGATCCGCAATCCGACCGCATCGCTGTGGACGGCAAGCCGATCCGGATGCAGAAGCCGGTTTACTACCTCCTGAATAAGCCGAGGAAAGTGCTCTGCACCCACAACGACCCGGCGGGACGGACGCTCGCTGTGGATCTTCTCGTCGGCGTGCGGGAGCGGGTCTTCCCCGTGGGTCGCTTGGATGCCGAGTCGAGTGGGCTGCTGCTGCTGACCAACGACGGCGAACTGGCCCAGAGGCTTGCCCATCCTCGCTACGGCATTCCCAAAACCTACCGTGTTGAAATCGACGGCTGCCCTCCGCCGGAGGAGCTGGATCGCCTGCGGCGAGGCGTGTGGCTCTCGGAAGGCAAGACGGCTCCCGCCCAAATCTCCATTGTCCACCGCGAACGGACCGGTCTGATTCTGGAAATTACCCTGCGGGAAGGGCGGAATCGCGAGATCCGCCGCATGCTGGCCAAGATCGGCTATCGCGTGCGGCGCCTGACCCGCGTCCGCATTGGCAAACTGTCGATTCGCAAACTGCCAGTGGGGGCCTTCCGGCCCTTGACACGCCCAGAGATCGAGTACCTCCAGGGTCTGACGCCAGAAGGCGAGGCCGCGACGCAGAACGGTGTGGCGAAGGCACCGCAGCCCAGAGCGCGCCGGCATTCAGACCGCCGACAGAACCGGGAGACCGCCACAAGTGCGGCGCCTCGCCGCCGCTCGCCGGTTCGAATGCTGGACCGCCAGCCGCCCGCGCGCCGAGCGGCACCAAAGGCCCGCAGGGTCATTGGGCCTGAGTGAGTTGTCTGGCAGGTCATGTTTCGCCGAAGAGCAGCCTCTTTCGAAAAGAACGAGCAAAAAGTCCGTGGAGTCTGGCCAGCACATACGTTCCGTAGAAGAAAAACCCCATCACCGCCCCCCAGGCCAGTAACGACAATGCGACCTGCGCGAGGTCTCCCTCTTTGGATCCCTGCCTCATCGCGTCGACCTGGGGTAGGAACCAGTCAAAGAGTATTCCGGCAAAGGCCGTGCCGAACAGTGCTCCCGAAACCGTGAGGATCAGGACCAGGAAGGCGTAATGGGCATGGGTATTGGCGATGGATTTGGCGACCCGCGCCGGATGCAGCCCCTGGGCAATCGAACCGAGGCTGATGCCGATCAGGTTCATGGGAATCCCGAAGGAGACAATCATCATTCCGATCAGCAGCTTGGGTCCGCTCGCCGCGGCGTGTTGCAGCACCTCGCCCGAGGCAATCCACTGATGAGGGTCTCCTTCGACCGTGAGGGCCAGCACGATGTAGCTGGTGAGACCAAGGTAGACGGTCAGGATAAGGTAAGCAAGGAAGCTCTTGCCCCACTGAGTGGGGCTCCAGGCCAGGCTGGGCGCCTTTTCGGTACCCACCGAAGTGGTCCTCACCACGTCCAGGAACGCATGAAGCGCGACGGCGGAGAAGAAAATCACCTCGACGGCAAAGACGGCCATGAGCATGATCTGCACGCCGGACAGGTCGGCCTGTTGGACGCCCTCCATCGTGCCGACCGCGCTTTGCTCCATCAGCTTGCTGCCGCCGGTCATGGCTACGACCGGCAGTAGAGCCGCCAGAACCGCGACACCGGCCGCCGTGGCCAGCGAACCGGCTGCCGACAGGGGATAGCTGACCGTTGAGATCAGGGCTCCATAGAAGGCCGCGGCGCCGGGCGCCCGTCGAGCGTCGGCAATGCGGCGAGCTCGTTCTTCGCCGCTGCCCTTGATCAATGCCGGGATCGGATTCCAGCAGTGGGAGCACAGCACCTCGGCATAGGGATCTTTAACCGGCACGATCTTATGGCAGGTCGGGCAAGTGCGGACTTTATCACCGCTCTGTTCGGTCTGTTGAACGGCGGATTGCAGCGCCGATTCCGCCTGGGCCAGCTCCTCGGAATCCATCTCCGCGCTCCGCTTTTCAAGCGTGGCCAGGCCCTCGAGGTCGAGTTCGGGGACTGCGCCCGGTCCGCTCACGGCGTCCTTGGGCTTGGGCACATTGAAGGCCCGATTGCAGGAGGGACAACGGATGGCACGCCCGGCGAATTTGTCCGCGACGGACAGCTTCTGTTGGCATCTCGGACAGCGGAGTTTCATGAACCAAGCTTCCCTCTGGAGCCGCCCGCAGTGTGTCGGCCGCGGCGCCGCCGATGGGACGGCCTGCCCCTCGCATTGTCCGGGATGCGGCTCTCTCCGACAAGGGCTGCGGCGGGATTGGGGGGGTCCAGAGCTGGGGACGGTCAGGGCTTGGGTTGGAGAGCTCCGCGAACCTCGTCCAGTAACTGATCGACCTTGAAGGGCTTGAACAGGACGGCGTTGAGCCCTTCGCGGCGGGCGCGGACGATCGAATGGTTCGGATCGTAGCCGAAGCCGGTCATCAGAATGACGGCAATCGCGGGGTGCCGTTCGCGAGCGGTGGCAAAGACTTCGTAGCCGTTGCGGCGCGGCATCTTGATGTCAGCGATGAGCAAATCATACGGGCCGCGTCCCAGAAGTTCCGTCGCCTGATCGCCATCGGGCGCCACATCCACCTCGCAACCGGCTTTGCGCAGCACCTTGGCAACCGTCTCGCGAATCACTTCCTCATCGTCCGCCACCAGCACGCGTTTCCCGTCGAGCAGCGGATCCCGCTGCTCGGCAACGTTGCGCCGCCCGAGCAGGCCGCCGCAGGGCTGGGCCAGTTCCTTCACGGTCTGCTTGATCTTGTCCACGTTGTCGCAGATGGCGGTCAGGCGATGCCGCAGGTCGTCGTGCCCGATGTAGTCCTCCATCAAGGTGCTGGCTTCCACCATGATGTCGTTCAGCGGACCGGCGATCTCCTCGGTCACGTCATCCATGGTCCGGCCCGTGGACTGGAACCGCTCCACGACCAGCAAGTCCAGAAAGTTGAGGGCGATGGCGGTGTAGCGGGCCAGGATCTCGGCGAATTGTCGATCGTCTTCGTTGAAAGCCGCCGGCTGATCAGACTCGATGTTGAACACGCCGATCACCTGGTCATGCAAGCGCAGCGGCACGGTCAGCGAACTGCGGGCACGGTCGAGGCCGGTCAGGTAGCGGGGATCGCGCGAGGTGTCGTGACAGATGTAGCTGCGGCCCGTGGCGGCGACGTAACCGCTGATGCCGTTATTTTCCGGTGAAGCGAAGATGTCGAGGTCGCGGGCGTGCGGGGCCATGCCGTGCTGTAGCACCATTTCCAGCCGGTTGGTGTTCTTATCCAGCAGCAGCACCGCAAAATTGTCAAAGGCCAGAAGATCGTGCATGTAGCGGAGGATCTTCTGCTCCAGGAAGGACATCCGCTCTTCCATGTTCATGCCGGCCATGGCTTCGGCATCGAGCCGCACCAACTCCCGACCAGCCAGATCGATGGCGTCGATCTTTTTCTGCAGTCGGCGGCTGTTGGTGACGTCCCAAACCACCGCGGCGAAATGCGTGATCTGATCGAGGCTGTTCACCACCGGCGTGATGGTGGCCTCGAAGTACTGCTCGTCGCCGCTGGTCATGCTGAATCGCCGCGCCCGGTGGTGGGCCGGCTGGCCCTTTTCCTGTTCCGGAGTCCGGTGCATGCGGCGGAGGCATACTTCGCACACCTGGCCGAGTAGGTCCGCCGGGTAGCTCCGCATTTTCGGGTTGGCCCACACGAGACGGCCTTCCGCGTCGATAATGCACACGCCTTGGCCGATGGTCTCCAGGATCATCGCGGCCTGCTGGTTGACGGTAGCGCGCTCCAGAGCCAGAAAATCGCCGGTATCGCTCACCACCAGGTCGAAGGCTCCTTCGCGGAGAGCAGCGACGGCATCCTCGAACGTGGAAACGACCCGCACCTGGGCTTCCCCAAGCAGGCGATGCACGACGGCATTGCGCTCCAACGTGGGCTTCGATAGCAGGAGGACTCTGGGGTTGGTAACGGTCGTGTCCATCAGCATCGCCTGTATTGGTAACGCTATCAGTCTCCGGCTCACCCGCCGCCGGCCGCCTTGCCGCCAAACCGCCCCGCTGGCCCGGCCCTGCCGCAGGCTAACGCCCCATTCGATTTTAGTGAAGTAGTCTAACTCGGGACGATGGCAAAAACAAAGCATTCCGCAACCGCACCCAGTTTTCCGCCTCCACACCGCCGCTTGTTGGCATTTCGGAGAGACCAGCAGAGCCCAGAAGACGTCGAATCGACGCGCAATGACCCGCAGCGGCGCAATTATCGGGTTTCAGATGCGGCTCCCGCCGTGGGCCGGGCCTGAGAAGCTCTACCCCGCAACAATGCAATGCGAAAATGACCAGGCACGGCGCGAAGAGAGAAAGACTGGGGCGGTCTTGATCCGGCTCTTGTTTACACGCTCTCGTGTCGATGTGCCGACTGCCGCAATGCCCTTCATGGTCTGCTGCGTTCTCGGTGTCGTTCAAGGGTCTGCTGCACCAGCATCACCCACGCGGGCAGCGACTGGCCGACGGCGACGACCGCATAGGTCCAGATCGGCAGCGACTCGAATCCGCCGAAGTAGGAAAGCACCGCCAGCCAGAGCAGGGTGACGGCCGTGCCGAGAAAGCCGCAGACCACCGTTGCAGCGGCCCAGGACTCCGCGCGCGCGGTCGGCCGGAAGGCCCAGGCTCCCGCTCCGGCGGCGGCGGCCAGGAAGAGGAGCCAGACCACATGCACCTTGTGGGAGGACTGCGTCCAGTCTGAAATCCAGCTCAGCCAGCTTTGTGCCGGTTCGCGGGGGTCGAGCATCCACAGCCAGGCCAAGCCCGCGCCCAGAGCCAGCCACATGGCATAACCGAGGGCTGCACGGAATGTCTCACCGAGCTGGAGCAGACGAAGTCCGGCTACGGCGATGATTGCCGCCAAGACGGCGGTCATGTAGATCCACAGCGGCAGCCCCACCTCACGAACCGTAAGCTGCCGCTGGGCAATGAGCATTCGCTGGGCGTCGACGGCCGTTGTTCCGGTTGGCCGGGGGACGTGGGATCTCGAAACCTCCGGCGGTGGCATGGCTTGGAATCGCTCGGCTGCATTCGGATCGCGAGGGTCGGGCCGGATCGCCGCAGACGAAGGGGGCTGACCGATGGGCAGCCCCATGGTCCCACCCAGCGGATTGCCGAGTGCCGTCGGCTCCGTGGACGCGGGCGTGGAAAGATATGGGGCCAAGGTCCGGCCGGCAAAGCCCAACATGGAGATGCTGCGCAATTCGCCGTAGAAAAAGCAGCCAAACACCATCCAGGTTGCGGCGAAGGCGAGGTTCAATCCGCCGATTCCCAGACCCTTGCCTACCAACACGCCGGCCAACGTTGACAACTCGACGACGACCACCCAGCGCCACAACGCGACGTTGCGGAAACTGTCGTCGATCTGCGTCTTCAGCGCTTCGCCGGCCCGAGACAGCGTCGGGAACTCACGCACCACGATCTTGCCGGAGACCACGCAGTGGTACGCCAACGCCAACAGGAGTGCGGTGATCAGCAGATGCGTGGTTCGCGTCCGCGACCAAAGCGCTCCCAGACTGGCCAGGAACAACACCGTCGCCCAAGTGCACTCGGTCGCATAGGCAGAAGCGAGGCGCATCGGGCCTTCGCCTATTCTGGCCGCCAGAGCCGGCCAGTCGAACCAGCCTTGCGCGGCTCCAATGGCCGCTGCGATCACCAGCATCAAGCCCGGCAGCCCGCGCCCGGTAAGCCTCGGAGCCGCGGCGGAACTGTGCACCACATAGGCCGGAAGGAGGGAACCGATCACCAGCCAGCGCCATGGCAATGCCGATTCTCCCGCCACCAGCCCATACGCGGCGTAAGCTGTTCCCGCGATGAAAGCGGTAGTGAGCAGGCACGCAAACGGGAGTGAATTCAACAGGGACAAAGCTGTGAGGGCGGCGACGGCGACGACGGCCCATCGGATGGTCGAAGCGTAAGCCAGACCGGCATGCCGACCAGTATCTTCCTGAAAGGTCGCGGGTTGGCCTGGCTCGCCCCGTATCGAACCCTGGGCGGCCCCCTCGTCATCCAGGCTGGACCACCGGCCGGCTGGGGAAGGTAACGAAGTATCCGGTGCTCCCAGGCTCAGATCAGCCAGAGTCTGCACCCGCAGAATGAATTCGGTCCACTGGTCGGCGGGCATGGTTCCCAACCAGCCGGCCAACCAGATCAGAAGCAGGCCCAGCACCCGTCGACCAGGCGGCACCGGTCGCTTCGGCGGCGGCTCAGGCGTGATGATCGTCAGCCGTCCCGGACTTCCGGCGGACGTGAGTGTCGCGTGACCACCTGCTTTCTGGGCAGGTTCAGCGGCCAACTCGATGAGTCCGCCCTTGGGTGTGGTGATGGGTGGCATATCGTTTCCGTTACAGGCTGCCTACGGCGCATTGTTCAGCCCAGTCATTATCGAACGGCGATTCTCAACGAGGGCCGACAGCCGCCTACATGTTATACCGCCGACCGCCTTGCCTGCCGCCGGGCAACAGGATTCCGGCTGAAGTACGCCTGCGGTCTTCCGTACTCATCGTATGTTCTCGGTTCCAGGAGTTCGTCGGCAGTGGTTTTCCCGGGCGTCAACAGCGCTTTACCGCTCGCGATCGCCGCTGCCAGTACTGGCACGGGCCTATTCGTCGTCAGCAGACGCACATCTTGAGGTTTCTCCCCTCGTGGCCCCGGATGCGTTCCCGGACCCCCCGGCACGCGGCACCACGGGTGCTGCGTTCGAGCCGGCCCCAGTCCCGGTTGAAATCGGGCGATCAGGTCTTCGGCCAGTCTCGCGGTCCCAGACTGGTGAGCCACGGGGCGCCGGACATCGGCCAACGTTCCAGATACTCCATGACATGAATTGGGGTGATGGCCTCCACCTCCGCCAGGCGTTCCTCCACGGAGCGAGGACGACCGAACAAGTCTATGTCGGACACCAGTTGCCCGAATCGGTGATAGGGCGACTCCGCCTCGAGGGCCAGGCCGGTTCGGACCCGATTCTTGACCCGGGCCACTTCATCGTCGGTGACTCCTTCGGAGATGATTCGCTTGATCTCGTTCTGCATGGCTTCCAACAATGCTTCCGCGCGATCCGGTTCGACGAAGCCCCAGCAGATCATCAGACCGCCGTCTTCATAGTCGACGCGGCCGGCGGCGACGTTCGGGGCGATTCCAGCCTGGATGATGTTCCAAAAAAACCGCGAATTATGCCCGCCGAGAATCGAGGCGAAGACATCGGCCGTTTCGCGGTCCGCGTGCGTTTCCGATGGAGCCGGCCAGGCTAGGACAAGGGCTTGCTGTTGGAAGCGGTCGATCGGCCGGGTGAGGATGCTTGGTGGAGCGGGCTCCGGGGGTTTCCTGTCGGCCCGCGGCGGTTTGGCCGGCCAACGACCGCAGAGCCGGTCAGCCAGTTCAAGGACCGCGGCGGGATTCATTGCGCCGGCGACACCGAGAATCATGTTGGCAGGGTGGTAACGATCCGTGAGATAGTCATAGAGACGCTCTCGGGACAGCGGCGCGATTGTCTCCGTTGTTCCCAGCACCGGCCAGGCCAGTGGGTGCCCGGCGTAGACTTGCTCATGGATGAGGTCGTAGACCAAGTGCTCAATTTGGTCTGCGGACCGGGCGATCTCGTCGAGAATGACCTTCTTCTCGGTCTCGAACTCCTCCGGCGGGATCGTCGAACACATCATGTCCGCCAGCAATTCAAGCTGAGGGGCGAAGTCCTCGACCCGTACCCAGCCGTAGTAGAGCGTCCGTTCCTTCGAGGTGTAGGCATTGTAAGTGCTCCCCAACCGGTCGAAGCCGAGCGTGATTTCTCGGCAGGTTCGGGTCGCCGTCCCTTTGAAGCACATGTGCTCAAGGAAATGGGAGACGCCCGCGAGTTCAGGCGGTTCGTCGCGTGATCCGGTGCGCACCAGGAAACCTCCGGCGGCACTGCGGACCTGCGGCATGTGTTCGACGACCAGGCGGAGGCCGTTGGGCAAGGTGTGGGTGGTAAAAGAGTTCTTGCTGTTCAAGAGATCCCCTTGTAATGCGAAGTTGTGCAGGCCGTCCCGCGGGTCAACACCTCAGCTCATCGCTTTCATGGGCACCGGGCCGAGCGTGAGCAGACGCCGCTGATCGCGCGGGTGAGCGGTCAGGTAGCGGTGAATGTCGTCCACGGTCACGCGGGCCAGCAGAGCGATCTTCTCGTCGGTGGACAACGGACGGCCGTAGTGGAACAGGTCGCCGCTGAGTTCTCCAGCCCGCGCTCGCGTGAGTTCTCCATGTGTGCAGGTCTTGGCCATCAGGCCGGTCCTGGCCCGGACTAGCTCCTCCTCGGTCCAGTCCTCTCCCAGTCGCTCCACTTCATGAAGAATCGCTCGATAGGTCTGATCCACGTGTTCCGGTCGCGTGGCAGCCCCCACAAAGATCATTCCGCCGTTCCGGGGATGCTCGTCCCACGCACTCACCCAGTAGGCCAAACCCTGCTGCTCACGGACCGTGGTGAACAACCGTGAACTCATGCCTTCGCCAAGTGCTGCCAGCAGCAGACGCTCTGCCGGGTAGTCGTCGTCGGCCACACTCACGCCCGGCCAACAGAGAAGTATATGTTCCTGTTCAATGTTCTTGGGGTGATGTTCGTGCCCAGGGGTGAATTCGATGGGAATGGACCCGCGACCGTCACCGTTGTATTCGCCGAACCCGGCGAAAAGCCGCTCCACCACCATACAGAGACGATTCCAATCGACGGCTCCGGCTGCGGAGATGACCGTCCGATTGGCGCTGAAATTCCGCCGCCAGAAAGAGACGATGTCGTCCCGCGTGATGCGGCGGAGGGATTCCCGCGTGCCCAATTCGTGGCGCCCCAGCAGCGGTCCGTACGCCTGCGGCGCGATCAGCCGGCGGGCCAGTTCGCCGGGATCGTCGTCAAGCGCGGTAAGCTCCTGCTGGGCCAGTTCCAGGGCAACACCGCAGAACTCCTCCGGAAAGGTCGGCGTGCGGAGCATCTCGGCGTGAAGCGCGAGGGCCTGCTCGACATACTCCGGCAGGCAACTGAAGCGGAAGACCATCGATTCGCGGCCGACCGCGGAACTGACCTGGGCTCCGATCATGTCGAAGGCGTCCATCAGCTCCTGCGCGTTCTTCTGCGCCGTGCCCTTGCCGATGGTCTCCTCGACAATCCCGGCCAAGCCCAGTCGATCCGGTGGTTCCGCGACCAGGCCCCCGAAGACGCGAATCTCCAGCGTCGTGGTTTTTCGTCCGGCGATCTTGATCGCGGCCAGCTCCACGCCGCAGTCCAACCGCAAATGGTGATAGGTTTCGGTGCGATTCATCCGGTTGTTATATGCCCTTTTCACGGCGAATGCCACGGCCGACGCCGATCTTCCGCCGGTCGGGCTCTCGCAGCGTCCGAATCATGATATGAATGATCCTATGGCGGTAAAAGGTCCACCGGTCGTCCGCGGTGAGCGGAAGCGTACACGGCGTCAATGACCTTCATCGCTCGCAATCCATCATACATATCCACGGTCGGATACCCGCGATGTTGCACCGCGTGATTGAAGTCCTTGATGGCCTCCTGGAAGCAGTTGGTGGTCGAAACCTCACGGCATGCTTCTTCGGTCGTATCACCCCGACGATGCCAGGTATCGTATGCGGCGGCACATTGCAGCGAGCCGTCACTCGAGAAGGAACCTTCGCTGCCGAAAACCTCGATTCGCCCACCGTAGTGATGCCCGCAGTAGCTCAGGTCAAGCAGGCCGATCCCGCCGCCCGCCAAGTCCAGTCGAGCCTGGCAGAAATCCTCCAGCGGGCCGGGGAAGTGGAGGTTTCGCAGAATGGCATCGACCCGAACCGCCGTTCCGCCCACCTCCAGCAACAAGTCCACGGCGTGCGGTCCCAGATCAATGGCCACACCACCGCCCGCCAGACCGGCGTCCTGGCGCCATGTCGCTTGCGGCGGATACCACATGGCAATCTGCATGCGGATGCAGTTGATCTTGCCGATGCGGCCCTCCTCGAGGAGCCGCAGGAGATGCGCATGGGCCGGATGAAATCGCTGCTGGTGCATCACGCCCAGCAGACGGCTGCACCGCTCAGCGACTTCGATCATCTCTGCGGCCTCGACGGCATTCAGGGCCATCGGCTTGTCCACTAGGACGTGGCGGCCGGCTTCCAGGCAGCGGCAGGCATGTTCCCGATGGAAGGCGTTCGGCGTGGCGACGTACACGACCTGAACGTCCTGGTCGGCCAGCAGGTCCTCGATGCGGTTGTAGGCCCGCGGAGCGGAATGCCGCCGGGCGAATTCTCCGACCTTGTGGATGTCTCGGCCGCAGATCGCCACGAGAGCGGCGTCGTCAAGTTGAGCGAAAGCAGGCGCCACACGCCGATCGGCCACCCGGCCGCAACCCAGAATGCCCCACCCGACGCGTTGAGCCAGGTTCATGACTGTGATCCGGAAAGCACCCCGTCCTCACAGATGAGCAGGTTTCTAGTCTGCCAGGGGTCCGGCCGCCGTCTCATCGAGCCATCAGGCTTCGCCCTTCAAACGCCGCGTCATGAGCCGCGTCAGGGTCTGCATCAAATCCCATCCCTCAAACAGCACCCCGTAAACCGCCTCAGTGATGGGCATCTCCACGGCGTAACGTCGGGCCAGTTCGCAGACACTGCGAGTCGTCGGAATACCCTCGATGACCGAGGGGGTCGCCGCCATGACTTCCTCGACTGTTCGTCCTCTGCCGATCTGCTCCCCGGCAGTGCGGTTGCGGCCGAGCGGCGAGACGCAGGTCGTCACCAGATCGCCCATGCCCGCCAGACCGGCGAAGGTTTCCCGGCGTGCGCCCATGGCCTCTCCCAAACGGGTGATTTCTGCAAGGCCGCGGGTCAGCAGGGCGGCCTTGGCATTGTCGCCAGCGCGAAGGCCGTCCACGATGCCGGCGGCCAGGGCGATGACGTTCTTGGTGGCTCCCGCCAACTCCACCCCTAGGAGATCCGTGTTGGTGTAGACGCGGAACCATTGCGAGGAAAACGCTTCCTGTACAATTCGAGCCAGGTTCTCGTCCTCGCTGGCAGCCACTACGGTGGCAGGCAGGCAGCGAGCCAGTTCTGCGGCGATGCTCGGGCCGCTAAGGGCCGCAGTGCGAACGGGCCCGATCACGTCGCGGATGATCTGAGTCGGTCGCATGAGCGTATTGTTCTCGATGCCCTTCGCCACGCTCACTACCGGCACCCCCGGGGGATAGACTGGCCGAAGCCGCTCCCAGACTCCCCGGATGTACTGACAGGGGACCGCCGAAAGGACCAGCTCGGTTCCCCGCAGGGCCGCCGCGGCATCGGTGGTGCAGGTCACCCGGTCGGGCAGTCGCAGGCCGGGCAGGTACCGGCGGTTTTCCCGTGTGGCCTTCATGGCCTCGATGCTCTCGCGAAAGATGCTCCACAGACGGACATGGATTCCCCGGTCCGCCAGCATCGCGGCGCACACGGTAGCCATCTGCCCGTCACCGATGACCGTAACCTGCTCCACCATGCCTCCATTTAACCCCGCAGCCTTTGGTGTGGCAACCACCGGTGCCGCCGCCGCCGGGGTGTGAGGAAAAGTGGCCTGCTCGTCTTGACAATCATGATGCGCCGCCGCCGAATGTGCCAAGCATGACTTCAGCATCCGGGGCCTTTGATCGACGCCGGCTGGGCGAAATGAGCGGACTGCTCATCCTGGCCGCAGTGCTCTACGGGCTGGTTCCGGTCCATTCGGCTCCGCTCCGCTTCACACCGCGGCATTTCTCCAATCTGGCGACCGCGTTCCTTTCCGGCGAGCTGGCGATTCGAGTGGACCCGATCACGCCGACAAGCGTTGCGGAACTCATCCCGACCGCCGAGCCGAACCGGTTCTTCTGCCCTTATCCCCCTATGCCGGCTATTCTGCTGATGCCTTTCGTCGCGGTGGGTTGGACGGTGGAAGTGGACTGGGCTTGCCGAGTGGTCAGCGTGCTCAACGTGCTCCTGCTCCACTCCTGCTTGCTCCGCTTGCCGACGCCCGCCGCGCCGCTGACGCGGTCCGCGGCCATGGCATGGACGCTGCTTTTCTCCTTCGGGACCGCCGTCTGGCACAACGCGTGGTTGGGCGGTGATTGGCACCTGGCCCATGCGGTGGCGCTGGGCTTCATGCTGTTGGCGCTGCGAGAGCATCTCGTCGCCGGACGTCCGCTGTGGGTCGGAACCTTCGTGGGACTGGCCCTGCTGACGCGTCCCACCGCGGCGCTGACCGGCCTCTTCTTCGTGCTTCCCCGGCTAGGGCGGACTGACGGCCGCGCCGCTGTCCGGCTGCTCCTGGGACCGGCGGTCGCCACACTCCTGCTGGCCGCGTACAACTTCATTCGTTTCGGCGATCCTCTGGATTTCGGCTATGCCCGGATGCTCCTCGTTCCCCCTGGGCGGGAGTTGATGGATCGCTACGGGCAGTTCCACCCCCATTTCGCGCCGTACAATTTCTACTGGTTCTTCCTGGCACCGCCGTGGCTCAACCTGAGCGGTCGGTTCCCCTGGCTGGGCTATGACCCGCGGGGCATGGGTTTGCTCTGGGCCTCACCGGCGATGGTTTACGCCGTGGTCGGTCTATTTCGCGAGCGACAAACGGACCTGGTCCGGCACGCCGCGGCAGGCATTCTCGCAGCCCTCGTGCCCCTGCTGTTGTATTTCAACACGGGATACGTGCAGTTTGGACACCGCTTCTCCATGGACTATCTGCCGCTGGTCATGATTCTCACGACGCTGGGTGCGGGCCGGCGGATGCGGTCCTCACCGGCGGTGCTGATTGCCGGCTCGATCGTGTTCACCGCTTTGATGGTCTGGTGTAATCCCGTCGCGGTTTTGCCTCCGCGTCTGGCGCCGATGCCCTGATTAGCGGGTCGCGAAGAAGGACGGGAGCCGTCGATTCCAAAGCACGGGCCCTTTTCTAAGTGCCAAACCGGCCGGTATGCATTACTCTATAGAGAGACCGGGGTGCGGTGATGATCTTGCAACCCGCCACTCTGACCATTCTGATTACGGCGATCGGGCTCGGTCTGCTGGGCTTGATTCTGCTCAGAGCCGCCCTTCGGCCCAAAGGACGGCCCTGCTCGGCACCGGGCTGCGGTTTTGTCAACCGGCCTGAGGCTAGGTTCTGCGGGCACTGTGGTGCCGCGTTGACTCAGACGCCGCAGCAACGACCCTAGTGAGAAACGAACCGACGCCGCGCAGGCGAGCGTCGGGGACAGGATGTGAAACCCTTTTCGTGTTCGGGAGGAAGATCCGATGCCAGACGCAATTCCCCCACGACCGCCGAGGCGGCCAACCTATGCAGGAGATGTTTCGGCGGGCATGCCGCCACTTGGTCGAATCGGTCTGTTGGTGACCCTCGTCGTCCTGATAGCCTTGGGCTGGAGCTGTTATTGGTGGTTCATCCAGCGGGTTGAGGTGGAGGCCGGGGAAATCCTGGTCCTCGTCCGCAAGGTCGGCGAGCCGTTACCAACCGAGGAGGGCTATGCCCAGCCTGCCGCCGATGCCGCTGGTGCGGGCGGCTCTGATGTCACGGTCGCCGAGCAGGTGGTCCTGTATCCAGCGCTCCTAAAGAAACTGGGCGAGCCGGAGAATTCGACGCGGTACAAGGGGGTACTCTACGAACCGTTGCCCGAGGGCCGCTATTTCTTCGACCCGTTCCTGTGGGAGCGGATCCGGGTGCCGGCCGTTTTCATCAAGGAGAACGAGATCGGTATCCTGGTCCGCAAGTTCGGCCGCAGCCTTCCGCCCGGCAAGATCGTGGCCACCGAGCCGGATGAACGCGGCCCGGTGGACGCGGTGCTGAAACCGGGCCGCTACAACATCAACCCCTACGCCTACGAGGTTCGTCGGGTGCAACCGGTAGTGATCTACGCCGGGCAGGTCGGCGTGCAGACACTGTTCTCCGGCCGTGATCCCGCCGACCCCAACCAGTACGTCGTCGCCGAGGGCGAGCGCGGCGTGCAACCCTCCGTCCTCCCGCCGGGCATGTACTACAACAACCCGTATTTGCGCCGCATCGATCCCATCGACGTTCGCAGTCACACCATCGACCTTCATGGCGACGACGCGATTCGTTTCCCATCCAACGACAGCTTCGACATCCTGGTGGACTGCACCGTGGAGTACGCCATTCGGCAGGACATGGCGCCGTACGTGATGGTGGCGATCGGTGAACACGACGACATCCGAGACAAGATCATCCTGCCTTTTGCCCGTTCGTTCTGTCGAATCGAGGGCTCCAAGCTCTTTGCCCGGGACTTCATTTCGGGCGAGACCCGTTCGGCGTTCCAAATGAAGGTCTTCGAGGGATTGCGGGAGCAGTGCTATGCGCAAGGCATCGAGATCCGCGCCACCCTGATCCGCCGGATCGTGCCGCCGGCCGATATCGCCGGCCCGATCAGCGACCGCCAGGTCGCCGACCAGCAGATCAAGCAGTATGAAAACGAGATCAAACTGGCCGAAGCGGAGGCCAAGCTGGTGGAACAGGAGGAGATGCAGAAACAGAACCAGGCCATCGGCCAGGCCAATCGGGAGGTGGTCACCATCACCAAGGAAGCCCAGCAGTCCAAGGCCGTCGCCTTGACGGAGGCCGAGCAACGTCTGGAGGTAGCACGGCTCAAGCTCAAGGCGGCAACGGAGACCGCCGCGGCCTTGCTCGCTCGCGGCCAGGCCGAAGCGGAGGTCCGCCTGCTGAACTACAAAGCGGAAGCAGAGCCGTTGCGGGAAGCGGTGCAGGCCTTCGGCGACGGCGAGACCTATGCTCAGTTCTTCTTCTATCAGAAGCTGGCCCCGGCTTTGAAATCGGTTCTGGCCAGCACGGATGGCCCGTTCGCCGACATCTTCCGAAAGCTCACCCCGGCTGACAGTCCGCCACCGGCGCCGCAGAAACCACGAACCGAAGGTCCGATGCCTCCCGCCTTCCGGGCCGAGCAGACCGCGATCAACAGCACTGGAGGTGACCGATGAAAGCATCTCGAATCCTCGCCATGGCGTTGGGACTGGTTTTCATCACATCCGCGATCGGTCTCATCGTCGTCTGGACATCGTTCCGCGTGTATGTGCCGCCCAACAAGTGTCTGGTCATGATTCGCAAGACCGGCGACCCGTTGCCGCCGGGACAGAAAATCGCCGAGGCCGGACAGAAAGGCATCCTGCGGGAGACGCGTGGCCCGGGCCGCTACTTCCTGAACCCTCTGGTTTGGGACTGGGAGCTGCACGATCTGGTGCAGATTTCCGCCGGAGATCCCAGTTCTTGGAAGGAGTATTATGCGGGCGGGACTCTCGACACCTCGGCCCCCACCATGACGGGAGACTGGCCTCAGGTGGGTATCCTGGTCAACAAGGTGGGTCCGCCTTCTCCCGGTGCGAGCGAGGTCGTCGATGACGGTTATCAGGGCATCCAGAAAAGGGTACTGACTCCCGGCAATTATCGGATCAACCCCTATGTCTACGACGTGAAGCCGGCTCCGGCGACGATCGTGCCGTTGGGGTGCTGCGGCGTGGTCACCTCGCAGTTGGGCGATATGCCCGGGGTGCAGACGGTGGAGGACATCAGCGTCGGCCCCGACGGTCAGCCGGTCAAGGGACGGCCGAAGGTGATCCAGAAGCTCGCCGAGGAGGGCCAGCGCGGCGTCCTGGGGAATGTGCTGCCTCCCGGCATCTACTACCTGAACCCCTACGTCTACAAGGTGCAGATCGTTCAGGTGGGCTACAACCAGATCTCGCAGTACGCCGTGCGCACCCGCACCGGCAAGGCCGGCATGTACCAGGTCCAGCAGATGAACGTCTCTCCGGAACAGGCTGCCCGGATGGCGCAGCAGATGTCCGCGGAGGTCGACACGCACATCACCTTCCCGTCCAAGGACGGCTTCAACATCGATGTGGAAGTGACCGTTGTCTGGGGGCGGCATCCGCAGCACGTCGCGGAGATGCTCAATCGGTTCGGCGACATCGAGAAGATCAAGCAGATCATCCTCAGTCAAATGCGGAGCATTTGCCGCAACCTCGGCTCCGAGTATGAAAGCACCGATTTCATCCGCGGCGAAAAGCGGGAACAGTACCAGCGGGCCGTGACCGAAACCCTGCAACGCGTTTGCCGAGAGCGCGATTTCGACATCCTCATCGCCTTGATTCACAACATCGAAGTCCGCGGGAGTCCCGAAGCGGAAGCCGAGGGCATGGACCTGAAGAAGACCATTCAGCGCGGCTACATCGCCCGCGAGCAGGACCTGACCAAGCAGGCTCAACGGGAAACGGCCAGGGTGCGCGCCGAACTGGAGACGGCCAAGGTCGCCGTCGACATCGCCCGTGAGCAGATCAGCGCCGACACCCGCAAGAAGGTGGCTGAAATCAAGGCGACCGGCCAGAAGCAGGCCCAGGAGGTGATGGCTTCTCGCGACTACGAAGTTGCCCTCGTAGAGCGACAGATTGCCGAGTTGGAGGCTGAAAGCACTCGCCTGCTGGGCCGGGCCAAGGCGCAGGTGGAGCAACTGCTGAACCAGGCCGAGGCCGATGGCAAACGCCTGATGGTGTCGGCGTTCGGATCCGGAGTGGCGTACAACCTCTACACTTTTGCCCAGAACTTCTCCCCGGAGAGCATTCGTCTGATTTTCGCCGGAGAGGGTACGTTCTGGACTGACCTGTCCCGCTTGCAGGATGCCGCCGCCATGAGGATCCTGGATACCGGCGGTGCGGAGAAGAAACCTGACCGTCGGCCTGCGGTCGACAATTGACTGACCGGTGGAGGCTTCTCCCCGGCGGTATGACGCGACCGCCGGGGAGGGGTCTCCCCGGGGCGGATCCGAGCGGTGTTGCTTCCGGCGGCAGGGCTCTACCGGCCCCAGCGCTCCTGCTCACGGCGCAGCATCCACTCGTGGATTTCCCACAGGTCGGCGATGGGCATCCGCGTGTACGGGTGCGCCGGCATGTAGCCCGGAGGGCCGAATTCGGGATCGAAGGTCAGAAAAGGAGCTCCTTCCGCCCGCCGGTGGCCGACGATCCGGTCCCACCATTCCTCGTGTCGTTCCAAGCGATCGCGGTACTCGGGAGCTCGCGGATCGGCTACCTGTGGGCCTTCCTCCCAGCCGACTCGACCGTGAATGTGAATGGCCCGCTCGCAGGCCAGAGCGACCATGTCTTCCACGTCACGCAGCATCGATTCGCAGACACAGCACCAGTGACTAAAGTCAGCGCAGATCCGCAGTGAGGGGAATACCTGGAGGTACTCGGCGGTTGACCACGGCGTGTAGAACAGACGATGTCGGTGCGTTTCGTGGGCGACGGGAACCGGCAGGTCCCGCTCGATGGCCGTAACCTCGCGGAAGTAGCTGGCGCCGTCACTGAAACTCATCTTGTCCCGGCCATCGTGGGCGTTGATGATCAAGGGAGAAAAAGCGACCGCCTGACGGACCGCCGCGGCGAATTCCGCCGGAGTCAGTGCGAAGACCATGGCGACGTAATCAAGCCCCGCCTCGGCCAGCAGGCCCCGCCAACGAGCCGACGGCATCTCGGGTAGGGCGGCCTCCATCCCGTCGAATCCCGCGGCCTTGATGCGGCTCAGCAGCCCCGCGTCAATCTGATCGGGCGTGTACCCCCAGAGTGTCTTGATGAACTTGATCTGCACGGCTTGCTCCCAGGTAACCCGCCCGGTCAGCGGTAGGGGAGTGTAGCCGGCCGGCGTCGCCGAGTCAGACTGTTTGCCGCTCCGGCGCAATACTTGACTATATAAGTCTTAAATAATCGGCAGATCTATCCTCTCTCGGGCGGCACGAGCCTGCGGGCCGGTTCCCTTATCCCCGACGACTTCGGATACGGCTAGCCGAGACTCGGCTCAGTCGAGCCGGCGGTCAAACTGACTTCCGCCGGCCGTTCCGGCCCTTCGGGGCCGGAGGGACTGCTCGACTTGATTCGTTCGGTCGGCTTGCTCTCCGGCTTGGCCTTCTTCTGCGGCGGAGTCACCTTAAGCGGCACGAGCACCATGCTCATGAAACGCCCGGTCAGTCTGGCCGGTTGTTCGACCTTGGCAAGATCTCGAAGGAGCTCGGCGATCTCGTTGAACCCCTCCTCGCCCATGTCCTTGTGGAACTTCTCTCGGCCGCGGAAGATCATGGTGAACTTCACCCGATCCCCTTGTTCGAGGAATTTCCGCGCCTGTCGAATCCTGATCTCGCGGTCGTGCCGGTCGGTCTTGGGCCTCAGCCGCAGCTCCTTCAGCTTCTGCTCGTGGTGCTTCTGCTTGAGTTTCTTGGACTGAAGGTACTTCTGTTTCCCGTAGTCCATGATCTTGCAGACCGGCGGCCTTTCGTTGGGGGAAACCTCCACCAGATCAAGGCCGGCCTCGTGGGCCAGTCGCAGGGCTTCGGCGGTCGGGATCACGCCGAGCAGATTGCCCTCCGCGTCGATGACGCGAACCGGCGAAAGACGGATTTGTTCATTGACTCTCTGGTTGAGAATAGGCTTGACCTCCTTACTAAGGGTTTTGCTCCGGACGGATGCCGCGGTGGCTCACGCCTCCACCACTTTCGGGCGGCCGCCCGGACGATTCTCCTGGATGAGAAATTCGACGAACTGGGCCAGCGGCATGTTATCGACCTGCCGGCCCTCACGATCATTGACATTCACCGTGCGGTTCTGCGACTCCTGCTCTCCCACCACGGCGATGTAGGGAATCTTCAGCTTTCGCGCCCGGTGTTTCTTCGGGCCGATCTTCTCCGGCGAGTCATCGAGATCCACGCGTAGCCCCGCCGCTCTGAGCCCATTGACCACTTCCGCCGCGTAGGCGTTGCTCCGTTCGCTGATCGTCGCGACCACGGCCTGCACCGGGGCCAACCACATTGGAAACGCCCCTTCGAAGTGCTCGATGAGGATGCCCAGGAAACGCTCCATGCTGCCGAAGAGAGTGCGGTGGACCATGATAGGCCGATGGGGCCGGTTGTCCGCCCCGACGTAAGTCAGGTCGAATCGCTCAGGCAGGTTGTAGTCGACCTGCACGGTGCCCAACTGCCACTCCCGCCCGATGCAATCCTTCACCAAGTAGTCGATCTTCGGGCCGTAGAAAGCCGCTTCGCCCACTTCTTCGGAGTATTTCAGCCCGCTGGACTGGACCGCCTGCCGCAAGGCGTCCTCCGCCAAACGCCACGCCTCCGGTCGATTGATGTACTTCTTGTTGGTCGGGTCGTGCAGGCCGATCCGCACGCGGAAATTGTTCAACCCGAGGATTTCCAGCACGTACCGCGTCAGCTCCATGCAGGCCGTCACCTCGGCTTGCAGCGTCTCCGGCGTGCAGAACAGGTGGGCGTCGTCCTGCGTGAACCCCCGGACCCGCGTCAGGCCCGCCAGTTCACCGGATTTTTCATACCGGTAGACCGTTCCGTATTCCGCGTAACGCACCGGCAGATCTCGGTAACTTCGTGGCTCGCTGCGGTAGATGCTGATGTGGTGGGGGCAATTCATCGGCTTCAGCAGGAACCCATCCGACTCTTGGAGCAGGTCGCGAATCGCCTGCAAGTTGTGCTGAACTTGGCCGGGATGTCGGCGAAACTGCCCCGGCGCGCGATCGTCCCCGACCAACCGCTCATAGGCGCTGCGGTCCGCCTCGCGGAGCTCGGCCAGCAGGCGGTCTGCCTCGGGTGGAGGCGGCTCGTCCGGATTACCCTCGCACACCAGGATCCAGAGGTCGTTGAGGATTCTCGCGGCCACGGAGTCGAACAACGGAGGAAACTGGGCGTCCCGGTAGTACGGGAAGTGGCCGCTGGTGCGATAAAGCTCCAGCCGGCCGATGTGCGGGGTGTAAACCATGTCATAGCCGTACTCGCAGAGCTTCTCCCGCATGTGCTCCTCGAGGATGTGGCGGACGATTCCTCCCTTGGGCTTCCAAAGGATCAAGCCGCTTCCGACCAAGGGATCGATCGTGAACAGCTCCAACTCCTGTCCGATTCGGCGGTGGTCTCTCTTCTTGGCTTCCTCGAGCTGGGTCAGGAACGCCTGCAAGTCTTTCTTGCTGTGAAACGCAGTGCCGTTGACTCGCTGAAGCTGTTGTTTGTTCGCGTCACCATGGAGGAACGCGCCGGATACGCTCAGCACCTTGAAAGCCCCGATACGGCCGGTGCTGGGGATATGCGTGCCCATGCACAAGTCTTCCCAGCATTCGCCGGGTTTATCACCGGTGGCGTAAAAGCTGATTCGATCGCCCTTGGCCCGCAAGGCATTCTCGACCTTGTAGGGGTTGCCCTCGGCGCGGACTTTGGCCAACCCCTCCTCAAGGCTCATCTCATACCGCGTGAAGGGGCGGTCCTCTTTGACGATCCGGGCCATCTCCGCCTCGATCTTGGGGAAATCGTCCGGCGTCAGACGATGCGGCAGATCGATGTCATAGTAAAACCCGTTCTCTACGGGCGGGCCGTAGACCAGTTTCGTCTCCGGCCAAAGGCGACAGATCGCCTCTGCCATGACGTGGGCGGTGCTGTGACGCAGCACTTCGAGGGATTCCTCGTCCTTCGGCGTCAGAATGGTCAGCCGACAATCTCCCGTCAGCCGAGAGGACAAGTCCAGAAACACATCGCCGTTGCCGTAATTGGCCTTCGCGCCCAGCGCGACGCGGGCCAGGCCGGCTCCCAGCCGTGCCGCAACATCGCCTGGCGTCGCCCCGTCCGGCATCTCGATCATGGTGTTGTCCGGAAGTGTTACTCGTATCATGATCCGGTCAGCTTTCGTAACAAATGCAGACGTTCCCTCTCCGCCACCGGAGGTTATCCGGTGAAGTCCGTTCGGCAACGCCGCGATGCCCAACCGGGATGGTCGGCGTCACCGCAGTCACGATGTTGTGAGGTTAGCGGTCAAGGGCCGTCGATCTCGAACCGGGTGTTTCGCACACCCGCAACCCCCAGAAACGATGACGATATTACACCACCCACTGCAATTCGGTCAAGTGCCGTCCATCCCTTAGCTAAAGAATAGACTCAGTTGATTTTGACGTCGCCTGAAAGCCCGAATTGCCGGACGGCATCCGGCCAGAGTGCGGACTGGACACTCCGCAGGGTCGACCCCTTGGGCAACCAAAGAAACGGATTGGAAGCGTCCAAATCGCCCATCGTGTCCACGTGACCGTCAAAGAAAGCGAAGTTCCCTTTGAAGGCGTTGGCTGCCGCTCCGACGGCCGGTTCCGACAAAGAATGGCGGAACGCATACATCCGCGCGTCCACCGGACCGGTGTTTCCATTTCCGGGAGCACGGCTGCGATCCCAGGATCGCGAATACGACGAATAAACTCCTGTATCTGAAAAAGCCCCGCCGTAAGGACCCGCTACCGAGAGGTCGTAGTCGGGAACCTGGGTGACCGTCGAATACCGGGCACCATCGCTCACCAGGATCTTCTTCGAAGCGTCGCCAATCCTTGTATAAGAGGGTCGCCAGTCCTTGGGGAGCTTCTCATTGTGGTTCCAACCCAGGACCTCGGCTTCCGTGGAGACCTGATATCGACAAGTATTGTAAGCAATCATCCAGCCCGCCCGTGCATCCGGGCCGGAGAAACGCATCGCGATGAAACGGTTCGCCGGGCACATGAACGACTTGTTGTTGCGGTAGGCGTTGAATCGGGCGATCACGTCCGTATTGCTGCCATCGCCTTGAGGGATACCCAGGTTCCACATCTCCGCGAGAGGCCCCATGAAATCCCATCGTTGCACGGCAGGTCCGTAGGCCGTACCCGCGCTGGCGAGGTAGGCCCCCGATCCGCTGGGCGCGCCCACGATCCAGTCTTCGTTCTCGTTCGCGTACTGAGCCCCGCCTTGGGCAATGTCTCGCAGGGTCGCCATACAGACCACTCTCTGGCCGGTGCGGCGGGCTCCGACCATGCTGGGGAGCAGCAGGGAGAGGAGCACGGCGATCATCGCGATCACCACGAGTAGTTCGATCAGCGTAAACGCACGGCGGTCGTCAAGGCGACGGCTTGCCTCGATTGGCCATCCAAATACCCTCATGCTACTCCGCCTCCGCGGCCTCCATCAGTTCCTTGGGGGGACGTGGATTGTGGCCGACCACTTCTCGGCCGCAGTCCGGACAGAAAGTGTCTTCGTCAATGCCCATCTTGCGTTTGAGGATCACGAACGTAGGCCGGCGTTTGGCCTTGCCGTCGCGAGTCCAGTAGCAGGTCTCCGGCACCCAGGCAGAGACCTTGCCGCATTTTGGGCATCGCATCGGCTCTTGGTCTCCGATCTGGATGACGTGCTCGAATTCGTGGCCACACTCTGCACACTTGAAAGCGCGCTCGGCCGAAATGTCGTAGTCCGGCCCGGCGTTGAGCGCGCGAATCGTCAGAAACACCGCGACGGCCAGCAGGACTGCCGCAACCGTGAGGAGAACCTGTTGCTTTGCATCACCGAGAAAACGTGCGACCACCTCTGCTCACTCCCTGCCGTCCCAGGCCTCAAAGAGGCGTGAGTCGCTCCCAGCCTGATGCCGGCGCGACGTCGTCGGCGTAAAGCGGCGCCACCTCGGCGTCCAAGCCTCAAGTTGGACATATTAGTGTCCCGCCCGAACCCCGCAGAATCAAGTACAATAAAATGTTCGTTAAGTTCCGGGACCAAGAAAGGCCGTTGGGAAGCCGCTTGGGAAGGAAGTACCGCCGGAGATCCTCCGCGACCAATCAGACTCGGGCATTGCCCACCCCGCAGTTGGCGGGTACCGCCGTCGGCCTACGCCACCAGAGCCAGCCAGACCAGGGCAATCACGATGTAGCCGCCAATCGTCCTGACATCCACCCGCCTCGCGAGATGAGACATCGGTGTGCTCCTTTTCGTCACTCGCCGCAATCGGAGTGAGAAACCTCGGCTGCATTCCGCAAGGAATCGGGCCCCGGGTAGGGGAGGCTTGAGTCGCGATGGATCGTTGGGAGGAGTTCAGTGGTCCGTGACCCAGGCCCGCAGGTATTCCCGGCTGTCCTCCTGCTGGGCTGCAGCCTTGAAGACCTCGACTGCTTGGCGGAGGTCTCCGCTCAATTTATCCAAAACAGCCTGATAATCTTCCAGGCCGCCCTGGTAGCGAATGCCCGTCAGCAGTCGGGCATTGTTCAGGTCCATGGCCGCGACAAAACCCCACCGGTCCGGGTCCAGAAGGCGGGGGCGATAGTCGGTTTGGAACCGGGCGGCGGCAGCGGCGAACTCCGTTTGCCTTCCGGCCACGATTTCCTCTGTGGTCTGTCCTGCCGCGGCGGCAGCGGCGTAATAGGCGGCCATACGGTGGTAGAGGTCGACCACGTACTCGTCGATCACGGCTTCGTCGGCATACCGGGCCTCCGCTGCCTGGGCCTCCGGTGATCCGGACCCGAAGCAGTGCCGGAACCAGGCCAGGGCCGAGCGTCGTCCGACAAAGGTGGCCACGCTCTCGCTGAAGTTGACATCCGAGGGCTTATAAACGGTGGAGTGGGTCATCTCGTGCAGGATCAGTTCCGCCAGATCGATATCGTCCAATCGCAGATTGGATTGGCGAATCGGATCCGGCAGAATACCCAGCGTCGAGAATCCGTCCGCTCTGCCCAGGTACGTGTCGTAGCCTCTCGCGATCAGCGAGGCTTCTTCCCGCTCGGCCATGCCGCGGTCGAAGTAGCCTTTGACCTCTGAGGGGCCGAAGAACGGGATATTCCACTGATAGGCGCGGAGCCGGTGCTTGTCGCTGGCGGTCAGTACGTAAAGTGCCGGAGCGTTGCCGTTCATTTCGAAGACGGTGTATGCTGGACCCGCGAACAGCCCGACTTCGTCAATGCCGAACTGGCGGACCTCCTGAGTCAGCGCGAGCTTGGCCTGTTCCTCCGGTGTCAAGCGTGGATCCACCAGGGCCTGTTCCACAGGAATAATCTGGCTGAGGCTGCACAGTTCGCCCGCGGCCAGATGCAGGAGGTAGTCGAACTCGCAGCCGCAACAAAGAGCCGTAAGGAACGCCAGAGCCGTGAGGGCGCGAGCCGAAGTGTGTCGGACCACAGCAGTCTCCGCGGGCGAGGGAAGACGAAGCGAGGATACCTATGTTAGGAATCGAGTGCGGGCGGATCAATCAGGTGCCGGAGGCTCGGCGGATTTGCGACGGCACCGCAAAGACGCAGCCAGAAGGCCGGCTGCGGCAAGCAGCAGGGCGGTACCAGGCTCCGGAATTACTTCGGTCGCAGTGAACGAAAAACGATACCCCTTCATGCCATTGTCCGTCCGATAGGTCGGCAGGGGAATGGAGAGGACCCCTTTTTCTGGCAAGGCCCAGGTCGTGCCGATGGGCGGGGCGCCGTTGACATCCTCAGGCACGTGCAGGAGTGTGACCAGATACTGACGGTCTCGTGGGGGCGGCAGATCGGCGTGAGCCTCCATGGAGAAGTACATGACCGGATCCCCATAGCTCGGATCGGCCCAAACGTGAATCGGCACCCAGACCACCCGCTGATCGGGGCTCGGGGGATAGCGGAAATCAGTGCGGTAGAAACCGGTCGGCCCGGTCCAGCCGTCCTGTCCCTGCTCGTGGTATACGCCGGCAAATCCCTCGCCGAAAGAGGCGATCAGATACTCAAGTCCTTCGTCGTAACCGTTGGTGGCGTCTGACCAGACGCTCAGAAATGTGCTTCCTCACCCGCAACCCGGCCCGAAAGCGAACCGAAAATCCCAGCGTTCGTAGCCGCGGACCGGAACCGCCGCGCATAACACGACACACACCGCCAGATGCGCCAAACGCTTGGATGCCACGTAGATGCCTCAGCCGGATTCGTGGGGCAGCCGGAGGTCTCTCCTCGGCCTCTTCGTCTCTCCTGACCCGGTCATCGTAACAGGAACAGAAGGTCGGTTCAACGTTTTGACTAGGCCGCCGTGCCGCGCCTTGAGGCCGTGGCGCGAAGCCGGCCGTATAATCGGAACATGACGCGTGTCTCGGAACTCTGCGTTCCTCCGACTCTCGGCCGGAGGCTTCTGTCGTGGTACGACGGCAACCGTCGCGACCTGCCTTGGCGTGTGACCGACGATCCTTACGCGATCTGGGTCAGCGAAATCATGTTGCAGCAAACCCAGGTGGCCACGGTAATACCGTACTTCGAACGATTCATCGCCTGCTTCCCGAATGTGCAGTGTCTGGCCGAAGCTGACCTCGAGCACGTCCTGAGGATCTGGGCCGGTCTGGGCTACTATGCGCGAGCCCGAAACCTACATCGCGCGGCGGGCATCATTGTCGCTCGACACGGCGGCTGCATCCCGCGGGACGTGGCGGAGCTTCGCCGGTTGCCGGGGCTGGGGCGGTACACTGCGGCGGCGATCGCCTCGATTGCTTTCGGTGCCCGCGTCCCGGCGATTGACGGCAATGTGACCCGCGTGATGGCCCGGCTGATTGGCCTGTCCGACGATCCTCGGTCGGCTGTCGGAAGGCGGCGCATCGAGTCCATTGTTGAACGACTACTGCCAACCCAGCGGTGTGGGGATTTCAACCAGGCGATGATGGAGCTGGGGGCGACCATCTGCCTGCCCGGCGGACGGGCCCGGTGCTCCGAGTGTCCCTTGCGGCGGGAGTGCCGGGCCTATCGCGCAAATCGCGTGGCCGAAATCCCGCCGGCTCGAATCCGCTCCCCACAACTCACGGAGACGCGGCTGCTCGTGGCTCTGCATGACGGGCCGCGGTGGCTGTTCCTGCGACGCGAGGAGTCCGGCCTTTGGGGCGGGTTGTGGGAGCTGCCCAACACAGAATGTGGAGTGGATCCCCCCAGAACTGCTTCTGGTCTGCGGAAATGGGCCAGCCAGGCCCTGCATCCGTATCGTCGCCTCGCTCCGGTCGAATCAGCGTCATTCCGCCGCGTGCGGTTAGAGCCTCGCCCATTCTGCGATTTCGCGCACGTGCTGACGCACCGCCGATTCCGCTTCATCGGGGTGATGGGCGAATGGCCCGGAGCCGGTGCGGTCGGGCGTGCGCACCACTTGCCGAGCGGTGATGTCGCCCGTTGGGTGGACATGAAGGAGGTCTCCTCCCTGCCTCTTTCCAGGGCTATGCGGAGGGCTTGGTCGGAGATCCTCGCCGCCGTCGGGAATGCCCGCGGGCCAGTCAGTCTTCCTCCTCGCCGATATCGAGCTGAACCAGGTTCTCGCTGATCCAATCCACCTTGCGCAGCACGATCTTGAGAAACTCGAAGCCGTCCAGTCCGGCGAAGGTGCCGGTGCGAATGATCGGCGGAAGAGCCTGAGCGATGAGCACTTCCTGCATCAAGAAGGGGATCGCGCGCAATTCCGCCTTGGTCAGGATGTTCATCTCATCATAGCCGCGCAGGAACCGCCGGACCCGCATGTGATCGGTTCGTGCCTCCCAGGTGGACAGATCGCGTCCACCGGCGACAAACGAGAACTGCGTGCAGCCGTTGGCCACGTCCATGACCCGAGGCTGGATTCTCGCGGCGTCATAATCAATCACGGCGACGACATGTCCGTTCTCGAACAGCATGTTACCGGGGTGCCAGTCGGAGTGAACGATCTGCGGTTCCCATTGCGGCAATCCCAGCGCATTGGCCGCCTGCGCCGCGCCGGCGTAGGCCGCGCGCAAACGCTTGAGGACCTCGATCAACTCGGCCCGACGCCCCTGAGCGGACGAGCGCTGGAGTAGCGCTTCCCCCAGTGGCTTGAGCGAGACGTATACGCTCTTGCTGTCGTGGTAGTGGCCGTGGGGCGGCTCCCAGGTGGGCTGGTAATCGAGCACCAGCCGGTGATACAGGCCCAGCACTTTGCCTGCTTCATAAGTGGCCACGAGTCCGCCGTCATAGGGCTGCCCCTCGATGAACTCGAAAACCTCGTAGATCGAGTTGCCCCATTTGAGCATGGAGTTGTTCTCGCCCCGGGTGCCGATCAGATGTGGAAGGGGAAAATTCTTCGAGGCTAAGAAACGCTGCAGGGAGTGAGCGAAGGCGACCCGATAGGGGTCCACCTCGCCCTTAGGCCGTCGCTTGAGGAGATATTTACCGGTGGTGGTCGTCACGACCATCTTGGCCGCGGCGTGCGAACCCTTGGGAAACTCGGTGATCCCAGCCACGATGCCGAGGTCGTAGTTGCTCAGCACGATGGCCAGTTCCTCGGCGCTGAATTGCTCTCTGGTTTGCGGCATCCCCCTTATTTTACGCCACAGCCAGGCCCCGGAAACCCATCACCCGCAGGCCACCCGTGGAGGCCACTTGCCAATCCTGCCCGGTATCGCACAATAGCGGACCAGGCTTTGTCGAGAGGGTATGGATATGTCCGGTCAGCTTAAAGGGGTGGTCGGCATCATCGGTGGTACCGGGCTGGGGCAGGCCCTACTGGCCCAGGTTCGCGGGGAGCGGCATGACTTGGATACCCCCTTCGGCAGACCCAGCGGCCCAATCGTGAGGGCCAATTGGGCAGGCGTGGAGATCGCTTTTCTGGCCCGCCACGGCGAAGGGCATACTCTCTGCCCCACCGCAGTGCCCTATCGGGCCAATATCTATGCCCTCAAGGCGCTGGGAGTCACGCACATCATCGCCAGCGGCGCCACCGGCAGTTTGCGAGAACAGTATCGTCCCCGGGATCTAGTGATCGTCGACCAAGTCATTGATCGGACGACTCGTCGGGAAAACACCTTCTTCAGTCAGCCCGGATTGGCGGTGCATGTCGAATTCGCGGAGCCGTTCTGTCCGCAACTCCGCCGGCTGCTTCTGGAAGCGTCACAAGGGCTGGAGGTCGCCGCGCACGACGGTGGCACCTATGTCTGCATGGAAGGTCCGGCCTTCTCGACGGCCGTCGAAAGCCGGTTGCATCGATCCTGGGGCGGCGACTTGATCGGCATGACGTGCATGCCCGAAGCCAGACTGGCTCGTGAGGCCGAGATCTGCTATGCCCTGGTGGCTCTGCCGACAGATTACGATTCGTGGCGACCTCGCGAGGCCGGCATCGACCGGCAGACTCTCTTGCAGGAGATCATCGGCAACGTTGAGGCGGCCACGGCACATTGCGTTCAACTCATTGAGCGGACGTTGCACGTCATGGCGGGCCGGACCCCGCCGCCGTGCCCTTGTCGAGAAGCTCTCGATCTGGCGATTTGGACTTATCGGGATCAGCTTTCTCCGGCGGTGCTGGACCGCTACGGGGTGCTGCTCCAGAGATTACGCTGACCGCGGGCCAACCTCACGGACTGGGTTCGCCAGTCGAATCATGATCGCCTTTCGACGCTCATCGTAGGTATCCGGAAGGATGATCCAGGAGCATCTGGAAGATCTCCTTGGCGACCGGGCCGGCCGTGTGCCCTCCTCCTCCTCCGTACTCGATGAGCACCGCCAGGGCCACCTTGGGTTGTCGATAGGGGGCAAAACCCGCGAACCAAGCGTGGGTGGGGGTCTTACCGGTTTCCATGTCTTTGGCCGGGAAACGCTCAACCACTTCGCTCTTGACCGGCCGGGTGTCGAGGGGTAGGCCCAACTGCTCACACGCGGCCTCGAGGGAAGGGGCGATGACCATATGCTCACTCGCTCCGGCAGGGTTGCGGAAAGTGTAGCGGCGGGCCACGACCCGGGGGGCGCACTGGGCGCTGCCGGTCTTGCCGCAGATTTCCAGATGGTCCAATCGGGCGTAATTGTAGGCGGTCCCGCCAGGTTCGTTGACGCACCGATACAGACCTCGCCGCACGAGCTGCCACGCGGAGTCTGAAACGCCGGTAATCGGTACCCGCTGCGGCGGGCGATTCCCGTCGGTCAGCAGCACCGGAACCTGAAACCAACCGGTAGCGATGGTGGCGTACAGGTTCGCAGCTTGTAGTGGCGTCAACAGGATTTCTCCCTGTCCGATGGCGTAGTTTCGCCCATCGGCGGGACGAAAGGGGCGAGACCGCTGGCTAAGCATCCAATCCAGCGTTGGAATCAGGCCGCTCCGCTCCTCTATCAGACCCGTGTTGGCGGCTGCTTCGATTCCGGCTTGGCGACCTTGCACGAACAGCCGCAGAAACTCGGTCAGCCGGCCTGCTCCCAAACGCTGTCCCAGGTCATAGAAATAGACGTTGCAACTATGTTGGATGGCTTCTTCCGCGGTCAGATAGCCGTGTCCGGGCATGCCTCTCCAATACGTCCAGCAGTGCCACTTGGTGGAATTCGGCATGTAGACGCCGTCACAGAAGACCGGCTTTGCCGGATCAACGATTCCCGCGGAAAAGCCCGCCAGCAGGGCGACCGGCTTCAGGATGGATCCCGGCTGATACTCGCCCTGCACCGCTCGGAACAGCAGCGGCAGCCGTCGCGCGTCGTCGCGTAATTGCTCATAACGAAGGCGAAGATCCTCACAGGAGTAGGTCGGGACGCTGACCAGGGCTAAGACTTCTCGCGTTCGCACATCGAGCACGACACAGCTTGCTCCTGTGGCTTGCGGCAGATTCCGCACTGCTTCGGCCAACAGATCGGTGATTTGCCGCTGCAAGTCGCTATCCAGCGTGAGCGTGACATCCAGGCCGTCGGCGGGCGGCACGCGGTCCTTCAAGTTTCCGTCGCGGAATCGATCTTCGTACCCGCGTCTGCCACGAAGCAGACTCTCGGCCAGCGCCTCAATGCCTGAGACGCCCGCGACATCTCCGGCCCGATAGCAGGCCAGAGGGTCGTCGCGGAGCGGATCCTCCTCGATGGAGGACATCGACACCTGTCCCAGCCTCCCCAGCAAGTGACAGAGGGGTTCCGCAGCTTCCGACCAGACCCGGCGGACCGAAGGCTGGATGCGGATGAACGGCAACCCCGCTAAGGCCAGCTCCAACTGGGTTCGCACCTCCGGCGAGACATCAGCGAGAACGGGGTGAAACAGATCCTCCTCCTGAAGCCGCAGCTTCTCGAACGGTTCCAGCAAACCTTGGCGGTGCCTCGTTCGCCAGATATGACGCCGCAGCCGTTCGACTGCCTCGCAGATGCCGTCGCGCCTCCGCAGAAGCTCGCGTAAGGGCACGCCCGAGACCTGTTCAAGTGTCAACCACAACGTGGCGATTCGCGAAGTGACCTCGGTTTCCAGTTCGGCATCGGTTGCCGCCCGCCATGGAGATTCGTAACGTTTGAGATGATCCGCATACAGCGCCAGATAGGCCGGGTTCATGCTTAGGACGCCGTAGTGTATGGCAACATCGTGAGCCGGCTCGTCCGACACCAGCACCCGGCCGACGCGATCCAGAATTCTCCCGCGAAGCGGCGGGAGGAACTGCCGCGGCGCGACCAGGGCATCGTCGGCCTGCCGCTGATAGTCTTGCCCTTGCAACACCTGCAACTGATAGAGCCGGGCCACCGCCACCAGGCCCAATCCGATCGGCAGGACCATCAAGATTCGCAGACGCCGCTCATAGCTTCGGGCCATTGATGTGCCCCAGTTGGGACTGACCGCCTCGCTGCTCTCGCGGGGTCAATGCAGCCGGACGCGGTGACTCCCGGTGATTCCCAGGAGGGTCCGCATCTGTCGCAGGATCCAATGCCCGTAGGGGGCCAGAATCGCGGTATAGGCAGCACTGTACAACCCCGTCAGGATCAAGCCGCGAACGGATACCGCCGCCCCCACAGAATACCAGGCATACCAGGCAGTCAGGAAGGAGAGCGACGCCTTGACCAGGAAGGCGAACAGCAATTGGGTCATGCCGCTTTCCCGAAACGTCAGGTCTCGAACCTTGACCACCAGCCAGCCGATCAGGCCGAGCGAAAAGGCGTGCAAGCCGACGTTTGGAGCCTCGTGGAAACTCAGACTGGACAGGTCGATGACCAGGCCGATGGCCCAGCAGGCCAGCAACGCGTCGTGCACCCGAGCTCCCAGCGCGTAATACACCGCGATGATGACGAGCAAGTCCGGCTGGATGGTGTGGATGGCAAAGAAGGGCACCACCGATTGTTGAACCGCGGCCGCAGCCCAAACCAGGATGATGAACGTGATCCAGTGCAAGGGCCGGTCAATTCCTTTCCGCGGCCGCCGCCTCGGCGGGCAGGTCCTCACGACGTTCCGGCGCTCGGTTCATCAAGGCCAACGCGGCGCGAGCAATGGCCAGTCGGACATAGGCCTGCTGTCCTTCCAGCTCGAAGGCTGCCTTCAAAGAACGCAGGGCCTCGGGATTGCCGATCGACTCCAAAGCGAGCGCCGCGAGTCCGCGGACTCGGCGGATCTGCTGTTCCGGAGGGTCGTTGGCTTGGCCGGTGGTCGGGGAGTTGAACCACAGGTAGGCCATCGCAATATCAAAGCCGCTGTCGTCCCCTAGCCGGCCGAGGCCGCGGGCGGCCTGTAAGCGGGCCTCGGGATGCTCTCGATTCCCGAGTCGATAGCGAAATAAGTCCTCGGCTTCCTGACTTCGTGCATTGGCCAGGAACATGATGGCCGAGGCGGCCTGATCAGGATAGGCGCTGTGGCCGTTGAAGATCAGCCGCTCGATTGCGTCCCGGTCCCCCATCATGGCCAGGGCTTCAAGGATCTGGAGACGGGGCAGGTCTTTCTGCTCGTGGCGCAAAGCCCTTTGCAATACTCGCAGGGAGGAAGGCTCGCCCAATCGCCCGATGGCCAAGGCGGCGTTCGCCCGCACGCGTGCGTCGCGGTGGTTGAGGAGGAAGTCGGCCAACTCCGTCGTCCGCTTGCGGTCTCCCAGGCGATGCAGGGCATAAAGCGCGGCGATGCGAATGTGCGGGTTGGGATCCTCGGCCCGGGTCCGAATGCGGTCGAGGTAGTCAGCGTTGTTCATCTGCCCGAGGGCCATCAGCGCGGCGAAACTCGCACCCGGATAATCGTTTTCGATGTTGGCGGCTATGAACGGCAATCCTTCCCGCGGGGCCACTTCGGCGAGTGCCTCTATGGCATTCATGCAGAGCGGAGGGTCGTCGCCAACCGCCGCCTCTTGCAGCGTCTTGATGGCAGCGGCTCGAAATGCGGTCAACTCCTCGCCGACCAGCAACCCCCGCCCGGGTGGTTGAATGCACCCCACAACCCCAAGCAGGACGCCCGCGACGAAGACGCAACCGCCCACGCGAGCGACCATCGGTCGTTTCCTCCTTCGCCCGGGCCACTTGGAGTTTGCCGAACTCACGACGCCTGCTCCTCCACGGCGTGCGGCCCGTGTTCTCGTCCTGGTTTCAGAAGACGCCGCAGCAGCCAGTCCAGTAGCATGATGCCCAACAACACCAACGCCGCCTGGCTGAACCAGTCCCCCCAGCGAGTGTACAGCGTGATCCGTTCGTCGCACTGCAAATTGGCGATCAGGTAGCCGGGGGCCATGCCTGGCTCTGTCTGCCAGCGGGCGAGTGACCGGAGGTCGTCCGCCAACTGGGTGCGCATGTCGGGCAGGGCCGCGCTCCGCTCCGGGCTGCCCAGAGGGGTTGCCAGATGGCTGAGCCGGTAGCCCTGACGATGAGCCAGGTAAGCGAATTCGGGGCCCAACTGCTCAACCGCTGGACACAGATCATGATCGAAAGCACCGATGGCCAGGCTGAGCAACTCGCGATGCCGTGCGGCCGCCGCCTTGAGCCGCTCTCGCAATTCGGCGGGATCGTCCCCGCCAGATGGTGTCTGCTCGGCTTGCAGACGCTTCAGTCGGCTGGTCATTTCGAGGAGTTCCGCCTCAACCGGCTCCATTTGTTGCGCCACCTTGTCGATCTTGCGGAGGGCTTCCTCCACCGCCCGCATTCGCGGCCGGAGCTCCTCGTCCAGGGTGATCAACTGGTGAATCCGCCCATTGGGGTGGATCTGCGCGCTCGCGCCGGTGTTGACGCTCCGGGCGATGGGAATGCGGTGCTCGACGGCTCGAAAAACCGCGGCGGCGAGATGCTGCTGCAACTCGGCGGTGTGCAAGAACCAGCCGTCGTTGCTGATGGTCAACAGCATGTCGATGTTCTTGCGACCAGTCAGGCGGGGCCCTCCGCGCACGAACTCCCGCGTGATGTAGGGCATGATCTCTTCATAACAAACGGGGACGGCCGCGCGATAAACGCGCTGGTTCTGCGAGGCGGCGGGGATTTCGAACACCTGATAGCGCTCCCCCTCCGACAGGGAGTACTCGATTCCTTCTCGGCCCCAGGGAGTGCGGGCGTTGAGCCAATCGTAAAGCGGTCGATAACTCAACCGAAAGGGAACATATTCCCCGAACAGAACCAGGTGAATCTTGTCGTAGCGGGCCGCGGGTTGTGCAAGCCCCGGCAAGAGCAGAAAGGCGGAGTTGAACGCAGTGGCATCCGGCGGAATCGCCGTCGGGCGCCATTCCAATGACGTGGCGCCCAACACGATGGGCACGCCGTATTCGGTGCTGAGTTGCTGGAATCCGTCGCGCACGGTCCGGCTGAAACGCTGCATCTCCAACATGTGCTCACGAGTGTGCCGGTCCGTGAAACGGCGTTGCCGTATTTCGTCGAGATCAGCCGGCGAGGCAGTGAGGAACTCCTCGTTGGCATAGCAAGCCATAGCCGTTTCCGGCAGGAGGATCAGGTCCGGTCGCTCCTTTGCCGCCTTGCGCGTCAACTCGAGGTAGGCCTGGAAGACGGATTCCGGGGGCGTCCAGTATGCACGCTGATCCACATACATCGCGAAATCGTGCTGAATGACGGCCACCCGCGGGCCAGGCGTGAAGTACCTCGCGGATCGTTGTGAGCTGCCATAAATCAGCGTACCCAGCAGCACCAGCAGCGTGGTCAGGCTGCCGACGGGCAAGCGGGCACCTCGTTCTGACCGCCACACCAGGATCGGTTGGATCAACAGATCCGTGATCCATCCGTTGACCATGGCCAGGACGAAACTCACCCCATAGGCTCCGACCAGATCGCTGATTTGGATCATGGTCAGCACCCGGTATTGGCTGTGCCCGAGCAACAGGAACGGAAATCCGAGCGGCCCGATGCTGCGCAGGTACTCGACCGCCACCCAGGCAACCGGCGCCGTCAACGCCACGGATACGCCATGACGGCGGTACATGTGCCGTATCGGCCAGGCCGCCAGCGGAAAAAACACGGCGTAGGCAAGACACAACGCGAAGTAGCCCGGCGGCGTCACCGGGATCATCCAACGGATGTGAATCAGATAGAACCCGAGGCCGAGTAGGAAGCTCGTGAGGTAAGCGAAGCGGGCCCTGGCCGCTGAGCAGACGCAGACCAGCCAGGGCACCAACGCGATGAACGCCATCCACCACCACTCCACGGGGGGAAATATCAGGCAGAGCGCCAGCAGAGTACTTCCCGTCAGAATGAGGATGGGGCCGCGGCCTCTGATGGACGACTGCGCTCCGACCAGGCGGGCAGGTTCCTGGAACCTTTGGCCGGCCAGCACCCGTTCTGTGATCGCGGCAGGATCGCACGCTTGCCCGGCCGGTTGCGACGATGCGGCCCGTGGCCCTGATACGCGAGCGGCCGAGTCGTCCTGTTGCCCGGCAGGGCTGCCGGGGCTGTTCGTCTGATCACGCGGGGGTCGCTTGCTCATGTTCGCGGGAAGTGTACGCACGGAAGCCCCCGCTGGCCAGTGACCGCTGCCGGGCCGTTCAAACCCCGATGCAGGGAGCTTCGTGGCACGCCATCTTGCTAGTCCTTGACCCGGCCAGGCTGCCGACCGCTCGCGGAGCCTGCTGCGGTCAGCAGTCGTGCTGGAGATCCGGGTGGCCATTGGGTCAAGGATACATGGCCGGCGATGACAACCGGAGGCAGGCCGTCTGCTGTCTAGTCCTCGCGTCGCGGCTCTGCACTAAACCTCACGCCCGGGAAAGACCTCAACGGGCACGCTGATCTGTTGCCGGACGACCTCCGCGATGGTCTGCAATTCTGCCATCGTGACCGGTTCCGCATACGCCTCGGTCGTTCGCCTCGCCACGGTATAGAGCTGAATCAGCTTCAAGCGTCCGCCGGCTCTCGTGATCTCCTGCAAACGCGTGGCAAATGCGGCAATCTCCTCTGGGGGAGGGGATTGGCCATGCAGCTTCATCCACATGGACTGGATGACGATGGGGCGGGCCCGGGCAGCCTCGAGAATGTTGCGGAGCACATGGTCCAGGGAGACCTTGCCGCGGTTCACCCGCTTGAAGTACGGCTCGGTGCCGGCATCGAGTTTGGCCCAGATTTCGTCGTGGTTGGCGTCCAGGACTTGCAGGGCTTCGCGAACCTTCCGCTTGGTGAGGTAGCAGGCATCGGTGATCAGGACCAGCTTGGTGTGCCCGAGGGCTTTCTGTTGTCGGGCCTCCGCAGCGATGACAACGGCTTCGCGAAACACGGGAGAGGCCGTGGGTTCGCCATCACCGCTGAAAGCGATGTCGCGAATGCCGCGGTGGTCGTCGGTCAGGCAATCAAACGGAGACTCAGTGAACAGACTACCGTCGATGGCCCAGGTGAGCAGCGTGTCCAATTCCTTACGAAGCACATCCAGGTCTACCCGGCGCACGAGAGGCCGTACTGTGCGATCAACCTGACAATACACGCAGTCGAAGTTGCAGGCCTTGTCGGGATTCAGGTTGATGCCGATGGACAACCCGCCGCTTCGTCGGGAGACCACCGGATAAACGAAGAGATTCTGCCTCCACTGCCGCTCATGCTGCTGAAACGCCTGTGGCAGGGCCGTGACGCGCGGGGAAATCTGGCCCTTTGGTGCGTCGGGCTTAATAAGATTGTCTCTGTATTCCGGACTTCCGCCCATAACTATATTATCTGTAGCAAGTTACAAAACACAAAGTCTGGCGTGAGAACCTTCTGTCGCCGTCGTTACTCTAGCTGTGGTGGGGAATAATAGCCCCTCCCTCTGCGTTATGCTGTAGGAAGCCAACGAGACTCGCCCAATGCCCGTGCGGCTGGTCGGGGTCCTTCCAAGACAGACTCTCCAAACGAGTTGGCCAGTGGATGATTGTCGGCTCGCCCATCCGCTGGTCATTCCCACCCGGTTGTCGGACCGGGTGGGTTTTTTATGCGCTCGGCTCCCCAGTCCGCTCCTTTCGTCGGTCATCGAAGCCGTGGGGGTGCTGGCTGTGCCAGGCCCACGCGCTCGCCACGATATCCCGCAAATCCGTGAATCGGGGAGACCAACCCAGGTCGGCCATGATCCGCCGCGGGTCCGCGCAGAGGACCGGCACGTCGCCGGGGCGGCGTTTGCTTTCCACGACCGGAATCGGGTGTCCAGTGATTTGCCTCGCCGTCTCGACGATCTCGCGAACCGTAGTGCCGCAACCCGTGCCGGCGTTGTAGAAGCGCTGCTCTCCCGGTTTCACAATCTCTAGAGCCTTGACATGGGCGTCGGCGAGATCGTCAACGTGGATGTAATCCCGGACACAGGTGCCGTCTTTGGTCGGGTAGTCGGTTCCGTAAAGCGTGAAATGCTTGCGTTGCCCCAGGGCCACCTTGAGCACATTAGGGATCAGGTGCGATTCCGGCGAGTGATCTTCTCCTATTGTTGCATCCGCAGACGCACCTGCCGCGTTGAAGTAACGCAATGCGACAAAACCGAGCTGCCAGGCTGCGGCGGAGTCTGACAACGCCCATTCCACCGCGAGTTTGGCGCGGGCATAGGGCGACTCCGGCCTCTGGGGGGTGTCTTCCGTGATCGGCATTCGCTCGGGAGTCCCGTATGTGGCGCAGGTCGAGCTGAAGACGAACCGCTTGATTCCATGCTTCTGCATCGACTTGAGCAACCGAAACGTGTTGCCCGCATTGTTGTCATAAAACCTAAGTGGATCGACGACGCTTTCCCCCACTTCAATGAAAGCCGCGAAGTGCATCACGGCGTCGAATCGGAATTCCGTGAAAAGGTCGTTGAGGAGTCGCTCATCCCCAACCTCCCCGACCACCAGGCGAGCCGGCGAGGTGACCGCCTTGGCGTGGCCGGCGGAGAGATTGTCCAAGACCACCACGCGGTGCCCGGCAGCCAGCAGCGAGCGGACGGCATGGCTGCCCACATATCCGGCACCTCCGGTCACTAGCACGCTGAGGTTGCTGTTCATGATATTTCCTAATTTCATAATCGATATTTAGTTACGATCATTTGTCCGAGCTTGTGGCACGGGTTTTGCGGCGTGCAGTCTCGCCATCCTAATCCGTTGACGGTTCTCCGACAACGATGCTCAGTGTTGCTGCCGCCAGCATGACAACCGATAATAACACTTGAGGCGAAGGCCGCTGTGCGGTAGGTTCTACCGGGTGTGACGGTTGTGATGGTGACGGTCGGCCCACCACGCCAGGCCGGCAATTGACAAGGAGAAAATGTATGGATCTGGCCAGTTTCATCTGTACGCTGATTCAACCCGCCATCAATGTGATGCAGGCGCTCGTGAATTTCTCTTGGACGCCTCTGACTTGGCTTGGCTTCGCCCAGCCTAGTGTGGCCAGTTGGTTCCAGTGGCTCCTGCCCTGCCAGCTTTCGTGACAGCCTGCGAGATTGCTGGCGGCCGCCGAAGCCTCCAATTCGCAGCTTGACCGAGCCAAACCCTGCGACACCTCAGGGCTGTCGGCAGTGCCCTAGCGGTGCGGAGTGAACCAGACGACAGGCCCGCCATGAGGGGGTCCGTCGTCTGGTTCCGCCCATCGCTCAATCTACGTCCCCTGAGATCGCGTGACCCCGCAGAAGCCTCGTTGCCATCTGAGGAGTCAGGTCGCTGAGCCTAGTGATCACCAGGTCGGCTCCCCGCAAGGAATCCGCCTGGTGCGTGCCTGCAAGCGCAATCGCCTTCATCCCGGCCCGATGGGCGGCTTCGATCCCCGCCGGAGCATCTTCAACCACCACGCAATCCGACGGTGAAACGCCTAGCTTGGTCGCCGCAAGCAAGAACACCTCGGGATCCGGTTTCCCCTTGCGAACGTCTCCGCCGGTGATGACGACTTTGAACCAGCGATCAAGACTTAATTCCGATATCACCAGTCTGACGTTCTCCGGCGGCCCGGATGAACCTACGGCCAAGAGGTATCCCGCCTCGCGAAGCCCTTCCAAAGTAGGGCGGAGGCCCCGCATGGCGGGCACGCGGCCACGGATGAGATCGCGATAGATGGTTTCCTTGCGAGCATCCAGGCGCACGATCGCTTCAGGATCGTGGAGACCGAACATCTCCCGCAGGATTTCCCGGCTGGTCCGACCGAAAGTGGAAGCGAACTCTGGTTCAGTGAGGGACAGCCCGTTTTCCTTGGCCAATCGGACCCAACTCTCCAGGTGGGGCCGATAGCTGTCCACTAGTACGCCGTCCATGTCGAAAATGATCGCCGAGGGCATCAGGTGTATCTCGCAGGTGGGAGGAGCGGGCGCATGAAAACAGCGCCGCAGCCACTCTGCGGCGCCGTCATGTCAAACCACAGGCGCGGCGATACGCGGCGCCTAGGCGGCCTGCTGGCTCTTGCTTCGCGCCAGATCCACGATCTTGTCAAAGGCCTCTGGATCCGCGATGGCCACCTCGCTGAGCATCTTCCGATTCAACTCGATATTGGCGAGCTTGAGACCGCTGACGAACCGGCTGTAGGAGATGCCTCGACTGCGGCACGCGGCGGTGATCCGCGTGATCCAGAGGGCGCGGAACTCACGCTTGCGGGCTCGCCGATCCCGGTACGAATAAACACCGGCCTTGCGCACGGTGTCGCGTGCCGGACGCAGTAGCTTACTCAACGGGCCGTAGTAGCCCTTGGCGGCTTTCAGCACACGCTTCACGCGCTTGTGGTGGGCGACGTTCGTTCTGGTTCTTGGCATGAGGGCGACTCCGCGGAGTGGGCGACGGGCACCGTCAACCCGATCCGATTACTCTTCCTGCATGGCGCGACGCATCTTCGCGGCAATGGTCTTGCACCCCAGCACACTCCGCTTGCGAAGCCGACGGCGGCGGTCGGCGGATTTTCCGCTCTGCAGGTGACCAGCATTGCTGCGGTTGTAACTCACTTTGCCGGCGGCAGACACCTTCATTCGCTTGGCGATGCCCTTGTGACGCTTCATCTTCGGCATGGCGGTCTCCACGAGGCCTTTCGAGTATAAACAAGCCCCGTAGTGTAAGTCGCGTGCCTGCCGGTGGCAAGGGATAGAAAGGCAGTCATGATATGCGATACGTTGACGCTACTACTCATCTTTTTTGCCGCTTGTCGAGCCTGCCGCGCGTGCCAAGATCCAATCGCCAAGATCCGTGGTGAATTCCGGTGCGCTGTCCTCGAATTCGATGGTGTGTTCGGCATCCGGATATAGCGTCAGTCGGCGATCGGGCCAGGGCAGAGCATCAAACCACGACCGCGTGCGGTCGTTGTCCACGATTTGGTCCCGCCCGGCCAGCAGAAGATGCAGCGATCCGGACCAAGCGGAGTATCTGAATCGCCTGGCGATCCGGTCAAGCTGTCTGGACGCTAGCAGAAAATGTGCCGTGACCTCTCGGAGTTGGAGTTGATCGCGTTCCAGATATGCCAACCATTGTGGATTGGACGTGAACATCCGCGGAGCGGTGATCGGTATGTCATAAAACCGATCCCGACCGCGAACAAGCGACATTGCCACGCTCAACTTCTGGCTAGCCGTCAGGTCCACCTTGGGAAACAGGCCCGGAGCGACTAGCGATATTCCGGCGATTTGTCTTGGATGTCGTGCCGCCAGACTGACCGCAAGTTTGCCGCCCCAACTGACGCCGACCACATGGGCGACCCGGCAGCCAGTGCGTTCGAGCAACTCGTGGAGTTCAGCAGCCGCATCCGCCAGGCACTGGTCGGCGGAGTCTGCGTGCCCGCGTGTCTCGGCGTTTCTCCCACTACCCCGCCTGTCGGGCATGAGCACGGCTAGGCCGGAATCCGAAAGCGCTTGTCCGGATTTCTCGTACCATCCTCCGTGCGACTGAATGCCGTGAAGATACAGCACGGCACCACGGGGCGAAGGCGGAATCCACCAGCGAACAGAAGCCCGATAACCGTCAGGCAGAACCATCGACTCGATCGTAGGCGGCACCTTTGCAGCGTAGCAGCAGGGTGGTCGATTTGACAAGGCGGCGCCTCGATCCGCACACAGTCCGGAGCAGATCTGGCGGCGGACGCTCAGGACGCTGTCAGTGGGCTAATACCGGACCAGAGCACGCCAATGAGAGCGACCCATTCTTCAACGATTCGCTAAGGCAGGTAGCCCCTTGAACGCGGACGGCGTGGCTGAACATGACCATCGGGACGGCGTTAATCTCAGAGCTTCGTCGGAACGATCATGAATAGACCAACGAAGTTCCTCTTCACTCCGGCGATGGGCGTGGGAGCGATGGCGACCAGAACAGGCTACCTTACAGAAGATGCGGCCGTTCGGCTAATGGAGCGACCTGCCTCCCGTGAGGGCCCCGCAGGCGATTGTGCGGAGTCGAATCCCCGACCCTCGGATCTGAGCACCAGCCTGATCTTGTTGGCTGAAGATGATCTGGACACCCGCGACTTCCTCACGCTGTTCTTGAGGAAATCAGGATTTCGAGTGCTGTCGGTTGCTGACGGCGAGGAGGCCGTCAGGGCGCTCGATAGCCACCGCCCGGACCTCTTCATTCTGGATTGCCAGATGCCCGGTAGGACAGGGCTGGAAGTTTGCCAGACGGTTCGGCAGCTTCGGGATCACGCCGACACCCCGGTGATCTTTCTAACTGCACTGACAGACCCGGACAGCAGGTTGCGGGGTTTTGCCGCCGGGGCCGCGGATTACGTCACTAAGCCCGTCGAGAGGGTCGAGCTGCTTGCCAGGATCAAGACCCATCTGGAACTATCGGCCAGTCGACGCTTGCTCAGGGCGCGAGCAGCTAGTCTCGGAACAACAGCGGTCCCGAGAAACGCCGAGCCTCAGGCAGAAGGCCAGAGCTCCACAGCCTTCCCGACCAGTCCCGTCGATTATCCGGACATCAAACTCGGCGTAAGGCGTCAGGCAGAGCGAACCACCGGAGGCGTCTTTCACGAGGTCAAGCGGCTGAGGGATGGTGAGTATGGTCTGCTGGTCGCAGACGCCAATCTATGCCGACTGGCCGCGCCGTACCTGACCGGCGTACTCAAGGCACTCTGTGCCGTTTTCCTTCAAGACTCCCTGGCCCCCGCAGAGACCTTGCGGCTGATGAACGCACATCTTCCCGATCTGATGGGTCATGAAGGCCGAATCACCGCCTGCTACGCTCGATACTCCCGCTCGCGAATGACCGTCGATCTCGCCACCGCGGGCCAAGCACCCACCATCTGCCATCGCCCCGGACAGTCTCCTCAATTCACCATGTTGGCGGGGGATCCTTTGGGCACGGTGGGGCAGCCAGCCTGGGAATCGACCCAGCTTCAAGTCAATTCCGGCGACAGGCTCTTTCTGTGCACGCACGGCTTGCTTCCGCGGATCGCTCGACCGGGGATGGATGTCGATCCAGCAGCGCTGGGCGACCGGATCGCGAGGCGGATTGAGCGGTGCGGGTGGCAGCCTATCGACCAGACACTGGATGTCTTGGTCGAGCAGGCCCTGCAAGAGGCAAACGGCTCACCCGTCGATGACTTCGTGGTCTTGGCCTTGGAGTGCTAGCGAAGGGTCCGCGGGCTTCCGGTGACGCCGGGGGTGGGCTTGACCCGGTCAAGCCGGCTCCTTGTTGATGAACGCCGGTGGGCACCCGCCACAGGTGCAGGCCATCGCAGCGCACGTCGAAACTCTGCGCTCAGGCAGGAATTCAGATTGAGATGAATCGCCCAAGGTACTTCTTGGGGGTGCCGAGCGGGCTAAGGGCCGAGGCGGATTTCTTCGTCCCCCAGCTCTCGGCTCGGTGGTACAATGCGGGCGAACCGGCTTCCTCAAGACTGGAGAAACTCCATGAACCGCGTCGTTTCGCTCACTGCCGCACTGCTCATTGTCGCCGCCCCGACCGCCTGTATACCGGAAAAACGAATCTCTTGGTCTCCGGATGGTGAGCGGGCCGCGGTCGCGACCCCCAACGGGTTGTTCTTCATTGGTCCCGACGGTCGGGTTCTGACGCCGCGACTGGAAGGGTCGCCCACGCGCTCAGCTTGGTTCCCCGACGGCCGCCGCTTGGCGGTGGTCTCGGCCACCAAGGCCCGCAACTGGTCCGATGCTGAACCACTCTTTCGTCCCGAGGAGATCAGCGACATCAAGATGCTGGCCGAACGGCTGCGCGAAGAGTTGCTGGAATTCGACGGCGACTGGACCGAGTTCCACGTCGACGCCCAGCAGAAGATGCCGCCGGCCATCGAACTGGCGGCATTGCTGTATGTTCGCGACCATCTTTGCGAAGGCCTGCCCGAGAAGCTCAACGAGCACTGGGAACAAGCGGCCACTCTCGAACCTCTCATCTGGAAGCTGAACATCGCCATCCTGCATGACGACCGACTGGAACTCGGCCCGCCGCTGGTTTCGACCTTGAACGAGATTTACCAACCCAAAGTCTCGCCTGATGGACGCAAGGTTGCTCTGCTTATGGCCATGACCAGCGAGCCGGACGAGTCGCCCGCACTGCACGTCGTCTCGGCGGAAGGCTCGGCAGTCAGAACGGTCATTCAGCATGTCGCCATTGATTATGACTGGAGTCCCGACAGCACCAGCCTGGCATTCATCCGGACGCAAAGCCCCGGTACGCGGGAGGGAGCGATACAGCTTGGGGCCCTCTGCACCATCCGCGTGGCCGGGAAAGACGGTGCCTTGCTGAAGGACTGGGAGCAATTCCAGGATCGCGCCGCCGTCATCTTCAACCCTTTCCTCGGGGTTCGCTGGTTGAAGGACGGGAGGCTACTCTTTTCCGCATTCGAGGCGAACTTGCCCGCCGCGTTGCATGACACGCCCGGACAATGGTCGCTGTTCTGCCTGGATCCGCGGATGCCAGCGGGCGTCAGCCGCGTGCTCAGGCGGGACCTGGACTTGCCGCTGGATCGGTCGCTGGCCTTGTTCGAAGTGAGTCCTGACGAACGGAGGGTGCTCATTCCGGGTCCGAGTGGCGTGTGTCAGGTGTACGAGTTTGCCACGAGCGAAAGTCGGCGGCTCATGAAACCAAACGATCCGGAGGGCGAACTGCGGTGCTTGCCGAGTTGGCGCGGCGAACGCGAACTTTGCTTTGTGCGACCCTGCGGCGACGGCACTTACGAAGCCGTGATGATCGGCACCGTCGGCAAGGTCCGGATCCTCAGCCGGGATTGGCCGGAAGCCATGAAGGAGGGATGGTTGACTGCCAAATGATGCGAACGCTTCCCGCGTTCGCCGGAGACGACCTCGATCACTCCATCTTGTAACGGCCGACGTCGAAGGGAAACTCATTGACGAAGTAGGCGAACTCTTCCGCTCCGGCGACATAGTGCCACAGGCCTCTTGGCCGGTAGAACCGTCCCATGATTCCTTCGGTCGCCACCGTTTCGTACACGGCAGTCTGACCGTCGGGGCGGTATACGAGGACGCCTCGGGTGCCCTGCGCCGGATCGTACCCGGTGATGCAGATCTTCCCGCTGCGCGACACCAGGCCGCGATCCGCCTCATTCAGCCTCGGTAGCTCGAGCAGGAAGCGGCGCTCGCTCGGCGTGATTTCGTACACGCGGCACCGCGTGCCATCTCTGTCCGTCACGCAGAGGCGGCCGTTCGCGAATCCGACGGCGTGAGGACCCTCGAATCGAAAACCCTCATCCAGCAGAGCCAGAAACTGTCCGCGGGAATCCAGCACCTGGATGCGATCATTGCCGAAATCGGCGACGTACAGGTTGCCCGCGTCGTCGACCGCCACGTCCAGCGGGGTGTGGAACTCTCCAGCTTCGTCGCTGGCGAAACCCGGCCACCAGCGGCGCGCCGGCGTCACCTCGACGAGATCTCCCTGGTCGTAGAAGGCCAGCACATGGTTGGCCGGATCGGCCACGATCAGCCGTCCATCCCGCCCAAACGCCAAACCGGCGGCGGCTGGAGAATACTCGGGGAGGTTTCGGCTCCGCAGGCCATACGGTTGCGTTCCGGCGATGCCGTCCCAGCGCAGCATTCGGCAGGTCCCGTCGGCGGTCACCGTCACGTAGGCGGCATCGGCATCCATGGCCAGCTTGATGCTGTTGGTGTTGGTGGCCACGAAACCACTGGTGGAGAGTTCGCTTTCCCGGCCGTGGCGGTCTACGGCGGCCACCGCGTGAAAGGTGTCCAGGGAATACGGTAGACGCGGATCCGGGGCCTTGAAATACTCTGCGTCGGCTTTCAACTCCAATCGCCCATCGCGGCGTTCGATGATCGACGCCAGAGTCCACGGACAGGCATCGTCGCCGGCGAAACCGGTGCGGCGGTAGAGGCGGAACTCCTCGATCTCCGTGGCGGGGATATCGGCCGGGAACGGCCACCGAATGTACATGGCCGGCCGTGGGGTGGTGCGGTCTTCCATCTTGACCGCGGCGTAGGCTGGAGGCGGCGGTGCACCCGGGGCCGCGAATCGGGTTGGCACGCGAACGAGGTACTCCGGGTCAGGGCCTCGCAGTCTGGCCACGAGGCAATCATACAGCCTCAGGAAATGGAACTCCTCGTTGGTGCCTTTGCGGAGGCGCAGCAGGAGCAGCCCGTTACGGCCGTCGACCGCAATCTTGCCGAAGGGATTGGGCCGCAACTGGTAGCCGTTGGGCGTTCGGTGGGCAGGAGCTTCCTGATCCAACAGGGTGACGCGGCCCTCGTGATCTGTTGCCGTGGAGTACAGCGGATCCCGTCGGCTGTGGCCGGTGAGCGTCCCGGCGAATTCCCCCTCAGCCATTAACTGGAAAAGGTCGACCTGAACGTCGGCGAGCGGCTGACCGGAGTTCGCCCTCACCTCGAGCGTGATCTTCTCCGGCACCTGGTAGAGGTACTCACCATGGTGGCCGCGGGGACGCCCCTGAATCGCGTTGAGGTATGCCGCCGCCGGCTCGTCGAGTGGAAAGCCGCCCGCCGTGCACGTCAGCGTCCGGCGGTAGGGAAACAGGTGGTGCCGTTCGGCATACCGGCGATATTGGTCTTCAGCGTAACACTGATCGACAGTCGTGTCCGTAACCGACCAGTCCACCAGGCCGAGCTGGCTAGAGAGACCCTGCAAGCCGCGCCAATCCACTTTCAACACGTCGTAGGACGGCACCTCGCTCGGTTGCAGGCGACCTAGCACCCACAATGCGGCATATTCCGCCGGACCGCCATCCCGATGGAGCGACCTCTGCCATGCGGCGAGATCCTTCGCCTCGAGGGGATCCTCCACCACGATGATCCGGTCGCAGCGGAGCCGCTCTAACACGCCCTGGGGACACGACGGATAGACCGAGGCGGCAAATAGCCCGTTCAGGCAGCGAATCTGGTGTTGCAGCCAATCCTCGAAACCAAAGCTGTCCACGAGATTTCGATGACGGCCCCACTCCTCGTACCGATCGCGAGCTACCACTACGGCGATGGCGAGGGCATCGAGTGGTTCCACGAAGGTGTTGTTCCAACGGACGACCTCTTCGGTGCGGCCCTCAGGATCCACTTCCACCCGCAAGAAATGCCGCGGCTCCTGCCAAGGCCAGGTCAATTCCACGACGTGCTCCTTGCCGGGCGGCAGGGGAGGGATGGCGGTTGCCTTCACTTCCTGGTCGTCGACCAGGATTCGGCAAGGCACCTCCGCCGAGGGCGAAAACCCGTTGTTCCGAACATGAACCCGCAGTGTCACGTCGGTTCCGGCAGACGGCCGCGGCGGCAGTTCGACATTTGAGCTTAGTTTCTCCAAACCGTCTTGCCGTTGGATCAGGCCGTGCCAATGGGCGTCGCGAGGGAGCCGTTCGACATAGGCGACGGTCAGATCCGGCAGGCTTGGAGGGACACGATGCCGCTGGCTTCGGCGAAACTCGAACCGTGCCACGTCGGGCAGATCGAAGGACCGGGCTCGGCCGTCCGCTTCGCACAGCAAAACTCTGTCCGCCCACTCCAGAACCTTTCCTGTGAGTTGCGTCCCGTTCTGAAGCGTCAGTAGATCTGCGAATCCGAGGCGACCGACTTCAAAATGGTATGGGAACGCGTCAACTTCTCTCCCGGCCGCCAGCGGGTTTGATCGGTTCGGTTCTCCGATCAGGACCAACGAGGTCAGGGGAGCCATCAGGAGCAACGCAAGCAGCGGCAACCGCATGGGGGTTCTCCTCGGGACAACCGGCATCTCCCGCCGGCGTGACCACACCGAACTGGCCACGCAGTGTAACACACCGCCACGCAACTGTGAACCTCGGCCCCTTTCGTCATGCGTCTCGATGTCTTATCCTGCAGTGCTCCCGCGCAGGGCAGTGCGCCCGCCGCCGTGGAGGGGCGGCCGCATCCCTGCATCCGGAGGTATCCGTGCGGTCCCGCGCCCTGCTGGTGCTTTTCGTCATCTTCGCGCCGATCACGGTGCCGGCGTATCTCCTTGTTCTGGCCGGCTCGAACCTGTTGGCCGCCGCCTTCTACGTGGTGATCGAGGCTGCGCTGGTTCCGCTGTCAGGCCGGCCCGTGGCCTTGTCCCGCGTGCAGATGGCCTTGCTGGCCGTGCCGGTCGTCCTGGCGGCGATTCCCGTAACCGCCGTACTGCTGCTCATCTGGCTGGTGCGACACCTGGGCATCGCTTTGGCCTGGATCGGGCATTGGCAAGCGGGCGCACGCACGAGACCTTGGGCTTTCGCCGCCGGCTTGTGCTGGGTTCTCGTGGCGATCTGGATCACGACCACGTGTCTGAATGCCGCCATTGGCCTGAGCTGGATCGGAATGCCGGTTCAGGGCAGAGACGAGTTCATCGACCACTGGACAAGGCCCCGGGAACTTGGACAGATGCCGGCGGTGATGCAACAGCGGCGGGCCGCCCTCCTGGCTGATCTGAAAACGCGCAAGGAAGAGATCCACCCTGAGCATGACGGCCTCTACGAAGCGCTGGCAGACGATGACGCATTGTTCGCCTGGCTGCCCGAAACGGTAGCTCGCCGCCTGACAGGGTTGCCTTGGTTCTTCGTGCCCTCGGAGGTGTCCGAGGACGGTTCGGACCACAGCGTGATGCTGATGGGACCTCTCCTGTTCGCGTGGATGCTGCTGTTTCGCTGGCCGGGAACCTGGACGGTCCTGCGGACGGCGTGGCTTCGCTGGAGCGGTTACCTGGCGCGAATCACGATTGCAGGGGGCGTGATCCTCTGGTTGGTGACTTGGACCCCGCGAACGGCCTATCTCCATTTCTTCTTCGGCGAGGACGGTCCCGGCCGGCTGTTCTGGCTGGCCAGTCCGGCCGCCTGGGTCGGTTTTGACCCGTTCGACTGGGTCCGGGCGGAGTGGTATGTCTTCAACGCGGGACTGTGGCTGATTATCGTTGCTGCCGCCCTCTTCGTGTGGTGGCTGGCTTGGCGAGCGAGCCCGCTGCTGGGCTGGCCGCGCTACTACATCACTTTCTTCGCCGCTCGGCTGTTGCAGCGCAAGCGAATCGCCTTCTTCTCGGTCGGGGCGGTCAGCTTGTGCGTCGCCATGATGATCATCGTCATCAGTGTGATGGGTGGGTTCGCCGACCACATCCGCGATCGCGCCCAAGGGCTGCTCGGTCATCTGGTAATGGAAGGCGGCGCCCAGGGGTTCCCTTATTACGATGAGTTCATTCGTAAGATCGCGGAGCTTCGAGAAAGCACCACGGGCGAGCCACTAGTCGTACAGGCAACCCCTCTCATCAGGACTTACGGCCTACTGCAATTTCCTGCGGCCAAGACCACTCATCCTGTTCAGATTCTGGGAATTCGCCTGGATGAGTTTGTCCGCGTCAATGAATTTGGCAGGGACCTCTTCTATCAGAAACGGTATGGCGGCACCCATCTTCGCCCCCAGAAGCAGCCGTTTTACGGATTCGACGAGGCCTTTCTGCCCAGGCTGCCGGGCGACATGGAAGAACACTGGCGGGCCTATCTTGCCGGCCTGCCGGAGCCGCAGAGGGTTGCCGAGGAGAAGCGGTACCGCCGCGAGCCCCGAACGCCTCATCCAGGCCCAGGAGTCTTTGCCCTGAACGCGGAAGGCGAGATGCAGCCGATCTTCAAGGGCCAGGATTACCCCGGCATGATCATCGGCCGGGACATCCTCTTTCGGCGACTCCCCTCAGGCGAGTACCGACGAAGTCCCCGGTTTCCCCGCGGCGAGCACTGCCTCTTGACCCTGCTTCCACTGACGCGAACCGGCGATGTGAGCCCGGAGCCGCCGCCGAAACCCTCGTTTCGCTACGTTGACGACTCGCGGACCGGGATCTTTGAGACCGATTCCAAGAGCGTTTATGTCGATTTTGATGTGCTCCAAAGGCTGTTGTCGATGGAGGCCCAACCACGGGCCCAAAGCAGCGGCATGGCCAGCCCCCTGTGCAGCCAGATCCAGATCCGCGTCCATGATCGGGTCGGCAGCCAACGTGAGCGGCTGTTGGCCTGCAAGCACGAGCTGCTGGAGGCTTGGAAGGACTTGCAACAAGAACTCCGCCCGGACCCGACAGAGTTCTCTCTGATGGATATCGTAGACATCCAGACCTGGGAGGAGATGCAGAAAAGTTACATCTCAGCTATCGAGAAGGAGAAGTTTCTGGTCCTGATCATGTTCGGGGTCATCAGCGTGGTGGCAGTATTTCTGATCTTGTGCATCTTTTATATGATCGTGCAGGAGAAGACCCGCGACATCGGCATCATCAAGAGTGTGGGCGGCAGCGGGGAAGGCGTCACCGCTATTTTCCTTGCCTACGGCGCGGCCATTGGGCTGGTGGGCAGCGTGTTGGGGTCGCTCCTCGGAGTCACTTTTGTCGAGCACATCAACGAGGTCCAGGACTTCCTGGCCCGGCTAAACCCAGCTTGGCGGGTCTGGAGTCCGGAGCAGTATTCCTTCGACCGAATCCCGGACGTCTGGAAATGGTCGGAGGTTGTAGGTATCGGGATATTGGCCATGATCGCTTCGGTTGTGGGTGCGGCATTCCCCGCCTTCCGCGCAGGACGAACTTGGCCGGTGGAGACCCTGCGTTACGAATAAGCCGTCGGGTTGCTCGGCGGCCCTCCGGGGCTTGGAGAGGCGGTTCGTGTCCACCCCTTTGCTGACATGCACGGCGATTCACAAGCACTACCTGCTCGGCAGGACGGCTCTGCCTGTTCTGCGCGGGGTGGATCTGACGGTGGAATCAGGGTCCTTCACCGCCATCACCGGTGCCAGCGGCAGCGGTAAGAGCACACTCTTGCATGTGCTCAGCGGTCTCGACGTGCCGCAGCGGGGGCAGGTGTTCTATCAGGGCGAGCCGCTGTTCGAACCGGAGGGTCAGCGTCGGCTGCCGCTAGGGCGAGATTCCTCTTTCGTGGATGCGGAGGCAGCCGCAGTAACACCCAAAACCCCACACTCTGCCCAGCGACGCTCAGGCGAGGGTCCGCTGTCCAGTCGGACAACCTGCGGCGCCGGCAGGGGGGACGGGTTGTCGTCTAACAGAAGAAATCGCCTCTTGAATACGGAATTCGGCTTCGTATTTCAGTTTTATCATCTGTTGCCGGAGTTCGATGTCCTGGAGAACGTCCTGCTTCCTTGCATGGTAGGCAGCTCTGTCGCTGCCTGGCTGGCAGATCGCCGTCTGGTGTCCGACCGGGCACACGAATTGCTTGCGAATGTTGGGTTGCGCGACAGAATGCGGCATCGGCCCAATGAGCTGTCCGGTGGCGAGCGGCAGCGGGTGGCGATCGCCCGGGCCTTGGTGAATCGGCCGAAACTGCTGTTTGCCGATGAACCGACCGGGAATCTCGACCGGAAGACCGGCCAAGAGGTGTTCGGTCTGCTGAAGGCCCTGAATCAGGCCGGGCAGACGATTGTGATGGTGACTCACGATCGGGATCTGGCGCAAGAGGCTGATCGCGTGGTGAACTTGGTCGACGGTCGGGTAAGATAGGTCTGTCTGTAGCCTGGCCATGCGGGAATCGCCCGACAACCCGCACGGCTGACGCGGCCGGTCACATCGGTCTTCATGTCGGGCGGAACGCACGCTCAGGATGCCGAGCGCGGATGCTCGGTTCCTGTGGGGCAGTCTGGACCACTCAGGAGAAGGCGGCGCATGGGCGACGAATACACACCGAACCCGAACCTCAAGATCTGGCTGGACGGCAAACTGGTTCCGGTCGATCAGGCCAATGTCAGCGTCTTCAGCCACGGCCTGCTGTACGGCGACGGCGTGTTTGAGGGCATCCGGGTTTATCACGGACGAATCTTCGAGTGCAAAGCCCATATGCATCGTTTCATGCTGAGCATGAAGGCGATCCGCATGGAGATCCCTTTCACACAGCAGCAGATCGTGGACGCGATGCACGAGACCATGAAGGCCAACAAGACGACGGACGGCTACATCCGTCTGGTGGCCGCCCGCGGCGTGGGAGCCTTGGGGATCCATCCTTTCCGCTGTGGCCCGCCGATTGTCTTTATTATCTGCTCCACGATCCAGATGTACGATCCGGAGATGTACGAAAAGGGCATGAAGGTGATCACCGCGTCGACCACGCGTAATCACCCCAACGCCATGTCTCCGCGAATCAAGAGCCTGAACTACCTGAACAACATTCTTGCGAAGATCGAAGCCATCGACGCCGGGTGCCTGGAAGCCGTGATGCTCAATCATGAAGGCTACGTGGCGGAATGCACGGGCGACAACCTGTTCATCGTTACCCGCGGCCGCTTGCAGACTCCCGGGCCCCACTGCGGCATCCTGGAAGGCATCACCCGCCGTCTGGTCATGAAACTGGCGGAGCGGCGCGGCATCCCGGTGGACCAGACCATCCTGACCCGCCAGGATCTCTACTTCGCCGACGAAATGTTCATCACCGGAACCGGCGCGGAGATCTGCCCGGTCGTCGACATCGACAAACGGATGATCGCCGACGGCAAGCCCGGCCCCATCACGCGGCAGTTGATTGCGGACTTCCGGGCCTACGCCAAGAGCGGCGAGGAACTCCTCTAGCGTCGACAAGCCGCTCGGTGTCGGCTGTTACGGCAGCGGACCGATGCCCAGGTTGATCACGATCACCTGACCGTTGACCAGGTCGGCCTTGAGGTTCGGTGCGCCGGCCGCCAAGGTCAGGTTCTGCGCCGGTCCCGCGTCGAATTGCAGCAGATACGTGCCGGCCTGCGACACAGTGAAGGTGTATCCGCCTCCGGCGTTGGTTTGTTTGGCCGTGCCGTCCAGAGTGACGGTGGAATTCGCGACGCCTTCCCCGTAATCGTATTGCCCGTTACCGTTCGAATCGTTATAGACCACTCCCAGCACAAAGCAGCGGTTGCCGGAAGAGGCTCCGTAGTCCTGCGTCTGCATAAGGGCTTTGAAGTCCGTACCCTGATAGCGAAACATGCCGTACACCACGGCGACGCCGACTTCGCGAAAGCCCGCCGTGAGCATGGTCACGCGGTGACCTCGGCCGGCAATGCCCGAATCCACGAAAAGGTCTGCGTGCTGGGCCTCGACGAAAGCCGGCTCATCAAGCTGCCCCGTCGTGCCTCGCCAGGCCAGGTTCTCCCCGGCAGTGATCCAGGTGTATCCAGCCTGGGTCATGCGCTGGAACGGCGTCACGCCTTCCGGCGTGTCGTGTGCGAAGTAATCGCGGTTCAGCATGTCCGTGCTATGCGATCTCGCGGCCTGAGTCAGAAGCTCATTGGCCGCCACCGGCTGCCGCGGAGTCGCGTTCAGTTGCCCGGGGATGCCTTCATCAATGGCGATGCCGAAGCGGGTCGCCTCTGCGGCGGGCAGCAGGCGGGCGCGGTTGACCCGCTCCAACGCCAACTGTTCCAAGGCCGAGAGGGCGGAGCCTCCGCTTTGATTCGGCAGGGTCTGGTTGTTGCCGCCGGGCCAAAGACCACATCCCGCCTGGAAGACGCTCGCGATGAGCAGCAAAGGCTGCGCGGCGAAGCGCCAGAGACGGTAATGAGAAAGTCGGGTTCCCACAGTAGATCCTCCAGACCGCTTGATATACGTTAGAATATAACCCACGCGTCGATGTGGCCGGGCGGAAACCGGCAGCAGGTGGCGTCCGCCTTTATAATCTGGGACCGCGGAAGATCGAATTCCCCGCCGCGTCTCAGGGCACGGGGTCGTTGGCTGAGTCCAGTTCGCGGTTGGCCGTTACGCTTGGGGGGCGGGGGAGGTAGCCCTCGGCCATGACCCGCACGAAAGGACTCGGGTCGGAGCGGCTTAATTGCTGGAGGACCTTGAGGAACCGATCACCGTGCTGTCGGGCGAAAAGGCTGACCGCCAGCATTCTCACCACGGGATGAACATCGCCCCGCACACCCGGCGCTGCGGCATTGGTCAGACGCTCATCCAGTTTGGACCAGCCCACCGCAGCCATGGCCCGCGCTCGAACGCGGTAGTCGCCATCGCCCAACAGGCTGACCAGCGCGCCGCCGATGGCATCCGTGGGCAGATCAGCGGCTTGGCTGCCGGGTAGGCGGCTTTCAGCGTCCGCGCGGAGGGCACCGAGCACTTCAACTGATCTGATGCGGTCGATTGCCTCCGGCGATTTCGCCAGGTCGATCAAGGCCGTAATCGCTTCCGGCGAAGTTTCCACCGCGGATCGAATCATTCGTATGGGCCGGGCTTCGATCGTGCCCATTCCGACACCCAGCTTCCCGTCTTCGTAAACGGGATCAAACAGAGCAGCTATCTCCACCTCCGCATCCTGAGAGACGGTTCGCAGCAGGTGCTCACGGAACAGGCCCACATCGACCGCGACCGTCTTCTCCACGGCGTCGCCCGGTTGCAGCAAGGGCCGGGCATTCATCATCACTTGAAGGTAGTTGTTGAAGCGAACCCCGTCCTCGCCGCCCACGCACGCGGTGACCGCGATGAGCGGTCGGGACATGAAACCCTCGCCGAGTGTTACGGGGAACGACCCGATGTTCTCCACCCGGAAGACCACGTTGAGAGGGCCGGCAGGGGGGATGGCCTGGTCGGCGAAACGGATCGTGAACTTCAGGAATTCTTCGGGGTGATCGTAGAAGTCGAAGATCCGACGATTGAACTTGTCCAACGCGGCGACGACTTTGGCATGCAACGGTGAGCGGGGAGCTGCCTCGCCATACTTAGCCAGCAGGTCCGCGATGAGGCCGTAGGCGATACCGGAGTATTGCAGGGCGGCGGCCTTGTGCAGGGTGGAGATGGCCTGGGGCCGGTTGCCCCGATCGAGTTGGGCCTTGGCCAATTCCAGAGCTGCCAGTTGGTCCGTTGCCGCCAGGGGCTCGAGCACTTTGAGGGCTTCGTCGGTGCGCCCATTGAGACGCAGGGCGTAGCCATGGGCCAGGCGGGCCAGCCGAGTCGGTTCCGCGGAAGACATGGCCAACTGGGCGAGGGCCAGCGCCCGGTCCTTGTTGGGCTGGTGGTAACTGTAGAACCAGGCGATCTCGGCCGCTTCGTCAGCGAGCCGCTCCTTGAGAATCTGGTCGGCCTTCTGCTCGTAGGCGCTGGCCACGTGCAACATATCTTCTTTGGCCGCGTCCTCCAGACCCAACTTTCGTTCCACATGCGCTCGCAGCAAGCGGGTGGCGTGGAAATCCGCCGCTTCGCGCAAGATCTCGTCCGCCACCTGCTTCGCTTGAGCCAGATCGCCGGACGAAACGTAGGAAATCGCCAATTTGTGGCGGAACTCCACGGGAACCGGCGTGGTGTCGGTTCGTTGATGAATCTGGATGGCCCGGTTGTACCATTCCTGGGCTTGCGCGTGGAGTGAAAGCCGATCGAGAAACTCGGCCAGATCCCAAACAAGGTTGGCCTGACTCGGATTCATGGCGATCAGTTGAAGCGCCATCTCCGTGCGCTGAAGTGCCGGCTCAGTCTCCCCGAACATCTCGTAGGCCAACTCTCGGGCAGGGACATTCATGGGATTCAGTCGGAGCGCCTGTTCGATCTCGCGAGCGGCGAACTCAGTCTCCCGCCGCTCATGATGCCACTGGGCGAGACACCGTCGCAGCTCACTCTCGTACACGCGCGACAAGGTCTTCTGCTTCAGCTCGGATCGCAAGAAATCCATGCGGGCTTCCGCCGTCTGAAGACGCGAGAGGTTCATTTCCAGCAAGCGAAGTTGGGCGGCGTCGTCGCCCGGCGTCAAACGCACATAGCGGGCCAGAGCGTCACGAGCCAGGTCGCCCCGATCCATCCGAACGTACAGGTCGTAAAGCCAGTAGTAGGCGTCCGGGCATTCCTCGCTCACCGACGCGGCAGCCTCCAGCATGGCGATGACTTGGCGGGACACGCTCCTGGGGTCTGCCCGCCCGATCAAATGTCCCTGATGACGAGCCTGATTCACCAGCCATTCGGCGAGATCCCGGTCCAGCGGGTCCCGGTCGCCAACTGCACTGCTGGTTTCCGCGGTCCGCTTGGTCAGGCCCGCTGGCTTTTCGGCGGGCGGAGGTGTCTTGCGGCTTGAATCGAATGTGGATGTCGGAGGGCCATTTTCCGCAAGCGTTAGGCTGGATACGGCAGAGACCAACAATGTCAGAGGAACGGTGATCAGACTTCTCCGCATGACGGGACTCCCACGTCTTGCCTGGCATCTGCGGCGGCATCATAGGCGGAGCGGCTAGGGCGAACAACGGCTTTGCGTCGCTCCTGCCGGCTGCAACTCGCCTTTTCAGTGTTTTCTTAATGCTATTATCGGTATTTACGAGTTATCGGGCGAAGCAAAGAGTGTCCGGGTCGGATTGTTACGCCCAATCGCGGTCAAGTCGGGCAGATCGGCGAGATCGTGGTACAGTTCGGCCCGCCGCTGGAGGAAGGAGGCCTGGCTGAATCGTCCCAGGCGTCGGCAAGCCTCGGAGAGCAGCCCATGGACCAGGGCGGCCTTGGGGCTTTCAAGAAGCTCTGCGACGCGAATCCGCCAGGAAAGGTCTTCGACCGCCCGCTCAACGCGCCCACTCGTTATAAGACATCTCAGCTCGATTGGTAATAAAAGCATCTGCTCCGCGAGGGACAAATCCTCTGGATTCCGCCGCTTGGCGGTGAGCGGTCGTAGGCGGAGTGGGGCAAGCGCCTTGACGGCTTTGTCCAGATCGCCGAGTCCCAGAGCACAATCGGCCAGCAGAATCCGACACAGTCGGGACACTGGTCTCCGACGCGTGGGGGCAATGGCGACGACTGCGCCGCAGAGTTCGGCGGCCTCTCTGTATTGCTTTTGGCCGTGAACCACCACGGCAAGACAGTGGCATGCAAGCAGCTTGCTGGCACGATAGATGCCGAACTGTCGCAGTGTTTGAACCAGGTGCTCCTCGGCCAGATCCAGCCTACCGGCTGCGATCATGACGGAAGCGCGGTTTGCAGCCTGGACTTGCCGCACTCCCAACATGGTCAAGAGGATCCAGGCTGTGAATGCCGCCAAGCCCACAAGCCAAACGAAATCCTGCGCGTTGGCCGCAAGCGGCGGACGAACCAGCGACACCGCCACCCATGCCGCAATGAGCGTCAGTAAGGCGATCCGCACGATACCCGCCAGCCAATAATCGCGTCGTAATCTCCGGGCCAGAGATTGAGCCTCAGCGGGCGTCATCCTGGAAGCTCCGTCGGGGGATAGACCGCCGACACCGTGCCAAGGATCGGGTAGTAGGAGATCAGTCGCTCGGGACGCACCAGCGTGGTCGCGTCGGCCCAAAACTGAGCTGCCTCCGCTGCACGGCCGCAGTGATGCAAGGCCAGCGCGAGAAGGGCATAACCGTAGGCCGCCGCGGTGGATAAAGCACGCCGGTAGAGTGCCCTTCGTTGCTCGATGTTTTGCACGGCATCCGCGTGGTGCCCCATGAACACCTGTTGAAACAGGCGGACCAGATCGACGGCGGCCCGCAGGTCCGGCGGCAGTGCCCGCTGCTCGATCTGCGCCAGAAGATCGACGGCGTCGGTCAGTTGTTGGGTATGGATCTTGGCGGCCGCCAGCCCGATCTGGGCCTTCTGAACGGTGATCGGATCCGAGATACCGCGAAGCAACAGGGCTTCATAGACGGCCACCACGGCCTCCCACGCGCCACAGTTCTCCGCGACTGCGGCCAGCAGCATGAAAGCCTGAGTGCGATCAGATGAAGCCAGGATGGGTTTGCGGAGTCCGCGTTCCAAGATCTCGGCCGCCGCATCCCATTCCTCAATCTGCACGAGCTCCCACGCCTGTCCCAGCCAGGCTCGGCATCTTCTCTGGCGTCGGCCTAGGCTCCAGGCGGTGATGCCGGCAGCGACCATCAGCACCGCACCGGCTAGGATACCGGCGTCGGCGGGCAGGCCGATCCGCGGAGACAACCTTGGCAGGACCAGCAGGGCCAGCAAGGCTCCGACGGCCAAGCCGAAGACGAGCAGCAAGTGGCTGCGTCGCGGCTCCGTGGCAAGCAGCTTGCGCTCCACTTCTTCTGCGTTTAGTCGCATCATGCGGATATCATCATACCGGCTTACCGTCGTTTGTCGCGTCGAACCGTAACGGGGGTTGGCACGGGCAGAAGCGAAAGGACTTGGCTCATGTCGGTCAAAGTGCTTTCCGCGAAAGAGGTGGATTATGCTTCCCTCTCTTCTCGAACCATTGCTGTATTGGGGTATGGCTCACAAGGGCAGGCGCATGCTCAGAATCTGCGTGACTTCGGCTGCCGAATCTTGGTCGCTCAGCGATCCGGTGGCCGCAACTTCGACTTGGCCGTGGAGCATGGGTTCGAGCCGGTGTCGATTACCGAAGCCGTACAAAAGGCAAGCCTGCTCATCCTCGCCTTGCCGGATGAGCGGATGGGGACCATCTATCGGGAAGAAATCGCCCCTGGACTTAAGCCGGGGCAAGCCTTGGGGTTCATCCACGGGTTCGCCGTCCGCTTTGGCCTGATCACTCCCCCGGCCGACATTGACGTCATCATGGTGGCGCCCAAAGGCCCCGGAACGCTGGTACGCGAGCGGTTCACCCAGGGCGGAGGAGTGACTTGTCTCGTTGCCGTTCACCAGGATGCGTCCCGATCCGCCAGGCAGCTCGCCATGGCCTGGGCCGCGGCGATCGGGGGAAACAAGGGCGGCATGATCGAGACGACTTTCGCTGCGGAATGCGAATCCGACCTATTCGGAGAACAGACCGTCCTATGCGGGGGGGTGTTTGAACTGATGAAAGCGGCTTACGAAGTGCTGGTGGAGGCGGGAGTGCCGGAGGAACTCGCCTATTTCGAGTGCGTGCATGAAGTGAAGCAGGTCGTTGATCTCCACTACGCCGCCGGCTTCGCGGGAATGCGGCGGGCAATTTCCAATACCGCTGCTTATGGCGGACTCACCCGAGGACCGCGGCTCATCACGGCGGAGACCCGGCGGGAGATGCGGGCGATCCTGGAGGAGATTCGCTCCGGGCGGTTCGCCAAGGAATGGGTGGAGGAATGCGCCCGAGGCCGTCGCGCGCTGGTGACGTTGATCGAGAGTGAAGCGAACCATTCCGCCGAGCAGGCCGGTCGGGCGGTCAGAGCAATCGCGGCAGGGGGGATTGCAGCGCCCGCCCCGCACCACTCAACTTAATGAGCGCCTGTTGCGGCCGTGTTTTCGCCAACTTCCAGAGCCGAGAGCACGTCCTCAATTCGCAGAACCGGCGGAAGCGGCGCCGCCGTCGCGTTGGAGAGCAGGAAGGTCAGGCTGCCTTCGCGATCCAGGCCGCCATGTGTGCTGGCCACCGGCTGGACGAAGAAGTGAAAGAAGGCCGAGCCGTGGCAAACCTCCGGCTTCAGCGAAACGACCACGTCGGCGGGCTTGGTCACCACGCCGTGGAAATAACCCCAGATCCGGTGCAGTGCGTCCGGGTAAGGATGTGCGGGCGCTGCCTCCAGCAGAGCGGCATCGCTGATTTCTATCTGAACGAGGTTGTCACTGGCGGCCTCTCGGCCGGCGACGATGGGGAGCAGATCAAGAGGATCACCCTTCGCACACTCGTAGTGAAAACGGTCGCCCTGTTTCTCGAAAGATGCGAAGGCGTCTCCCCGCCAGACACAGACGCGGCCCTTCTCACGGTACATGACCAGATCTACTCCGGGTTGTTTCGCGAGCACCTCGGCCACTTCGGCGGGGCGGTCCGTGTGCACTTGCGCGCAGGTCACTAGTCCGTAGCTGATGACGACGACGTCACGGGAGGCGCGGATGGAATGAGCCAGGCGGAATCCCGCTGTTTCCAAGGCCTTCTTGAAGGTGATGCGAGTCGCTGGTCGCAGGGTGTGGCCATGATCTGCGGTGATGGAGAATCGCACCTGTCCCCGCCGGTCGTAAGTGATCCGCTCGCATAGTCGATCGACCTGGCTCAGGTAAGCCCGAATGCCCGCCTCGCCCTCACGCGTGCCGATTCCGGCGGCCCCGACCGAGTAGGCCGATACCAGGGGCTCCGTGGTGGAGGCAAACAACCGCTGGATCTCACGGAGTTCGTAGCCGAACGCGCTCCAAGGCTGAAGGTAGGTTTTGACAGCGATGCTCTGCGGCGCTACCCAGGTCACGCAGGGAATCCAGGGGGCGTTCTCACCTTGGAGGTAGACGTCATGCGCGTTGGACAGCCGTCGGGCCTCACGGTCGTAGTATTGTGCCTCGGAGGCCACGCACGGGCCGGCACGGAACAGTCTGGCCAGGGCCACGTCGGTCATAGCCGGAAACACGGTGACGACCGGCGTGGGCGGAGGAAATAGCCTGAAATAGCCCTCTGCATACATCGCTTGTACCACAGAGAAGGGCACTCCGTCGAGAATGATCAGGAAATGGGGCCACTCCGTCCGAGGGTGAGCGAAGTCCACAGTCTGCTCGGGAACACCGTCTCCGTCATCATCGAATACTAGTTCGACGATCCTCCCGCCTTCCATCCGCTGGAGGTAATTCGGCCCAGGTGAGGGGCTGAATGTGTATCGGCGAACGGCCCGGCCCTGCTCGTCCGAGGCTGTCTCGAAGCGATCGACCGGCCAGTCCGGAGCAAACCGACCGCAACCGGTCAGCACGCAGAGCAGGCCCGCGAGCAGTACTGGCTTGCCGCTGAAGGTGGGCAGGCCCAACGGACGCTTGCGCATCGGATCCATAAGGCGTGCGAAAGCCGAGGACGACTACCGCGGCCATCGTGGCTTGGTCTTGGCCATTCGCCGCAACTCTTCGATCGTGCGACCCGGAAAACGTTTCGTCAGCCGATCTCGTTCCGCTTCGGCTGCGTCAAGTTTCCCGGCGGATGAAAATTCGTCGAGCCGCCGCAAGGTGTCGGCGATCCAGCGCCGGTCCCGCTCCGCCTGGATGAGCTGCATGAGCTGGCGATCTTGCTGAAGCTCCTCCAGGCGTCGGTTTGCTAGGCGGCCGGTGCTGCAGTCGGGATAACGGTTCGCGATCTTCTTCAGGGTATCGTGCAACTCCACATGCTTGTCGGGCGCTCGTGTGATTTCGCGATCCAGCTTCTCGACTTTTCGGTACATCCGGGCTGCGGCCGGTTCCTGGATGGCTTCTCTCGCTTTGGGATCGGCCTCGATCTGCGCGATGAGCCTGGCCGCTTCCTGGGATACGTTGGGAACCCGGTCGGCGGTCGGGACCCCTCCGAACAGGTTGGCGTATAACACCTTGGTCTCTTTGGCCAGGTCGATCGCTTCGACATACCGGCCTTCTTCGTAGTAGTCGGCAGCCCGCTCCAATCGCTCCATGCCTTCGCGATGCAGTTGCATCAACTGATCGAAGGCGGCCTGACCGACGCCCTGAATTCCGACCAGTTCAATGACGGACTTGAAACGAGTCTTGGCGGCCTGGACCTGGCCCTTTTCCAGGTGCTTCAAGCCGTCCTCGTAGTAGGACTGAGCCTTCTTGCGGATGGCGTCGGCCTTCTTCGCCTCATCGACGGGGTCACCCAGCCGAATACCCCCGCCGCGGCCGCCGCCGGAGATCTGGGACATCGCGGGGGATGGCGTAATCAACGCCGCCCCAAGAGCCACGACCCCCATGGTAAGGACGGTGGCCCGGGGAGTTTGCGAGGGCATCGGTATACCTCACAAAGCCGCGGACCTCAGCGGTCCTTGGCGCTGGGCGAGGTTTCGAAGATGGACTGCGTTCGCAAGATCCGCCACTCTCCGGGGAACACGTGGTAGGCATGTACGTGCAACTCGTACTGGCGGGTTTCGTAGTCGATGAAGGTGAACGGCTCCAGGTTATTGCAGGCCCACTGCGTGTAAGGAACGAACAAGCCTTTCTTCTGGGCGTAGCGGCTTAGGTCGCGATATGTGGTTCGGAAGATGTGCTCGGTCGTTTCCTCCACCTGGCTGCTGAAGATATACCGCATATTGTCGCTGAAGCGATACTGGAAGTCGCGTTCACCCCGAAACCTGAATTGAGTCACCAGGTTGCGGTCGGTCAGCAGGTCGCTGGGTCCGGACGTCAGTTCCGTGACCAGATTGCCGTTGGATTGGATTGTCACAAGGTGACCGAGTCCGATGATCCATATCTCTGCCTGGAAGTTGCTGTACCGGATCTGCTTGTCCAGGTAGATATGGAACAGCTCCGGGTGCAGGGCACGCCGGTAGAGGAAGTAATTCAGGTCCGTGCTACGTTGTTTGGTCAGACCGAGTTCCAAGTTCATGTTCTCACTCAGGATTTTGGCCGCTGCCGCTCGCGGAGGCGGCTCGGTTTCAACCAGTATAACTCCTATGCGTACGAGCCAGCAACGAAAATGTTTGGAAATCCCGTGATGCGGTCGTGAATGGGCGTGGGGTGGTGGCCATGTGGCAGCGATGCTGTAGGCGGAAGGCCGTCTCGAAATCGACACAACCTGCTCGGAATCAACGCCTGCCGCCTCCAGCGGTAATACCGACAGCCAGCCCGGCAACGTAACCGGTTTCCTGACGTTTGACTTGAGGCTACAATCTAACCGGCCTTGAGGTTCCGGTCATGCTGCTTCAGTCACCACTCCCTCCTTGGTACGGAACGGCCTCGGATGAGGAATTGCAGATCCAGATCGCCCGCCGAAAGGCCGAACTGGGAAACAAAGTCGTCATCCTGGGTCACCACTACCAGCAGGATGAGGTCATACGCTTCGCGGACTTCACCGGCGACAGCCTTCGATTGTCGCAACTTGCTTCTGAGCAAAAAGATGTCGACTTCGTCGTGTTCTGTGGCGTGCATTTCATGGCGGAGTCTGCGGATATCCTGACTGAAGATAGAGTTCGCGTTATCCTGCCTGACCTGACGGCTGGTTGCAGCATGGCCGACATGGCCGCCATCGACCAACTGGAGATCGCGTGGGCAGGCCTTACCAGCCGAACCGACGCCACGATTGTGCCGGTAACCTATGTCAATTCCTCCGCCGCGATCAAGGCATTCTGCGGCAGGCATGACGGAGCTTGCTGCACCAGTTCGAACGCCAAGCGGGTGCTGGAATGGGCGCTGGGCGGAGAGAACCCCGTCTCCCCAACCGGTCGCCGCAAGGTCCTGTTCCTACCCGATCAGCACCTGGGCCGGAACACCGCCTATGCGATGGGTTGGCCATTGGAGGCCATGGCGGTTTACGACCCGGATCTGGACCGGGGCGGCGTCACCGACGACGTGCTTCAAGAAGCGGCGATTCTGCTCTGGAAAGGTCACTGTAGCGTGCACCAGCTTTTCACAGGGGAGCAAATCGACGAAATCAGGCGGCTCGATCCAAGCTATCGCGTCATCGTTCATCCGGAATGTTGCTGGGAAGTGGTGCAGAAAGCCGACCTGTACGGCAGCACCGAACAGATCATCCGGACCATCGAACAAGCCCCGGCGGGCAGCAAGTGGGCCGTGGGCACGGAAATGCACCTTGTTCACCGGCTGGCTAAGCGATTCGAGGGGGTGAAGACCGTCCGTCTACTTTCGGGAATTCACTGCCTTTGCTCGACGATGTACCGCATCGACCCGCAACACCTGCTCTGGGTGCTGGACGAATTGGCAAAGGGCCACGTGGTCAATCAGATTACCGTCGACCCGGAGACCAAAGCCCTGGCTCGAATCGCTCTGAACCGGATGCTCACCTTGGTCAGTGGGTCGGCTCCTGTCGCCGCATAGGCCTGACTCGCCAGGAATGCCTTACGACCAGTTCTTTTCCACCCAAGCGACCAGCTCCTTGACGTGTTCGACACTGGCTTGGAAGAGCCGCCGTTCAGCCTCCGTGAGGTCCAGTTCGATCACCCTCTCAACCCCGTTCCGCCCAAGGATGCACGGTACACCGACGAAGTATCCGCCGACCCCGTACTCGTCGTCGCAGTAGGCGGCACACGGGAGGATTCGCCGTTTGTCCTTGATGATCGCCTCGGCCATCTGCACGGTAGCCGCGGACGGGGCATAGTAGGCACTACCGGTCTTGAGCAAGCTGACGATCTCCCCGCCTCCAGCGCGAGTTCGCTCGATGATGGCGTTCAGCCGATCCTCGGGAATGAGTTCGGTCACGGGTATGCCCCCGACGCTGGTGTAACGGGGCAGTGGGACCATGTCGTCACCGTGTCCGCCCATCAGCACGGCGGTGATATCCTCGACGCTGCAGTTCAACTCCATGGCGATGAAGGCGCGATATCGGGCGGTATCGAGAACCCCAGCCTGGCCGACAATCCGGCCGGTGGGCAAGCCCGATGCCTTCCAGGCGGTCTGCACCATCGCGTCGAGTGGATTAGAGACGACAATGTACACTGCATCCGGACTCTGCTTTACCGCCTGCTCGGTGACGCCGCGGACGATCTTCATATTCGTGGCCATGAGGTCGTCGCGGCTCATGCCTGGCTTGCGCGCGATGCCGCTGGTGATGATGACGATGTCTGATCCGGCGGTATCGGCGTAGTCGTTCGTGCCGACGATCCGGCTATCGAATCGTTCGATCGGAGAGGCCTGCATCAAGTCCAGCCCCTTGCCTTGGGGCAGGCCTTCAACGATATCAAGAAGGACGATATCGCCCAATTCGGCTGCCGCCGCCCAGTGAGCACATGTCGCCCCGACGTTTCCGGCACCAATGATGGTGATTTTGGCCCTGCGCATGATCTGGTCTCCGAATGTGTTCAACGCATGGTTCCCGAACAGCGCCATCATAGCCTGACCACCTCGATCATCAATGGCTGCAAGCAAGATCATCTGGGATGAGCTACACTCCGCCATATGGGGCAACGAACTCTCCAGTATGACGGAGCCGGGGTTTTTTACGCCGTCGGAGCGCTTCTCGCCTGGGGCAGCGTTCTGCTGTTTCTTAAACACCTAACGCCGTACATCGACGCGTGGACCGCAAATGGGTGGCGGTATGGCTTGTCCGCTCTCATGTGGCTGCCCGTGCTGCTGAGTGTCGGTCTCCGCGGACGATTGCCCCCCGGCATCTGGAGGCGGGCGGTGGCTCCCTCCATCGTGAATTGCATCGGCCAAGCATGTTTTGCGTTGGCACCATACTACATCGGGCCGGGACTGACCGGGTTCCTCCTGCGGGCGTCGCTGTTGGCCTCAGTCTGTGGAGCGCTCATCTTGTTCGCCGACGAGCGGCCCCTGATTCGTAATCGACTGTTCTGGGGAGGCATGGTTCTCGTCGTCTGCGGCTCAGCGGGCACGGTACTCCTGGGTCAGGCGCCCGTGCGCGGGGGCACCGCGACAGGCATCGCACTGGGACTGGCTGCGGGCCTCTTCTTCGGCCTGTACGGAGTCTCCGTGCGGTACTGGATGCGGGGAATCTCGCCGGTGGTTTCGTTTTCGGCCATATCACTTTATACCGCGGTCGGCATGATCGGCCTCATGGTGATCAAGGGTGACGCCGGTGGGCTGGCGGTCTTCGGCCTTAGCGCTTTCAACTGGTTCATGCTGATTGCCTCAGCCGTGCTGGGTATCGCCATGGGCCACGTTTTCTACTACGCCGCGATTGCCCGCCTTGGCGTGGCTATTACCTCCGCGACCATCCAGCTCGCCCCATTTCTGGGCGGGATCGGTGCCATGCTGGTCTTCGGTGAGGTGCTGACTATCGGGCAATGGATGAGTGGAGGACTCCTGCTGGGTGGAGCGTGGGTGCTTCTCCTCGCGGAGCGATCAAGGAGCGGTGATCCACGACCGCATCCGCAGGCCGCGTCAACCCCATTCCCCGAGGATTCGTGGCCGATTTCGCCTGCGGCGGCCGGGATGGCGGTCGAACGCCCGGTTGGGGTCGGGCCCGTCGAACCCGAACGCTGAGAGACGATCCGCACCTGGTTGCTGGGCAAGTCTGGTGGCGGTGGGAGTTGTGCTGTAGGCATTCAAGAAGTCAAGCCACCCGCGAGAGGCATCTTTTTTATGGCGAAACCAAGCGTTCTCTTGATCTGCACGGCCAACTGCTACCGCTCCCAGATGGCCGAGGGTCTCCTGCGGGGACTGGCCGGGCTGCACCTCGAGATCCATTCGGCCGGGACCTGGCCTGCGGGCTACGTGCATGGTTCCGTCAAGGAGGTTTTGGCCGAGATCGGACTGAATGTCGACGGGCAGTATTCCAAAGGCTTGCATGGCCTTCAGGCCCGCCCGTTCGATTATGTGATTACCCTGTGCAGCAGCGCCCGCGAGGCGTGCGGTGGACTCCTGGGGCGTCGCGGTACTCTGCACTGGCCGATTGAAGACCTCGCGTCGGGTGTCGGCGGCCCCGAGGCACATCTCAACCCGGCCCGTCGGGTGCGCGACGAGCTGCGGCGGCGGTTGACGGCTTGGCTTCGAGAGATCGGGATTGAGCCGGTCCCGTTGCCAGACAACGTGGAAATCTAACCATGACGGACGCCGAAGAGCAGTCGATCAGGCTGCTGGCAACTGGCCTGAGCCAGGCAAGAAGGGCCGTGGCCTTCACCGGAGCCGGCATCAGCACTGAAAGCGGCATTCCGGATTTCCGAAGCCCGGGCGGAGTATGGTCGCGGCATGCCCCTGTGTTGTATGACGATTTCCTCAACGACGCGGCGGAACGCCGCCGCTACTGGCAGATCCGCAAGGAGACGATTCCCGGTTTTCTGGCGGCCCGACCCAACGCGGGGCACCTCGCCCTCGCCCGCCTGGAAGCCGCGGGCCGGCTTCGGGCGGTAATCACCCAGAATATCGATGAACTGCACCAGCGTGCCGGTAGCCGCCGCGTATTGGAACTGCACGGCACGGCGATGCAGGTGCAGTGCCTCGAGTGCGACCGCCGCTATACCTGCGAGGAAGTCCAGGCCCGCTTGGAAGCGGGTGAGCAAGAGCCGGTTTGCGCTTCGTGCGGGGGGATCCTCAAATCCATGACGGTTTCGTTCGGCCAGCCGCTTCCTCCGGGAGTCTGGATGGAAGCGTTCCAGGAGGCTCGCGGCAGCGATCTCTTTCTTGTGCTCGGGTCCAGTCTGCTCGTCCAGCCGGCGGCGTCCCTGCCGGAAACGGCGGTGCGCCACGGCGCCCGCCTGTTCATTGTCAATCGCGATCCCACGCCTCTGGATGCCTTGGCGGATGGTGTGGTGCGGGCGGCCATCGGCCCGACCATGGAAGCCACGATGAAGGCCTTGGGAGAGATCGGTTCCGTGCTTTAGCTCTTCTCAACGAGCTGCGTTGTAGTTAGGATTTTGCCGCGCGGCGTTCGAACGGTCGCGCGACGCTTTCGGTGAATGCTGCCCAGGTGGCATCTGAGTGAGATACGCACATGAGCATTCTCGTTGACGCCGATACGCGGGTTATTGTGCACGGCATCACCGGCCAGGCCGGTGCGTTTCACACCCGACAGTGCATGGAATACGGCACGCAGGTGGTGGGGGGGGTAACGCCCGGCAAAGGCGGAACGCGGAGCGAACACGGTTTGCCTGTCTTCGACACAGTGGCCGAAGCCGTCGAGGCCACACGGGCCGACTGCTCCCTGATCTTCGTGCCGCCGCCTTTCGCGGCCGACAGCGCGATGGAGGCGGCCGCGGCCGGCATTCGCCTGATCGTGCTCATTACGGAAGGCATTCCGACCATCGACATGGTCCGAGCCAAGAAGTTCATAGAGGATGCCGGTTCTCGCTTGATTGGTCCCAATTGCCCCGGCATCATCACGCCCGGGGCCGCCAAGATCGGCATCATGCCGGGGTACATCCACAAACCTGCAAACGGCCGAACGCGGAATGTGGGCATCATTTCGCGAAGCGGCACTCTCACCTATGAAGCCGTCTGGCAATGTACCACCCGCGGCATCGCCCAGACCACCTGCGTGGGGATCGGCGGCGATCCTGTCAAGGGTCTGAATTTCATCGAACTGCTCGACCTTTTCGAGCAGGATCCGGCGACGCACGGAATCATCATGATCGGGGAGATCGGCGGGAACGACGAGGAGCGGGCGGGGGAACACATCCGGCGTCACGTGCGAAAGCCTGTAGCCGCCTTCATCGCCGGCCGCACCGCGCCGCCGGGTAAAAGAATGGGGCACGCCGGCGCCATCATTTCCGGTGGGCAGGGCACCGCGGAAACCAAGATCCAGGCTCTTCAGGCCGCCGGTATCGCGGTCGCGGATTCGCCGGCGGAGATCGGAGCGGCCATGGCGCGAGCCTTGGGTGTGAACTAGCCATTTGGCATCCGGTCACTCGCGAAGGGGGCACATCGCAAGGAGCACACCGCCTCGTCCCGCTCAGGCGGAAAACATAGAATCCTCGCGAAGTTGCCGGCAAACCTCGACGATCTGCCGCATCTCCGATACGTCATGCACGCGGACCATATCCGCGCCGGCCAATGCGCAGTAGGCCGTGACTGCGGCGGTGCCCATGAGGCGCCGACTGGGGTCCGGCTCGTTCAGCAACTCGCCGATGAACCGCTTTCGGGAGGCCCCAATCAACAGCGGCCAGCGCGCCGCAAACCTCGGCACGGCCCGCAACAGGCTCAAGTTGTGCGCCAGCGTCTTACCGAAGCCAATTCCAGGGTCGACGACCACGCGGCTTGGCGCGACGCCGCAGGCGGCGAGCTCGGCGACGCGTGTCTGGAAGAACCTCAATACTTCCTCAACCACGTCCTCGTAGCTGGGAGCCTCCTGCATGGTCTCCGGCGTACCCTGCATGTGCATCAGAACACAGGGAACCCCCAGTCTGGCCAGGAGCCACGGCATGTTCGGATCATGTCGTGCAGCCGAAACGTCGTTGACCAGGTCGGCTCCGGCTGAGATGGCGGCCTCGGCAACAGCGGCAAGTCGAGTATCAATCGAAAGAGGCAGCGTGATTCCGCATCGCCGTATCTCCTCGATCGTCGGCAGGACCCGCCGCATCTGCTCCTCCGCCGAGACGGGGCGAGAACCGGGCCGGGTAGACTCGCCGCCGATGTCGATGAGGTCCGCGCCCTCTGCGACCATTCGCTGGGCGTGGGCCACGGCTGCGCCGAGACCGAGGAATTTTCCGCCGTCGCTGAAGCTGTCGGGCGTTACATTCAACACGCCCATGATCAGGCACCGCTCGCCGAACCGTAGCGGCCCGTGGTTCGTATCGAGAATGACCGCACGCCGGGGGGATCTTCCGGGAGGCATGGCTTCATGATACGCTCGGGAGCGGCGGCGACCAACCGCGACCAGGACCGCAGATGCAGGAAGATCAGGGTCAGATCGGCCGGGCAGGCCCGGAGACGATGTCGAGGGATTCCTCGGCATCCGCTTGGCGAGTCGCCGTGGTGCTGTTGACCGTCGCGGCGGCGGCATGGGCAATGGGCTGGCCGACGCGGGACGGGGAGTTCCTCCGCGGTGATGACCAGCGTTTCGTTGCGGAACACGTGCTGGTTCGCCAGCCATCAGCCCGGAATGCCCTCAAGTTGTTGACCACTGTCCACGGGGACCTCTATCAACCGATCCCCATGCTATCGTTCCAGCTTGACTGTTTGCGGGCTCGGGCAGTGCCCGCTGAGCGATTCGGAATCGAACCTCGGGCCTTTCACCTTACAAACATAGCGCTGCACGCACTGAACGCCGTCCTGGTCGTGTGGTTAATGGCGCGGCTGACCACCCGCTGGACCATCGCCTGGGCGGTTGGGCTGCTGTTCGCGACGCACCCCTTCACCGTCGAGCCGGTGGCTTGGATCAGCGGACGGATGGTGCTGCTGGCTTCCTTGTTTGCCTTGTTGACGCTGATCTGCTGCGTTGGCGGCTCCACCAGGAGCAGGTGGACGAGCGGGGCCGCGGTCGTTTTGTGGGGAGGCTCGCTGCTCTCTAAGGTCATGCCTACCGTGCCGCTAGCCGCCGCCGTGTGCGACTGGTATCGGCAGGGAACACTCCGGCGGCGGTGGGCGATCTATGCCGTTCTGCTAGCCGCGTCGGCGGCGATGACCATCCTGGCCATCCACACCAGCCGGCAATTCGGCCTGTTCGGGGGTGCTGAGGCTGAATCAACGACCAGCCTGCCGATCCGCATGCTTCTAGCGGGAGCCGCCTCCGTAAGGAACTACGTCTGGCCGGCCGAACTCGCGTCCTGGACGCCGCCCCCGGACGCGGTGGGGTGGCTTTCCGCGGAGGTGGGAGCAGCGTTGCTCGTGTGGGGAGGCTTCGGCGCATTGCTCGTGGTCTCCTACCGCTTGAATCGCACCGCCTTTATCGGGTTGTTGTTGTTCGCGATCGTTCTGCTGCCCTTCCTGGGCACGACCTCGGCCCGGCACCTCCTGACCGCGGATCGTTACAGTTACCTGCCGACCGTAGGGCTGCACCTGGCCGTCGTCAGCGCTGGCGCCGCGGTGCTGCAACGTCTGGCGCGACGATTGTCTTTTCGTATGGTGTCCGCGGCGGGTGGCATCGCCGTCCTGTTGGTGTGCGGACTGTGGTGCTGGGTAGGATGGGAGTACGCGAGGTCATGGCGGACATCCACTGCCCGCGACCAGCGGCTCGTCCACCTGTACCCCGATCGCCTCGAGGCCCACTTGCAATTGGCCCAATCGTTGATTTGGGAGGGCGAGGCCGAAACGGCATTGAAGACCATCGCGGCCGCGAGGGCTCGGTGGCCAGACCATCCGCGACTCGCCGCCGAAGCGGGCGAAGCGTTGCGACTGCTCCGGGACTGGCCCGCGGCGTTTCGGGAATTGGACTTCGCCGCGAGAAATCTGCCCAATCGAACCCGCACGTTATATTACCGGGCATTGACTTTGGAAGAATTGGGCCGCTCCCAAGAAGCCAGATCTCAGTACTCGGCCATATTGGAGCAATGCCCGGGCTTCGCGCCCGCCGCCGCGGCCTTGGCGCGGAACTACCTCAGGGCCGGCGACACGGCAGCGGCCCGAACGGCATTTGAACAAGTCCTGCGGCTGAATCCGTATCATCGAGACAGCTTGTTCGAACTAGCCATGTTGCGGATGCAGGCGGGTGAACAGGCAGAAGCCGAAACCCTGCTGCGGAGGATTCTGGCTCAGGATTCTCGAGATGCTCCGGCGTTGCTGAATCTCGGAGTAGCAATCGCAATGCAGGGCCGGGCGACCGAGGCGCTGGCGATTCTCGACCAGGTGGTCGCTGTCGATCCTAACGCGGTCGCGGCGCTCCTGAACCAAGCGTCCCTGCTGGTTGTGTTGGGGCGCGCCGCAGAAGCGGAATCGATATATCGGCGATTGCTGGAACGGCATCCAGGGATGATAGATGCGGCGATCTGCTTGCATGAGTTGTTGGAAAAGTCGGGGAGGTCTCCTGAATTGGTGCAGTTGTGGGCTGGTTTGGCGTCCGGCACCGCCGACAACGAGGAACCGAAGGCCTGGCTGGTCTGGGCATGGACCGCCAACGGCCGTCTGGAGCAAGCAGAAGAAGCTCTACGACAACTGGGCGAAGGCTCACGCCACCGCGTTTTTGCGGAATGGGCGTTGATCGGCGAGCATCTCCTTCGGCACCAGGAGGACCTGCTGCTCGCAAGACTGCGGCGGACTCGCCAATGGACAGCATGGCCGGAGAATGCGCGGCGAGCCGTCCAGTCCAGACATGTCCTGCAAAGCTTGAGCGATCTCCCCACGGAGGTGAGGACGTCGCCCCCGGGATTGCTGGCCTTGGCTCACGCCTTGTTCTTCAAGGGAGACTGGTTGGGGGCAAAGCACGCCGCGGAACAGATGATCGCCATGGAGCCGGTGGTTCCCTGGACCGAGGAGGCCCGCGGGTTGCTCGACTGGATCCCCGACGCTGAATCCAGCACCAGCACTCCCGCCGCGACTCCGGCCGAAGAACGGGAGGAAGCTACTTGGCCACGGTAGGTCACACGCTCGTGGGCCTCTCTCTGACGGCCTGCCCGGGGCCGGATCCGCAGCGAGATCGTCGTTTGTGGATGGTCTGGCCCGGCCTGCTGGTTCTCCTCGCGCACCTGGTCGATCTGGTCGAGTGGGGGATTATCGTCGCTGCGCCCACAGTGTTCGAAGCCCATTTTGTCTCCAACTCCCTGTGGCTGGCCCTGGCGTTGGCGGCCGCAGTCTCGTTGGTGATTCTCGCAGTCAGCCGCGGCCGGCGAGGCTGGCTGTTCCTTATCGCAACCGTGGCCATTCTCAGCCACGTGGTCATGGATCTCCGCGCCGTGCGGGTCTGGGTCTTGCGCGGAAGCGGGCTGACCGAATCCCCGGACTCGCCGGGGCTGGGCCCCATCGTGATCGCGGATCTCTGGTTTTACGGGCTCGTGCTGATCATCATGTGTTCACTCAAAGCTGCCCGCCAGCGGGCTGCGCCCGCCAAGGGCCGGTGGCTGGCGGTGGCCCTACTGGGCCTCAGTCTCACGGCAGCCGCGACGCGGATCCCGGCCTTCTGGGGTGTCGCCTACGCCCTGGCTGCCGGTCACGCTTTATTGATGCTGCGGCGGGAGCTCAGCCCCTCGCGATGGTGGGGCGTGATCCCGATTCTGCCGCTCCTAAGTCTACTCACGGTGGAGCTATGGGCCGCACACCTCCAGGCCGTTGCCGACGAACGGGTGGACGTCGGGGATTTCGCGGGAGCCGCGCCGATCTACCGCCGGATCATTGAGATTCCGACGCGTTCCCCCAAACTGGATGCGTGGCTGAAGCTCAGTCACTGCCAGGTGCAAATGCGGGAGGTCTTCGCCGCCGAAAAGTCCCTCCGCCGTGCGTCCGCCCTGGCCGAACGCCCCTGGATTGCTCGTTACTGGCTGGCGGTTCTCTACGCCCACGAGTACGCCAAGGGTACGGACCTCTATCGCCCGGCAGCGGCGGCCGAAATCCTTCAGGAGCTGATCGACGGTCCATACGACGAGGGTCTGAAGACCTCGGCCCGATCCCGACTGGACCGTTTGCGGAGACAGGGAATCGTGCCGTGAGTCTGGCGAAGCGGGACATTCCTGTTTATATAGCTATCCCGTGGGACCGGCGGCCGCGAGCGTCGTAAGGCCCTCGACACAGGACTGAGGACATTCCTGCGATGAAAGCATTGATCACCGGCGGGGCTGGATTCATCGGCTCACACTTGGCGGAACGACTGCTGCACAATGGGCATGAGGTGGCCGCGCTGGACAACCTGAGCACCGGCAACCTGCGTAACCTGCAAGGGATCATCAATCATCCGAAGTTCAGATTCGTCTATGACGACGTGCGCCGCGCCGAAACGGTCCACATTCTGGTGGAACAATGCGACATGGTCTTCCATCTGGCGGCGGCGGTAGGCGTGCAGCTGATTGTGGATCAGCCGGTCCACACGATCGAGACGAACATCCACGGCAGTGAGGTCGTTCTGTCGATCGCCAACAAATTCCGCAAGCCGGTCCTGATCGCTTCGACCAGCGAGGTTTACGGCAAGAGCGAGAAGGTCCCGTTCAAGGAGGATGATGACACGGTCCTCGGCGCGACCAAGTACTCGCGCTGGGCCTACGCGTGCTCTAAGGCCATCGATGAGTTTCTCGGTCTGGCCTATCACCACCAATACGGTTTGCCCGTCGTCGTGGCCCGCTTCTTCAATACGGTCGGCCCCCGGCAAACCGGCCGGTACGGCATGGTCATTCCCCGATTCGTCGAGAGCGCCCTGCGCAACGAGCCGTTGTGCATCTATGGCACCGGGCAACAGGCTCGCTGTTTCGGCTACGTCGGAGACGTCGTCAACGCCGTGTTGGACCTCATGCTGAGCAGAAAGGGCTTCGGTCTGGTCTTCAACATCGGCAGCACGGAGGAAATCACCATCGAGGCCCTGGCCGACCGAATCATCGCCATGACCGGCAGCCGCAGTCCCAAGAGGTACCTGACCTACGAGGAAGCCTACGGAAGGCCCTTCGATGACATGATGCGGCGCGTACCCTCTCTGGATCGCCTGAAAGCCGTGATCGGGTACGAACCCAAGACGCCCTTGAATGAAATCCTCCGGCAGGTCATCGCCGAGAAGCAGCTCGCGCTGGAGGCGGGTTGATCGGGTTGGGCCCCGTTCTTGCTCCCTGACAGCCGGGGCGGCCATCAGTCGCCGATAATCTTGACCAGAACTCGTTTCTTGCGCCGCCCGTCGAACTCGCCGTAGAAGATCTGCTCCCAGGGACCGAAGTCCAATTGCCCCCGTGTGACCGCGACCACGACTTCCCGACCCATGATGGTTCGTTTCAGGTGGGCGTCGGCGTTGTCCTCCCCGGTGTCGTTATGGCGGTAGTCGCGGATCGGCTCGTGCGGCGCGAGCTTCTCCAGCCAGCGATCGAAGTCCTGATGCAAGCCGTGCTCGTCGTCGTTGATGAAGACACTGGCCGTGATGTGCATGGCGTTGACCAGGCAGAGTCCCTCTTGGATGCCGCTCTCCGCCAATGCCGCTTGGACCTGGGTCGTGATGTTGAGATAGGCCCGCTTGGTCGGGACCTCGAACCACAATTCCTTGCGAAAGGATTTCATCCCAAGCCTCCGATGGTTGCCGGCCGGGGTGCAAGCCGCCCGCCGTCCACAGCAAGCCCGGCTGTTCCGACTTGAGCGGATCATAGCCGCCGGCTGCGTGATGCCCAGGCAATCAGAAGGGGTGGCGACCACAAACCGTTGTGATCGCCACCCCTGCCGCAAGTAAGGAAAGGAGGAGGTATCGCGATGCCGGAGTTAGTACGCTCGAACCGATGCCGGGTTCGGTGTCTTCTTTGAAAAATTGAGACCGAACCCAAACCGCGAAGATTACCGGCTGATGGGGAAAAGATTATATTCGGAGGTAAGAACTTGCCAGTGGTCGCTCAAGCGCTCTCGCGGTTCAGCACTTCGTACGACTCTCTCTCGCCGCGTCCACGAAGCGGGTAGTCCTTGCGCAGCGGATGAGCCTCGAAGCCATCCCAGGTCAGAATACGGCGGAGATCGGGGTGCCCTTCAAAAACGACTCCGAACATATCGTAAACCTCTCGCTCCATCCATTCCGCGCCGGGCCAGATGCTCGTCACGGACGGCAAGGTCGGGCTCGGATCGTTGACAAAGGCCTTCACCCAAATCCGGTGGTTGTGTGTCAGCGAAAGGAGGGAATACACGATGCCGAACCGGTCCGTCGCGCCGGGGAAGTTGAGGTAGTCGAGGCCGGCCAGGTCGATCAATTGCTCGAAACGGGTCCTCGGGTCGTCTCGGAGAAACCGCAACGCTTCAAGCAGATCGGGCGGCTCGACGCGGACGTAGTATTGGTCGCCCGGCTTGCCGCCGCGGGTCAGCAATGGGGTGAGGCTGAGATTCAGCCGCGGGAATCGCTCCTGAAGAATCGCCAGTATTTCTTGCGGGCCTGCCATGGCTATCTCGTTTGTTCTTGTCCTACGGCCAGCTTGAGTTGATAAGTCGGCTGCGCCACCAGCCCAAGGCCGCGGCCGCGTTCCGTGCTGCTCTTTACCCCCTCGCGTTCCACGAGCCGCTGAATCGCCATGATCCCCTCGATCAGCGTTTCGGGCCGAGGGGGACAGCCAGGCACGTACACGTCCACCGGGATGAACTGATCCACTCCCTGCACCACCGCGTAGGTGTCGAAGACGCCACCGCTGGAAGCACAGGCGCCCATGGAGACGACCCACTTCGGCTCGCACATTTGGCGATAGATACGTTGCAGGACCGGCATCATTTTGATGGCCACGCGACCGGCGCAGATCAGCAGGTCGCTCTGTCTCGGACTGAACCGCATGACCTCGGCCCCGAAACGCGCCAGATCGTAGCGGCTAGCGCCCGTGGCCATCAACTCGATTCCGCAGCAGGCGGTGGCGAAGGGAAGGGGCCACAGCGAGTTCTTCCTGGACCAGTTGATGGTGTTCTTGCGGAAAAAATCCACAAGATGATCCAGCCTGGTCGTCAGCAGGTCATCTGAGGACATCACGTGTGGTTCGGTCTCGTGCTTCTGCATGCCGCGGCTCCCTCTCTTCAGGCACAGCACAGCGCGTTGGTCGTTTTGCGGATTGTAGCCCCACCCGTCTTCGGGTTCTTCGGTCTCGCAGCCGTCACGAGGCCGAGGCCCGTGCCGGTTAGTCATACCGGAAGACGCCTTTCTTCCAGTCATACGCGAAGCCAACCACGAGAATCCCGAAGAAGATGACCATTTCCCAGAACAGGAACGACAACAAGGCCGCATCCGGCACCCCCGCCCGCGCCTCATGGACGAACAGCGTGGCCCAGGGGTAGAGGAAGATCAGTTCGACATCAAACAGCAGGAAGAGCATGGCGACCAGATAGAAACGGACGTTGAAACGCCGGCGGGCGTCGCCGATGGGGGGCATACCGGATTCGTACGTTCCGTCCTTTTCCGGACCGCTTCGCTTGGGCTTGGGGAAGATATGTGTGATGACCAGAATGCTGACGGCGACGGTCAGCATCACCAGGATCAGCACCAGTATAGGACCGTACCCTAGGGGAGCGGCCGCCAAGGCTGCGGGCAAATCCATCTTATCGGGCATCGGCCAAGTCCTCTCATTTCATGGCGGGCTGGGCACATACCCCACCCAACGCAGATTCTAACCCCTCTGGCGTCAAGTGAAAGTCGCCAAGTTCACGCCTCGTGAGGCTGCCTCCGGACGCGGTGGCACGAATCGGTGATTTCTTGTTGGAGACTAGCTCATGACCTGAGAGGTACGGGACGATATGAGGCTGCCGCGACGCCCGGACACCCGGCGTTCTCCGGCGGGAGTGGGCCGAAGGCTGCGGGACAGCGGCACGGCTCGACCGGATGAATTAACTTGGAAGAAACGGAGAATCAAGATGGCCACTGCTTTGCTGGACGAACCGAAGAAAGCTGCCGGCGGGACCACGGCGATGGACCGAGGGGGCAAGTACCTGACTTTCAAACTGGCTGATGAGGAATACGGTGTCGAGATCCTGAAGGTCCGGGAGATCATCGGACTGATGGGGATCACCGCGGTTCCGAAGATGCCCGGTTACATGAAAGGCGTGATCAACCTCCGCGGCAAGGTCATTCCGGTGATCGACCTGCGGCTCAAGTTCGGTCTGGACGAAATCGAGCACACCGAACAGACCTGCATCATCGTGGTGGATGTGGGCAAGGAGATCGGCATCATTGTGGATACGGTCTCCGAAGTGCTCGACATCGCGGGCGAGAACATCGAACCCCCGCCGGCGATGGGCGGCGACGTGGACACCAGCTTCATCATGGGCATGGGCAAGGTTTCCGACGCCGTCAAGATCCTTTTGGACATCAACAAGGTGCTGTGTAGCAGCGACATGGCCAGCGTACTGGCCTCTGCGGCGGCGGCCCAGGGCGACTCGACGGCGACGCCTGACGAATTCTGATTCCGACCGTCGCGCGTCTTTGACTGGGATCTATTGATGACAGGAGAGGCTACCGGCCCAACGACCGGTGGCCTCTCTGATTATGGGAACAGCCGGCGTCAGTCGTGACGCAACGCCTCGATCGGGTTCAAGGAGGCGGCGCGGCGGGCGGGCAGCAATCCGAACACGACGCCCACGCCGGCACTGAACGCGAAGGCAATGGCGATGATGTACGGCGAGAGCCTGGGCACGACGCCGATGGCCGTGGCGATGTACCAGGCTCCGGTCACGCCCAGGAGAATGCCCACCGTCCCGCCCGCGCTGGAGACGACGGCGGCTTCGACCAGGAACTGCCGGCTGATCGCCCGTTTGGAAGCCCCGATGGCCATGCGGACGCCGATTTCCCGAGTCCGCTCGGTCACCGCGACAAGCATGATGTTCATGATGCCGACGCCCCCGACCGCGAGGCTGACCAAGGCCAGAAAGAACATCAACAGCGTCATCTGATTGCTGATCTGTCGGGCCTGCTCTTCTTTCTCCTTCAGCGTGGTGACCTTGAAGTCGTCCTCGTCCGTTTCGCCGAGCTTGTGCCGCTGGCGCAGCAGGTCGGTGATCTGTTGTACGGCCTGTTCGACCTCGGCATCACTGGTCGCAGAGCAGAGGATGGCTGCCGGATTCTGAATGCCCAACAGGTCACGTAGCACAATGGGCAGCGGAACGACGATGGTGTTGTCCTCATCGATGTTCAAAGGGTTGACGCCTTTGGGCTCCAGTACGCCGACCACCTTGAAAGTCAGTTGGCCGATGCGGATATTGCGGTTGATCGGGCTATCCTCCCCGAACAGCTCGCGGACCACCGTGTGGCCGACCAGGCAGACCCGGCGGGGGCCGATGATGTCGAAAGGCTCCAGGTCTCGTCCCTCGACCACGTTCCAGTTCCGAATGGCCGTGTAGGAGTGGTCGGCGCCGGTCACCGCAAGCACAGTGTTGCCAGTGTCGCTGACCGCGAGGAATTCGCCCGGCTGCATGGCTGACACCATGGCGACGGCGTCGCATTCCAAGCCGATCGCCTCGGCGTCGGCCCGGGTGAGATTGCTTCCGGCCAGGCCGCGGGCGGTTCCCGTCTTCTTGGTTTCCCGGCTGCCGATGATGATCATGTTGCGACCCGCGCGGCGAATATCGTCAATCAGCGAGTCCTTCACGCCCTGTACCACACAGACGCAGATGATGACCACGGAAACGCCCATGATCATGCCGATCATGGTCAGGAAGCTGCGGAGTTTGTGCCTCCACAATTCACGTAAACCGATCCGCAGGCATTCGAACCAGAGGGCCAGCATCATCCGTTTCCGTTCGCGGCCACCACCCGCACATCCGGTACGGCTGGGCCGCCGCACCGTGGCGTGGGCTGGTCAGTGATGATCTCCCCGTCCCGCAAGACAATGACTCGTTCCGTATGCGAGGCGATGCCGGGATCATGGGTGACCATAATGATGGTGAGGCCTTCCTTTTCGTGAAGTTCCCTCAGGATGGCCATGATTTCGCCGCTGGTGTGGCTGTCGAGGTTTCCCGTGGGCTCGTCGGCCAGGATCATCCGGGGGGCATTCACCAGCGCTCGGGCGATGGCTACCCGCTGCTGCTGGCCGCCGGAAAGCTGCGAAGGCAAGTGATGGGCACGATCCGCCAGAGCCACCTTGCTCAAGGCGCTCATGGCGGCCTCGCGACGCCGACGGGCCGGCACGCCGGCATAGACCATCGGTAATTCGCAATTTTCCAAGGCCGTACTGCGGTTAAGCAGGTTGAAGTTCTGGAAGATGAACCCAATGTAGGTATTGCGAACCTTGGCCAGAGCTTCGGAATCCAACTGGCTGGTAAGGGTGCCGGCCAGTCGGTACGTTCCGCGGGTCGGCACGTCCAACGCGCCTAGGATGTTCAGCAGCGTGGACTTGCCGGAGCCGCTAGCACCCATACAGGCCACGTATTGGCCCCGAAGGACATCCACATTCAGGCCCCGCAAGGCATGCACCGGGTTATCTCCGGCCTCATAGATCTTATGCAGATCCCGCAGTTGGACCACGATCTCCTCGTCGGGAGCATCCACGGTCGAGATCACGAGTGGACGAGCGTGGCCGGGGGGATTGCTCATGCGGATCAGGGCGCTACAGCGTGCGATTGCTGGGGCTGGCCAGGCGCAGAGCGTCCTTGAAGCCGAAGCCGGACTCCGATTTGTCGATGAACTTCTTGACGAACGGCATCCCGGGCGCGGCACCGGCCAGGATCTCGGTGTTGACGTTGTCGGTGATGCCGACCCACAAGGGCACGAGCGCCCACCGCCGAGCGGTCTCGTCGTATTGCCAGGCATGGGCCTTGGAGCAGTAGGGGGGAGGATGGCCCTCGGCATCAGCGATGGGCTGCGGCGGCCACACCGCAGCCTCCAACAGACCCCGCCTTTCCTCCGTCGACAACGGCGGCTTGAATCGCAAGACGGCATTCTCCACGTAGGGAACGGATTCCTTCGCGACGCACTCGATCTCGACGTTCACCGTCAGGCCCGGGATCAGCGTACGCCGGGCGTCGTTGTCCACCTCGAACACGACCGTGTAAGTGACGACGTTCTGGACAATGTCGGGCTGATTATGCTTGGCTAGAATCCGGCCGCTGAAGCGGACCGGCTGCCGGGCCTCCACCACGAAGCTGGCCGGCTGACCGATCTCGATATGGGCGATGTCCGACTCGCTGACCTTAGCGCTGACCCGCATGCGGTCGAGACTGGGAGCCAGGAGATAAAGCAGAGGGGGTTGGAAAGTCGCCACAACCGTGGTGCCGACGTCCAAATAGCGCTTCAAGACGATGCCGTCGATGGGGGAGGTGATGGTGCAACGCTCCATCCGTGTGGCCGTGAACGCCCGCCGGGCCTCGGCCAGCTCCAGCGTCGCCCGCGCCTGGGCGACGGCTTCTTCGGCGTGCTTAATCAGAAAGGTCTCATTCTGGATGGCTAGGTTGTGAGCCGCTTCCGCCGCCATGAGGGCTGCCCGGGCCCGCAGAAGCACGGCCTCCCGCACCACCTTCTCCGCTTCGCTGGCGTCGCCTTGCTCGAAGAACTTCTCCACACGGCTCCATTGGAACTCAGCATCCTTCAAAGCCGCTTCGGCGTCCTGCTTGCTGGCCAACGCCTGCTGAGTCAGGATCGGCAGTTTGGCCTTCTGTTCTTCCAGGGCGAGCTCTGCGCTGACCAACGCGCTATTGGCCCGAACGAAGTCCGCCTGCGATTGGCGGTGTTCGGCTTCCGCCAGCTCAGGATCGATCCGGGCGATCACCTGTCCCGCCCGAACCGGTTGGTCGTTGTCCACGGTCAGCTCGACGATCTTGCCGGTGACTTCGCATCCGACCTGCACGGTACTGAGGGGCTCGACCGTTCCGCTGGTTTCGATCGTCATCCGGATCGACCCTGAACGTGTCCGGGCGGTGACGATCTCGTAGTTCGGTTGGCGGTCGCCAAAGGCGAGCCAGGCCGCACCGCCGCCAGTCAGCAAGACGCCCCCCAGGACGATCAACCACCTACGCATCAGCAACCCTCATCGTGCCGCCCAGGCACGACCCGGCGGTAGTGTAGCCGTGAAGCGTGCGAGTGCCAATGCATGGCCGTGGCAGAAACGCGGGGAAGAGACTCGGGCTATCGCGTGGAGAGCCAGGCACCGCTGGCCGGAGAGCCGGACGCCGCCGCCGTCTCGCGGACCTGCTCGCCGGGTGTACCGGAGGGTTCCTGCGACCCGCCGCCGACCAGGTGTCGGGCGAGGTAATGCTCTACGAATCGGCGGTTGGTGCAGTCGGCGTGACCGCCGGTCCAGCCGAAACGCGAATGCTCCGAGCGACGAGCGATGTTGACGACTCGCCCCTGGCGGGCCGATGGGCCGATGAGCCCCACGAGTCCCGCCGAATCATCGAAGGTGCCGTCGATGGTGCCCAAGGCCCGGACCGGGCCATCGAGCACGGGATCCGTGGGCGTGTAGTAGACGTAAATATTGCCTTTCATGTTGCGAAGCGCCTTGCTGACGTCGTAGCGGCTGGAAAGACTCGATCCCAGCATGATGAAGTGGTTCACCTTGCCGGGCGGCTCGACATTCTCGATGGCCCAGATCCCCACGCCGGTGCCCGCGGAGAGAGCGATGATGTTGGCGTCCGCCTTGGGGTACTTCTTGAGATAGGTCGTGATCTCTCGCCCCAGGGCGGCGCCGGAACTCTTGGCTATGAAGCGAAAGGTCTGATCCAGGGCGGGGTTCATGGTCAGCGACCAGTGATAGTGGGTCACGGCTCCGGGATAGTTGGCGTCCCTCAGCCCGGCGGGAACGTCGAGCACGCCAAACCCCCAATTGCCCGCTCCGTCGATGTACCAGGTTCTGCCGAACTCCTCTCGAGGATCCCCGCATCCCGCCAGGAACAAGCCTAGAGTCAAGACGATAACGCTTCGACTGAACATGTGATTGCCTCGACCCGCCGACAGGCACGAAGACCGGCGTATCTGCCCGACTCCCGCCACCAGGTCATATCGTATCGAATGGCGGGGGACCGGAGCAATGCTTTGCCTGACGACCCGTCATGTGTGGCGCACGTCAGCGCACGCCGCGGCGGCAGGCTGTTTTCCTGATGCGGCGAGTTATGGGTGCTGAGCGCAGGCCGATAAGCGACTGTGGCGGACCCTAACGGCCGGCGGTCTCGGAGAGCGGTTTTTCTCCATAGAGGCTGCCGGCGATGAGCCAACCCCGGTGCTCGTCGTAAACCAGATCCAAGCTGAATTGGCGGACCGTGTTGTCCTTTACGCCGACCAGGCAGACCGATACCCGATCCGCCTGATCTGTCTTGTGCAGAGAGGTCGGGCGGCACATTCGCAGTTGATGCATGAGCGCGATGAGCTGCGGCTCAGGCAGGGAAGTGTGCCGTTGTCCGGTGGCGTGGTCGAGGAAGTCGGGCGCAAGCCGCTCTCGCAGGAAGACTACGTCGTCGCTTAGCGAGCGGATGCAAAGCTGATCCACGACATCCAGGGGACTGGGGCGAATAGGCTGAGGCGCGCTGGATGCGATAGTATCGGGTTTCGTGCAACCGCCCAGAAGGACGGCGGAGAACAGAAACGCGGTGGTGCGGAATCGCGAGCATGGGGAGGGGCAAAGGACGGAAGCGAGCGACATGATGCAAATCTCCTCATCTGAGTGGTCCGGTAAGAAGCTGGAACCGATCAGCGATGCACTGTATGCCGGAGCAGGCTCGGGATGCAAGTCGTCCGCCGGGCTGACGCTCCACAGGCATCGCCCATGATGCGGGCCACGCCACCACGATTTATGCGCGGCGAACCAGGGACCGAAGCTGTTGCAGCAGTTGGAGGGCATCCAACGGCGTCGTCCGCTCGACATCGATGGTGTCAATGGCATCGACCAGCTCCCGCCACCAATCCGGCATGGCAGGCGGGGCAGGTTCCGCAAAGAGCATCATCTGCCCGATTTCCTTTCGTCGCCCCGGCGGCCGCGGCTCGATCCCGCCACCTGGCATCCGTCGTTCCAGTGCAGCCAGGATTGCTTCGCTGCGACGCAACACGCAAGCCGGCAGACCGGCCATGGCGGCAACGTGTATGCCGTAGCTCCGGTCCGTCGCTCCCGGCACGATCTTGTGCAGGAAGGCGATTTCGCGGCCGGCACCGTCCGGGCGCAGTTCCTCGCGGACGGCCACGTTGTAGTTGGCCACGCCGGGGAGACGCTCGGCTAGGTCAGTCAACTCGTGGTAATGCGTCGCGAAGAGCGTGCGGCAGCGGATCCGTTCCGCGAGGTGTTCGGCGATGGCCCAGGCGAGAGCCAACCCGTCGTAGGTGCTTGTTCCCCGGCCGATCTCGTCGAGAATCACGAGCGAATCCGAGGTGGCGTTGTTCAGAATCCGGGCTGTCTCCAGCATCTCCACCATGAAAGTGGAATGACCGCGAGCCAATTCATCGCTCGCGCCCACACGGGCGAAGATGCGGTCCGCCGGGCTTAGCCGCATGGCCCGGGCAGGCACGTAACTGCCGGTCTGGGCCAGCAGCGTCAGCAGGGCGACCTGGCGAATGTAGGTCGATTTGCCGGCCATGTTGGGGCCGGTGATTAGCAGGAGTCGGTCGCCTTCCGAGGAGAGGCGGCAGTCATTGGGAACGAACCGCTCCGCCAGGGTCAGGTCCAGCACCGGGTGCCGTCCGTCGGTGATCTCCAGTACCGGTCCCGCCGACCCGTCCGCCAGCTCGGGGCGGCAGAATCCCCGCGCGCGGGCTAGTTCGGCAAGCCCGGCAATCACATCCAGCACAGCAACGGCCTCGGCGGCGCGTTGCAGTGCCGGCAACTGCTCCGCGGTTCGTCGTCGGATCTCCTCGAACAACTCCGCCTCGAGCTGTCGAGCACGGTCCAGCGCTCCCAGGACCTCGATCTCGTGTCGCTTGAGTTCGTCCGTGATGTAGCGTTCGGCGTTGCGGACAGTCTGCTTGCGGACGTACTCGGGCGGGATCTTGTCGCGATGCTGGTGGGTAATCTCGATGTAGTAGCCGAAGACGGAATTGTAGCCGATTTTCAAGGAGGGGATTCCGGTCCGCCGAGCTTCCCTTGCCTGGTACTCCGCCAACCAGCGGCCGCCCTCGGCATCGATTCCGCGGAGCCGGTCCAGTTCGGCGTTGTGCCCCTCGGCGATGTAGCCTCCGTCGCGAGTCGTCGGCGGAGCGTCCGCGCGCAAGGCTGCGGCAAGGTAGTGGGCCAGAGCCTCGTGTCCCGTGAGGTCCGCGCGGAGCCTGGTGAGAAGATCCGGATCGGTGGCGGCATCCGCCCGGACGCTGGGGCCGATCTGCTCTACCAAGGTCTGGCAACGCCGCAGAGCGCGACTCAGCCCGACAAGATCGCGGGGGGAGGCCCGGCCGATGCCGACCCGCGCCGCAATACGCTCCACATCGTTGATCTCTCGCAGCGTCTCACGAATGCGCTGGAGCCGGTCCGGCTGGCCCAGCAAATCGCTGATGGCGTTCTGGCGGGTGGCGATCTCGTCGCCGCGCGACAGCGGATAGCAGAGCCACTCGCGGAGCCTCCTGCTGCCCATCGGATTCACGGTGAGGTCCACCGCGGCGAGCAAAGTGCCTTCCGTGCCCCCGTCGCGGATGGTGCGCTCGATCTCCAGCGATCGCAGGGTGGTCTGGTCGATGAGCACTCGATCCTTTGAAATCCTGGGTTGCAGTCGGGTCAAGTGCGCGAGGGAGGAACGTTGAGTCTCCCGGAGGTAGTCGAGAATCGCCCCCGCGCTGCACAGAGACAGGTCGAACGTCTCGAAGCCGAATCCCGCCAGGGTGGAAACGCGAAAATGCTCCCGCAACAAACGTTCGGCCAGGTGCGCGTCAAAGGCGTGGCCCGGACGCAGCGTGATCACTGCGTCGATCGACTCGCGGAGTCTCTTCAGCAGCGGCGGCTCTTCCGGAGTCCCGTGATCCGGTATCAGCAGCTCGGCCGGCCGCACGCGGGCCAATTCGTCGATCAGGCCGTCGCTGGGAAGCACCTGGGTCTCGAACCGACCGCCCGCCAGTTCGACCAGGGCGACGCCGATCGGCCCTGCACTCCAATCCGCTAGGCGGGCGGGGCACAAGGCCACCAAGGTATTGTTCCGCCGTTCGTCCAGAAGCTGGTCGTCAGTTAAGGTGCCGGGGGTGATGACACGATCGATGGACCGCCGGACCAGGCCTTTCGCCAGTCGAGGATCCTCCACCTGTTCGCTGATCGCCACCTTGTAGCCGGCCCGCACGAGGCGAGCGATGTACCCGTCTGCGGCATGATAGGGGACGCCGGCGAGCGGAATGGGATCGCTACTCTCCTTGTTCCGGGCGGTCAAGGTCAGACCGAGCACGCGGGCGATCGTTTTGGCATCTTCAAAGAACGTCTCGTAGAAGTCGCCCATGCGGAATAGAAGGATGGCATCGCCGACTTCCGCCTTTTGTTCGAGATACTGCCGCATCGCCGGCGTGAGGTGCGATTTCGCGATTGCCTCCGCAGAAGTGTGGCGAGCCTCTGGCAGGCGATTCCCCGTCGGGTGCGGTGGCGAGCCGGCTGCGGCGGGAGGAACCCGGTCGGTCTCTGGGCTCGATTCGGGCATCGTGCTCATTGTACGGCTATTCCGTTGGACCGGAAGCCTTGCTTGATTCTGGCTGGCCACCGCCGCCAATGTAGAATACGCTCCGATGTTCCGACCGTTGTGTATCAGCCCGGCCGAACTCGACGGCTCCAGTATACCGGCCGGCAAGACTGCAACCGAAGAAGAAGGCCTTGCGGATGCAACGGCAAACCGAGAGACCGGCGAGCATCCAGCCGACGGTGCATACGGGCACTGATGACCGCCGCCGTTTCGCTGCGGCTTGTACCGCGATCCTCGTGCTGTGCCTGACCCTGAAGCTGCCCACCCTCTTCGTTCCCCGGGCAGAGTACGATGAGCAGATCTACTGGCAAGTAGCCTGGAACTGGCTGAACAACGGGTCGTACTCTCTGCAAGGGATGCCGGTTCTTCAGGAACTGCCGCCATCGGTGTACGACCGGCCTTTGTTCCATCACCCGCCTCTGCTGCCACTGTTACTCATGCCCTTCGTCGCGGCCGAGGCTCCGCAGGCGGCCATCGTGGTGCCCTGGCTGGGTCATGTCTGTGCTGTCCTGGCCGTTGCCGGAGCATCTTGGACCTTCCGCAGGGAGAACTGGCACGCGGTGCACTTCTTTCTGCTGCTGCCGGTGTTGGGCGCGGCCCTAGACCCGATCATGGCCTTCGCCTCCCGCAAGTTGTGGCCCGACACGCTGGTGGGGGGGCTGGGTGGCCTGGGCGTGGTCCTGGTTTGGATTGCTGCCGCCCGGGGACGCCTGCGGTTGGCCTGGGCGGGGGGACTCCTGCTTGGTTTGGCATGTCTGGGCAAGTTGACCGCCGGACTGCTCCTCCCGGTTGCCCTGGCGGCGGCGGTCTCCGTCCCTGCTGCCGACGCAAGGCGGCGACGATGTGCAGCCGGTGTCGCGTTGTTCGTGGCTGTCCTCGTCGTTCTTCCCTGGCTGATCGCCTTCCGGGCAACATGCGGCGCCTGGCTGCCGACCTGGATCAGGCCGGATGCTGCGCTCGTGGCGGCCAGCCCGCACGTGGCGAGAGAGATGTCCCACCCCTGGCACTACTACATCTCTGAGTCCATGGCCGTGACGCCGGCTGTGCTGGTCGTGCTGATCGCCGCGGCGTTGCAGCGAAGCCGACTGCTGCGACCGCCACTGTTGCTGCCGGCTGCCTGGATCGGGATCGTCTGGCTCGGGCTGATGGCTGCCCGCCTGCAAGGGCATGGCATGCAAATGCGGTATCTCACTCCTGCGGTGGTGGGTTTCTATCTCCTCCTTGCAGGATTGCTGGCCAGGGCGCATCCCCGCCGTTCTTTGCTGCCCGTGCTTGTGCTGCTGGCGGTGTTGCTGGGGGCGATTCACATCGGTTTTTACCTCATTTATGGCCAGCAATTCGATGAAATCGTGTCCTTCCCCGAGTTGCTGCTCAAGATGGCCCGAGGACAGCCATGATGCCAAGCCTCTGCGTGATGCTGCTGTCAGGTGAAAGTGACGTGATGTGGATCGGCTTGGGGCCCGAGTTGACAGGTCTGCTCTGTTTGGTGTTGGTCCATGTTCCATTGGCGACCTCCGCCTATCGTTTGGCCGTTGCGTTGCACACCGGCCCGGCAAGGGAGCAAGGCTTCGCGGCTCGACTGTTGCTCGCTGCCGTCCTCTACTTCTCGGCGACGATTGCCGTCGGCCTGATCCTGGGTGCGATCGGAATCTTGAGCCGAGGCTGGATCATCGCGGGATCGCTTTCGGCCGCGGGGTTGTTGTGGTGGGTGTCCGCCCGACTCGACCGCGGTGCGGAGCCTTCGGATTCAGCGGATCTCCGATCGTATAGCGGCCGTTGCCCGGTTGGTGTGCCACAACCCTGGTTCGCGAGTGCGAGACCGACCACAGCTTCGGTCCTGGGCGTGGGATTGCTGCTGCTCGCTGGATGGACGGTCTGGCAGGCCCTGACCAGACCCACTTATGATTACGACGTTCTCACTTATCATCTGGTTTTCCCCGCCCGTTGGCTTCAAGACGCCGCGATCACAATCATTCCGACGTGGTTCGGCGACCCGGCTCCAGCGTACACCCCCTCCAGCACCGAAGTCTGGTATGCCTCGCTGATGTGTTGCACGGGCGATGACCGACTCGCCCGCGGCGGGCAGGTCGCCTTCTGGTTGCAGTGGCTTCTGGCGGCCTATGTCGCCGCCCGTGCCTTGGGGGTGCGTCGTGGGGTAGCGTCAGGGGCCTGTCTGGCGTTGGCCGCAGTGCCTTCCCTGCAAGCGCAGGCCACCTCGGCCATGGTGGATGTCGCCTTGGCGGCACACCTGACGACCGTTGCGGGCTTTGCGCTTCGCGGCGGCCGCAGCCATCGGCCTGCGGATCTGGTCGGCTTGATTCTCGCCGTGGGCTTGCTTCTGGGGACCAAGTTCATAGCGGTGGTCTTCTTGGTCTCGCTCATACCGCTCGTTGCCTGGAGCGCGCTGCGGTTCGGGCAATCCCGGACACCCCCAACCGGTCGCGCCTTAGCAGTCGCAGCTATCTTCGTCGCAGCGTGGTGCGGCGGGTTCTGGTACGCGCGAAACTGGATTGTGACGGGAAACCCGGTCTATCCGCTCGAAGTCCGGGCCGGATCGCTTCGCTTGTTCCCAGGTGCCTTCGGGACCGAGCAGATGCGGAATTCGCCGTTCAACGTCCGCCGGTCCGGCGCAAGGGACGCCTTCGGGCGAGTTCTGTGGGAATCCCTGCATCCGCCGCAAGCTCCTTTGCCGACGCCTGACGCCGCAGGCATCGTGTCGGAGTATCGATCCTGGTATGCCGGGCCGGTCGGGCTGATTGCGGCGGCGGGCCTGGTGTCAACTTGGGTGGCTCTCCGGAAACGACCCGCGGAGCTCCCGCTCCTTGCGGCGCTGAGCAGCGCCGCCGCAGCCTGGTCCGCTTTCTGGTACGTCCTGCCGTTTCAGGAAGGTCGGTTTGCGTGGGGTCCGATAACCCTGACTCTGGTTTGCGGGGCTGCCGCCGACAGGGCGCATCCTGCTGCGGGCAAGGTGCTCGCCGCCGCAACCGTGGCCGTCTGGCTGGGGACTTTTCACGGCGATTGGCGTCTGCGATGGTCTGAGCCGTCTGCGGGGGGGGTGGTTGTCGCGGGGACGATCTTAGTCATCCTGATCTCTGCTCTGGCTGCCGGACTGCGTTTGGGCGGTGTTGCATTTTGGGCGAACGCCACCAGACCCGCAGTCCGCCGGGTCGCCTGCGTCTCAACTGCCGCCTGTCTGACGGCTTTTGTCGTGGCCGGCCTTGTTGGTGATTCTCCACGGCAGGAGGCGATCCGCAGTTCCCGATGGCGGTTTCTGGGCCTCGCTTGGGAATGGACCGACCGGCACGTGGGCCAGGCCACCGTTGCCTACGCGGGCCACAACGTGCCGTACTTTCTGCTCGGCCCGAAGCTGAATAATCGAGTCATTTACGTCCCGGCTCGCCGACCGGCGGACGGTCGATACCACGACTTTGCTTCGCTGACCGAGACACGGGCCTTGGGGACTCCGCATTTTTCCGGCGCGGCCTACGATCGATTTGTGATGGACCCCTCGGTATGGCTGGAGAACCTCCGGGCCGCCGACGTGCGTTGGATTCTGGTGTCGCCGCTGTTTCCCCATCTCCTGCCGACCCACCGGCACGACATGGACGGGTTTCCCGTCGAGCGGGAGTGGCTGGACGCTTTGACCGAGGTCTGCGATCGAGACCGGAGGTTCGCAACCTGCCGAACTTTTGAAGATGGGGGCTCCCGGCTCTACGAGCTGGATTGGACCGTTTCTCTGCCCATTCACCTGCCGCTGAGGCATGTGGTGCAGGAGGAAACGGACGCATTGGCTCGGATCTTGCTCGACCGGATTCCGCCCGGATACCCCGTTCCGGATTACCCCCATGCGGCGGCGTACCTGGAGCACTACGGCCTGCGGCCGCTGGGCGGACCTTGAACGGCTGACAATCAAGCGGACAGCAAGTCTGCCGCCGTTAGATGCCCAGCAGCAGGCTCACGAACGATTGAATGTCACCGCCGTCCGAGGCACCATTGCCGCTGGTATCGGCCCGACTGCGATCGCAATCGGGGTATTGCGCCTCGTAAGCGGTGGGATCAATCAACGCCTGCACGAACGGGATGATATCGGCAACGTCGACGATGCCGTCACAATTCAAGTCGCCCGGCAGCTCACATTCGTCGGGGATGCCGTTCGAATTGACGTCCTGTGCGGGCCTCAGGTTGGTGGTTGGGATGATGACCTTCGTGGCCGAGGGAGGCTGCCACCGCAGCTCGGCCACGGCGCCTCCGCCGTTCTCGTAGTACTCCATGACGAGGGGATACGCCCGGTTACCGTCCAGCCACAGGTTGGTCGCCCACTCAGTGGGGCCTTGGTCGATCCACTTGTTGATCAACAGTTGCCCATCCAGCCAAAGCCGGACGCCGTCGTCAGTCCGCGTAAACAGCGAGTAGAACCCGCTCGTGCTGGTCGTCAGCAAGTATCCGGTCCACCGAATACTGAAGGTATCCGAACCCAGCTCGGGAAGCGGCGATCCCGTGCCCCAGTTGAAGTTGACGGTGGCGTCCAGCCGTATCTGCCGGCGGCCGGTGAAGTTAATGTTGTCGAAGTACATGCCGACCAGCCCGCTTGTTTGCGCCGTCTCCCAACTGTCCGGCACCAGGTTGTCGTTGCAGTCCGGTTCGCATTCGTCGAGTACGCCGTTGTTATTGCAGTCGGTGGCGAGTCCTTGAGCCAGATCGCACTCATCGGGCACGTAATTGCTGTTGCAATCCGTGCTGGTGCCTCCGGAAATGTCGAGGTAATCAGGAATGCCGTTGCCGTTGCAGTCGACGCCATTGACGAAATCAAACGTCATCGCAGTACCCGACCGGCTGATGTTCTGAACGTACAGGCCGCTGGAGGATCCGCTCCACCAGTGCGTGTTCGGGTTGGTCGAGGGAGTACAGGCCGTGTAAGTTGGCGATTCGTAGAGATCCGTGTCATCACCGTAGTTGACGTTGTTTTCCAGGTCCCATTGGCCGTCGGCCTGCACGAGGGTAACCAGGTAGTGCTGGGTGGGCGTCTGTTGCTGGTAGTTGTTGCTGCCCAGCGTGTCAATATGCCAGAGGGCCAGTCCCGCATCGGGCAAACCGCTATCTCGCCCAACTTTCTGACGATTCTCAATCAGGTAATACTCGTTAGCCAGAGTAGGGTGCTCGAACTTGTAGATGACGTTTCCGCTGCTGACCGGCAGCGACAGGCCAGTCTGCGGGATCACCAGTAGGTTTGTGGTCGTCCACCCGGCGATGTACTTCATATAAGCGCAGGGCTCACAAGGGTTGGTTGCCGTCGTGCCATAAGCCATGAGGCAGTAGCGACCCACGCCCCGCGAGTCGTAGTCGTAATCGTACAAATCCGGCCAGTCGCACAGCATGTGGCCGTTTTCATGGCAGAAAGTGCCGAGCCGCAGACTGTCCTGCATGTCGGTCATCTGATAGCGATCGGTGCAGACGCCGTCCGCGCAGAAACTGACCGTCCAGGCATGCGGCCACAGACCCGTGGCCCAGGCACTGTTGCTGTAGCCGGCGTAGTAGCAATTGAGGGCGTCGATGACCCCGTCGCTGTCGGCGTCGTACTGGCTGAAATCGAAGCCGTTGGCCTCCAGGTCATTCAGGGCTTCCAAAATCAGTTCCCGTGCCCGAGTTCCGTAGGAGATGTTGGGGTCCGTGTAATACGTCTTGGGCTGGGCGGCGCGGTAGTACGCGGGCGGGACGTAGTTTGTGTAGGTCAGCAGGCCCTGCGAGATATCGTAGAAATAATCGCGGACCGACCCATTGTTGCTGTAGCCGGTGTAGCCGACCTGGTTGCAGTAGTTGTTCACGTTGACCGGGTGAATGGTCCCGACATCATCAGAGAAATCGATGAGCAGGCAAATGCCCTGCACGTTGCCGGTGGTCGGCCCACGGGGTCCGCCGTCCCGTGGTGCCGGGGGTGCCAACGGACCTTCATACCTTCGTTTCTCGAAATCGGCCCGGGCGGAAGCGACCTTGCTGGCCACGGAGGAAGGATGGATCCGAAGCCGTGGCGACAGGCCCAACCCCAAGGGGTCGGCGGTGCCCACCGGAACCCCGGTCGATTCGTATTCGTTGCCGTCCACAGACAGGCGGGCGTAGCAAATCCACCCGGAGAGCGGATCGCGAATCAAGGTGAAACCGTCGAGCGATTCCACGTCGGTGTAGAACTCGTCACCCCATATTCGCGTTTGGATCACGCTGCCGTCGGGTTGACGCAGCGGCAGAATTTCGCCCACGACGGGATGACCCCAGGTTGCTTGAGGCACGAGGAGCAGTAACGCTGCTCCGGCGACCGCTAGACGCGTCATCGAAATCATTCTGGATCTCCCGTGTGATAATATTCCCCGGTTGTCTCTCTTCCCCCTACCACTGGCTTGGCCGACGGCGGAACGGCAAACCGCACACCAAAGCCGCCGGATCCGGCGCTGCTCTGCATTATCGTATGTGACGAGCAAGCCGCACTTCTGGCTGGTCAATCGATTATAACGAATGGGGCGGTGCGGACCAAGGGTTGCGGACGATACCCAGAACTACAGCCCATCGACCGGCCCGCTGATTCTTGTTTGCGCTCGCTGATCTGCTGGCGGATTCCTGTTCGATGGATTCCATTGAGCTTCCGACTCCGCTGTCACGACAGGGTCAATGACGTTGCCGAACCAGACGCTCGGCCTCGGCGGCCGCGGCCTGTGCATCCGCCAGCGTTCCATTCAACTGAGCGTAATACAGTTGATCCAGGATCTGTCGATATGCCGGGCCTTTGGGAAGCCCGAGACGCTCCAGAAAGGTTCCGTCAATCCACGGCGGGGGGGCTATCTGGTCTTTGGGGATGGTATCCACACGTTGCCGCACAATTTCCGGGATGCTCGGATCGCGTCTTTCGGCAGCAATCTTGGAGATAAACAAAGACCATAACTCGCTGAAATGCGGCGAGGCCATCAGCAGCTTCAGATCGGCTAAGCTCAGGTCCGCCGGATACAGCAGGTCGCTTTGCTTCGCCACCAGCCAACTCACCTTCTGCCGAGTGTGGTTGGAACACCGCAGGGCCTTGCACGCCGCAACTACTTCCGACGCGGGCAAGCGATGAAGCATCGCCGCCCAGGCCAACTCAAAACTGGTTGAAGGGGGAAGGGCTTCTAGAAGATTGGCAATCGCTTCGGCCTGAGACAGCAGCACCTCTGACCCGGGCCACAGGAAGCGAACGCCGCCGCAGCCGCAGAGCAGTTCGAACCCGGTCCGGCGAGCAGGGTGGGTCAACAGGGATTCGAGTTCCTCTCGAATCCGCTCGGGGCTGATCTTGGACAAAGCCGGAGCGAGTTCGCGCATGGCCTCCCAGGTCGCCGGATCGATGCGGAATCCCAGCTTGGCCGCGAACCGAACCGCTCGCAGGATGCGTAGATGATCCTCTGCAAAACGTTGCCGGGGGTCTCCGACGGCCCGGATGAGCCGGTGTGTCAGGTCGTCCTGCCCGCCGACGTAATCCACCACTTCGCGCCGCTTGGGGTCGAAAAACATGGCGTTGACCGTGAAGTCGCGTCGGGCGGCGTCCTCCTGCGCATTGGTGAAGCGAATTCCTTCCGGATGGCGTCCATCACGATAGGCCAGGTCGGCGCGAAAGGTCGCTGTCTCGATCATGTATCCGCTGATTCTGACCAGGACCACTCCGAACTTGGCCCCGACTCGCTGAGTGCGGCGGAAGAGGCGGCAGACCTCATCCGGGTGCGCGGAGGTGGCGACGTCGTAGTCTTCCGGCTCTCGTCGCAACAGCATGTCGCGGACGCAGCCGCCCGCGAAATACGCCACATGACCGGCGTCTTGCAGTCGGCGCACGACCCGCTCGGCGGCTTCACGCATCGAACATGCCGGGGGCATCGTCACCGGTCCTCCCGCGGCGTGCGAACCAGAACGGAGACGGCCATCCGGCCCCAGGAGCGGCGGTGCTCCACCTGCCATCCGCCGGGTAACAAATCCGGAATTTCGCACTTATCGGCATGCCGCCACAGCATGGTCGCATTCTCATCGACCACCGGATCGGCACCCAGACGTTCCAGCACACGCCGCAATGTGGCGCGAGGGGTCCAATCCTCGCTGAGGCGGTAGGGCGGATCGAGGAATATCAGCGAGAAGCGGCCATTGGGCGGCGGGGCGATGATCGCCGTCTCCACTGGCGATTGGTAAATCCGCCCCTCCGGGCCGATGCCGAGGTGATCGAGGTTTTCACGAAGGCAGCCGCAGGCGGCACGGTCTGCGTCGACAAACGCGCAGTAGGCGGCCCCTCGGGACAGGCTTTCAATCCCCAGACTGCCTCCGCCACAGAAAAGGTCCAGGACGCTGAGCGGCGGGAGCACTCCCGGCTGGGCCAGCCTGGCGCCCAGGAAGTCGAAGACGGCGACCTTGACGCGATCCAGGATGGGTCGCGTGGTTTCGCCCGGCGGAGCCTTCAGTTTCCGCCCCTGGAACCGTCCGGTGATCACCCGCATGGTTCGAGTATATGGGATAACGGGACTCGGCGGCACAGGGCCGATGCGTGGAGCTTGCCTCGCTTCGCCAGGAGCCTTCCGTGGAGGCAGCCGTCGCGGCCACGGCTTCCAGCCTTGACCGGGGACCTATAGAATCAGCTTTGGAACGATCAGAAAGACTTCAGGATGCTACCGCGATGAAAATACAGGCGGTCAAAGGCACGCGTGATCTGTACCCCGAGGACATGGCTGCCCTCCGGCGGATTTTCGACGTCTGGCGACAGGTCTCGCTCCGCCACGGCTTTGAGGAATACGACTGTCCCACTCTGGAATACCTTGACCTGTACCGCGAGAAGAGCGGCGATGAACTGGTGGGGCAGCTCTTTCGCCTGACGGACAGCGGCGGTCGGGAACTGGCCCTGCGGCCGGAGATGACGCCATCGCTGGCCAGGATGGTGGCGGCACGGATCGGTACACTGCCCAAGCCGATCAAGTGGTTTTCCATCCCCAATCTGTTCCGCGGTGAAAACGTCCAACGGGGACGGCTGCGGGAGTTTTTCCAGTGGAACATCGACATCATCGGGGCTGCGGACGTGGTGGCGGACGCCGAATGCATCCTGGTGGGCGTGGAGGCCCTGCGCGAGCTGGGTTTGGGGTCGGATGCGTTCCAGGTGCATCTCAGCAGCCGCCGCCTAATCCGGGCGATTTTGCTGGCGGTGGGCCTGCCCGAGGAAGCCCACGGCGGGGCCTACGCCTTGCTGGACAAGGCGGGGAAACTCGAACAGGCCGAACTGGCTCGCCGATGGGGCGAGAGCTTCGGCGATCGAATCCGGTTTCAGGCTCTTCAGGAACTTCTCGATGTGCCGGACCTGGCGAGTCTGACGGAAGCCCTCGGTCGGCTGGCGCCGGCCACCGCGGAGCTGGAGGCGGCTGTCGCGGAGCTGGCCCGCCTGATGGCAATAATACAATGTTTTGGAATTACAGAATATTGTATTATTGACTTGCATGTGGTTCGGGGTCTAGCTTATTACACCGGGCCGGTGTTCGAGTTTTACGACCGCTCCCGCGGGGAGCGGGCCATCTGCGGCGGGGGCCGCTACGACGATCTCCTCGGCAAGCTCGGCAAGAATCGGGAACCCGCCGTGGGGTTCGGGATGGGTGACGTGGTGCTGAGTCTCCTGCTCGCCGATCGTGGGCTTCTGCATCCCGCCCAGCCGCGCTCGGGCGTGTTCGTGGCGGACGCGGCCGAGGGGCTTCGCGACCGCGTCTTTGAAGTCGTCGCGGGTCTGCGCCGCGCTGGATTACTCGCGGAGTTCAGCTATACCTGGCAGCCGCTCGGCAAGCAGCTCAAGGCGGCCGACCGGGCAGCGGCGGCCTGGGCCGTGATTCTGGGGGACGAAACCAGACAACGTGGCGTCGTCCAGATCAAAGACCTCCGCGGTGGGGGGGGGAAGGAAGTTCCGTTGCGCGAGCTTCTGGCGGATCCGCCCCAGACCTTACGGGCCGGCGTGTGAGACCCCCGCGCAGCCATTATGAAGCGGCCTTTGAGCAGTATCTAACACAACGCGGAGTCCCCTTTGCCCTCGCGGAAGCGATTCCGCTAATGGCCCGCCGAAACACGGGTCTGAAGTCCTTCGATTATGTGATTCGTCCTCCCTGTGGCAGGAGGTGCCTGGTGGATCTTAAAGGCCGCAAATCCGCCGGCACCGACCCGACGGCGGTCCGCCAGAAGAACTGGGTCACGAGATCGGACATTGACGGACTGCTTGCCTGGCAACGAGTGTTCGGCCCGGACTACGAGGCCGTCCTCGTCTTCGCCTACTGGCTGGCCGCGTTTGGTGACGAGCCCGATGCCATCCGGAAAGATGGTCTGACTTTCGGAGGCCGTCGGTATAGTTTCTGGCTGGTTTCCGTGGACGAGTACGCTCGTCATCAACAGCAGCTTTCTCCCCGCTGGCGGACGGTCTCCGTTCCCAGAGCAGCTTTTCGGCAGATCAGCCGGCCGATCGACGACTGCTGGCGGCTTCCGCCCGTCGATTGAATGGCCCTCGGCAGGGGGCGGACCGGCCGCAGCCTGCCCGACTCGCAGCCGGGCTTGGCCGCACCGCCGATAGCCGGTAGAATTCAGTATCGTACTCGCCTGAGAACCTGTGAACGGCTGCTCGAAGACAGTTCACAGCTCGGGCCGACGCGAAGTGGAGAAGTGACCGCATGCGATATGGCATTCTGGCAGGTGTGGTCCTGGCGGCGATTTTGGTCGCCGGTGCGACCTCAGCCTTGGCTCAGGTCATTGAGGAGGGTGTCAAGGCCCAAAATATCGACGAACTGCCGATGAAGCGGCCGGTGATCGAGTACGTCCTTGCGGGCGTCTTTCTGCTGGCGGCCCTGGGGTTGGGATTCATGACCAGCAAACGGTCGCACGACTGAAGCGGGTGCGGTCCCACCGCAGTATTCCTGTACGCCGAGGAGCAACCGCACGCCGCAGGCAGGCAGCCAGTTCTCGATACTGCGTGAGGAGAAGTCGAGTGAACAAGCGTCCATTCATCGTCCTCCTGGTCGGGGTGAACCTCATCCTGCTGACCGCATTGATCCTGACGACTTGGCGATTGCCGGAAGCCCACGCCCAGGCAGTCCCGCTCGGCCAGAATTACCTGATTGTGGCTGGTGAGGTTCGAGACGGGGTCGACGCCCTCTATATCGTGGATCTGTCCCAGCGTCGTATGCACGTCTTCATGCCGACCCGCGATCAGAACGACCGCCGACTTTACCACGTAGGGTTCCGTGACCTGCAAAGAGATTTCCGCGGCGGGCAGTAGGCTTGGTTGTCACCCCGGCCCGACGGAGTAAACGTCATGCGCGATCAGCAGACATTCACGATCGGTATTCTTTGTGTTACCGCGACGATCCTGCTCGCAGCGGTGCTTATCCAGATCCACGATGGGCCGGAACCGGCCTTGGCCATCGGCCAAACCGATCGTGGCGGTGATTATATCCTTGTGACAGGCCAGTTTACGTCCAACAGCGAAGTCCTCTACATCACGGATGCGGCTGCCCGCCGGCTGAATGTCTACGCGTATGATCCCACGCGGAGGGACATCATCCTGTGGGATACGCAGGACTTGGGGATGATTTTCGGGGGCCGGAACAAGTAGGACTGAGGTTCTAGGCGGCTTGGCTAGCCCGGACAAGCTTGGGTGGCGTTCGGCGTATCTGAATGCAACATAACATTTGTTATCGGACGTCGGTAGGGCGGATGATCCGCGGCTCAGAGCAGGCGTCGCTCACCTTCGCCCCACGTTTCCTTCGTGTCACAGTCACTTGCGGTGCTGGCTTCCCCTGCGGGGATATGTCCTCCAGTGGCGGACCTTCGTGTCGCCGGCTTTGGACACTAGCGGAGTCAGATGGACGAGGATGCGGCCCGCTTGCGTCAAACCGTAGTGATTCCGGTGTTCACGGCTGATCAGTCCAGCCCGCTCCAGTTCTTTGAGGTGGTGATAGAGCGGGCCGGCCTTGAGTCCCACCATTTTGGCCAGTGCGAGGTGAGAATCGGCACCCCGCAGCATCGCCTGGGCGATCCTTACTCGATCCGGATGGGCCAGACCGGCCAGAACCCGCGCCACCGCAGCGGGCATGGCTGGGTGGACGGCGGGTGTTCGCAAAGGACGGGCTGGCCGGCGCGAAAAGCAGGTCAGTTGGCCGACGTGGAGAATGCCGTCACCGCCATCGCATTCAAGGATCCCGACCACTACGCCGACGCCGTAGCGGGCAGAGCGAGGGTTGTCGCCCAATAGCTGCTCCAAGGGGTGGGTCTTCGCGGCTCGACGGCGCCGTTGCACAGGACGCCGGATCGAAGCCGCCCGTCCGGATTTAGTCACGACCGTGTTCATCGCAATTCCTCGGGCATCTCAGTTGCTCGCGTCACTCAGGGCGACTGGCTGTGGTCGCTGCGTGATTACTATATAACATAATAATATTGTATTGTAAACGGCAATCTGTGGTTGTCGAAGCGGTGGGTGCTTCGCTTAGTATGGATCTCCGAAACTGCCCCGGCAGGCCGCTCGGTTACGGCGTTGGCATCGGTTGCCGGACTGGGAGCGGTCGCGTACGATACCGATGCGTGAGGGACGGCCGACGGCAGCGTTCTCGCTTGGCTGGTACCTGCCGTCGCCCTGCCGACCCTTGGCCCGCAGCGGCGGCCCGCACTGCCGGAGCCTGCGTCCATGAGAAACCCCACAGTCTCCATATTGCTCGCCTGCCTGTTGCTCAACATGTCTGGCACGGCGTTTTCCGATCCGCCCGAGCAGAAATCACGTCCCATGACTGATCTCCTGCCCGCCGACAGTCTCGTGGTCTATGTCGCCAAGCCCCTGGCGATTCTGGAGCCGGTCGGATCCGGCGAGCAAACCACCCAGCCGGCGACTGCTGGTTCTGCCTTGACGGCCATCCTGGCGTTCCTGAACGTCAGCGGGCTGCTGGCCGACGAGGGACAGGTCTATGCCGACATCGCCGCCGCCCTGCCGCTGCTGGGGCGTTTCGAGCATGCCCTGGCCCTCTTGGACGTCTCCAGTTACGTGGTCCCGCAGACGGGCGGCAGTCCTGCGGATGCTGACGAGGCCAGCTTGCGGTTGGAGCGGCTCCGCGGCGTGGTGATCTTACGCTGCCAGCAGGATGGCCGCGCCGTGATCGAGCAATTGAATCGACTCGTCGGCCGCTACACCAATGCCGAGGTCGCGCTGCTGGAGAAGAGGGAGGCCAGCGGTTTTCCCTACCAACGACTCACGGATGAACGCCTCCCCGGCTGGGCAGTCTGGGAATGGGGCCGCATTGCTGACTTCTTCGTCGTCGGTTTCGGCAACGGCTCGTTTGAACGGGTGGCAGCGACGTACAACGGCGAGAGTCCCGCTCTCACGAGCCATGAGTGGTATCGGGCGGCCAGCCGTCGGCTGGATGGCGAACAGACCCTCGCCGCCTGCTATCTGGCGCTGGCTCGCCTGCGGGAGGAACTCGGCCCTGCCGCCGAGGGTCGATATGCCCGCGTGATGGCTGCATTGCAGGCGGATCGCACTGCTTACGATCTATGGACGATCGGCCTGAATGACCGGGCCTTGACTTGGTACCGCTGCTATCGGCGTGACCGGGAGGATGTGGTACGGCGCTACAGCGATCCGCCCTCTTATCCGCAGCGGCACCGAGAGATCATTCCTCCGAGCGCACGCCATCATGCAATCATTAAAGTGCCCACGCGGTGGCTGGTGGATAACCTGCCGAAAGCCTGGGTGGCGGCCCGTTCTGAGGGACAGGCCCAGACTTGGAGTCGGGTCTGGACCAGGTTGGAGCAGGAGACGGGCATTGACCTGGATGGGAATCTCATCAGCCATCTGGGGGAACACGTGGTGCTTTTCGACTACCCCCCCCACCCGCTCCGGGTACCGTTTGCCCTGACCATTGCTTTCGAGATTGACGACCGCGAACCCGTTGAGGCTGCCGTCGATGCGATTCTGTCGGCATGGAGCCGATATCTGGATGAGCGTGCTCGCCGAAGTCGGACCCCCCTACTGCGGGTCAAAGTCCGGCATGCCCGCGATGGTGTTTGGTATTTGCAGGCCGGAATCCTAGGCCCGGCGTTGAAAGTCACTGACCGGTACATCGTCCTGAGCTGGTCGCCACAAGCCCTCCGGGACGCCCTCGAATTCGTAACCCGCGGCGAAGAGAATACACGGCAAAGCCCCGCCGAGGTCCAAGATCAACGTTGACCGTTCGTGCTTTCCTTCCCGGCGGTTACGTCGACCGTCCCAGAACCATCCTTCTCTCAGCTTCTTTCGGTTGACTTCCCGTATTCTCAGTGTTAAATATAGTAATTCCAAAGCCTTGGCAGCATGCCTCGGGGGGTGCCGCGCCGGCCTGCCGATGCTCGAGATCCGCACGGGGTTGGGAGGAGTTCCAAAAGTGGCCAAGAGTGCATCTTCTTCGACGGGTGGGGTGGTCGGTCTGGTTCTGGGTTTCCTCGTCCTGGTCGGGATCGCCGGGACGCCCTTCTATCTGACGAGTCTCCGGGACGACAACCAAACGCTCGATGTGCTGGTGCAGGACGACGTGGAGTTTCTCCGCCGGGTTCTGCTGAGCTTGAACGCCCATCGCGACCAGATGGCGATTACCTATCGAGCGGTCGAGGCGGCTGGGAAGCCGGCCAACCCGGAGATGAACAAGCTCCTCAAGGAGAACGAAACGCTCCTACAGCAGGCCGAAACCGTGCTCCGTCAGCTTCCCGGCAAACGTGCGGGTGAACAATCCGCCGGGAACCATCTGGCGGTCAATCGCGTGCGGGCCATCTTCTATCTGACCACGGCTCAACTGGACCTCAACCGGGCACAGTTTGAGCAGTTGCAGGCTGAGGAGCTTCGACGGACTGCGGGGATGCGACTCGGAACTGTGGCGGCACTGCGAAGGAGCCGCGAAGCGATGGAAGCCCGTGCGCCAACCGAAGCCATTGCCCAGATCAATGACCGCATCGCGCAGCTTGAAGCCGAGACGACCGCGCTTACCGCGCAGGTTGATCAACTCAGCAAAGTGGTCGCGGCGGCCGAAGCCCGCGTTTCCGAGCAGGAACAGGCGGCGGCCGATGCTCGCCGTCGGCTAGGCGAGCTAGAACGCGAAGGTTTGAAGCCCGCTGTGGAGCAGGAGTATCTGCGACTCTCCAACGCCGCCCGAGCTGCGGAGGCGGAGGTTGATGCCCTCAGCTACGGGACGCTGGCGGACGCGGTCCCTTCCTTCCAGGAACCGGAGGACTGGCTCAATGTGGCCTACGAGGGTGGGAAACCGCGACTCGGTCTGCGGGATTTGAAGTACGGCCTGGAACTGCTGAAAGAGCAGATTGCTTTGCGGCAGGAAATGAAGCAGGATCTGGTTGCCCGCCGATCCGCCGCAGAGGAAGCCGCAGAGGCCCTCGCGGCGCACAAACAGGCACTCCAAGGGAAGTACGACGCAGCCATGGCAGAAGTCGACGAGTTGTTGGCCCAGGCCGGCAAGCATGCCGCGGCCGCCAGCAAGGCCCGCGAAGAGGCGTTGCTGACTTTCGAGCGGAAGGCCGGCGAGTTTGCCCGACAGGCGGTGGCCGCCGCGGAGAAACGAATCCGCGAGGCGACCTCGGCCCTTCGCGATCTCGGAGAGGCCACCGACGAACGCCTCCAGAAGATCAGCAAGGATTCTGCCATGGCCGGCAGCGTGCAAAGCCTGGCGGCTGCGGTGGCGTACCAGATCGCCCTTCTGAGGCTGCATGAGCTGAATGCGCTGGAATCCGCGTATGACGTGGAACTGTTGGTCGCGGAGCTAGGTGGCCGCGGGGCCCCAGCCGACATCTCCGCCAAGGCCGAGGAACTGCGAACCAAGGCAGCCGCTGACCTGAAGACCGCAATGGAAAAACTGGAGGATGCCCGCAACCGAATGAAGACCGCTTCCGCCCGGGCCGCCGACGGGACTACCGTGAGCGGATCGAACTACGTCTGGTCCTTCGATGTTGCCGCGGCGGCCATTCGCCTGCTGGAGGCGAACCTTGCCGGCGACAAAGCCACGCGACTGGAGGCTCAGAAGCAAGCCTATCAACTTCTGAGCGAAGCCGCGAAGGATCGGGAGCAAAGCCCGTTGTTGACCCCGGCGATCGATGCCATTCGGTTCTTGCAGGAGACGGTCAGCGACTAGCCATCACTCCGATCCCGGCCTGCTCCTAAAAGATATTATTTAGAGTATATTAGTAATTAAATAATGCCAACTGGTCCCCAGCCGCTTTTTTCTCGGCCTAGGGACTTGCTTCCTTTTGCCTTAATCGTATAATCCGGATAGATGGATGAAAAGCTTGAAGCCGCCATGTCCTCTCGTCACAAGCCGCCGCGGAGCGAACGAGTGTTTCGCGCCGTGGCCGACAAGACGCGACAGCAGCTTCTGATGCTGCTTCTGCGTGAGGAGTTGAAGGTTGCCGAACTTGTGGAGATCCTCGGACAACCCCAGTCTACAATCTCGCGACACCTTCAAGTGCTCCGCGATGCCGGTCTGGTGAGGGATCGCAGGCAAGGAACCAGCGTCTGCTATTCGGCCTCATCGACCTCCGCTGCTGCGGAAGGAGACGCGGCTGCCCTGGTAATCGACTGGTGCGCAAAACGGCCTCTGCCTGGCGTTTTGCGGGATCGCCTGGAAGACGCAATCAGGCATCGTCGCGACGAAACGCGGGCTTTCTTCCAGAGGTTGGGGCATCGCTGGGACGGCCTCCGCCAGGCGGCCTTTGGCGAGACTTTTGCGTTCGAAGCCTTTCTGGCCCTGCTGCCTCCGGATTGGACGGTTGCGGACGTCGGCGCTGGAACGGGCTTCCTGCTTCCGGCCCTCGCACGCCATTTCCGTCGCGTTTTCGCGATCGAGCCGGCTCCTGCCATGCTGGAATGCGCTCGTCAGAGAATGGCCAAGCCGGGACGTGCCGAGCTCGTGTTTCTTCAGGAGGAACTGGCCGCACTCAGCCTTCCGGACCGATGCTGCGATTTGGCGGTCGCTTGTTTGGTGCTGCATCACGTTACTGATCCGCAGGCGGCAACCGCGGAGACGCTTCGAATCCTCAAGCCCGGTGGCTGGCTGCTGCTGATCGAGCAAGCTGCCCACGAGCTGACGGAATTTCGAGAGCTGATGCAGGACCGGCTGTGGGGCTTCGATCCTGCCGTGCTGTGCCGTCAGGTGACCGCCTGTGGGTTCGAAGACGCCCGGCACACGCCTCTCCGCGAACCACGTGGCCCAGGCACCTCTCTCGATGCCCCGGGGCTTTTCGTCGTCACGGCTCGGCGGCCGGGCCGATCATAGAGATGGGAAATCGCCGTCGGCACAGCCCGCACGGCCAGTGGAGAACCAGAGCAATGACCACGGCAATCAAAGCAGCAATGGATTACAAAGTGGCCGACCTCAAGCTGGCGGCCTGGGGTCGCCATGAGATCCGGCTGGCCGAACATGAGATGCCGGGCCTGATGGCCGTTCGGGCCGAGTATGCCCGAGAGAAACCTCTGGCCGGCGCCCGCATCACCGGTTCACTGCATATGACGGTCCAGACCGCCGTCCTGATCGAGACCCTGGTCGATCTCGGGGCGGATGTGCGGTGGGCGAGTTGCAACATCTTTTCCACCCAGGACCATGCGGCGGCTGCCGTCGTGGTGGGTCCCGGCGGTAGTCCCGAACATCCCCAAGGCGTGCCGGTCTTTGCCTGGAAAGGCGAGACGCTCGAGGAGTACTGGTGGTGCACACTTCAGGCGTTGACTTGGCCGGATGGCAGAGGGCCGACGCTGATCGTCGATGACGGCGGGGACGCGACCCTGCTCATTCACAAGGGCCACGAGTACAATGCTGCCGGCCGCGTACCTGATCCTAGAAGCACCCCCGTTCATGAAATGCAGGTCATTCTGAAGCTGCTGGCGGCCGAACAGGTCCGTGATCCCCAGCGTTGGATTCGAGTCGCCAAGGAGGTAGTGGGCGTCAGTGAGGAGACGACCACCGGCGTGCATCGCCTCTATCAGATGCAGCAGAACGGCACGCTGCTCTTCCCGGCGATCAACGTGAACGATTCGGTAACCAAGAGCAAGTTCGACAATCTGTACGGGTGCCGCCATTCCTGCGTGGACGGGATCATGCGGGCCACCGACGTCATGCTGGCCGGCAAGGTGGCCGTGGTCTGCGGCTACGGCGACGTCGGCAAAGGCTGTGCCCAGGCCCTTCGCGGGCAGGGCTGTCGTGTGATCGTAACCGAAGTGGACCCGATTTGCGCCTTGCAGGCGGCTATGGAAGGATATCAGGTCTTGAGGGTCGAGGACGTGGTGGACACGGCCGACCTCTTCATCACCGCGACGGGCAACTGCCATGTGATCACCCTCGAACACATGAAGCGAATGAAGCACAACGCCATCGTGGGCAATATCGGTCACTTCGACCATGAGATCGAGATGGCCGCCCTCGAGGCCATGCCCGGAGTGCGACGGGTAAACATCAAGCCACAGGTCGATGAGTGGATATTCCCGGATGGGCATTCCATCATCGTGCTGGCCGAGGGGCGCCTACTGAATCTGGGTTGCGCGACGGGACATCCGAGCTTCGTCATGAGCAACAGCTTCAGCAATCAGGTCTTGGCACAGATCGACCTGTGGAGCAACCGCGGCCGCTACGAAAGAAAGGTGTTCACACTGCCGAAACGGCTCGACGAAAAAGTGGCCCGGTTGCATCTTGATCAGCTTGGTGTGCGACTCACGCAGCTTACCCGCGAGCAGGCCGAGTACATTGGTGTTCCAGTCGATGGCCCGTTCAAACCGGAGCATTACCGCTATTGATTGCCAGCCGCTGTCCGGATTCAGATTCCGTCGGCCCGCATGTCCCAAGCTCGGGGCGTTTCATCGCGGAGCCAAAGGACTGGGTGCCCCGTACACACCGACTCAGGAGACACCATGCGGCCGGCGCTTTTCACGCGGTGATGCGCGAGCTAGTCTACCCGGATGCAGCAACTGGAAACGGACGTTCTTGTTGTCGGCGCCGGCATGGCCGGCGCGGCCACCGCCTACCACCTAGCCCAATCCTCTGACCGGGAGGTGCTGGTAGTTGAGCGGGAAGCCACCGCCGGCGAGCACTCATCCGGACGGAACGCCGCGTTCATTCGCGAGTATGAGGAAGATCCTGCCCTTCAGCCCTTGAGCACGGCCGGCGCCACGGTCCTCCGGGAGGCCCGCTTGGCGCCGTATCGCGCCTGTGGGGCCATGCTGGTGGGGTTGGGAGACGAGGATGTCGCCGCCCGCTTCCCGCTCGCCCGCGGGCGAGGTCGCTGGTGCCCTGAAGACGGCGTCGTGGATACGGCCGGCCTTCTTCAGACCTACCTTAGAGGGCGTCGCCTGCTCCTCTGTACGCAGGTCGTCTCCTGGTCGGCCGATGGGGAGCTTTTGCGGGTGTCGGCGGTTTCCGGCGGGCGGGAACTCGGCTCGCCGAATCTGATCATCCTCTGCCGTGTTCTCGTCAATGCCGCCGGTCCGTGGGGTGGAGTCATTGGCGGGCTTCCGCTGACTCCCTGCAATCGACACGTCTTCATGACCCCGCCGATGCCGGAGATCGACCCCGCCTGGCCCTTCATCTGGGACGTGGGCCACGGTCTCTACTTTCGCCCGGAGTCCGGCGGGCTGCTCCTCAGCCCATGTGACGAAACGCCCGCCCCCCCGGGGTCGTATGTTGAAGACGCCAGGAAGCTCGAGGATTTGTGCGAGAAGCTGGAGCGGCTCCAGCCGGCACTCAGCCAGGTGGCGATTGCGTCCGGTTGGGTCGGACAGCGGACCTTCGCGCCGGATCGACGCTATGTGATCGGGTTCGATCCGCGGGAACCGCGGCTGTTCCATGTCGCGGGGCTGGGAGGTCACGGCGTCACCGCCTCGTGGAGCGTGGGGCGTCTGGCGGCCGACCTGATCCTGGGTAAGCCTGTTCCGGAGTGGGCGGGGCTCTTTTCTCCAGCGCGGTTTGACCCCGCCAGGCTGCCCGACTTGGCCCTGGCGAAATCGGCGTGAGGGAAACCAGGTTGAGACATTGCCATCAAGCCCGCCTCGCGCTGGAACCGTAAGCCGCCTCTCCGGATCGCCTGTCCGTGCTACTTCGCTGCTTCATCACCGGTGGGCCGTCGGGCGATCAAGCCTGCCGTAAGACGATCCTCTTCGTCACGATCCTCTCGGTAAACCAGAACTTCCCATCCTTCCGTCCAACTCCGCATTTCGCCTGGTTCAAGGAAGCGTCCCTTCAAGGGCTTCACGGTGGTGCTCTGATCTGTGGGTCGGAGAAACGTCTGGCAAACGAAATAGCCGCCCCGCCGCACCGCAGCGGCCAGATGCGGCATGAGGGGGCGGTGGAGAAAACGAAAACAGGAAACCAAGTCGTACGAGCTTGCCGCCGGCCGCCAGTGCCGCAGGTCTGCTTGCCGCGTTTCTACGGTTACGCCGTTCCGACGAGCCAGGTCGCGACATCGCTGGAGGGCGTCGGGCAGCACATCACACCCGCATGTGATCAGCCCCCGCTCCGCCAGGAAGACGACATCACGGCCGGCGCCACAGGCGACATCCAATGCACTGCGGCCTCTCAGAGTGCCCCAACTCGCCTCCGCCATGACTACGGCCTCTTGGAGCAAGGCGTTCGGCCTCCACAGTCGGAGCGGGGATTCGCCGGAACAGGTCGGATGCTCGGCTAACCAACGGATCCCGAACCTGACCTCCCCCACTGCCCTACCCGCGACCCGCAGCCGCTCCGCCGCGGCTTGTGCCCGAGTTTCAATCGCATCGTAGACGATGAGACGGACCCGTTTGGGCGGCAGTTCGGCGGATCGTTCGTGCAGTTCCTCGAGGGGGATATTGACCGCCTCGACCTGGTGCAAACGCACGAAATCTGCCTCCGGGCGGGTATCCAGAAGAGCGGCGTGGTGGGTCCTGCTCATCATTTGACCAAGTTCGGCTGTTCACGAGATGCGACATCATCTCGCCTTGTACTGGCCTTGACGGCATACTATATGGTGAGCAGCAGGCGAGTGCCCCGCCACGGGCGGAGTCGGCGTGGGTTTTCACTGGAGCGTGCCATGAATAGCGGAGTCAGACGTGTCTGCTGACGACCATGTGCGACCTGGACCGGGACAGCCCGCTGCGCCACGAGAGCTGCGTTTGGACCGCCGGGATGGTCTGCATGTCGTCTGGAGCGACGGAACGGAGAGCCACTTTTCGCTGGCGTTGCTGCGCGAGCACTGCCCCTGTGCCGCGTGCGCCGAGAGGAAGCGGGCGGAGACCCAAACCGCCGGCAGGATTCCGCTGAAAGTGCTGCCCAATGCTTCGCCGGCAAGCGAGGCTTTCACCGAAGCCCGGTTGGTCGGCAACTACGCCCTGCACATCGCGTGGGCGGACGGACACACAACCGGGTTTTACGATTTTCGGTATCTGCGGGAGATCGACGAGTTACGGAAGAGGACGTAGCCGTCTCATACCCCTGCCAGGGCCAGCTTCTGTCGAACGCCCTGGATGGACTCGCGAATGCCATTCATCCACGGGTTCAGACGAAGCACTTCTCGGTAAGAACGGAGTGCCTCGTGGTAGCGGCCGAGTGCAGCCAGCCCATGGGCATGCACGGCCCAGGCCGCAAAGTGCCAGGGATTCAAAGCGACCGCCCTCGCGGCATCCCGAATAGCCTGCTCATAGGCGCAGGTGAGATAATACGCCTGGCTACGCTGGTGATGTGCTTCCGCGTAGGCCGGATAACTGCGAATCAGCTCAGTCAACATGAGCGGAACGGCATTCAGATCGCCCTCTCGAATCGACTGGGCGATTCGATGAAGCACCGCCTGGGCCGTGCGGCCGCTCGCCCGAAACCAGATCGACCAGAGGGCGTCTTCGGCTGCCGAGCGAATCTCTGGCGAATCGTGGCGCAGCACCTGCACCAAGGACGGGCAGGCGGTCATGCGGCCGATGGCACCCAAAGCGCGAGCGGCCGTCAGAATAACCTCCCTGTCGTCGCTGCCGAGCAGTTCAGCAATGCGGCGTTCGGACCAGCTCTCCATCAGCATCGCGGCCATTCCATCCATGTCGGCTAGCTGAAGGTAGGGGCCGCACTCTGCGACCAGGCGCCGCTCGGCCATCCGCGGTTCATCCATGATGCAGGCCTTCAAAAAACACCAGAGGCGACAAAGAATTTGCGGCGGAGTAGAAGCCCGCCTTCTTCGTGATTCGATCCGCAGGCGGCGTTGACTAGAACATTTTCCAGCTCGGCCGTTGGCTGCGGAGAACCAATGTGCAATAATCATCCTACGCAGGAAGCGATCCGAAGTCAAAGGAGCCTGGAGATCTGAATATAATCGGGCCGGAAACGGGCCTGTTTGGGGACTATGAGGCTTCGCCGGTCCGCCCCGCCGATAACCGCGTAGCCTGCGGCTGAAGGTATCCATGACAACTGAAGCACTGAGAGATCTGTTGGATGCCGTTCGCACAGGCCGCTTGTCCGTCCACGCGGCCATGGAATCGCTTCGGCGGCTCCCATTCGAGCAATTGGGCTTCGCCAATGTCGACCACCATCGATCTCTCCGCTGCGGCTTTCCGGAAGTCATATTCTGCGCCGGCAAAACAGCGGCGCAGGTCGCCGCAATCTTCGAGCGGCTCGCGGCGGCCGGCCACAACGTGCTCGCCACCCGGGCGACGCCCGATCAGTACGAGGCCGTCCGGGCCGTCTGCGGCCAGGCGGTCCACGAGGTGACTGCTCGCTGCATTACATTGCGGCAGCAACCTGCGGCATTCTCCATCGGCTGCATCGCATTGGTCACTGCGGGAACCAGCGATCTGCCGGTTATCGAGGAAGCCCGCGTAACTTGTGAGATCATGGGCCAGCGAACGCGGGTGATTTGTGACGTGGGCGTCGCCGGCATCCATCGTCTTCTCGCCCATCAGCAGGAACTGAGCGAAGCACGGGTGGTCGTCGTGGCGGCGGGCATGGAGGGCGCTTTGGCCAGCGTGGTGGGAGGCCTGGTTGCCGCTCCGGTCATCGCCGTTCCCACCAGCATCGGCTACGGGGCCAGTTTCCACGGCCTGGCTCCTTTGCTGACCATGTTGAACTCCTGTGCACCCGGAGTCGCGGTGGTCAATATCGACAACGGCTTTGCCGCCGGATACCTTGCGGCCATGATCAATCGTCTGGGCGAGCCGCAACCGTCCCCGCAAGACGGCGAATCGACCTAGACGGCGAGCAGCAGAGGCACACAGACGGTCGATGAAGCGCGTTCGCGTTATTCCGCAGCTTGCCCCCAGAGCGCGCGATGCCCATAAAGGGTGCTTCGGCCGGGTTCTGGTACTGGGCGGCTCTCGGGGCATGCCCGGGGCGCCTGCCTTGGCCGCCAACGCTGCTCTGCGTGCCGGCGCCGGGCTGGTCACCCTCGCCATTCCGAAGAGTATCCAAGTCGCCACCGCGACTTTGGCCCCATGCGCAACGAGTATTCCCTTGCCGGAGGACGCCGCAGGCCTGCTGAACCCCCGCGGGTCGTTGTCGGTTTTCCGTCGCCAAAACCTGCTTTCGAGGACCGCAGGACCGACCGTGGTAGCTGCCGGCCCGGGGCTGGGTCGGGGCGGGTCCGCGTTTGACCGAGGCTGGTTCGATTTGCTGGACTGCCTGGCGGAATGCGGGATCCCGATCGTGCTCGACGCGGACGGACTGAATGCACTGCACCGCAAGACCGATTGGGATGGGCCCGGCTGGGACGCCTGGCATCGCTTCCGGGGCGTGCTGACGCCCCACCCTGGTGAATTGGCCCGTCTCCTCGGCATCTCGACCGCGGACGTGCAGCAGCACCGCGAGCGACTCGCGGTCACGGTGGCCCGACAGATGAACCGACCGAGGGCGACACGACTCTCGCGGAAGGACGGCCCGCCAGCCGCCGCGCCGGAAGTCGTCGTGGTGCTCAAGGGGGCAGATACGATCGTCACTGACGGCCAGAGAGTGTTTGTCAATCGTACGGGTAATCCGGGCATGGCTACCGGCGGGAGCGGCGACATTCTGACCGGAGTCATTGCCGCGTTGATCGCTCAGGGCCTGAGCTTTTTTGATGCTGCGGTCGCCGGAACGCATGTGCACGGACTCGCCGGGGATCTTGCGGCGCGAGAGTTGGGTGAGGTGTCTCTCATAGCGTCGGACCTGCTGTCCTTTCTGCCTACGGCGTTTCTGAAGCAGCGGCCCCAACCGTCGACCACGGCGGGCACCCTGCGAAAGCGCCCACGGATTCTTGAGGGTCGTGATCGCCGGCAGACTCGAGAAAGGTGAATAATCTGATGGTACCTTTCATGCAGAGGGTCCGTTCGGGTTTGCCGGTTCTCGCCGACGGCGGTCTCGGCACTCTGTTGTTCCGGATGGGGCTGAAACCGGGCGAGTGTCCGGAGTTGCTGAATCTGTCCCGGCCCGAGCTTCCTGAGCAGATTGCCGCGCTTTACCTCGAAGCCGGCTCGGAAATCGTCACCACCAATACGTTCGGAGGCTCGCCGGCGAAGCTCGCCATGTACGGGTTGCAGGACCGAGTTGCTGAGATCAACGCGGCCGGAGTCGCCACCGTCCGCCGCGCTGTCGGGCAACAGGCCTACATCGCCGGCAGTTGCGGGCCTACCGGCCGCATGCTCAAGCCCATGGGCGATCTGTCGCCCGATGAGGCCGCAGAGGGTTTCCATCGCCAGATCGCGGCCCTACACGAAGCAGGCATCGACGTTCTCTTCATTGAGACCATGATCGACCTCCATGAGGCGATCTTGGCGGTCAAGGCGGCGAAAGAGGTGGCCCCCCACCTACCGGTGAGCGCGACCATGACATTCAACAGGACGCCGCGGGGGTTCTTCACCGTGATGGGGGCGAGCGTCCGCAAGGCCGCGGAAGAGTTGTCCGCCGCCGGCGCGGATCTCGTGGGTTCAAATTGCGGCAATGGGATCGAGCACATGGTGGCCATTGCCAAGGAAATGCGGTCGGCCACCACGAAACCACTAATCATACAGTCCAACGCGGGCCTGCCCGAAATGCGCCACGGGGTGGCGGTCTACTCCGAATCCCCTGAGTTCATGGCCGAAAAAGCCAGGGGGTTGTTCGAGATCGGCGTCGCCGTGATCGGTGGGTGCTGTGGTACGACGCCGGCGCACATCCAGGCGTTGCGACGGGCGATGCCTGCAACCTCGTAGCGGAACCTAACCAACCGCGGAGCGTTATACGCTTTGCAGGGACGCCGTCGTGGTTGGCGGGGTTACCGATGGCGGCCGAAAGGGCGCCGACGATAGCTCGGAAGTCAGGGTGCCGTGTATTCCCCGACCCAGCCGCTCCGCCATGGCATCCAGCTCGCGGACACTGAGCAACGGCAGATAGCGAATGATTCGGCCAATGGCCAGATCGCGACGGTCCGTTTCGGCCTGAGTGCTGATTCGAGTCGTATCCAATGCGTTCATTTCTACTGGAACCTCAACGGCGGAAAGACCCGAGCGATGCAGTCTCGGATGACGCCCGCCGGCGTTGCGCCATTTTGCATCCGGACTCGCGGTCCCGGGAGTATCCCGTTCATCGGCCGGAAGCCGCAGGCGGTTGGGCAAAACTGGCATGTAACCGCCGCAGGCCGCGGTTAGTCCGTGATAGCAGACGGCTAGGTCCGAAATATGCTGGATTTTTCAAGGACATAAGGTTACATTCTTTCTTGGCTGGCGTGTGCGGGCGGTTTGGAACTATCGTGATGCTCATGGCTCCGCAGGTGTCCTCCTGTTCGGGGTGATAACCTGAAGCGGAGCTCGCTTTCGCGGGTGAATCCGGCTGGCACTTATGAGCAGTGAACCCAGCAACATCATCACCATTCGAAGTATCTGCCCCCAGCGGACTGTCCGAGTCGCCGTGTCGGGCGATGTCCTGGCGCAGTGGCAATCCGTGGTGAATCTGCTGGCGGAAATGGTGGACTCGGCGTGCGTTGTCGTTCTGAGCCGCGAGCGTGACGGCGTGAAGGTCCTGGTCTCCAGCCAGACTGCCGGAAACCCGCTCAGGGCGGGCGAACTGATCGAGGCGGATTCTTGGGGTATGTTTGGCCAGGTTGGCACACCCGATCATAGGCCCGCCGGCGGCGCGAACTCCGCTGACGGAAGGCTCCCTTGCGAGGGCCTTTACAAATCCGTTTGCGGCCTGCGGATCTGCCTGTCCGAACCGCTGATCTGGCCCGATGGCGAGGTCTTCGGGGCCCTCTGCGTGCTGGACCGCCAGGAACGAGTCTTTTCGGCGGTTCAGCGGAATACCCTGACCCACTTCAAGCGGCTGCTCGGCCTGTATCTGCAACTCGTCAGTGATGGAGAGGTCCGGCGAAACGTCGGCCGCAGCGCCGACGCCCGGCGGCGCGTCAAGCTCAAGGACCAGTTGGAGCAGGCTCAGAAGATGGAGTTGCTGGGGTGCCTGGCTACGGGCATCGCCCATGACTTCAACAACCTGATCATGGTGATTCTGCATTCCACCCAGCGGCTTTCACGGATGCTGGGGCCGGATCCGCAACTTCGGGAGACCCTATCGACAATCGAACAGGCCGCCTATCAAGCCAATGACGTAACTCGGTCACTATTAAGCTTCAGTCGCGACGTGCCGATCGCAAGGGAACCGGTCCGTCTGTGCGCCGCTGTGGAGGACTCTGCTCGCCTGCTCAAGCGGACTCTGCCGGAGTCCATCCACCTCGTGGTCAGCCGGGCCTTGCAGCCTCCTCTATGGATCAGCGCCAACAGCACTCACCTTCAGCAAATCCTGCTAAACCTGGCGATCAACGCGCGGGACGCCATGCCGAAAGGCGGCACGTTGCGGGTCACCGCCGCTCCGGCGACTGCCGAGGATCTGGTCGATTGGGCGGTTCCGCCCGTCATTCCCGAAGCCTATGCCTGCCTGTGTGTTGCCGACACCGGCGTGGGGATCCCGCCCGAAATCCAGGCCCGCGTCTTCGAGCCTTTCTTTACTACCAAGCCGCCGGGCCAAGGCACGGGCCTGGGGTTGGCGTCCGTGCAGGCCCTCGTTCAGCGACACCGCGGCCATATCGTCCTGCAATCGGAACCCGGCAAAGGGACAACTTTTCGCTTGCTCTTTCCGCGACTCCACCCACAATCAGGGCCGTTGGCGGTCCCCGCGAAGGAGCGGCGGCGCGGGGTCGCAGAGACGATTCTGCTGGTCGCCGCCGATCCGCATCTCCGCGGTATCGTGGCCATGACTTTGGAATCGCTCGGTTATGAGGTCGTGCACGCAACCGACGGGCGGACGGCCGCGGAGCGGATGGAGCAACGAGGAGAATCGATCCACGGTCTGGTGATCGATGCCGATTCGGCCGAAGGGCCGGGCCTGGACTGGCTAGCGGGCCAGCGCAGGAAAGGGTGCAGCCTTCCCGCGATCGTGATTCGGAGCCGGCCCGGCGACAGTACGCCGACGGCCGTCGAACCCCGCACTCGGATAGTCGACAAACCGTTCAACGCCAATGAGCTGGGTCGGCTGCTGGGAGAACTCCTGGCGGCGGATCGACCCGCGGAGGACCCCAATGAGCAAGCAAATTACCGTGATGCTCGTTGACGATCATGCCATGGTGCGATCCATGCTGCGGGATCGCCTCGAGCTGGAGCCGGACCTTGCGGTGGTGGCTGCGGTCGGCACTGCTGACGAGGCCGTTGCGGAGGCGCCGCGGCTGCGCCCGGACGTGATTCTGATGGACATCGACATGCCCGGCATGGTTTGCTTCGAGGCCGCCAAGCAGATCACCGCTCAACATCCCGACACCCGCATCATCTTCCTCAGTGCCTTCTTCCACGACCGTTACATCGAGGAGGCTTTGAAGGTCAAAGCCTGGGGTTACATCACCAAGAGCGAGCCGGAGCAGACCGTCGTACAGGCGGTCCGCAACGTTCACTCCGGCGTGACCTACTTCTCGCCCGAAGTGCAGGGTCGGCTGGTGGTGGACAGCAAGGGACCGCGTCTGGCGCAGCAAGCCGTTTCCCGGGTCTCGACGCTGACCGAGCGGGAAATGGAGATCCTGCGTTACCTGGCGCGCGGCCTTTCCAAGAAGGAGATCGCCCAAAAGGTGCATATCAGCGTCAACACGGTCAACCGCCACACCAGCAGCGTGATGAACAAACTGGACATCCATGACCGCGTGGACCTGGCCCGTTTCGCGATTCGCGAGGGCGTGGCTGAGGCGTAACGGTGCCGGTCTTTCTCCGGATCCGAGCCGCATGCGCGAGAGGGGTGCGGACTCGAGATTAACGCCACGGGCCTCCGCCCGCCGGTCTGAGGGTCGACAGGTCTGACGAACCTCTCGAACCCATCGCCGGCCGGCCGAGGCCCGCGGCTGCTGCGGTCATCATCGAGGTGGTGGAGGCGTTGCTCCCGAATCAGCGCTCTTCCGAGAGCACGTTGAAATTAGCCACGTCGTCGAGGTTGCCGTAGATGCCGTCCTTGCCAGGGCTGAGGATGATGAAACGATCCGACTTCACCGGCCGCGGCTGGGTGATCAGCGTCGAGTTGTTCACGTCGTAACTGCTGGCGCGGATCGAGCGGATGAACTCGGCGAAGCGGTTGCTGAGCGAAGCGCCGTAGTCTCCGCCGCCGGGGAGCGCCAGAGCTTGGTCGGCATCAGCGATCTTGTGTTGACTGTTGTTGTAACTGGTGAAGAACTCGTTATCCAACCCGTCGTACACGCCGTTGCCGATATTCTGGTTGTTCCAGTCATTGGTCGTGATGATCGGCGTGTTGGCGTTGGCGGTCGGCGAGGCGCGGTAGTAGAGGATCGGCCAGCCGAACTTGTCGCGGAAGACGCGGCAGTAGACGTTGTCAATCTGGGGCTGAACCTCGGTCTGGTTGGCGTAGGGGCCCCAGGCGTCCTCCGGCGGCTTCTCCGGGGAGGTCACGTCGATGCCGTCGACGGGGATGTACGGCTGGCGGCGGTCGTTGGTCGAGTCCCAGCGGTTGTAGCTGTCGCTCGCGCTTCGCTTGCCCCGCGGGTCGTAGCCGAGGAAATCGCGGCCCACGAGGGCGTCCATCATCAGGTGTGCGCCCTGAAGGTTCGCCGAGCCGCGGACCTCCCACCAGTCGGTCAACTCGGCGTTGTTCGGGTTGGAGGGGTTGCTGGCGTAGTAATTGGCATTGGAGGGAACATACTTGCCCTCATCCTGCCGGAATCCTTCCATACCCACTTCCATGGCGTTGATTTGGGCGCGGACGGCGGTCTTACGGGCCTGGTCCCGAGCCGTGGACAAGGCCGGGGTCAGGATGCCGATGAGCAGCGTGATGATCGCCATCACGGTCAGCAGCTCAATCAAGGTGAATGCACTGTGTCGATAATTCCGGTTCATGTTCGCACTCCTCATGCCTCTGGTATGGTGGCAAGTATGGCTGACCCCCGCCCCACTATCTCACATTCTATCCGGAAAAGGGCGTTGAGTAAAGCCGCGGGCCTCCACGATGACCAATAAAACCCTTGCCTCGACCCGGAACGCCCGGATCCTTGCAGGCTCACTGCATGTCGTTCGTATGACTCCCCTCCACGCGCAGCAACACCCTGGGCATCACCGGCAGACGGCGTTGCGAGCTGCCGGCGGCCACCGGCACTTCTCGGAAGCACTCGCTGCGGTCCAGCGTGACCTGCACGCGGTGGACGTAGTTACCGTCCTCGTCCAACAGTGCGACGTACGCGGTGAAGACGTCCGACCGCGTCGTCAGCAGGTTCACCCAACGGCACAGGAAGATGTCGCGGGCACGAATGCCGCCGACATCGACATTGCCGTCGGGATGCTGGATTGGTGCAATGGGGACGTAGCTGATCGCGCCGGTCTCGCGCCGATAACGGTAGTCCGGTGAGAGGCCGCCGAAGCCTTCCAAGCCCGCCGGGGGATCGCCCAGGTCGGGATCGCCGGCCTGCACCTTGTGGTTCCAGAGCGGGAGCGGCATGCCGCTCGGCCCGCCGGACCAGAACCGCTGGATGTTGAACAGGGCATTGTTTCCGCCGCTGAAATTGCCGTTGATGTTGTCGAGTATGTTGGTGAGACCGGCCAGTTCCGCCACGGACGCAAAGGCCCCTCGGGTATATGCGGGCGTGTTCCCCCCCACCGGCGTCCGCTGTGCCACCGCCACAGTGGTCAGCGTGCCGGCGGTGTCGGGCATTCGCACCGGTACGGCCCGCCGTTCACGGGTGGCCGCGATGGCCGAGGCCAGATCCCAGAAGTCCGTCGGGGATGCGACGTAAGCTGAGACCGGGTCCGCCACAGGCCCTCCGTTGTTGATGAACCTCTCATAGGTGGGAGAGGTCGGCAAGGTGCTGAGGTACGGCACGCTCCGGAGGACAGAGGGAGGAGCGGTGTTGATGTTGATGCGCCCGGCGACCCGATATAGCACGCTGGCGGCCTCGGTGAGATCGTCCAAGTCCGCGAGGCCGTCCGCGTCGTTGTCAATGCCGTCGTGGAGCAGGCTCTGGGTCGTCAGATAATGGAATAGCCGCCAGGTCCAGGGTGAGCCGCCTACCCGTATGGCATCGACGAAATCCACCCGGCCGGCCGCGACTCTCTGCCCAGGCTCAGCCGGGAGGTCGCCCGTGGGGCCGGCATCGAGAATCCGCCCCAGGAAGGCCGTGACGGGAATATCATCCAGCCCGAACCCCGGCAGCAGCCGCGCGACTCCGGCGTGGTGATTGTCCGGCCCGATGACGAACAGTCGGCTCAGATCGCCGACTGAATCGAACGCCTCATACGGCAGGCCGGAGACGAAGCCTGGCACGAACCCGCCGTCCGCGTCCGGGAAGGTCGCTTCGCTGCCCGTCGTCGTCGCCAGGGTCGGCCAGACCGATTCGGGAATGTGGGCGTCCAGGCTGTCGCGGGTGTTGTTTACGCCGCCGAGGGACCGTCGCAACGGCGGGTTGTTCGGGAGGTTCGCTCCAAGCGGGGCTTCGCTGTAGACATGCCAGGCCGTGGTGAACCGCCATCCCTGCGTGCTGCGGAGCAGCGAAAAGGCCTTGCGGCCGCCTGGCATGATATCGTTCGGACGTTTCGCCCAGACGCCCTGCCCGGAGGAGGCACCGCCGGCCAGCAACCCGCCGCTATACGAGGGACCGATGACGTCGAGCACATGGTTGAGCGGATTGCTCTCGATGCCGTCCGGGGAATAGACCAACTCCACGCGGCCGCCTCCGTCCGTGGCCAGCTTGAAGCCGCTGTCGCGGTAGAAGGTCGCCAGGTCAAGCGGATCGAGGTCATCGGGAACAACGTCGGTACTGCCGCACAGCACGAGGTAGCTGCCGTTGGGACCGCCCTGCAACGTCGGCGGGGTGATTCCGCCACGACGAAAACCGCTCAGCGGCCGCCAACTCGTGCCCACGACTCCCGGCGTGCGGATGTAGAGGTTACTGATCGGCAGGTTCCAGTACGGCGGGACATACAGCTCGACGGCATAGAACCACTGATCGGGCACCGGCGGGTTGTTGGAGCCGCTGGGACCACCGGGAATGTCGCCCGCCACGAGATACGCGTACGCTTCGGTGAAAAACGGCTGCTTTTCGACACCAAAAAGGTATCGGCGCTGACCGGCGACCGGCTCCCACTCCAGCACCGTCGGTACCGCGTCGGAATCGCGGAAGTCGGTGGCATTGAGCGCGAACTGCCAGGACAGTTGCTGGCGGTTGAGTTGCAGAGGGCCGGAAGGATCTACATCGGCACTGAGCGGAATGCCCTGATACGACCGGACGCCCTCCAGAGCTTTGAAGAAAACCGCCGCCATCTGGGCGAGGTAGGCTTCCTTGACGGCCTCCACGTCGCCATTGCCGATGCTGAAGTTCAGCTCCACCGGCTGAATCCGCATCCAGTCGGGTAGGCTCTGGATGGCCGGATCCGGGCTGTTTCTCGGCAATACCGGCCAGAACATGAATCGTTCATCGCCGACCACGCCGCCCCGGACCAGTCGAACGGGTACGCCGGACAGCCCCACCACGGCTCCGCCGGTCGCGTCCAAAGCCAAGCCTGGTGGTGGCGGAACGACCTCGTGGCTCACCGTCGTGAGGAAAGGACGGCGGATCGCGGCGGGATCATCCTCTTGAAGGAGAGTACGCCAGCCCAGCTTGCCGTTCGTCTGGTCGTATCCTTCGTAGTGCGTGGCCGACGTCGGTGGCTGATAGTCGGCGTTGAACCGGTTCCACCTTGCCGCAGCGGTCAAATAGCTGTTGGCCGAATTGACCTCGCGAGTCCACAGCAGCGTGCCCCGCAAGGCCCGGTCGATGGTGCGGTAATCCGCCGGGGCGCCGGCCTTGTCGAAGTCGCGGAGTTCGTACGGAACCAGCAGCCAGCGATGCCGCAGGGAGGCCTCATCGTCCAATCCGTAGAGGAAGTAGCCGCTTCCGGCGAACCAGTCGCCCACCAGGCGCCTGCGTACGACATCGCGGTCGAATTGCGCCGGATTGCTGCCGGAGCGGTAATCCATCAACCCCGCCGTGCGGTTCCCTCCGGTGAAGGAATCGTCGGCATGTACCACTTCGTCCAGAAGCAGGTCAGTCACCCGACGCCCGCGCCGCTGTAAATCGGAATCGACCTCGGTGAAGGTGTGCCCGCCGGCGGGGAGGTTCAGACTCGAGGCGACGTTCACATTCAGCATCGCCGCATGGTCGACGATGCGGACGGCGGCATAGAGCTGCCTCGGAGCGTTCGGATCGGCGGTATCCAGGGGGATTACCAGGCTGATCGGCGAGTCCGGCACACCGTCACCATCGGCGTCGTAAAGGTCCACCCGGCCATCGGCGTTTGTATCGAAATAGGGAAACCGTCGAGCTTGCCCGGCGGCGCTGAACAAGGGGGCATCCGTCGCATTCCACACCCGTCGAGCTTCGGCGATGGTGACGTTGGTCGTGGAGCCGGGAACCAGCGGGACACTCTCCCACCCGGGAATGGGAGTCTGCAAGACCGGCACGGACTCCAAGCTGGCGTCGCCGTAAGTCGTCGCCGTATAAACGCCGGCTCCGGGGTCCGTCGTGCGGCGGTCATAGGCCCAGGAGAATCCGTTCTCCCCCGCGGGCTGCAGCACGTCGGAGCCGACATACGAAACCCGATGCCACACCAGCACTTGCTCCTCCTCGACGAGGCTGGGATAGGTGTTGGCGGTGCGGCGACCCGCGTAGTACGGATAGCTCGATGATAGCCAGCGGTCCTGCGGTCCAGGAGCATCAAACGGTTCATTGGTTTCCTGGATGCCGGTCGCGGAAGCGCCGGAAAGCGGCGCCATTGCCGAGCCGGTCGGCCCCCAGATGTCCCGGTGGAGGGTTTCCTGAATGACGCGGACGACCCCATTGGCCGCCGCTTGGTACGAAACCGCCGTGGCCTCTCCCGCGACTCGCTTCGACGCGCCGTGGGTCTTGGCGATCAGGATCAGGCCGATCAGCGCGACCAGCGTGAGGATGCCGAGAACGTAGACCATCACCGTTCCGCTGCGGTGCGAGCCTTTGGCCCGACAGCGTCGCGGACTCGCTGCCGCTCGCTGATCCGGCCATGAAGCGTGGTGATGTGCTAGCACGTTTCGCCGCATCTGCCTCATCTCCTGCCGCCGACCCCGGCGGCGGGACACTCTTTCATCGTAGGACTCCACCAATCGCCGGCCATCCTTCAGGGCAGCGGCACGACGAAGGTGAAGGTTTGGCCATACCGCATGACGCGTTGGCGGTTCACGTCTCCCACCGGGCCGCCGCCATCGTCCGGATCGAAATCCCCGTCCTCGTCAAGATCGATCTCAGTCAGGTTCTTGAGCCGATTGCCCGCGTCGTAGATTCGATAGGTGAATCGCAACGCGGTCGGCCGGAACTGCCAGGTTTCCGCGCGCCAGACCGCCCGATAGCGGGTGGTCGGCGACGAGGCTCCGTTATTCGGCGACCATTCCACCTGGTTGGTCCCGCCGGATATGCCAAAGGCGGCGGCTTCCTCGGCAGTCGTCTCCGCGAAGAAGGCCTGGCGCATGACTGCCAGGTACTTGAGGTTCTCGGGTCGGTTGAGGTCGGGAGAATCGGCGGGATCCGGCCGCAGTCCGAACCAGCGAGTTTGAAAATCGTTGTTCGGGTCGGCATCGAGACCATCCGGGTCAATTCGTCGCCCATCGGTCCACTCGATGCGGAAATCGGCCAGCCGAGGCTGAAGGTTTGCACCCGTTCGGGTGTAGTAGTCTTCATCGGTACGGTCGGCCAACGAGACACTCATGGGGCAAATGCTTGGCTCCCACAGCCCCGCGACCATCGGATTTGCGGCCAAAATGGACGCCAGCGGTAGGGCCGCGAATTGGGCCGCGAGGGTCGTTCCGTCAGCTCGAATGCCCGGCGCGGAAACCACCACGTCCATACGGCCGGTTCGGTACTGGTCGGGAAGCGGCCCGCCATTCAGCACCCCCCCGCCGCCCGCGAACAACTGCTGCATGTTGGATGGCACCCAGTCGGGAACAGCAGGATTAGGCGGGTCCAGGACCAGGAGAATGGCCCGTTCCGCCAGGAGCCACTCGGCGGCGGGCAGTGCGATGGCGTCGTCATCGAAGGGCCGCGGGACCGGCGGTTCGCCAGTCATGCTCAGTGGGATGCCCGGCCCGACGCAGATCAACGCCTCCCTGGCCTCGGCAGGACGGATGGCCGGGTTGTCGGGCGTTCCGTAACGCGGGTCGGTGAAGGACTGGAACTTGCCGGCTTCGCCGGTGGTGATGAAGACGAGACGATCGTGTCTCATGCGGAACAGCCGCGGCCCGTCGGCGGTCTCTCCGCGGGGTCCGGTCGGCGGCGGGCTTTCGATGATGAGCATGCCCGGCTGCATCCGCGAAACGAGGTTGGCAATCCGCTGCTGCACGGCCGCGGAGGCCGCCAACAGATCGGAGTGGGCCGCGGTGCGGCTCGTGGTATCGGAACTGATGGTGAACACGCTGGTCACCGCCACGATCGTGACCACAAGAATCGCCGCGGCGACCAGCAGTTCTACCGTTGTGAAGGCCGCCGCAAAGCGAACCCGCTCCTCCGCCGGCGGATAGGAGGCCGCCGCTCGCAATCGGTGGTAGCTGGACGGGCAGCGGTTCACAGGAATACCTTCCAATCAATGACGGGCGACTCGTTGCCGAACGTGGTATTGGCCGAGTCGCCGCTGAAAACGGGCGGCGGAAACACCCACACGTCGAAACTCACGTTGTTATCCGAATTACTGCCGGGGTCGTCACCGGGGAGGCTGCTCAGGTCTTCACGCATCTCGACCGCCGTGAAGTCCAGCACATCAGCCACGGTGAGGATCGTTCCGATCGGAACCGCGGGCAGAGGCGGCGCCTCGCCATAGACGACACCGTGAATCATCAGCTTTGAGCCGGGCGGGGCCAGTTCGCCCAGCCCTTCGGGCGACGGATTGTTGTAGAGTATCCTGCTCTCGGGATACCGCCGCACCTGCACCCGCCACGGTACTGGAAAACGACGATACTCCCCGGCCGACTCCGCCCGAAAACCGCCTTGGCCGCTGAGCGTCAGACTCTGCATCGCGAACCGCTGATCCCGTTGTTGTTTGCAGATGGCCGCGGCATACGTCACGGAACCCGTGGCCAGGCGGCGGTAGAAACCGGTCCACACCAGCCGCTGGGCCACCTGGCGAGCGTGATCGTCATTCCAGGGCGGCATCGATTCCGCCAGGATGTCCGATTCGCCGAGCCAAAGGTCATTGCCGCACGGGCTGGGGTTCGGGGCGTAAGGAAAGGTCTCGTTGATCGCGTCGGCATAGTTCCGGGCCGCGATCGGACTCCATCCGCCGCCGGGCACGAGGTTGTTCGCAGCCAGGAGATACCAAGGTGAATCCAGGCGGTTCTGCGATAGCCGGTCATCCCCGCAGAGCTGGTTGGAATCCATCCGCGACCTGAGCATGGCCTCGGCCTTGGACGCCAGCTCCGTCGCTCTCGCCTGATACACGCTGCCACGGTGTTGCGACAAAGCGACGGGGAAGACCGCCGCGACCATGATGAGGCCGATCCCCAGAATGCTGACGGCGATGGACGTTTCGAGGAGTGAGAACGCCCGGCCGGTCCCCGCAGGCACCGGGTGCCCACCGAGTCCGACGATCTTGGTCATATTGCAGCGAGCCGCTCTCACGCCGGTTCCTCACTTGTCCGCGGCCAGTTGGCCGCCGGAAAATCTGCTCATCACCACGGTGGATGCGAAGCCCGCGTACCGCTCGCCGGGGCGAGTCAGCATCAGCCAGTTGTCGACCAGTTCCTGGGAGGTGACCGTTCGGGTATCGATGACGGTCTTCATCTTGGCGAAGTCGGAAATCACGAATCCCCGCGTCGAAGTAATCGGGGTGTCGCCGGTCGCCCCCCCCATCACCAATCCGCCGGAAAGCAACAGGGAGCGGTCCGGAGAGCCGTTGCGAAGCCGGTTCGGGTTGGGCCGTGGGGCGCCGTTGGGGTAGTAATAGGTCCGGGTCGCCACGCGGCGGGTGCGGATCACCAGTTGGCCGTCCTGATCGAAGCAGAAGGCGGGCCAGCGAAACGCGTCCATGTCGCGTTCCATGTCGCTCGAACTACCCGGCCGCTGTTCGTAATCGATCGGACAAACCACGGCGGCCGGCTCCCCGTTGCTGTCCAGGGGAAGCCGCGCGGAAGTATCCAGCACCGGAGCAAAGACATAACCATCAGGGTGAGTCTCGGAAAGCGGATCCCACGGCCCGCCTTGGGCGGGCGGATTCAGGTGCCAAATCTCGAATCTGCCGTTGCGGGGGTTCACGAGCATCATGGTCTCGATGCGGTGGGCCACCGCGTAGCTTCGCGCCACTTCGGCGTAGGTCAGAACCGCATTGCGAGCTTGAGCCAGAACGCTGCTCTCGGAAAACCGGCGCCACGTCAGGCCGCTGATCGTCAGGAGGATCGCGATGATCGCCAAGACCACCAGCAGCTCGACCAGGGTGAAGGCCGTTCGCCGACGGCGGGGGTTTCCCGTGCCGCTCGCCGCTTCAAGGCAGCGATGATGACGATCGCCAATGCTCGCTGGCACGTTCTGCATGGTTCGAACCTAGGGCACTACATCCAGATTATCTTCGGCGTCCCGAGAATCCGCCTCCGTCGGGTTGAGTTTCCACAGGTTGCCGAACTTCCGATTCGGCCCGGCGGACTCGAGCACATAACCTTCGGCCGTTCGGAAAAGAGGGCTCCCAACATCGGCCGTGCGCACGGGGAAAAAGCCCCGCGGCGCCTCCGCCGCCGGCGGCGTGCCGGGGGCGGAATACACCCAGAAGAACCGATAGGGCGTCCCCCACGGATCGACCAGCACCTGCGCTCGGCGAGCGGTCTGCGTGCCCAGGATCGCCGGATACGCCGGATTCGTTACGGTGACGCCGTATTGCTGGATTTCCTGCATGAGCGCCGGATCCTTCAGGTCCTTGAGGACGCTGACATCGTCCGGCTTGATGAAAGGCCCCTTGCCGACCGCGGACGTCAGGGCGTAGGCCAGGCAGATGTTGGCGTCCAGCGCGTCGCCGCTTCCGCGGAGATCCGTGATCGGCCGGTCCAGATCGTCCACATTAAACAACCGCGTGTCGTTGAAATTCGTGACCGTGTTGAAGACGGTCGGATCGAAGAGCCGCCCGGGAATAAAATCAGGCCAACCCTGCTCGGCAACCACCGTGGGACCGGACTGCCAGCGAGGCCAAAACCCGGTGTACTCGTCGATGGCCCGACTGATCATGGCCAAATGCTGTTGGGCCGTGGCCCGCCGCTGCGAGTTGAAGACCGCCCGTCCGCTGACCACCAGCACGCCGATCAGGATGAAAATCAGCGCCAGGACCACCAGCGTCTCCAGCAGCGTGAAGCCGCTTCTCGGGGCGGTTCGGGATGAATGCTCGCGGTCAGGCACTTCTGCGGCTCCGGGTTTCCATGGCCGGGGGAATGACTCACTGCGCCGCGGCCGCGCTGCCGCCGCTGGTGAGGTTGTTGATCAAGCTGACCATCGGCAGGAACAACGACACGACGATGAAGCCGACGATCACACCGAGGAAAATCACCATCAAAGGCTCCAGCATGCTGACCAGGCCCGCCACCAGGGTCTCCACTTCGTCGTCGTAGTTGTCGGCGACCTTGGTCAACATCTTGTCGAGATCGCCGGTCTCCTCGCCGACGTCCACCATGTTCACCACCAGGCTGTCCACGACCTTGCTCGCCTTCAGCGGAACGGCGAAGGATTCGCCTTCGCGGATAGCGTCGTGCACTCGGCCCAGGGCCCGGGCATAGACCTCGTTGCCGGACGTGTCCTTGGTGATGTTGATGGCTTCCAGAATGGGCACGCCGGCCGCGATGAGCGTGCCGAGCGTGCGGGTGAATCGCGCCACCGCCGTCTTGGTCAGGATGCCGCCCATCACCGGCAGCTTCAGCTTGACCACGTCCATGGCGTAGCGTCCCCCCTCGAACTGGCGGATCAATTTGTAGATCACGAAGGCAATGACCGGGGAGGCCACGATGTACGCCCACCCCGGAATCAGCATCGGGATCTCCTGGTCGTTCGGGCCGCGCTTCACCCCGACCATGAAGTCCGAGGCGGCCAGCAGGGCCAGCGTCGGGGCCGGCAGCTCGGCGCCGAAGTCAAGGAAGATCGTCTTGAACTTCGGCACCACGAAGTACATGATGCCCGCCACGATCAGAAGGGCGAACGAAATGACGCAGCTCGGATAGATCATCGCGCCGATGACTTTGCGCTTCAGCTTCTGGGCCTTCTCCATGAAGTCCGCCAGACGCTGGAGAATGACGTCGAGCACGCCGCCCATTTCGCCGGCGGCGATCATGTTCGTGTACAGGCGGTCGAACACCTTGGGATGGCGGGCCATGGCCTCCGACAGCGTGGCCCCGCCTTCGACGTCCTCGGCCACATGCCGCAGGGCGACCCGCAGCGTTCCGGGCTTCTGCTGCTGCTCGAGGATCCGCAACGACCGCAGAATCGGCAGGCCGGCGTCCATGAGCGTGGAGAGCTGCCGGGTGAACTGCGTGAGCTGCTTGGTCGAGACCGAGCCCAGCGAGCTGCCCCGCTTCTTGGCGGCCGCGCCGGGGGCGGCCGTCTTCTTGCCTCCACCTTTTTGGCGGACCTTGGTCGGGAAGTAGCCTTTGGCGCGGATCATCGCGATGGCTTCTTCCGTGTTGGGCGCTTCCACTTCGTCCTTGAATTCCTGCCCGGCCGCATTGATCGCTTCGTATTGAAACTTGGGCATGGCTTACACCTGCTTGCACGGGGAGGGTCGGCTTTCGCCACGGCTCTCGTTCCGCGAAAACGGGGGTTCAGGCACTCCCGCGGAGGATTGCTCCCGCATCTCCACCCCCCGTCATTGTTCGTCGTCCCAAGGTGTCCGCCACCAGCCGAAACCGCCCCGCCGAACCGCCCCGCCATCGCTCTCCCAACATATTGTCCTGTATTGAGTTACAAATTCATTATCGCTGGCGAACAACCGCTGGTCGCCGCCGGGTCGGCCCCCTTTCATCGTTCCGTCCGCGAACCCGCTGAACCTGAATCCCGCCGCTTCCCGCCCGTGTTATACTCCTCGCCATTGACGAGCACCGGGAAACCTGACCGCATGGCCGCATCTCCCCACCGACCCCGCGTATTCCTGATCGCCAACGCCAACAAGCCCGGCGCGGCCGAGGCCTTCCAGCGGGTCCGCGCCTGGCTCGAGGCCCAGGGCCTGCTCGCCGGGGCCGATGTCGACGGCCATCCCGAGCTGCTCAATGAGGGGCGCCCGGATTACGTCATCGTGCTCGGCGGGGACGGGACCATCCTCTCCGTCGGCCAGGCCATGCAGCAGCGGCAAGTGCCCATCATCGGCGTGAACCTCGGCAAGCTCGGCTATTTGGCCGAGTTCTCCATCAGCGAGCTCGAGGAACATCTCGACCGCGTCCTGGCCACGCCCGCGCTCATCAGCCACCGGATGATGCTGGACGTGTCCATCGCCCGCCCGGCCGCTCCGCCGCGCGACGGCGTCGCCCTCAACGACTGTGTCATTCGCGTCGGCCCCCCCTACCGCACCGTCGCCCTGGCCGTAGCCATCGACGACCAGCCGGTCACCACCATCGTCAGCGACGGCCTGATCATCGCCACGCCCAGCGGCTCCACCGCCCACAACATGGCCTGCGGCGGGCCCATCATCCAGCCCGACGTCAACGCCATCATCATGACCCCCCTCTGCCCGCACTCGCTCTCCCATTGCCCGGTCGTGGTCGGCCCGGACGCCCGCGTGACCATCACGCTGCTGGAGTCGAGCGAAGGGGCGGCCCTGGTGTTGGACGGCCGCTACGGCGGCCCGCTGGAGGGCGGCACCGTCCTCTCCGTCCGCCGCTCGGCGGTCGCCTTCCAGCTCGTCCGCCACCCGCTCCGTCGGCCCTGGGACACGCTCACCAAGAAGCTGAAGTGGGGCCAGAACCTGACGTGACGCCGCCGCTCGCCGACGCCGCGCCCGCCCTCTCCCGGCGACCGGCCGGCGCGGGGGCCGTCCGGTGGGTCGTGGCCGGCGGTTTCCTGCTGACCGTGGCCCTCGGCCTGTGGTCGGACGGCGTCCACCACGATGACGACCTGACCCATTTCCTCATGGCCCGTTGGGCGTGGTGGTTCCCCGGTTACCTGCTGCACCCGTGGGGCCGACCGGGGTACACCATCCCCGCGGCGCTGGTCTCCTGGGTGGGCGGGCCGGCGACGGGCTGGCATCTGGCCCGGCTGCTGTCGGCGGTGGTGACGGCGGCCTCGGCCCTGCTGGCGGCGCGGCTGGCGGAGCGGCTGAACCTCCGTCGCCCGTGGCTGGCGGCGGCCTTTTGTTACCTGCAACCGCTGAACACGCTGCTGGCGGCGACCACGCTCACGGAGAACTTCGTCGCCTTCTACCTCATCGCCGCGCTGCTCCTGCTGTACGACGGCGCCCGTCCGCGGTGGGCGGCGGTGCTCTTCTCGCTCACCCTGGTCACCCGCCACGAGACGCTGGTCTGGTGGCCGATCTGGGCGGCGGCCCTGGCGACGGGCGGCCGCGGCGGGGCGACGCCCGGCGTCCGGCTCCAGGCGGTCCTGCTCTCGCTCTGGGCCCCGGCGGCGCACCACCTGTTCTTCAAGCTCGTCTACGACCGCTGGCCGCTGGCCGTCCTGCTGCGGCCTCACGGCTCGTCGGAGTACCCCGCCACCGGCCTGCTCGGCTACCTGCCCGCGGCGTTGCAGGCCATCCCCCCCGCGATCTTCGGCCTGGCCCTGGTGGGCGGGGTGGTACTGGCCCGGCGGCGGGTTTATCTGCCGGCGGCGCTGGCCGGGTCCTTTTTGCTTACCCATCTGCTGATCAAGGCCCTGGGTGTATTCGCCAGCGGCGGGTACGCCCGTTTCATGGTCGCCGTGGCCCCGCTGGCGGCGGTGCTGGCGGCGGCGGGCGCGGAGGAGCTCCGCCGGCGGCTCCGCACGCTCCGCCCGGCGACGGGCCTTTGGCTGACGCTGGCGGGGGTCTGGCTGCTGGGGCTGCTGGCCTTCGAGCTGGAGCGGCGGGCGGGACGGATCCCGCTGCCGGACGGTCCGCTGCTGTGGCTGGTGCGGGGGGTGGCGGCGGGGCTGGCGGCGGTCCTGATCCTGGCCGCCCTGGCGGGGCGACGCGGGGCGCGGTCCCCGGCGGCCCGCCCCGCCCTCGTGTTGCTGGCGGCGGCGACGCTGCTCCACGGCCTGCTGCTGGTCCACCCGCTGCGACGGGGGCCGGGAGCGGCCCGCGCCCGGGAGGCGGCGGACTGGCTGCGGGCCGCGGGCCTGGCGGACGGCCCGCTCTTCGCCGTCAACCCGTGGTTCGCCTACGATCTGGACCTGGTCGAGGACCCGCGGGCGCACAAAGGCCCGCGGCTGCTGGCCACGATGCCGGCCGGCACGGTGTTCATCTGGGACTCCACCTACGGCCCCAGCGATTTCCACCGGCTGCCGCGGGAACGGTACCTGGCGGACCCGGCCTACCGGCTGCTGCGGCGGTTCGGGCCGCCGCCCGGCGAGGCGGGCGGGCCGGAGCTGCTCCTCTTCCAGAAGATGCAGCCGACCCCCCCGCCGCCGGACGACCTTTTGCCTTATCCGCCGAACCCCACGGCCGAGCACCGCCCGGTCGAGGGCATTTTTTACTGGCGCGGGGGCGGGTAGCTCCTCGATCCTCGGGGCCGCCCGGACGCCACGCACCAGCACCGCCCGGTCGAGGGCATTTTTTACTGGCGCGGGGGCGGGTAGCTCCTCGATCGCCGCTCGTGCGAGAATCCTTTCTCGCACGCCGCCGCCGCCCTCCGCTCGTGCGAGAATCCTTTCTCGCACGCCGCCGCCGCCCTCCGCTCGTGCGCGAATCCTTTCGCGCACGCCTGCGTCGTCGCGGGGCAGGATTCCCCGGAGCGCCGGTGCGAGAAGGGATTCTCGCACCAGCAGCCCCCGGAGCGCCGGTGCGAGAAGGGATTCTCGCACCAGCGCCGTCAGGCTTCACCGCCGGGCGGCCGTCTCCGCCCGCGGCGCGGGAATCTCCACGTTGAACGCCGCGTCGAGCGGGGTCCCTTCGCGGATCGTCACGGTGCGTTGCCCCTGGCTGCCCACGCCGAAGTACACGGTGAACAGGGCCGGCGTGCCGCGCTGCGTGCTGCGGACCGCGGTGATCTGGTACTCCACGCGGGTCGGCCCGGCGGGCAGGGTCTCATCGACGAACGACCGGCTGCCGGTGGAGCCGATCGGGGTGAACGGCCCGGGGTCCTGGCCGGTCCGCCGCTCCACCTCGTAGATCGTGCCGTTGGTACCGCTGGGATTGTCGCATTTCCACTTGATACTCAGCGCCCCGGTGGGCAGCAGCCCCAGGGTAAACTTGTACGGCGTGCCCGGCGGCGGCGCCGGCGCGGGCGGGGCCGGCGGCGGGATCTGCGCCAGGGTGTACACATTGGGGTTGTCCGTGCTCTCCGCCCGGTACTTGATACTGCGGAGGCACTCGGCCCCGAGTTTTTGCATGGCGCTGACCGCCGCGTAAAAATCCTGCGTCGCCCCGCGGGCCGCTTCGAAGGCCTGCTGCTGCGCCTGCCAGGCGACGCGGGCCGCCGCGGTCTTGGCCGAGAGCTGGGCCAACTGGGCCGCGGTCAGCCCGATGGCCTCGGCGTTGGTCTGCCACGGCGGCAAATGGTTCTCGTAGAATTCGATCTTTTCGAGACGGGTGGGGGGAACGATCGGCATGTTCATCCTTTCTATGTACGGCGATGGTCCGCCCGGAGGATCGGCCGCGGGGCGCGCGGCCTTGAGTTGCGCCCGGAAAAAAACGGGCGGCGGCCGGGCGGGGGCGGGCGCCGGGCGGAGAACGCGGCGCGGCGGGCGCTCAACAGTGCGCACAAACTGCGCACCGCGGCGAGCGGACCGATAACCACTGTGCGCCGGCCGCGAAGGGCGCAAAAGCCGCCGAACCCGCGTTTTTCACGCTGATAACGCCGTTCACGGCGGTTATCGGGTCATTTTTTACGATTGTGCATCCATGAAAC
>CAZNFM010000005.1:0-158100 GCA_964572385.1 uncultured Planctomycetaceae bacterium | reverse complement strand
TGAACCAGGACGGCTTCGTCGCCCTCGATGACCTCCCCTTGTTCGTCAACGCCCTGCTGGGGCTGTGACGAGCCGGCGGCCATAGCCAGGAATACGACAACCCCGGACGTCATCGCCGCACCGGCGGTGACGTCCGGGTATTTTGTTCCAGGGTCTGTTGTGGTCAGGACTTGGCTTCGGCGGACTTGCCTTCCGTCGCCGCGGCTTTCTGGGTGGGAACGGCGAAAGTGGTGCCGCAATGATGGCACCGTACTTGCTGGCCGCGGTATCGGGCGGGAACCTGAAGCACTTTGCGGCACTTGAGGTTCGGGCAGATCATCATGACCGCGTTGTTCGACGTCGAAGCGGACAAATCGGTGCCTTTCGGCCGGCGGCCGCGTCTGACGGATGACACTTCCCGTTCAGGACGCGGCGGCGCCCGATTCCAGAATCGGCCCGTGGAATCCACGGAATGAATAGTATTCGCCAATGAGTCGTCGGAAGCGGATGAGGCTCGCGGGGCTCTTCCGCCGCCGGACATTATCGGCCGCAGGACGTATCAGGCGGATTCCTTTCGCCTGGACAGGTCGGCCGCTCGGACGGGCCTGGCCTTTTCCTCGCCGAGCACGACGGCCTTATTGATCACATAGTGGCCCTGCATGCCGGGGTCCGGCAGGTGGAACATGATGTCGAGCATGAGATCCTCGACGACGCCACGGAGGGCCCGCGCCCCCGTATCGCGCTTCATGGCCAGCCGGGCGATCTCGTGCAGGGCTTCGTCGGTGAACTCCACCGAGCTGTCGGCCATCTCAAAAAGGCGGCCATACTGGCGGACCAGCGCGTTCCGCGGCTCGGTGAGCACCTGCACCAAGGCCCGTTCATCCAGCGGCGACAGCGCCGCCATCACCGGCAGGCGGCCGACGAATTCGGGAATCATGCCGAACTCGACCAGGTCCTCGGGGCAGACCTGCCGCAGCAGGGAGCCGCGGGCAGCGGCTTCGCGGTCGCCCGACTCCTCGCTGGCGAAGCCGATGTTCTTCTTGCCGAGGCGGCGTTTGATGATCTCCTCCAGGTTGGAGAAGGTACCCGCGCAGATGAACAGGATCTGCGACGTGTCCATCTGGATGTATTGCTGTTCGGGGTGTTTGCGGCCGCCCTGCGGCGGGATGTTGGCGACGGTGCCTTCCAGCATCTTGAGCAGGGCCTGCTGGACGCCCTCGCCGGACACGTCGCGGGTGATGCTGACGTTGCCGGCGCTGCGGGAGATCTTGTCGATCTCGTCGATGTAGACGATTCCGCGCTGGGCGGCCTCCAGGTCGTAGTCGGCCACTTGCAGGAGGCGGAGCAAGAGGTTTTCCACGTCTTCGCCGACGTAGCCCGCCTCGGTGAGGGTCGTGGCGTCGCCCATGGCGAGGGGTACATCGAGGATGCGAGCCAGCGTGCGGGCGAGCAGCGTCTTGCCGGAGCCGGTCGGGCCGATCAGCAGGATGTTGCTCTTGTCGATCTCGATTTCGTCGGGGTCGGACTGTTCGGTATGGGCCAGCCGCTTGTAGTGGTTGTGGACCGCGACGGAGAGGGCTTTTTTGGCGTGTTCCTGCCCGATGACATAGCGGTCCATGAACTCCATGATCTCGCGTGGCGAGGGGATCCTGTGCAACAGGGGCCGCATTCCGCTGGCCTTGCGGCGTTCCTGGCGGATGATGTTCTGGCAGAGGTCGACGCAGCTTGAGCAGATGAAGGTGTCGTTCGGCCCTTCAACCATCGGGCCGACCTCGCGGTGCGCCTTGCCGCAGAAACTGCACAGGTTGGCCCGACGCCGCTTGACGTTGCCCGGCGGACCTTTCCCGCCGCGTCCACCGCCGTCGCCGCCCATTCCGCCGCCATTCTTGAACTTGTCCGTCAAGGTCGATTTCCTTTTTGCCGGGTACTCGCCGATCGAGCGGGCTTTCCTCCGGCGCCTCAGGCCCCGGAAACGCATCGGTCGCCGCCGGCGGGCTGCCCACCCCCCCGCATTGTAAGCAACTTATCGACTGCTGTTCAGTACCCCCTTGATTTCAACCCGGTTCGGGCGGAATTCGCCGATCGCGGGGCGAGTTCGCCGCGTCGGGGATGGCGGCGCCGGCCTTGAACTCGGCGATCAACCGCTCTTTCAGCGTGGCAAACTCGGCCTCAGTGATCTGCCCCGCCGCCCGCATCTCGCGCAAATCCTGCAGCGACCACACTTCGCCAGGGACCGCCTGTTTGCCGCGGCCCTTGAGCCACCAGCGGCGGACGAGCCACAACCCTAAAGCCAGGATGATCACGGCGACGACCAGCAACAAGCCGGTCTGCAACAGTTCGCCGGGCGCATAGTGAGCGGCTGGCACGATCACCTCGCCTGGGGGGGCGGGACTCCTTCAACCCGTGGTCCGCCGGCGATTCACCCGGCGCGGCAGCCACAACAAGGGCAGGGCCAGAGCCTCCAGCCCCATGACGCCGCAGAGGCGGGGCCAGAGCGGCAAGGCAGCCGGCGGTGGCGCATAGGCGGCGCCGGTGGTGTCGACGTTTTCCTGCACGACCTCCACCAGCCGTCGAGCCGCGTCCGCACGGCGGGTCTTCTGCAAAATGGAAGGAAGCCCGTCAACCGGGTTGCCGAAAGCCGCGGCGGCGCCGACGCCGACGCCGGCGGTGAACACCTGCACGCGGGTGTTCAGCTCCAATTCGAACGGCTGCCCGGCCGTTGCCGGATAGTCGTATTGCAGTTCCTGGCCGGTGAACAGCACCGCGCGGACGAGAGGCATCTCCGGGGTCAATTCCGGCAGCGCGGCGACCGCCGGGGGCGTCGGGGCGAACGCGCCCGTGGCCCGCTCGACACGAACATCCCGCCCCGGGCCGCCCACCAGTCGCACTTCGCCGTCCAGCACGAGCGCCGCGCCGGACTGCTCGTCGCGGCGCGTCACACTCACATTGAGGCGCACTTCGGTCCCGCTCAGATCGACCACATTGGCCATGGCCGTGATCAGCATGATGCCGGAAAGCCGGATGTGCGCGGGGACGACGGCCGAGTCGCCGGGGTTGCGGGCCTCCGGCAGGTCCGCGGCATTCAGTAGGATGACGCGGGTCTCGGTGACGGCGGTCGATCCGTACCAGGAGGTGGAGGAATCCTCGGAGAACGCCCCCAGGTCCATGCCCACGTCGGTGTAGCCGACGGGCAGGCGGCGCAGCAGGCTGACGCCTTGCCCCGCACCGAGCACCTCCTCGGCCTCGATCTTCTCCAGCCGGGCCTGACTCAACAGCGGCAACACCGCGGTCGTGCCCGGCAGTGATTCCTGGCTGAAGTCGCGTTGGATCTCCGCACCGTCGAGGCGTTGGATGATCAAGGTCTCGGCACGGCCCCGCAGTTCGCGAATTTCGGCGGTAGCGGGCGGGGCGGCGGTGAGCACGGCGACGCAGGCAAGACCCGGCAGCCACCGTTGGAGCAACCGCCCACGGTTACAAACGGTCCAAAAAGCGCATTTCACGGTGGGATCCTCGATTACGAACCAGCCGACGCCCTTATTATACCCTCCGTCCGGATTGTCCCGCCACCGGCCGGACCGAGAAGTGTCGCCGAGGCGACCCGGAATCCGGGCACAAAAGGGCTTGGCTTGCGGTTTATCCCGCCCTGCGGCGCGGCGGTTGCGGACGCCGACCCGTTCGGCAGACACCTGCCCGACAAACGCCGCTATAATAGAACATCCTCGCGGCACTTACGACTCGACAAAGGAATGGACATGTCGCCGACTCGGTGTGTTCGATCTCCACGCCGTTCGATCAGCGTCTATCTCCGTGCCGGGCTGCTGCTCCTGCTGGCGGCGACGGCTTGCGGAATGCAGGGCGGGGGCTGCGACCCGGTCATTATCGATGTGCCGCCGGTGATCGTGGAGAGTGACCACATTCTCGGTTCGCCCGATGCGGCGCTCACGGTGGTGGAGTTCTACGGGCTGTACTGCCCGGCCTGTGCCGCGTTCGAGCGAAACGAGTTCAACACGTTGCGGCAGGCATACATCGAGACGGGGCTGGTGCGGTGGGTGTTCCGGCACTACATCAACATGGGCAGCAGCGATTTTCTGCTCGCGGCCGAGGCGACGGAGTGCGCTGCCGACCAGGGGCGATACTTCGAGTTCCGCCATTTGGTCATGGCCAACCAGTCCGCCCACGGGGAGGCGGCGATGCAGGCCCACGCCTCGACGCTCGGACTGGACCGCCCCGTTTTCGACGCCTGCTTGGCGAGCGACGCCAAACGCAGCCGCGTTCAGCAGGATGTCGATTCGGCCATTGCGTTGGGGATCCCCTCCACGCCGACGTTCGTGGTCGGCGCCGAACGGGTCCGGGGCTACCGGACGGCCGCTCAACTGAGCGAGATCATCGAGCGACACCTGACCGGGGAGGCGCCGTAGGACGGCCGGGTCCGGAGATGGTGTTACCGGGGCTTCCAGATTGTCGGGGCCGCTTATTCTTCACCTCGTGCGACGCCCGTGCCGATGGATGAGGAGCGTACCGGACCCAGCTCGGCCCGGCCGGTGCGTTAAGCCTCGCGGATCGAGAGACGAAGTCCATGGCGACCAGACGTCCGATAAGCGTTCTCACTCGAAACACCGTGTCGGTACTCAGCCTGCTTTTGCTGGTAGTCGGCGGATCCTGTTCCACCGACGCTTTGTTCAACCTGCCTGCCGCGCGGAGCAACTTTACGCCCGGCAGCGGCCTGCCGACGCCGCGGACCATCCGCGTCGCGTTCATCAACAACACGCCGTACCGAGCGATCTTCACTTATGGGGCCTACGACCATCTCGACGAGGACGGATTGCCGACGAATTTCGGTCAGCTTCGCCTGGAGGGCAACACGGCCAGCGCGCAGTTCAACCAGCCGTGCCGGCAGACCTTCTCCGTCGGCGGCGACACGCTGATCTACCTGATCCGCAATAATCAATCCAATTCGAGCATCAACGTCACCGACCCGGATGCCCTGGTGGATGGGGTTTACTTCTCGTCGGCGCCGGCGGGCAGCCCGTTGGCGGCCCAGCCGACCGAAGGCACGGCGTTGGGCCGGGTGCTGCTCAGCGGCGTGGACTTCACTTGTGCCCGCACCAGCATCGACGCCACCACCGGCACGGGTCTGCTGATCTTCACCTTCGTGCAGGACGCCTCGGCGCCCGGCGGCTTCCGCATCGATTACTCGTTTGTGGCTCCTTGAGCGACGGCGCTCGGCAGCGAGACGGATCAATCCGCGGCGGCGGAAAGGCGTGCCCGCGCGCCGGCATTCGCTCCACCGGCTGAGGGAGACTGTTCGACCGCCGTGTTGTCCCACTCCTTGTTGGGTTGCAACGCGGTGCGGAGTCGGTCGGCGTCCGGCGCAGGCCGGGCGGGTTCTTTAGACAATCGCTGTTGCCGGTGATGATGAGGATTGCCGCACCGGGGCCTCGCCACGGGGCCGGTCGACGGTTCCCTTCTCCCTTGTTGGGAAGATTACCGGCCGCCGTTCTTCAGCGGCCACGGTCGTCAGGGTCCGCGGCCGAGAGGCGACGAGTGTGGTCCTGAAATTTCTCAATCGACTGCCCAGCCCGGACGAGTAACAGAAGAACGCAATGTCCCGCGGCCAGGTCTGATAACGGCTTGGTTGCGGATCGGGCGGGTCAATGGCAATCGATCGGCGCTGCGGCGCCGCAGGGGCACACGGGATGACCACCGCTGTTCATGTTGCCGAGGTTTCATCGGGGGTGGCGTCACCGACACGACCCATCGGCCCGATTGTTCAGGTGGCGCTCGTGGACGTTTGCGGATCGCCTCCGGAGGTCGTCCGGCAGTTGAACCACGTGCCCGACCGCTGCATCTGCACCCCCACCGACATCACTACCGAGGACCGCCCGGCGGCGTTCAAACGGTTCGACGTGGCGGTGATGGTGGATCGCGGCGGCGGCCGGGCCGAGCGGGCCATGACCGGCCGCGTGGACGCCGGCCAGGAGGAACGCCTGCAACGACTCGAGCAGTTCGGCCTCGGGGTGATCGTCTTCACCGACCGCCCGTGGGCGTTCGCCACGCACGGCCCGGGCGTCCTGTGTCTGCCGTGTGACGCGTCTCTGGATTTGGTTCACGGGGCGCTGCTCTCGATGGCCCGTTCCCGTCCGGTTCTGCGCCAGATCGACCGGCAGGTTCTGCATCTGACGCGGCTGGGCGACACGCTCCGCCGCCAGATGGAGGAGACCGACCACGAACTGCAACTGGCTTCACGGCTCCAGCATGATTTCCTGCCGAGGGAACTGCGGGACACCGGGCCGCTGCATTTCGAGACCTTGTACCGGCCTTGCACCTGGGTCAGCGGCGACATCTTCGACATTTTCCGCCTCGATGAGCGGCACTTCGGGTTTTACCTCGCCGACGCCGTCGGGCACGGCGTGGCGGCGGGCCTGCTCACCATGTACATCAAGCACGCCATTCGCCCGAAGCGGATCTACGAGCACAGCTACGAGCTGGTGCGGCCCTCCGAGGTGCTGGCCACGCTCAACGACCAGCTCGCCGTGCAGGGGCTGCCCGACTCGCAGTTCATCACCCTCTGGTACGGCCTGCTCAACTTCGAAACGCTGGAATTGACCTACGCCTCGGCCGGGCACCCGCCGCCGTGGCGCGTGGCCGCGGACGGAACCATGCAGCAGCTCATCCATGAGGATGGCTGCCCGCTCGGTTTGCAGGCCGGCGAGGGCTTCAGCGACGAGCGTGTCCAGTTGTGCCGCGGCGATCGGCTGATCGTGTACAGCGACGGGCTGGAGGACAACTTGATCGCGGAGAGGCGGCCTCTGCCCGAACTGCCGGTTTTCCGCCCCGGCGTGGAGGAGCTGCTGCGGCTGCCCGGGCCGGCGCTGATCCAGCGGCTGCACGAACGGCTGGACAGCGAACCGGGCAGCCTGCGGCGCGCGGACGACGTGACGATGGTGCTGGTGGACGCGGCTTCGGCGGACGTGCGGTAGCGACCGGCCAGCCCCGACACCCGATTCACACTCGGCCAGGCGAAGGTTCGACCAGCCGGGTCAAGGCGCCTGCCAAGCCGGTTCCCCCTGCCGATTGTAGAGCACGATGCGGCCCCCGCCGTTTTCCGGGTCGTGGAAGATGGCGGCTACCGGGGTGCCGCGCTCGGTGTACAGGATGATGTGTTCGGCGGGGATCCGTGGATCCTGGGCAGGGCCTTTGGGATAATCGGCGACGCCGATGTCGCACACCCTGAACTTCCCCAGTTCGCCCTTCGCGAAGAAGGCGCATGTGGACCCGAGCCACATTTGCTCCCCGCCGCGAGAAAAGAGCCGGTTTATAGCGTCGCTGATCACACCGCTCAGACCTAAAGTCACCAGGATCAACAGAATCTGAAGCTGAAGGGCGGCGACCACCGCAGCGGGGCCCCACTGCTTGTGTTTGCCGGTTTGGGCATGTTCTTCGCCCGCGACATCGTGTGCCATGGCCATATCCTCCTCTCAAGCCGGCAGAAACCTTGAAAAGCAATCGAGGCCCGCGCGACGGCGTCGAGAGGACCTCGCTGCGCCCGCAAGCGGAGAGAGCGGTCGGCGAGACGGTGGAAGGGAGCGAACTCGAAGACGAGGCGGGGTGTCGTCGCGGCTTTCACCGCGGAATCAACCTTCGGCGACGCCGCGCTTCGACTTGGAGACAGTGCGGCCCAATGCGGCCCGCAGGCGGTCCAGGGCGGTGTTGATGGTGGCCTTGAAGTCGGCCCCGCGTTCCTTGATGCGAACCTCTCCCTGGCGAAGCTTTACGTCGATGCTGCACAGCTTGTCGACGCCGCCCTTGGCGGAGCCGGTCTCATCCTCCAGCCGCAGCGTGGCGGTGAGCACGTTCTTCTGAAAACGGTTCAGCCCCTTGGACAGTTTGTCCTCGGCGAACGCGCGGAGGTTGGCCGGGTCGTCCACGCCGCGAATGATGATCTTCGTCTCCATCCATCGCACCTCGCGGGCCGGCTCCGGCACGGTCGCGGCGCGTGGTTCCCTGGCGCCAACGTGCCTGACCGCGGGCCGGCCGACCCGTCGCCATTATTTCAGATCAGCAGGCGAAGGCAAGCTGAGGCCCTCGGCTGCCTTGACTTGATCGCCGCATCGGGGTTAGGATAGGGTTTCGTTTCACAGGTGAGTTCGGATGGCGGCCGGTGGCACCGGAGGGTAATCCCAGCGCCGGTCGCTCTTTCGTGACCGGTCCATCTACCTAGCCCAACTTGCGCAGACCGAGGTCGATCCGCCTCCCGAAGGGGCGAGGACATGATCCGATCACCCGCCGCACGCCCGCGGCAACGACTGCTCCCGAGCCTCGCCGCCATCCTGGCCCTCTGGCCTGCGGCTTCGGTGGTCGGGCAGGCCACGGTTCGCGCGGTGTTCGTCGCCAATAACGGCGACCTGACCGGCAGCGTGACCTCGTTCACGCTCGGTCCCGACCTCGCGCCGGTCTTGCGGACACATCTGGTCACCGGCTCGCGTGCGGTTCTGACCGATCCGTGCGCGGGCTGCAAGGCGTACGAGATCTCGCTCACGCCGAATGGGAAGTACCTCGCCGTGGCCCACGTCTCCGGCAACCCCGACGCCTTGACCATTTTGCAAGTGGCCGCGGATGCGGCCATCAGCCAGGTGCTGCAAATCAGCCTGGCTGCCGGGTCCGACGGGCCGCTCGACGTGCAATGGCTGGATGATGAATACCTCGCCGTGCTGCGGGTGGTGCCCAACCCCGACCAGGTCGCGATCTATCGGTTCCTGCCGTCGCCGCCGTCACTTTCCTTCATCAACGCCTACGCCGTGGGCACCGGGGCCAGCCACCTGGCCATCCATCCCTCGCGGCAGTACCTCTATGTGAACAACTCGTCGCCCGTGCCGGCGCGGCAGGTTTACGCCTTCAGCGTGTCGGCGGGCGGCGTCCTCACCCAGATCGACGCGGAGGCGACCGGCACGCCCGCGCCGTTCGAGCTGGCCGTCAGCCCCAACGGCCAGTGGCTGTACGCCGTCTGCGGAGCCACCGGGAGCGGGCAACAGGTCGTCGGCCTGAACATCGCGCCGGACGGGACGCTGTCGGCGATGGCCGGCAGCCCGTTCACGACGCCGTCGCTCAGCCCGACGAACCTTTTTGTCACCGCAGACAACATCTACTGCATCGTCGGCCACGCCTCGGACGCGCTGGCCCGCGTGCTGCAGATCAACCCCGCCACCGGCGAGCTCTCCCCCACCGCACATTTCTTCGATGTCGGGAGCGCGGGCACTCTGGGCGACGTCCGCTCCATGCGCGACCTGCTGTTCCTGACGGACAACTCGGCGTCGGACAATGGTTTGATCGGGTTGTATTCGCTGACCATCGGCAGCGGCGGGGCCTTGACGCCGAACGGCGCGATCGCGCCGAGCGGGGGTCAGGAGCCGCGGACGCTGGCCGCCTGGACGCCGCGGGTTCCCGGCGACGCGGATTGTGACGGGGATCTTGACTGGGATGACGTGCCCGCGTTCGTCGCGGCCCTGGTGTATCCGTCGGTTTACGCGGACACGTGGCGGTTCTGCAATCGGTACCGCGGCGACATGAACGAGGACGGCCTGCTGGACGGCCGCGACATCCATCTGTTCACCGCTGCGCTCGTGCCTTGAGCCGGCGTGGGGCCGGTTTCAGCGGCGGGAGTCTTCTTCATCGTCGTTCTGGCGGTCGTCGTCCTCGTCGTCATCGGGCGAGCCGCCGTATTTCCAGGAATCGCTGTCCTCCAGGTCTTCGACTTCTTTTTCCATGTGGCGGAACATCTTTTCCTGCAAGGGGCCGAGGCGTCGGTAGATTTCCAGGGTTGCTTCATAGGCCGCAACCAGGCGTTCGACCTTGTGGGTCAATTCGACGCTGCGGAGGATCTGCCATTTGGCGAGGCACTCCGGCTCCTTGACGTTGCCGAACGGGTCGCAGCGGAAACTGACGGCGCCTTGGGGTCCGCGGTGGAAGAATTCGCAATCGGCACACTGGAGCATGGCTTCCCTCCGGCCCCCCGGGCTTTCTGCATCACGGCGATACGCAACGTTGGAAAAAGCTCTATATCAATCTACCAGAGGTAGTCTCCGATGGTCGGCGCGCGGCGCTGCCACCGTTCGGTCTCGTCATCCAACCATTCTTGGAGGGTTCTCGCCGCGGCGCGGTTGCGGCGGGCGCCGCGTTCCTCGCGTTCCCGGAAGTCCTGGAGTTTGGCGGCCACGCGTTCCTGCCGACAGGCGATGCGGCGTTGCGACCAGGGATCGGCGCAGCCGGCGGTTGCACCGGCGGCCAAGGCGGTTGCGCCGAGGATAATATAGACTATTGTATTTTTCATGCGGACCTCCGCCGGGGCCGCGGTGCGCGGCGGCCCTTGGGATTGTACCCGGCCGGCGGGGAGCGGTTTCCGGATCCAGCGGCCGGATACTGGTGGTATCGGACAGGAGAACATCGATCAAGGTATAAATGATATACATAGGCGATATATATGTATTTGTCGCTGTATCATGCTGTGGTGGTTTTGGCTGATTCGGCATGACGTTTGGCGTGGTTGGTCTGTGGGCTCGCCGGACCCAGCGGTAAGCAATGGCTTGTGTGGAGAGACGACCGGTCGGGGCGGTCCGGTTTATGGAGTTGGAAGCGGTGGATATGGATTTGAATGATCCTGCGGACGATGTTCCACGTGGAACATTGTCTGGGTTATTGAATTGTCACAGCTTGTGAACCAACCAAAGAGGTTCATCGGTGAATCCGCATCGTCGTACTGGCGGAGAGCAGGCGGACGCAGTGGACGGCGGTGAAAGGACCAGTCTCGCGGACAATCCTCATGTTCCACGTGGAACATGCGTCGCTCCTGTAACGAAGTCAGCATGCGGAACTGACCGTTGAGAGTCCCCCACCGCCTCGTTAGACTATCTCAACATGCAAGAATCGTAACCTAGGCTAGGAGTGCCCATGACCAAGCCAACCCGCCGACTAGGACGCGGCCTGTCGTCGCTCATCTCCAGCGATACCATCGAACGCCACGATCTTTCCGGCGACACGCCAAGCGAATCCACTCCGACCGTCCCGGCCTCGACGATCCGCGGATTGCCGGGAACTCCGCGTCTGGCACACATTCGTCTTGACCAGATTCGCCAGAATCCGCTCCAACCTCGGCGAGTGTTCGACGAAGTCAGCCTGGCTGCGCTGGCTGAATCCATCCGGCAAAAGGGTGCTTTGCAGCCGGTGGTCGTGCGGCCCGCGGAATCCGGCTACGAGTTGATTGCTGGTGAAAGGCGATGGCGGGCTGCTCAACTAGCGGGCATGGCCGAGATCCCGGCGATCATCCGCTCAGCACGCGACGATGAGCTGCTGGAGCTGGCCATTATTGAGAATGTTCACCGTGCGGACCTGAACCCGGTGGAGAGAGCCAGGGCGTACCGCCAACTCCAGCAACGATACCAACTCTCCCATGAGGAAATCGCCAAACGTGTTGGCGAAGACCGGGTTTCCATTACTAATTACATCCGGATCCTCGCCCTGCCGGATGATATCCTCGAACACCTCGCTGCGGGCAATCTATCAGTCGGGCACGCCAAGGTTTTGCTCGGCGTAGCAGATCCCAAGGCGCAGCACCACTTCGCTGAGCAATGCTTGAGTTCAAATTGGTCGGTGCGGCGTCTGGAACAAGAGATATCTGGACTCTCGACAAAGCGAATAAAAAAGCCACCACCGCCGGCGGCTCGGCCCGCCGTCAGCGATATGGAACAGCGGCTCAGCGCTGCCTTGGGAAGCCGGGTACAAATCAAGGAAGGTCGTCGTCGGCATAGCGGGCGGATTGTGATAGAGTACTACACCTTGGGCGATTTCGATCGGATCATCGAACGGCTTGGCGTCCCGCGTGATCAGGCGTGAGTGTCCAGCCCCGCCGCTCCGACACGCAACACAGCAGCGCGCGCTATGAATCTCTCGGTCAGATCCAGCCCGCAGCATGGTCTAATTGGGCACATCCTCGTAGCGATCGGGGCCTGCGCCCTGACCGTTGCCATCTGCGGTTCGGGGGTATTTCTGATATATCGTATCTACACTAGGTATCAATTGCGGGCCCAGGTTCGCGAGGTTCTGGCTTCGCTGCCTAATCGTACGCCGGAGGAGATTGAAGAGCGGGCGGCGCAGGTCCACGCGCGTCCGAAAATGGCCCGCTTGGTGCTACCGGAGGTTCTCCACAGTCTGCGGAGTTCGGGTTCGGAACAGCAGCAGTACGCAACGATCCTGGTGTTGAGGCACTTCGTGGACAACAAGGAGGTGGAGAAAGCGCTCTTTCGCTTACGGCGGGACGGCCGCGCCACGGTGTCGGCAGCGGCGGTGGAAGCATTAAGCGACTTGAGACCTCCTGAAAGGGCCGCGGCAGTACTGGGGCAGATGTTGGACGAAGCCGAGACCTCGCCGTTAACGCCGGCGGCCATTGATGAAGTGTGCGCCGGCCTGGTGCGGCTGGGGGAGATCGGCCGGCAGGCGATGGAACCCCGGCTGGCGAAGCTCTCCGTGGACCGGCGACTCTGGCTGACGAAGTACGTGGACCACCGCGCCGGAGGGGAACGGGTACCGTGGCTGACCCTTCTCCTGCGGGATCCGAGCGAGCGGGTGCGGAACGCGGCGCGGGCCGCCCTCCATCAGCGGTCGCCGGGCAGCGAGGCCGTCGGCGGGGCGACGGCGTCGTAAGCAGGTTGGCGGAGGGGAGACGCGCCCGCGGCGGAGAGGCGGTAGCCCGGCCGTTGGCGGGGGCCTACAATGCCCGGTGCCGGCCGATCCTCGGGAGGTTTTTCGGGGATTGGCCGCGGTCGGGGCGAAAGTCGACGATTGATTGCGGCGATAAGCAGTTAGCGGAACCGCCTTGAGCTGGTGGAGGCTGACGTGGGAGATTTCTTCGTTTCACTGCTGGGCAAGTGGTCCTACCTGGGCCTCTTCCTGGTACTGCTGGCGGCCGGTTTGGGCTTGCCGCTGCCGGAGGATATCCCCCTCGTCGCCGCCGGCTATCTGGTCCACCGCGGCACGGCGGATCTCCATCTGATGATCGCCACCGGCATGTTCGGGGTGTTGCTGGGCGACTCGATTCTCTTTCTGATGGGTCGCCGCTACGGCGAGCATATCGTGCGGCACCGCTGGCTGCGGCGGATTGCCAAACCCTGGCTGGTGGAGAAGGCCCGACAGAAATACGTCCAGCACGGCGCCAAGATCCTGTTCGCCGCCCGCTTCATGCCGGGCCTTCGGTCGGTGCTGTTTCTCACGGCGGGCACGTTTCGCATTCCGTTCTGGAAGTTCTTCGTGATTGACGGTTTCGCGGCCTTGATTTCCGTGCCGACCTGGGTCTGGCTCAGCTCGCGTTTCAGCGGGACCATCGAGGAACTGCTGGGAGAAGCCCGCACGGCCAGCTACGTGATCGGCATCACCCTGGCCACGGCGTTCGCGGTGTGGATGGTGTACGAGTACTTCCGGTACTTGCGGCGCCGCAACGGCGTCGCGGCCGAGGCCACGGTGCGGTCCGCGCCGCTGGTCGCGGCGCCGCCCCCCGCCTCTCCGACGGGTCCGTCTGCGGACACGCTCTCCGGTCGTCCCTCCCGCCGGGTCGCCCCGGCGGCGGGGCGAACTTGAACGACCGCAGGCTGAAGAGATTTCCCGGCTATTCTGGTCGGCCCTTTGCTGTACTCTCCAATCGGATCGTTTTGCCCCGGTTTGGGACGCGGTTGTACACTATCCGCGGTCACCGTCGTGGTTCGAAGGAGGCCGAGATATGGACGAGTATATGTTGGTTCGCTTCGGGAGAATGATGAAGCGGGCAGCGCTCTGGGCGCTGGTCGTCCTGACCGTGGCGTGGGCGGACCCCGCGTTCGCGCAGGGTGGGTCTTCCGGCGACCCTCCAACCAAGCCGGCACGCCGCGGCGGCGACACGCGGTCCGATACGAGGAAGCCGAAGAAGGCGGAAGGCGGCAGACCGGACAAGTCGGCGTCGGGCCTGCCGGCCGACGAGAAGGCCGAGGAGGCGGCGCTCGCCGCGCTCGGGCCGCTGGCGGAGGCTTTTCGCATCCGCCGGACCCAGCATTTCTCCGTGCTGTACAACACCAGCGAGGAAGACCTGGCGGCCTTCAGCCTGGCCATTGAGAAGACCTACCGTTCGTGCGAGCGGCTCGCGGAGCGGCTCAACGTGGTGGTCGTGCCGCCGAAAAGCAAACTTATCATCTACTACTTCAGCGAGTTGAGCGATTACAGCGGCCATTCGGAGCGGCTGGGTCTCGGCAAGCGTTCGGAGAACACGCCGGGGTTCTATCACCCCGCGTCGAATCTCAGCTACTTCTACGATTTCCGCAATTCCGACACCTTCAAGCGGAAGCGGGCCGAGGCCGAGGCCGAGATCGAGCGGATCGCCGCCGAGCTCAAGCGCGGCGGACTGTCGGCCGCCCAGCGGCGGCAGCTCTCCGCTCGAATGCAGCAGGCCCGTGCGGTCCTGAACCGCACGTCATCGTTGGGCGGCGGGCAGAACGAATCCACCGTACAGCACGAGGTCGCCCATCAGGTCTTATGGAACATCGGCTTCCACCATGCCGGATCATTCCTCGCCAATCCGCGGTGGTTTGTCGAGGGCGTCGCCCAGGCTTTCGAGCCGATCAGTACCGGCAAGGCCGCGAACATCGGGTTGGTGAACAAGGAGCGGTTGCGTGCTTTTCAGGATTTGGTGAAGGCGAACGGGTTGATTCCGCTGGGGGATTTCGTCTCTTCTCACGACTGGTTCGCCACCCAGACCAAGATCGCCTACCCCCAGAGTTGGGCGCTCTTTCACTACCTGAGCCGCACGAAGGGCGAAGGCGTGAAGAAGTACATCGAGCTGATCAACCGGCGGCCGGCGAACTATCAACCCACGCCGGAGCAGGAGCTGGCCGACTTCGAGAAGGCCTTCGGCAAGGTGAACGACCAGTGGGTCGCCGCCTGGCTGCGGTGGATGAAGGACGTGCGCTGATCGAGCGCGGCGGCGGCTTCGGTTGGGCGTCCTGGGTGGGTCACTCCCCGCTCAGGGCCTGTTCGCGCATCTCCGCGGCGGCGTTGAGCAGGGCTTCCTTGGGCGGGGCTTCGCTGGGCTGGAGGACGTAGGTCGGCAACACGTGGCGGTCGTGGATCGTGAAGGGGACCAGGCACTCCGAGAAGATGTCGAGGCCGGGCCACTGATACCACGGCGCGTGGAGGCGGTGGTTGGTCTTGATCGTTTCATACCCCTTGAGGCGGATGATGATGTCGTAGTCGCCGTACCAGGTGAACGGCACCTCCACCGGCGACTGCCCGACCTCCTGGTCGTTCAGGAATACGCGGGCTCCTTCCGGTTCGGTGTTGATGGTCACGGTACGTTCGATGCACCCGCCGCCCAGGCAGGCGGCAGTCATCGCGATCGTCGCCAGGATCGGCCGGCGCGGGGGTTGGACGGGGGAGGCCGGACATCGGGGGTTCGCAATGTGATCCGGGACGGGTCGAGTGGACATGCGGACGCTCCTTCACCGGCGGCCGCGAGATGAGCGACGATGATCCCGCGGGCCTCGAATCGCGGGACAGTCTATCACGACGGCGGAGGAGGGCAACGCGGCAACTGGTCCAGCCAGCCCTGGAGGATCCGCTGCGCGGCGATCCGGTCCCGCAGGCCGCGGCGGCGACGGCCGGCAACACCGGCCGCGTCCAAGGCCTCGTCGGCCGCGCAGGAGGACAGCCGCTCGTCGTGGAGATGAACCGGACGTCCAGCCCGGCGGGCCAGCTCGGCGGCGAATCGGCGGGTCAGGGTCGTCTGGGCGCTGTCGGTTCCGGCCGCCGCGGACATATTCAGCGGCAGGCCGACCACGAACTCGTCGATGGACTCGGCCCGGACGAAATCAAGGACGGATTGAGCATCCGCGGCCGGCTCCCCGCGGCCGTCGATGGTGGCCCACGGCATGGCGATGCGGAGCTCGGTGTCGGCCACGGCCGCCCCGATGCGCCGAACCCCGTAGTCGATCCCAAGGATCCGAGCCATGTGTGCCGGCCCTATTCCGGCGTGAGAATCACTTGCCGGCGGACGAGGCGGTCCCCTCCAGGACATAGACCGTGGCCGTGCCGCGGTACTCGACGTTATCCCGAGTCACGACCACGACACTGATTTGATACTGACCCGGCGTTTCCAGGATTTTGACGCCGCGCGGTTCGTCTCCCAGCCACATGCCGTTGAGCATCCACAGGCAGTCCGCGCCCTCCAGCACCGGGCGGGGCAGATCGACGCTGTACATGACGTAGTGGGGAGCCGTCCCGACCGACGAGCCGCTCAGCCGGATGTTCGCTCGCTTCACCGTGCTGCCGCTCGGGGAGGGTTTCGGCTTGGCCGGGGGGTTCAAGCGCGGCGGGTCGCCGCGGAGGGCCGGGCGAGTCCGATCGGCGGGCGGGGCCTTGGTTTCGGAGGTGCCACGGGTGGGATGAGGCTCCGCCGGCGGCGCCAACCAGTTCGCGGCCGGAGGTGGTCGAGCGGAAGCAACGCGGGTCACCTCCGCCGCGGACGGCGGCATGGTCGCCGCGGACTCACGGTGGCGGCGTTCGGGGTCCGCCTCCGGGGTGGGGTCATAGACCGGGGTCACGCCTTCCGGGTAGTTGCGGCCGGCCGTGCTGACTTCATAGGACGCTCGCTTCGTCCCGGAAGCGGGCAAACGCGGCGGAGCGGGGGTGGCGCGGGCGGTGTTCGCAGCCGAAGCCAAGGCGGTCCCCGTCGGGGCGAGAGCGGCCATCAGTTCCGGACTGGGCGTATAGTCGGTCATCCGCACCTGGGCGACCGTCTGTGCCGCTTCGACGGGACGAAGCGGCTTAAGCCCGATCTGTCTGGCGAAGAAGGCGGCCGCGACCTGGGGAATGCGGCGGTGCCCCATGTTGTCGATCATCTTGCCTTCGACCACTTCGAACTGCCGTGTCTTGTACCATGCGACGGCGGCCTCCGACTCGGTCTTGCAGGCGGGAAAATCGCCGTCGCCGATGAAGATGGCCACGGGGACACGGTGGCGATACCGGGGGACCGTCTCGTCCAGCATCAGCTTCGGGGAGAAATTCGACAATCGCGTGGCGATGCAGGCAAATTGGTCTGGAAAACGGTTGGGGAAGTAGTGGGCGAGGTAACCGCCGCAAGACCAACTGGTCGACAGCACCTTCTCCGGGTCGGCCCGCGTCGTGCTGAATACGTGCCGCATGATGGCGAGGACATTCTCGCGGTCCCGCAGGACGTAGCTGTGCTCGCGGGTGAGCGGATACTCCATGAAGGAATCGGAAGTGATCAACTGAGGCGCGCAGACGATGAAACCGTAGTTATCGGCCTCTTGCTCCCACTCCCGCTCCTGCGGCAGGGCATTGTCGTAGGGCTTCATGCCGTGGAAAGACATCACCAGCGGCCAAAGCCCGTTCTTGGTGTGGGGATGCACTCCGGCGGTCCGAGCGTAATCCGCCGGCAGGTACAAGTGATACCAGGCACCCGTAGTCGGTTCCTGAACGTGCCGGTATTCGCCCAGGCCGCGGGGTTGCGGAACCGCGCATCCCGAACCCGCCCACAGGCCACCCAGCCCCAGGAAAGCCAAGATCAGCGATTTTCTTCGATACACCATGCCTTGCCTCGCCCGCGAGGGGACGGCCCTTGGGGGTTCGCAGCAGTTTTCTCGCCCCGTGCGACCGTCGCGTTGGGGCCTCCGGTTCCATGCCCGTGGCGATGACTCAGCCCGATCGCCGCGTGGTCGAGGCGGCGGCAGGCATTCTCTCATATCGGCTGGGCGCGGGCCAGCCCGATGGCGAGTCGTCATTTCCCCAGATTTCGGTTCAATCGCCGTCGCGTGCATTATAGGACATTGCAGTCCGGGTGCATCCGCACTCCGCGTGTGAATCTTATAGCGATGGTTTCGGGTGTTTTCTTCTCGGCGGGCCGGGTCGGCCATTGCCGGAATCCGGCAGGCCATGACGAGGTGATTACCGGACCAGCGGCGAGCCGGAGCGGGGTACGCCTTGGATCGCAGTTCGTATCTTCAGTCCGCTATCCCCTCACCCGATAAACGGGGCGGCGAGGCGAAAGGAATCGCCCGCCCGATACGACCCGCCCGGGGCGCCGCGGCGGTGAGAGGATTACCGGCATGACACGTGAGCGACACTCAGGCGAACGCTTCAGCAAGGTTCCGATAGCACGGCGTGGCGTGGGCGGGGCCCTCTCGGTCCTGGCGGCAGCCTCGATCGCGGTGGCGGGGTGCGGCCCGAGCGACCAGGAGATCAACGCGTTCATCCACGCGTGGGAGACGTCGGTCTCTTCGCCGGAGTATCGGGTGCAGCCTCCGGACGGGTTGGAGATCCGTTCGCCGACGGCGCCGGAGCTGGACGGACAGAGCCAGATCGTGCGCCAGGACGGCAAGATCACGCTGAACCTGGTGGGCGACGTGAAGGTGGCCGGCCTGACCCCGAGCGAGGCGGCGCGGAAGATCGAGTCGCTGCTGCGGACCTACTACGTGGACCCTCAGGTGAGCGTGCGGGTCAGCGGCACCAACAGCCAGCGGTACTACGTGTTCGGGGAGGTTTCGGCGGTAGGGGCTTTTCGTTACACGGGGCGGGACACCTTGCTGAACGTGCTGGCCCAGTCTCAGCCTACGTTCGCCGCCTGGAAGAGCCAGGTGAAGGTGATCCGGCCCAGCCACGAGGAAGGCCGCCGCCGGGTGATGACCGTGGACGCCGAACGCATGATCAAGGAGGGCAAGCTGGAGCAGAACATCCTGTTGGAGGAAGGGGACATCGTTTATGTGCCGCCGACGCCGTTGGCCTGGGTGGCGATGCGTCTGCGGGAGATCATCTGGCCGTTCGCCCCGATCGCCGACACGGTGACGAACCCGGTGCAGGTGACGGACGGGGTCCGGGAGGACGTGGACACGGTTCGCGGCTGGTGAGCCGAGTGGGGTGGGAGAGCCGCCGTAGAGAGCGAGTGACCCGACATGCAACAGCACATCGAAGAATTTTCCGCCAGTGATGTGCGGCATACGCTGAACGAAGTCCTGCGCATTGCCGGCCATCGCCGCTGGAGGTTCGTTTTTCCGTTTTGTCTGGTTAGCGCGGCCGCGCTGATCGGCTCGTTGTGGCTGCCGAGGCAATATGCCACCGAGACCGTCATCAAGCGAGAGCACGACCCGGTGTTTTCCACGATGGTCGGCAAGGCCTGGACCCACCCGTATACGGAAATCAAGAACCGCATGCTCGCCGACTTGCAGGACGAGGACACGATCGCCGCCGTGCTCGACGAGCTGGACCTGCCGGAGGGCCTGGAGCGCTTCGACAACGGCGCGTTGACCCCGGCGGCCGAAAGCCGGCGGCGGCGCCTGGCCCACACCATCTCCAGCGGACTGTCGGTGAAATCGCTCTCCTCGCTCAAAGACAGCGACGTGATGTCGATCAGCCTGGTCATGGACGACAGCCGCCACATGGAGGAGATCCTGGGCGCGATCCGCGACCGCTACATCGCCACGGCGAAGCAGCGGACCATCGCCTTGCTTCGGGACGTCGAGCAGTTCTTCCGCGGCGAGTCCCAGCGGTGCCGGGCCGAGCTGGAGGCCCTCGAACAGCAGATACTCGAGTACGAACTCAAATACCCCGGCATCAACCCGGACACCGCCGATCCCGGCCGAACCGAGCAGACCAACCTGGTCATCGAGCGGCTGGAAATCGAACGCAAACTCGACGGGCTGCGGAATCAGCGGCAGCGGCTCGCCGACCGGCTGGCAGCGTTGACGGCCCCGGCAGGGGGCGAAGGCGCTGAATCCGCCGTGCCGCTGACGCAGCCGAACCCGCGTTACGCCGAGATCAACCACGAGATCAACCTGCTACAGAAGCAGATCGCCGAGAACCGCACGCTGCGCGGCATGACCGACCTGCACCCGACGATTGTGCAGTTGCAGAACCTGGTGGCCATGCGGCGCGAGGAGCTTGCCCGGATTCCCCGGGAGGTGCCGATTTCCGCGGAAGCCGGCGCCGCCGGCGCCCAGACGGTGGCGGGCCTGGTCGACGACCTGCAACGACAGATAACCGAAGCCGACGCGACCATCACCGCCCAGCAGGCCCGCCTCACCGCGATCGAAGAGACCCTCGCGCGGCTGGAGAAGACCCGTATTCAGACCATTGAGCACCGGCAGGATTACCTTCGGCTCCGCCAGAAGGAGGCCCAGGCCGCCGCGGAACTCCAGAGCTGGGAGCAGAACATCGGCCCCATCGAGCGGATCTTTCTTGTCGAAGACGCCAACCGCACGATTCACTTCGCCACGGTGAAGGACGTCGCTCCGGTGACCAAACCGATTTCCCCGAAGGCGTTGCTGGTCACGCTGGCCTGTCTCGGCATCGGCGCCGCCGCGGGCGTCCTCGTGGTGTTGGCCAGCGAGCTGCTGGATCGCTCCTTCCGCACGATCAAACAACTGAAGGGCACGGTCGGCGTTCCGGTGATCGAGAGCATCGACGAGATCCTGACCCCGGCGGCGCAACGCCGGCGGATGCTTCGCCGTTGGGTGGTCCTGCCGGTGGCGACGGCCGCGTGCCTCGCCGTCGTGCTGCTGACCGGAGCCTTGGCCTACCTCAGCATTGAACAGCCGGGGAGCTACGCCCGACTGCGGGCCTGGCCGACTCGTTTGCATTCGGTCGGGCCGAAGGAGCATCGCCGCAGCGTCGCCGACGCACCGAATAGCGTGCCGCAGGACTCGCAACTGGCGGACCTCGGGCCGGGCCTCTAGGCCGCAGCCCGCCGGAGATTGGATGTCACCATGGGTCGAATCGCACAAGCGCTGAAGAAGGCTCAGCAGGAACGGGCCGAGAAGATCCGACTGGGGCTGGGCAGTGTTCCCCCTCCGCGTTCGCCGGCCGCTGCGGTCGTGTCCGAAACGGCCGCCGCCCAACCCGAGTGCCGCGAAGCCGACCGGATTTCACCGGCCCGCCGGGGACTGCGGTCGCTGATTCCGTCGATGACGATGCGGGTTGCCCCAAGCTCGCCGGTGCCGTTTCCCACCTGGGACGTGGATCCCTCCGTGGTGGTGGTGCGGGATCGCGGCGGACCGGTGACGGAGCAGTACCGCTCGGTGCGGACCTGGTTTCTGCGGCGGAGTTCGTCCGCGGTTCATCCCTGCGTGGCGATCACCAGCAGCGTCGCGGGCGAAGGTAAGAGCGTGACGGTGGCCAATCTGGCCGCCGCCCTGGCCGAGGTTCGGCATCTGAATGTGCTGGCGGTGGACGCCGACTTCCGCAAGGGAACCCTCGCCGCGTTGTTCAGAATCCCGAACTCGCCGGGTCTGGCCGACGTCCTCGCCGGTCGGGCGACGCTGGAGGACGCGATCAAACCGACCCCGGTGTCGAATCTTTCGATCCTGCCGGCCGGCGCCTGCCTCAACCTGAACCCGGCCGAGTTGATCAACTCCACGGCCTCGGGGCGGGTCTTCGATGAGATTCGCGAGAGGTACCATTTCATCCTGGTCGATACACCTCCAGTGCGCCAGCTTTCCGACACCAGCGTCATCGGCGCGCTGTGCAGCGGTATCGTCGTGGTGGTCAGGATGAACAAAACCCCCTCGCACGTGGTCCGTCAGGCCGTGCAGGGGCTTCAGGCCAACAACCTCAATGTCATGGGCTGTATCGCCTCCTGCGCCGGGCCGACCGGCGCCCGAGCCGGGTACAGCGTCGGCGAGGCCCAGCCCTGAGCGGCCGCAAAGGACTGCGGCGGGGACACAAGCCAACGGAGTGGCGTCTCCATGCCGGAAGACTCGATCCGGATCTCGACTCTCGACCCGCGCGATGCCGACCAGGCCGCCGCGTGGAGTCGATACGTGGAGGCCCACGCCGAGGGGACCCCCTTCCACGGCCTTGCCTGGAAGCGGGCCGTCGAGCGGACGTTCGGGCACGTGTCGCATTACCTGATCGCGCGGCGTGGGGAGTCGGTTTCGGGCGTGCTTCCGTTGTTCGAAGTGCGGAGTGTGCTGGCGGGCCGCCTGCTGATCAGCGTGCCCTACGCAACCTATGGCGGGATCCTGGCGGATGACTCGGCGACCGCCGAGGCCCTGTTCGAGCGAGCAGCGGACATGGCCCGCCAATGTGGCGCGGCAACACTGGAACTGCGGTCGATCCGGGCCGCCGTGGCCAAAGCGGATATTGTGAAGAGTCACGTCTTTTTTAGAAAATCTTTGCCGGATAGGCCCGAGGATGTCGCCGGCAGCATGCCCCGCAAGGCGCGGGCGGCGGCTCGCCGCGCGGCCGAACGCTGGGACTTGCGGGCGGCTTTCGATCCCGGCGAATGGTCCACGGTCTGGCGTCTGTATGCCCGCTCGATGCGTCGCCTGGGTTCACCCAATTATCCGATGAGGTTTTTTGGGGAGCTGGTGTCGGCCTTCGGGTCGGCGGTGACGATCCAGGTGGTACGGTGGTCGGGGTGGCCTGTTGCGGGTTTATTGACATTATCACACAAAAATGTGTTATATCCTTATTTTGCGGGTATCGATGAGAGGGCAGATATTTACGGGCTTAACAACTACCTATACGCCGAGTCCATGAGGCATGGCGTGCAGTGTGGTTATCGGGAATACGATTTCGGTAGGACCAGGGCGGACAACATCGGCGGGATGGACTTCAAGCGGTTCTGCGGATTCGAACCTCGGGACCTGGAGTACCAGCGGTACGTTCCTCCGGGACGGGTGGCACCGGATCTTTCGGCCGGTTCGCCGCGATGGGCGACCGCTCGCCGCGTCTGGAAGCTACTTCCGCTGCCGGTGACCCGGCCTCTGGGCGGGTGGCTGGCCAAGTCGATTCCCGGGTAAGGGCAGGCGATGTTTACCGCGCGGTAAACACCGGGAAGGTGGCTGGCCAAGTCGATTCCCGGGTAAGGGCAGGAGGCAGGCGTGCTTGAGAGGAAGAATATCCTGTTTCTGGCGAATCGCGTCCCCTTTCCACCCAATAAAGGAGACAAGATTCGCACCTTCCATCAGCTCGACCACCTCGCCTTGAGTCACAACATCTACTGCGCTTGTTTTGCGGAGACGCAGCGGGAGCAGGTACTCGCGTCGTCGCTGCGGCGATGGTGCGCGGATCTCGTCGCCATGCCGTGGACCCGCCGCCGTGGAGTGCTCCAGGCCGTTGCCGGTTGGCGTCGCGGCCTGCCGCTCACAGTCGCCGCCTACCGCGACCGGCGGATGTTCGCGGCCCTGGCCCGTTGGGCGGAGAAGGTTGATTTCGACACGGTTGTTGCTTTCTCCTCGATCATGGCACCCTACGCCGCGGCGGTGCCCGCCAAGCGGCGGGTGCTCGATCTTTGTGACGCCGACAGCGAGAAGTGGATGGACTACGCTCGCGACGCCGGCCGGTGGATGGGGGTCTGCTACCGATCGGAGGGGCGACGGCTTCGGGCGTTCGAGGAGCATTGTCTCCGCAAGTTCGACGCCACGCTGGTCATCACCGAGCGTGAGCGGGCCTTGCTGGATCCTCAGCGGCGTCACCGACAACTGCACGTCGTTTCCAACGGGATCGTCCTGCCCGACGAGAAGCCCCCACCGCCTTCCACGCGGGGTCCCGTCGTCGGTTTCGTGGGGGCGATGGACTACCGCCCGAACGTCCGCGGCGTTTGCTGGTTCGCCGAAGTCGCCTGGCCGCACATCCTCCGCGAAGTGCCCGACGCACGGTTCTACATCATCGGGCGAGCGCCGGTGCGGGCCGTTCGGCGGCTGGCCCGACAGCCGGGCATCACGGTGACGGGCGAGGTCGAGGACGTGGGCAGATACGTCCTGAAGCTCCGCGTGGCGATCGCGCCGCTGCACATCGCCCGCGGATTGCAGAACAAGGTGTTGGAGGCCATGTGTCTGCGGAGGCCGGTGGTGGTCGCACCGGCGGTGGCGGCGGGGTTGCAGGCCGTGCCGGGCCGGCACCTGCTGGTGGCCCGCGACGGGGAGACCTTTGCCGCCCGCGTACTGGACCTGTTCCGTTCCGACGAGTTTTGCGATCGGATCGGCAACGGGGGGTATCGTTGCGTGGCGGCCCACTACAGTTGGGCCGATGCGTTGCAGCGTTATGAATGCGCCGTGCTGGGGAAACCGATGCCTGCCGGCCCACCGACGATCCTCGAACAGGAACTACAACAGATGCGTCAGGGCGAGCTTGCCGTCGGCCCGGGAGTGACCGCCATGATTCCCGAGCTGACCAGCCGGACCGTTCTTCGAGAAAGGGGCCGGAGGCTGCCGATCGAGACGCTCACGGGGCGTGTTGGCGATCATCCCGTCCCGGCGGGCCGGCGAACGCTGTCGGACCTGGCGGCCTCGTTCGCCGCGAGCCAGGCAGCACGACCGGCTCTGAGTTCTCCAGCCGTCTCTAACACGCAAGAAACGTCCAACCCCCCCGCCGACACGCCGCGTTCCCCTTACGCGGCGCTCTTTCGGGGCGACCGCCCCGGCGGCTGATCGGCGGCCGACACCCTTTGGGTCGCCCTGTTCAGTTCCACTTCATCGGAGTATGATTTCCGTTGCGGCCGTCGCCCGGTTTGTCGGCAGCATGTCGTCAGAGTGCCGGGCCGCCGCCCAACGGAGTCCGGACATGGCCGACACGACCAAGAACCTCAAGGAAGCCTTTGCCGGCGAGAGCCAGGCCAATCGCAAGTACACGGCCTTCGCCAAACAGGCGGAGAAGGACGGTTTTCCAAACATCGCCCGCCTCTTCCGCACCACGGCGGAGGCCGAGACGATCCACGCCCACGGCCACCTCGCGGCCCTAGGCGGGATCCGCTCCACGGCGGAGAACCTGAAGGAGGCCATCGCCGGGGAGACCTACGAGTTCACGGAGATGTACCCGCCGATGCTCAAGCAGGCGGAGACCGACGGGCACGCCGCCAAGCGGATGTTCGGCTACGCCGTGGCCGCCGAGGCCGTCCACGCCCGGCTGTACAAGCTGGCCCTGGAGGCCGCCCAGCAGGGACGAGACCTGACGGAGACGAAGTTCTACCTTTGCCCGATCTGCGGGCACATTGAGTTCGGTCACCCGCCGGCGACCTGTCCGATCTGCGGGGCCAAGGCGGAGAAGTACGTCCAGGTGGCGTAGCGGCCGCCAGCGCCCGGCTCCGGCCCGCGGCTCGTCAGAAACCGCACCAGCATGAAAACGATCATCGAACCGTTCAAGATCAAGGTCGTCGAGCCGATCCGGATGACGACGCCGGAGGAGCGGGAGGCTTACCTCCGCGCGGCTTCGTACAACGTCTTTCTGATCCGCGCGGAAAATGTGCTGATCGACCTGCTGACCGATTCCGGCACGGGGGCCATGAGCAGCGAGCAGTGGGCCGGGGTCATGCGTGCGGACGAATCCTACGCCGGGGCCATCTCGTTCTATCGCTTCAAGGAGCGGCTCCAAGAGGTGACCGGCTTCGAGCACATCCTGCCGACCCACCAGGGCCGGGCGAGCGAGCGGCTGCTCTTCGAGCTGGTCGGCGGCCGGGGCAAGGTGGTGCCCAACAACGCTCACTTCGACACCACGCGGGCGAACGTGGAGCACAGCGGGGCGGAGGCGGTGAATCTGCCGATTCCCGAGGCCGCGGACCCGCGGAACCGCCACCCCTTCAAGGGCAACATGAACATCGCCGCCCTGGAAGACCTGATCCGCCGCGTCGGGCCGGAGCGGATTCCGGTCGTGATGGTGACGGTGACCAACAACAGCGGCGGGGGGCAGCCGGTGAGCCTGGAGAACCTGCGGCAGGTCCGCCGCGTGTGCGACCGCTACAAGCTACGGTTTTTCCTGGATGCCTGTCGCTTCGCGGAGAACGCCTGGTTCATCAAGCTCCGCGAGCCGGGCCAGGAGAAGCGGGCCGTGCGGGAGATCGTCCGCGAGATGTTCGACCTCGTCGACGGCGCCACCATCTCCGCCAAGAAGGACGGGATCGTCAACATCGGCGGCGTGCTGCTGGTCCGCGACGAGAAGCTGTTCCAAAACGCTTCGAACCTGCTGATCCTCACCGAGGGCTACGTCACCTACGGCGGGCTCGCCGGGCGGGACCTGGAGGCGATGGCCCAGGGCTTCGAGGAAGTCCTGCATGAGGACTACCTGCAATACCGCATTCGCAGCACGGAATACCTCGGCGAGAAGCTCCTCGCCGCGGGCATCCAGATCGTGGAGCCGCCGGGCGGGCACGCCATCTACATCGACGCCAGGGAGTTCTGCCCGCACATCCCGCCGGAGCGGTTCCCGGGCCAGGCCCTGGTTTGCGGGTTGTACCGGGAGGGCGGGATTCGGGCGGTGGAGATCGGCAGCGTGATGTTCGGCGGCCCGGGCCGGCCGCCGCCGGCGATGGAGCTGGTGCGGCTGGCGATACCGCGGCGGGTGTACACGCAGAGCCACATAGACTATGTGATCGAGGCGACGATCGACCTGCACCGCAAGCGGCAGTCGCTGCGTGGGCTGCGGATCGTCGAGGAACCGCCGGCGTTGCGGCATTTCACGGCGCGGTTCGAGGAGCTGTGAAGCGAAGCCGGTGGGACGGAAGGAGCGGTCAACCAACCCGCAGCGGGGTTCCGGCCTTGGCGGTCGGCCCCGGGCAGACAGGAGCAGCAGCCATGAACAAACAGAAGAGCATTGACCTTCTCAACCACGCGGTCGCGGACGAACTCCAGGCCGTGCATCAATACATGTATTGGCATTTCCATCTCGACGACCAGGGCTTCGCGCCGCTGGCGGCCTTGCTGAAGCGCACGGCCATCGTGGAGATGACGCACATCGAGCGGCTGGCGGAGCGGATTCTGTTTCTGAAGGGGGATGTCAAGATGGTGCCGGCGGGGCCGGTCGAGACGATCACCGAGGCGGCCAACATCCTGACGCGGGCCGCCGAGATGGAGCAGCAGGCGGCCCGCGACTACAACGCCGCCGCGTTGGAGTGCAGTTCGAATTCCGATTCCGTTTCCAAGCAGCTCTTCGAGTCTCTGGTGGCCGACGAGGAGAGCCACTACGACGCCTTCGACAAGCAACTGGACAACATCCGGCGGTTCGGCCCGAGCTACCTGGCCCTGCAATCCTTCCAGGCCGGTCCGCCGGAGACGCCGGGCGAAGCGCCGTAGTGTTGCCGCCGGGCAAACAGCGGACCATTTGGCGCTCATTGGCCGGCAGAGGCCACGCGGCTCCTCGGTGCGTCGCTGCGTGGAGTCTGGCGGCGGAAGTCCGACCGTTGTCGAGCGCGGCCCCGCTGCTACAATTCCAGAGTCCCTTGGTTGGCGGCCGCCGCGGCGGTGATTCATGATCCAGAGACTGCACATCCGGGGGTTCCGAAGCCTGGGCGAAATCCGCCTGGACTCGCTTGGCCAGGTCAATTTGCTCGTCGGGCCGGGCAACTCGGGAAAGACCAATCTCTTGGAGGCTTTGTTCCTTTTCTGTAGCAACGGCGATGTGTCATTACTTCCGAAGGTTCTCGGCTTTCGGCGAGTCGACCTGAACGATGAGCTGCCACGGGAGTTGGCCGTCCTGCTCGACTGGTTCTGGGCGAGCAGGGGCGTCGATTCACCGATCGACCTGGAGGGACGATGCGATGGCGAGGATCGCCATGTGTGCGTGAAGAAGCTATCCCGGACGAACCAGATACCGATTCGCTTGCCGGACACTAAGAACGACGATGCCGACCTGGCCGACGCCATTGCGACCTACGAAGTCCAAACGCGTATCGGCGGAGACACGTTGGTTGGGCGTCTGCATGTTTTGCCGACCCTCGTCAAAGCTGACAAGGCGGCGAAGCCTAACGTGCCGGCTCGGTTCATCTCTCCTCTGGAGCAAGGTCGATCCAGACCGCTCGCGGCGACCTGGAGTGAAGTCGAAGAGCAAAAGGGCGACACCGATGTGCTCAAGCTGCTTGGCTCGCTCGACCACGACATCAAAGGTATTCGGATCCGCTCCGACGAAGTGGGTCGAGCTGCCCTCCGGCTGATGGATGAACGGCTAGGCCCGGTTCCGGTTGAGTTGCTGGGAGCAGGATTCAGCAAGGCGCTGGCCATCGCCTGTTACCTCTCGGCCATGCGAGACGGGCACCTGCTGATCGACGAATTGGACGCCTCTCTGCACATCGGGGCCCAAGGTCGAGTGATCCGGTTTCTCATGGAGGCCGCCCAGGCGCGCAACGTACAGATCTTCGCTTCCACGCACAGCCTTGAAACCGTCGATGCTTTTCTGGACGCCTACACCGAGAATGGCGATTTGTTCAAGAGTCGCGGCGGCTTGCACGTGCTCCAGGTACGGCGTGAGAAGGAAGGCACGTCCGTAACCTCGCTCGACGCCGAGCAAGCCACTCGCCTTCGCGAGGAATTTGGGGTCGATTTGCGACGCTCCACATGACTTCCTGGACGCTCATCCTCTGTGAAGGTGCGCACGATCAGGCCGCGATTTCCGCACTGGCTCGCGTATTTCTCGGCTGGAGCAGGTGGGAGGGTCCGCAGAGCAACTTGCCGGAACCGTTGCTCAAGACCGTTCCAGAGCCGAAACGGAGCAGTCGGTCGGGCAGACTGATGCAGGATCGCTGGCCGGAGTACTTGTGCAAGGGCCAACACTACCTCGTCGTGCGGGCGCTGGGGAGCGATCAGCAAGTTCTGGGGGCGTCGGCCACCGACTTCCTCGGTCAGCTCAAACCTGACGCTGTCGGAGTGTTCGTCGACGCCAACGAGCACGGCGTTGGCGCGCGGCTGACATCCTTCCGGGAAACCTACAAGAAGCTTTATCCTCACGCGTGTGGCCTTGAGGCCGGCGACGTGATTGCCGACCACCCCCGCCTTGGGCTGTGGGTCTTCCCCAACAACGCCGACGCCGGCAGCCTCGATCGCCTCCTCATCGAGGCGGCCCGCCAGACGCGGCCGGAACTGTTCGCCGCTGGAGAGGTCTTCATCAACACCTTGCAGAAGATCCAGCCCGGCGACTGGGCCAAGCAGTGGGAGAAGGCCCTGCTTGGGGCCATTTATCAAACCGTCAGACCGGGCGCATCGTTGGCTGTGGCCCTCGAAAAAAGCGACGCATGGTTCGCCGAATCTCTCAGAGGGTCTCCGTCGTTCCATTCGCTGCTTACGTTTCTGGGCGAGCTCTCAGGTTCTGCCGCCGAGACGTAAGGCCGTCGCCGTCAGCCTTCGCCCCCGCGGGCGCCTGGTTCGGTCATGGCCCGCGGGTCGAGCAATTCGCTCAGCCGGTCCGGCGGGAGGGTTCCTTCCTCCGTGGCGAGTTGGCGGATCGTCCGGCCGGAGGCGTAGGCCCGTTTGGCGAGATCGGCGGCGCGGTCGTAGCCGATCACCGGGGCCAGCGACGTACACATCGCCAGGCTCTGCTCGACCAGTTGCCCGGCCCGCTCGCGATCGGCCTCCAGCCCGGCGACGCAGCGCTCCGCGAACGTGCGGGCGGCATTGCCCAGCAGGCGGATATTTTCCAGCAGGTGCCAGGCCATCACCGGCATGCCGACGTGCAGGTCGAGGTTGCCCAGCGTGGCTCCGGCGTGGGCGACGGCGGCGTCGCCGCCGACCACGTGTGCCGCCACCTGCATCACCATTTCGCACATGACCGGGTTCACCTTGCCGGGCATGATCGAGCTGCCCGGCTGAGTCGGCGGGATCTTGAGTTCGCCGATGCCGCAGCGGGGGCCGGAGCCGAGCCAGCGGATGTCGTTGGCGATCTTGGCCAGGCCGAGCGCGACGGTCCGGATCAGCCCCGAGGCCTCCACGACGCCGTCCTTGGCGTGCTGGGCCTCGAAGTGGTTCGCGGCTTCCACGAAATCGACACCGGTCTTTCGTGATAGTCGAGCCGCCATCCGCGACCCGAATGCGGAGTGGGTGTTGATGCCCGTGCCGACGGCCGTGCCGCCGATGGGCAGCTCCCGCAGCGCGGCCATCGCCCGCCGCGAGCGCTCCACCGCCAGCCGCGTCTGCGCGGCATAGCCGGAGAACTCCTGCCCCAGCCGGATGGGCGTGGCGTCCTGCAAGTGGGTTCGGCCGATCTTGACGATATCGTCGAAGGCCGCGGCCTTCTCGGCCAGCATCGCCGCCAGCCGGTCGAGCGCGGGGATCAGGTCGTCGCGGATCGCTTCCGCCGCGGCGACGTGAATCGCCGTGGGGATCACGTCGTTCGAGCTTTGGCCCTGGTTGACGTGGTCGTTGGGATGGATTCGCGGGGTCTGGCCACGCGCCGCCGCGAGCTGCCGCGCCCGGTTGGCGATCACTTCGTTGGCGTTCATGTTGGTCGAGGTGCCGGAGCCGGTCTGAAAGACATCGACGACGAAATGGCCGTCCAGCCGGCCGTCGATGACCTCCTCCGCGGCGGCGATGATCCAGCGCGTCAGTTCGTCCGGCACGATGCCCAGCTCGGCGTTGACCTCGGCCGCCGACTGCTTGATCAGCCCGAGGGCGCGGATGAACCGCCGCCCGAGCCGATAGCCGGAGATCGGGAAATTTTCCACCGCCCGCTGGGTGCTGGCTCCCCACAGAGCTTCGGCGGGCACGCTCATCGGCCCCATGCTGTCTCGTTCGATTCGAGTGGCTTCGCTCATGCTGGTCTGATCTCCTTGAGGGCGGCCGGCGTGGTGGGGTTGAGAAAACCGCTACTCCGCCCCGCCGCCTTCGGCGGGGCCGGCACGACTCGGGCGCCCGGGGCTGATGGCCGGGTACCGAGAAGAGTGTAGTCCCGCTACTGAGCGATGTACCGGCCGAAGCCGTCGGTGGTTTCGATTGCCGGGGGGCCGTTCCCCCCGATGATCCACATCACCTCGAGGTTCGGCGTTCGACCCTCCGCGATAAGCCGCCGGCCCTCCTCGATGGTCAGGACACTGAAGGCGGTGGCCCAGGCATCGGCGGTGATGCCGTCGGCGGCGATGACGGTGACACTGGGGGCCTGTTCGGCCGGCCAGCCGGTTCGCGGGTCGATGATGTGCGAGTAGCGTTTTCCGTCGATTTCATGAAACCGCTGCTGCACGCCGGAGGTCGCCACGGCGCGATCGCTGAGCAGCAGGATCGCCACCAGACCATCCTGAAAGGGGTGTTTGACGCCGATTCGCCAGGGTCGCCCGTCGGCGGCGGTGCCGAGAGCGAGCACGTCGCCGCCGACATCCACGCAGACGCTCGCCGCTCCGGCCTGGCGCATGGCCGCCGCCGCCAGGTCCAGGGCGTATCCTTTGGCGATGCCTCCCAGGTCCACCTGCACGCCGTTGACGGCCGGGGAGACGGTTCGCTCCGCGAAATTCAGGATGATCCGGTCGGGGCCGACCAGTTGCCAAGTGCGGGTCAGTTCCTCCTCTGTCGGCAGCCTGCCTAACGAGGCCGATTTTTTCCACAGAGCCACGAACGGGCGGCAGGTGATGTCAAAGGCGCCGCCGCTGGCGCGGCTGACTTCCAGCCCCTGCCGGAGGCATTGGAACGTTTCGGTGGACAACGCCAGACTCTGTCCGGCCAGCAGTTGATTGACGCGGCCGATCTCGCTGTCGGCCGTGTAGTCGCTCATCAGGCGATTGACGTCTTCCAGCCGGGCGTAGCCTCGCTCCACCGCGGCGGCGGCGAGGGTGTCGTCGGCGGCCACGGCCGTCAGGGTGGCCAGAGTACCCATGACCTCGCGCGAGGCCGCGGCTTTGCGGGCCGCGGGCCGCTGCTCGCACCCGCAGGCCAACAGGGTCAAGCCGCAGACCAGCCATCGCCAGGAGACGCCGACACGCATGGGCGACATTCTACTCCCGCTCTCGCCGCGGGGCGATTCCCTCGTGGCGATTCGCGGCGCCGGGTCCTCGGCCCAGGCTGGTTTGCCCGCCCGCCTTGGTTGACTCGCGGCCGCTCCGCCCGCAGCATACTTCGCAGCACGGAGGTTATCGCCCATGCTTAGTACGCATCGCATCCTCGGCATCCATATTACCGACCGGGTGGTCAAGGCCGGCGAGGTCCAGCAGGTTCTGACCGCTTACGGCTGCAACATCAAGACCCGGATCGGGCTGCACGACGTCCATGAGGGCTTCTGCTCGCCGAACGGGCTGATTCTGCTGGAACTGACCGGCGACAAGAAGACCTGCGACGGGATGATCAAGCATCTGCGGAAAATCAAGGGTGTCCAGGCGAAGGAAATCACCTTCGACCATCCCAAACCCCGCGGCGGCAGCAAGAAGGCCCGGTAGCCTCGCCTAGGGCGGCCCCAGCACCTTTCCGCTGACGCGGGTCACGAAGGTCAGCGGCGCGAACCGCTGGAGGAACAGCGCCGCCTGGTTCATCGCGCCCGGCACGCAGAGCGCCCGGCCTCGCGCCAACGCGCGAAACGCCTTCTCCGCGACCCAGTCGGCGTCCACGGAGAAGCGGTCGAAGTCCTTCATGCGGGCCTCGTAGCCCCCGCGGCTGAAGAAGCCGGTCCGCACCGGGCCGGGGCAGAGGCAACTCACCACCACGCCGCGGCGTCGGACCTCCTCGCGGAGAGCGAGCGAGAAATTGCGGACGAACGCCTTGGTCGCGCCGTATACCCCCATGTGGGGCGTCGGCTGGAAGCCCGCCATGCTGGCGACGTTCAGGATCCAGCCCGAGCGGCGGGCCAGCATCGCCGGCAGCGCGAGATGCGTGAGCCGTGTCACCGCGTCCATGTTCAGCCGCATCATTCGTTCGCTGGCCGGGTAGTCCTTTTCGGCGAAGGGGCCGTATTCGCCGACGCCGGCGTTGTTGACCAGTACCTCGATCTCGCCGACGGCGCGGGCCGCGGCGACGACCCGTTCGGCGGCAGCATCGGCGACCAGGTCCGCCACGAGCACCTGGGCTTCGCCGCCGTCCCGGCGGATCTCCTCCGCCAACGCGGCGAGGCGATCGGCACTCCGCGCCACCAGCACCAGTCGGGCGCGGTCCCGGGCGAACCGCCGGGCCAAGGCCAGACCGATTCCGCTGGATGCCCCCGTGATTACCGTCAGGCGATCCCGGAAAGACGACGCCATAGGACACCCCGCCGGTCATGTCGCCGCGACGGGCGCGGCGAGCTGGTAAATCATGCGGCAGATCGTCGAATGATCAAGCCCTGAGCGGCGCGGCCCGGCGGCGGTTTGCACCCCCCCGCCTTCGCCGGCCGCCCGTCAGCCGGAGGGCCGGCGAACGTCTGCTTGTCTGACATCTTCGTTCGTCTCTATGATGCAGTGATGCCCGCCGTTCCCGCTGGTTCCGGGCGGTTCGTCGCCCCGGTGCAGGAGATTGCGCCGCAGTCCCGCGCCGCCATGGAGGAGCTGCGGCCGCTATTGGCCGGCGAGGTTCGCTCCGACCGCCTCTCGCGGGCCATCTACGCCACCGACGCCAGCATTTACCAGATCTTTCCCGACGGCGTGGTCCTGCCGCGGACGGTCGATGACGTGGTCGCGACCGTGCGCGTCGCGGCGAAGCACGGCGTCCCCCTGACGGCCCGCGGCGCGGGGACGGGTCTGACCGGCGGAGCGGTCAATCGCGGACTCCAGCTCGACTGCTCCCGCCACCTCCGCCGCATCCTGCACATCGACCCGGAGGCTCGAACGGCCCGCGTCGAGCCGGGCGTGGTGCTTGACGAGCTGAACGCCGCGTGCCGTCGATTCGGCCTCCACTTCGCTCCCGACGTGGCCACCAGCAACCGGGCCACGCTGGGCGGGATGATAGCCAACAACTCCTGCGGGGCGCATTCCGTCCTGTTGGGCCGCACCGTGGACCATGTGCGCAGCGTGGACGTGGTGCTCGGCGACGGGACGCTCGTCACCTGGGGCGAGGGCCACGCGCCTGCCGCGCCGCAGGCCCGCCTCTGCGACCAAACCGCCGCCGAGATCGCCCGCGTCGAAGCCGCGGAGATCGCCGCTCGCTTTCCGAAGATCCTCCGCTCCAACGGCGGCTACGCCCTCGACCGCCTGCGGACGACCGGCGGGCGGATCAACACCGAGACGATCGTCTGCGGGAGCGAAGGCACGCTGGGCGTGATCGTCGGGGCCGAGTTGAAGCTGGTCCCTTTGCCGGGGTGCAAGGGGTTGCTCATTGTGCAGTTCGAGGACGTGCCGGCGGCGCTGGGGGCGGTATGCCCGATGCTGGAGCACCGCCCGGCGGCGGTCGAACTGATCGACGACTTGATCCTCGGGGCCACGAAGAACAATCCCGCGATGCTGCGTCGCCGCTGGTGGGTGACGGGCGACCCGCGGGCGGTGCTGATCGGCGAGCTGTTCGACGACGCGCCCGACGTTCTGGCTCGACGGCTCGGCGAACTGGAGGGTGATCTCCGCCGCCGCACGGCGGGCGTCGCGTTTCGCGTCATCACCGAACCGGCCCAGCAGGCCGACGTGTGGGAGGTCCGCAAGAGCGGCCTGGGTCTGCTGATGTCGAAGCCCGGCCCGGCCCAGCCTTATGCATTCATCGAGGACACCGCGGTCGATCCGGCCCGCTTGCCGGAGTATATCCGTCGGCTGGACGCCCTGCTGGCCGAGGAGGGCATCACGCAGACGGGGCACTACGCCCACGCCAGCGTCGGGTGCCTGCACGTGCGGCCGGTGCTGAACCTCCGCCGGCGGGAGGACCTGGAGCGGATGCAGCGGATCGCCGAACGGGTCAGCTCGCTGGTGCTGGAGTTCGGCGGGACCATGAACGGCGAGCACGGCGACGGCATCGTCTGCTCGCCCTGGCTGGAGAAGCTCTACGGGCCGCGGATCATCGACGCGTTTCGGCGGCTGAAGCGGGTGTTCGACCCGCCCGGCATCCTCAACCCCGGCAAGATCGTCGACCCGCTGCCGATGCTCGAGCACCTCCGCTACGGGCCGGAGTACGCCGTGGACGAGCCGCCGACGATGCTGGATTTTTCGGCTTTCGGCGGGGCGGCAGGCTTGGCCGACCAGTGCAGCGGGGTGGGCGTCTGTCGCCAGCGGCTGGCCGGGACCATGTGCCCTTCGTACATGGCCACCGGCGAGGAGGCCCACAGCACGCGGGCCCGGGCCAACGCCCTTAGAATAGCATTTTCCAACGTTGGTTTTCTCGACGGACTGCACGATCCCGCCGTCGCCGAGGCCCTCGATCTGTGCCTGAGCTGCAAGGCGTGCCGCACCGAGTGCCCGACCGGCGTGGACGTGGCCCGGCTGAAGGCCGAGTGGCTGCACCAGCGGCACGAGCGGGAGGGCATCCCCTGGCGGAGCCGGTTGATCGCCGCCCTGCCGAATCTCGCCGCGGTCGGCAGCGCCCTGGCTCCGGTGAGCAACTGGGTCGCCCGCTCGCGGCTCACCCGCCGGCTGATGGAGGCGGTCTTCGGCCTGGACCGGAGGATTCCCCCGCCGGCGTTCGTCCGGCGCACGTTTCGGCGGCAATGGGCGGGTCGGCGGCGGGCGGCTTCGCCGGACCGCGATGCCCGCCCGGTGGTTTACTTCGTGGACACGTGGACCAACTACTACACGCCGCAGGTCGGCCGCGCGGCGGTCCGCGTGCTGGAGGCCCTGGGCTGCGAGGTGATCGTTCCGCCGACGGCCTGTTGCGGTCGTCCGGCCATCAGCAAGGGCCTGCTCCGCCGGGCGCGGCATCTGGCGGAGTACAACATCGGCGTGCTGGCCCGCTATGCCGAGGCCGGCGTCCCCATCGTCGGCACGGAGCCGAGTTGCATATTGACACTGGTCGATGAGTACCCGCAACTGGTGCGCACCACCGCCGCCCGGCGGGTGGCTGACTGTGCCCGAACCATCGAGAGCTATCTCGCCGAAACGCTGCGCCGGCAGCCGGACGCGCTGCGGTTCCGGGCGGACGTGCCCCCCATCCTCTACCACGGCCACTGCCAACAAAAGGCCCTGCTCGGGACGGTCGACGCCCTGGCCGTGCTTCAGGCCAGCGGGGACGGCCGGGCGCGGGAGATCGAAGGCCCCTGCTGCGGCATGGCCGGTTCGTTCGGGCACGAGGTCGAGCACTACGAAGTCTCGCGGGCCATCGCCGAACTGAAGCTCCTGCCCGCCGTGCGGGCCCGCGGCGAGGCCCAGATCGCGGTCTCCGGGTTCAGTTGCCGACAGCAGATCGAGCACCACGCGGGCGTCGAGGCGCGGCACCTGATCGAGTGGATCGCGGAGGCGCTGGTCTGAGCCGGGCGCCGCCCGGCGCTCAATCGACGCGTCGGCCTGATCCCCGGAGCCGGCGTGGACAGAGGGCCGGTGCTCGGTGGCAATCTCCGCTATCCGCGCGGGGTGTCGCTACACCCATAGAGGTCTGCCGCACTTTTGGCCGCTTGCCGGCCCACTCATCGAAGGCGTGTGACGCCGCCGGCCCCGCGGTATAATCCTCGCCCGGTTTTCCGCCGGTGCGGTCGAGTTCGGGTCTGGCACGTCGTCAGGTCGGCTCGGCGACGGCCGGCCGCGGCGAAGAAGTATCCACCCGTGAGCGACCCCATCTCTCTGGCCCGGAGTTTCCTTCGCGAGCAGGCCGAGGCTTTGGAAGCCCTCGCGGGGTTGGTTGGGGACCCCTTTCAGGAGGCCGTGCGCCGCATCCTCGCGACCCGCGATCCGGTCGTGATCTCGGGCATCGGCAAGAGCGGCCTCATCGGTCGCAAGGCGGCCGCCACGCTCTCCAGCACGGGCACGCCCGCCGTGTTCATGCACCCGGTGGACGGCCTGCACGGCGATCTCGGCCTGGTCGGCAGCGGCGCGCTGCTGCTGGCCCTCTCCAAGAGCGGCCACACCGACGAGCTGATCCGTTTCGTCGGCCACTTTCGCCGCATCGGCGGCGGGGTGATCGCCGTCTGCGAGGCGGGCGAGTCGCCGTTGGCGGAGCTGGCGGACGTGCTGCTGCCGATCCCGCCGCGGCGCGAGGCGGGGCCGCTGGCCCTGGCCCCGACCACCAGCACGCTGATGATGCTGGCCCTCTGCGACGCCTTGGCCATGGCCCTGCTCGACGCCCGCGGCTTCAGCGAACAACAGTTTGCCATGTATCACCCGGACGGCAGCCTGGGCCGTCGGCTGCTGACGCGGGCGGCGGACGTGATGCACCAAGGGGCGGAACTGGCCGTCGTTCGCGGCGACGCGTCGTTTAATGATCTGATGGTGGAGATGACCGGCAAGCGGTTGGGGATGGCCTGCGTGGTGGACGCCCAGGGGGATCTGATCGGCGTGTTCACCGACGGCGATCTGCGGCGGCTGTTGATGCGTTGCGAGACGCCCGGGCGGTTGAGCGCTCGCGAGGCGTGGCGGCAAAGCCGTCGCGACCCCTCCGACCCGCCGGTGCGGTGCTCCTCGGTGTCGCCGTCCACGCTGGCGGTGGAGTGCCTGCGGCTGATGCGCGAGAGCGCCATCACCGTGCTGGTGGTGACGAACGGCGGCACGAAACCGGTCGGCATTGTGCGTTTGCAGGATCTCGTTCGAGCCGGGCTGGGCTGATGACCGATAACAATACCGGGCGGAGAAGCCGGGGTTGTGGTCGGGAATGATTCTGCGCAATTCGACGGTACTGAGCACGACGCGACTAGAGGACATGATCCTGCCGGTGGTGGAAGGCTGGCCGCATGAGCCGCTGCGGGCCTTCATCCGCAACAGCCGCGGGGCTGAATTCAGCGGTGCCTGCTATTACCACCTGGCCCGGATCCACGTCAACCTGGGCCGCCGCAACACGTACCCGTACCTGATTCGCGTGAGCATCGCGCGGGCCCAGAGCGACCGCCGGTCCTGGTGGCGCGAGGTGTACGCGGTCCGCGTGGCCGATGCCTACCAACTCGCGTTGTTCGTGTTCCTGCACGAGTTTTACCACTGGCTGGTGAAGAAGGCCCGCCGCAACACCCGGCAGAAGGAATCGCGCTGCGACCGCTTCGCCACCGCCGTGCTGGTGGATCGGTATGCGGCGGAGGTGCTGGACTCCGCCGGTCGGCGGGTGCCACGGGAGCAATGGGATTTTCAGGACCAACTGGCCTTCGTCGCGGCGGCCCGCGGTCGCGGAAGGTACGACCACGCCGGAGCGGCGACCGCCGGGCCGACCGTCGCCGCCTTACGCCCGCCGGACTCCGCGCCGCTCTGGTTGAGGAATCACGCGAGCTGAACGACCTCGGGCGAGGGGTCGGTTCTCTGAAGAGTCGCCGAGGTCCGGCTGCGGCCTCTCGGCGGGAGGCTGGAGTCCGCCGAAGGGGGGTCGGCCGCCCTGTTCGGCACTGGAAACGCGGTGTGTGCAGGGGGCGTTCAACTTCGGCCGCGGGCTGCGCGGGAGCAGGTTCGCGGCAAACCCGCCATCCCCAGGTCGACGGCCGCCATTGTTCCATCGCGCGTCGCTTTCGGCTGGCAAATGACCGCTGATCGGGCCACGCTGCCTACGGGCGGTGGTATAATAATGCAATCATGATGGCCATGCCCGTCCGCCCGGCGAGGAACCTGCTGTGCCCGCTGACCCAGTTCACGCGGGGCCTGGACCTCTCCGGGCAGAACGGCAACGCCCCGCCGGCTCGTGCGGGATTCCTATCTCGCACGCAAGATCGCGGGACTCCGTTCCCGCACCAGGGGGCGTGAATGGGGTCCTGCGCGGGAAAGGATTCCCGCGATGGCGGGTGCGAGAAAGGAATCTCGCACCAGGGCACCGCGCGACATCCACGATAGGAGCATGGCGGGAGGTACTTGATGACAGCAGCAGCGCGTGTGTTTGTGACAAGTCTATGGCTTGGGTTCTCAGTTTTGGTATGCGCCGTGCTGACGGGTTGTATTCAGCAGCCAGGATCACCGCGGACCACCACGCCCAATCCCGTCGATCGTCCGACCGCCGCAGAGGAGCCTGTGGGACAGGGCCTTCCCCGAGGTCGTACACCTGAGGATGCGGTATACCTCGAGTCGTCAACCCAGGTGGACGGAATTCGACTACACGTCCAATTGCAGGGCCGCGATGATTCCCCGGAGCTGATCGTGGTTTTGCATAACGGAAGTGCCGGCCCGATCACCGTGGACCGGAACCTCGTAATCGGCTTGGCCATAACGTTGATTGAGCAAGACGGCTTTGACATCTGGCTAGACGATGTGGGTGACGGGGGTGCGGAGGTTCTGTCGGCGGAAGAGGTGCGGGGCCGACTGGTTGTTGTCGCTCCAGGGGAATCCCTGCAGCGTCGCATCAACCTACGGCTCGGCTTCAAAGTCTTCCCCTGCGGTCCTGCTGGAATTGCCGCGATATCACTCGTCGCGCACGAAATGGGAGGAGGCACCCGGCCGTGCCGGGGAGAGACAGTGGTTGCTCTGAATGACAACTTTCACCTTGGAGATATATCGAGCATTGCCGTGACCTATTCCTGCGACGACGAGTGTCAGCGTGCGATTGCGAACTGTGCGGATGTGGAGGTTCAGCATCTGGACATCTATAGAGGTCCCTTGTCCGTGTGGTTTAGGGTCACAGTCTGCCGATGAGCCGACTCCCGGCTCGTGCAAGACTCCGATCTTGCACGCACGATTGCGGGATTCCTTTCCCGCTCAAGGGGGCGCGGATGGGATCCAGTGAGGGAAAGGATTCACGCAATCGTGGGTGCGAGAACGGATTCTCGCACCAGGGCGAGGGGACGTCGGTCTCGTGGCCTAGAGGGGCTGACGCTGCTGTCGGAGCACATGGTCGCCGGAATGCGGCAAGCAGCGTTTTGCTTTGCACAGACACGGTTCGCTTTTGAGCGAGTAGCAGCACAAAATGAGAAGGCCTTGGCGACTGATATTATGCTTCGCGGCTACGGTTGGCTTACTCGGTGGAGCAGTGCTCATAAACGGGTATTGCACGCAGCGTTATGCTCGGATACATGATGCGTGGGCTGACATGATGGCGACGACCCTTTTCCTCGCTGAATACGCCAAGGCTCATTCAGGGAACCTCCCAAATAGTTGGGAGGAATTGGCGCAGCAGGGATTGATCGCTCCTGATCCGAAAGGTGGCGTACAGTTCTGTAGTTACACTATCGGAACCCGAGTTTGTGATTGTCGGCGTGTGCGTTGGATCCCGGGAGCAAATCTATGGGAGTATGCGCTGGCCGCGAATGGGCTTGTTAGACGGAAAGACGGAGTGTCAACGCGACTGCTGTGGATTGATGGACTTGAAGGGAAGACGTACAACGAAGCCCAGTTCAATGCGCACTTGCTAGAGCTCTGGGAGGCGCGCGAACCGACGTCGCGGCCCTGAGCTCGAGGTACAATCCAGAGCTCGACTTTTTCCACTTTTTGGGGGCGCAAGCCCGGCTTCTGACTCGGCTTGTGCGAGATTTTCATCTTGCATGCACGATCGCGGGACTCCGTTCCCCCCCAAGGGGGCGGAAATGGGGTCCTGCAAGGGAAAGGATTCTCGCACCAGGGTGGGGTGCGAGAAAAGATTCTCGCACCAGGGCGGACAAGGGTGGACCGCCGCCAGTGGAACAGGTCGCCATGCGGGCCAAGGGGATTGCAGCAAGGGCGATCAGGGCACGCCGGCGGGCGAGGCGGCCGTCACGGGGCGATGGGGATGGTCGGCGAAGAGCCGTTTGCCCTCGCTGACCAGGTAGAACGAGCCGGTGATGCAGATCAGATCCTCGCGGGTGATCACCTTCTGGGCGATCTCCAGCGCGCCCCGCAGATCCGGGGCCACCTGCACCATGCGGCCGCTGATCTCGGAGAACCGCCGGCCCAATTCCGCCGGATCGGCGGAGCGCGGCGACTTCACCGAGGTGAAGATGATCTTGTCCGCCCCGAGCTGGAGGTGCTTCAACATGCCGTCGATGTCCTTGTCCTGACAGCAGCCGAAGATCACGACCATCGAGTCGTAGGGGATGTTCTGGCCGATGGCCCGCATCAAGGCTTCGATGCTGGCGGCGTTGTGAGCGCCGTCGACGAGGATCCGGGGGTTCTCGCAGACGAATTCCATCCGACCCGGCAGCCGGACGCGGGACAGGCCGGCAATGGAGGCCTCGTCGTTCAGCGACAGGCCCTTGGCCCGAAGCTGATCGAGCATTCCCAGGGCCACTCCGCAGTTGATCGCCTGATGCTCGCCCACCAGCGGAACCACCAAATGGTCAAAATGACTGGTGGAGGTGGTAATGCCGATTCGGGCCTGCGGGCCGCTCACTCGGCTCGATTCGAACCGGTAGCTGAACGGGATCTCGTCGCCGGTGAAGAGGAGCGGGCACTTGGTCGCCGCCGCCGCCTTCTTGAGGGCCTTTTTGGCCTCCGGAGCTTGCGGCGCACTGACCACGGGGACGTCGGTCTTGAAGATGCCCGCCTTCTCCTCGGCGATCTGGGCCAGAGTATTGCCGAGCTGCTGCATGTGGTCGTAGCTCAGGCTGGTGATGCCGCAGACGGTGGGCTTGAGGACGTTGGTGGCGTCATAGCGTCCGCCGAGGCCGGTTTCCACGACGGCGATGTCGACCTTGCGGTCCTTGAAGTACTGGAAGGCGAGCGCGGTGAGGATCTCGAAGTAGGTCGGGCGGTCCGCTTCCGCGAATGGTTCGCTGAGCCGGGCAATCTTGGCGACCAGCCGGGTGAATTCCGGCTCGGTGATCATCTCGCCATCCACGACCACGCGCTCGCGGACGTCGAGGATGTGCGGGGAGGTGTAGAGGCCGATTTTGAGGTTGTTGGCCCGCAGCATCTCCGCGAGCATGTGGGCCGTCGAGCCCTTGCCTTTGGTGCCGGCGATATGGACGCTGCGAAAGGCCGTTTCGGGGTTGCCCAGGGCGGCGAGGAGCTTCTTGATCCGCGTCAGGCTCTGCATGCCGCGTTGGTGGAACTTCAGCGGTTTTCTCTCGTAATTAACCTGGGCGTCAAGATAGGCCAGAGCGGCGGCGTAGTTGCGGATGGCCTTCTGGGCGGACTTGGGGACGTCGCGGGTATCCGGGACAGGCGGTTTAAAAACGCGATTTATCGCCTTCGCGGGTCCCGTTGTTCTGGATTTCTTCTGGGAGGCGGCCTGACGTCGCTTGACGGGCTTGGTGGGCCGCTTCGCAGGTGCTGAGCGTACCATAGGAAACCCATGTTATCGCACATCTCGACGTGCGTCAAGTATCCAGCGTGTAACGGGGGGTGATCCGGCTGGTTTGTATTGCACTAAAATATTGTAAATCAATATGTTAGTGCTGACTTGTCGAGCTGCGTTGCGTCGGAACAAAACACTAACCTCGGTCGTGGCTCGGCTCGTTTCATTGAGCCTCGCGGAGACCTCCCTGAATGTAAAACGTTTTGCAGGACAGAAGGTTCACGGCTCAACCAGAAAAGGCCCGGGAGAAAGCAGCGGGGACGCGGACACTGGGAATCAGCGTTGCGCAGCCGGCTGCTTTCGCCACCAATCCATCCAGGCGTCGGCGTCGAACCCGAAGTTCTGGCCGGTGATGCGGATCAAGGCCTCCTGCACCTCGGTTCGGGGTACCTCTACCACTTGGTTCTCGTACCAGGTCTCGGTCCCGACCATGGTCGAACCGCAGAGAACGCCGATTACATCCGGACGGTAATACACCAAACGTCCTGAACAGGGATACCGGCACCCGCCGCCGAACGCCGTCAGCACATCATCCAGGAAGATTGGGCGAGTGATCCGCACGGGCACCACCTGCTCTGTCACGAGCAGGGGGATCAGGTGCTCCACCGCCTCACGACACCTGGCTATCCCCAGCGCCGTGGCGGCGTGGCGCAAGATGCCTTCCTCGTCACTCCGCAAGGCCAGCAAGAGCCGGTTCGTGGCGCGGGGATCCCGTCGATTGGCGAGTTCTTGTGAAGCTAATTCCCTTACCTCGGAGGAGGGGTCCAGCAGGGCCACGACCACCAGGTTCATGGTGGCCTCGTCCACCGAGAAGCCGCTGAGGCATTCCACCATGACCCGGCGGGCTGCTGCCTGGCCCGCACTGAGCACGCTGCATATCGCGGGAATCGCGAATGGGTCGCGGATTTCGAGCAATCGCTCCCGTGCGCGGGCAAAGCGGGCTGAATCCCGCTTGCCTTTGGCGCGGGTCATCCCCCCGTGGTGTATGGCCCGGACCTTGACGAACCACTCCGAGACTGCCGCTCGCACCAACTGCTCGTCCTCGATGATGCGACGGCGGGCCTCCCGCTCCTCCGGGGAGAGTCGCGTTGCGGTGGGCGGCGGCTTTTCCCATTGGCCGTTCTCGCCGCGGGCGTACCCCAACGCCGCTCGGGCCTCGGCATGGTCGCCGTCCAGTTTGAGCACCAGGCGGTACTGCTCGTCCGATTCCTGCCGCAGCCCGTGCCGCCGGCACCAGCGGGCCAGCTTGACTCGATCTTCCACGACGTTCGGGCAGGCGGCCCGCTTGCGTTCATACATGACCCAGGGTGGCAAGCCTCTGGCCACTTTGACGACACGGTCCTTCTCGATATCGAAGATGCCGGACACGGTGCGAATCCGCCAGGCATCCGCGCGTTCCTCGAGGATTTCGCCGTTCAGCACGTCTCCTCCGCGGAGATGCAGCCGGTCCGCCAGGGCGGCGGGGCCGGTTGAACCGCAGCACAGCGAGGCCAACACCAGGAGCCGGAGCTTCGGACGAGGGAACATCATGGGATTATAGACCCGGCCCGAGGCGCGAGGTTAGGCGGCGATGGGCGGAGTCGGCGGGTCGCTTTGGGGGTGGCGGTGAGCGCAAAAGGATGCTCCGCCGGGCGCCGCCACCCTCTTCGGCGCCCTGACGCGGAGCAAGGGGTCTTTTCCCCCCAACCGTGGCGCTATTGGGCCTGCCGGCCTCGGCTACGCACGATAGTCGTGGAAGCCCCGACCGGATTTACGGCCGAGGTATCCAGCGTGGACCATCTTTCGCAGCAGGGGGCACGGGCGGAATTTCGGATCGCCGAGATCGCGGTGCAGGACTTCCAGGATGTTCAGGCACACATCGACCCCGATGAAGTCGGCCAGGGTCAGCGGCCCCATCGGGAAGTTGCAGCCCTGCTTCATGATCTCGTCGATGTTCTTGGCATCGGCGACACCTTCCATGAGGGCGAAGGCGGCTTCGTTGATCATCGGCATCAGCACGCGGTTGCTGACGAAACCGGGGCTGTCATGGCACGGCAAGGGGTTCTTGCCGAGGCGCTGGGCCAGGGCCGTGACGGTCTCGGTCGTGGCGTCGTCCGTCTGGAGGCCGCGGATCACCTCGACGAGGGTCATCAGCGGCACGGGGTTGAAGAAGTGCATGCCGATGAATCTGGCCGGGCGGTCCGTCGCCGCCGCCAGCTTGGTGATGCTGATGCTGCTGGTGTTGCTGGCCAGGATCGCCTCGGGTTTGAGCCGCTTCTGCACATCCTTGTACAAGGCGACCTTGGCGTCGTAGTTCTCGTAGATGGCCTCGATGACGATGCCGACCCTGGACCAGTCGGCCTCGTCCAGGCTCGCGCAGGTTTTGAGGTTGGCCTTGGCCGCGTCGGCCGCGGCCTGCGTCAGCTTGCCCTTTTCGACCAGCTTGCCCAGGCTCTTCTCGATGTCCTTTTGCGCCCCGGCGAGTTGAGCCGGAATGGTGTCATAGACCCACACTTTCAGCCCCGCGGTCGCCGCCACCTGGGCGATACCGCGTCCCATGGTACCCGAACCGATAATCACCGCTGCTTCGATTGCCATGCTGCACCATTGTAAGAGTTGTCAGTGATTGGTGATCAGTTGTCAGTGATGGGTGTTCAGTGATCAGTCCTCGGCTTTCGGCTTGGAGAACCGGTCCAAGACAGTCGCCTCCGGGCTTCTCACGACGGACAACCACGTACTGACCGCTGCCCCTCATCTTTCGACGACCATCGCCACCGCGTTGCCGCCTCCCAGACAGAGCGATGCCACGCCGCGCTTGGCGTTGCGGCGTTCCATGGCGTTCAGCAGCGTCACCAGCACCCTGGCTCCGCTGACGCCGATGGGGTGGCCCAGGGCCACGCCGCCACCGAACACGTTGACCTTCTGGGGGTCCAGTTCGAGCTGCCGGATGCACGCCACCGATTGCGAGCTGAAGGCCTCGTTCAATTCGTACACGTCGATGTCGGTCGTCTTCAGCCCGGCGATTTCCAGCGCCTTCCGCACGGCGCCGACCGGGGCGATGAACAGCTCCTTCGGCGGCACGCCGAACGTCGCGTGCGACACGATCCTGGCTCTCGGTTTCCAGCCCCGCTTCGCGGCTTCGTCCGGCGTGGTCAGCAGGACCATGGCCGCGCCGTCGGCAAGCTGGGACGCATTGCCCGCCGTGACCGTGCCGTCCTTGTTGAACGCCGGCTTCAATCCCGCGAGTCCCTCGAGGGTCGTCTCCGCCCGGATCGTCTCGTCCGTGTCGATCACCAGCGTTTGCTTCTTCTGTTTGATCTCAATCGGGGCGATTTCGGTCTTGAAGACACCTTCGGCGGCGGCCTTGGCGGCGCGCATGTGGCTGTGGTAGGCGAACTCGTCCTGGTCCTTCCGCGAGACGCCGTGCTTTTCCGCCGTGTAGTCGGCGATCGAACCCATCGGCAGGCCCTCATGGGCGCAGGTCAGCCCGTCGAACTGCATTTCGTCCACCACCGTGCTGTTGCCGAACTTGGTGCCGATGGAGCGCAACTCCCGCAGCAGGTACGGAGCGTTGGACATGCTTTCGATGCCGCCGGCCAGCACGATCTTGGCCTGTCCCAGCCGGATGTTGTTGTCGGCGTCCATCACCGCGCGCAATCCGGAGCCGCAGACCTGGTTCACGGTGACGGCGGTGATGGTCGGAGCGCACCCGGCCTGCAAGGCCACCTGGCGTGCCGGGTTTTGTCCCACGCCGGCCTGCAACACCTCGCCGACGATGCACCAGTCCACCGCGTCGGGAGGACAGTTTGCCTCTTCGAGCAGTTTCCTGGTCACGGCCGCGCCGATCTGCGGCGCGGTCAGCGAAGACAGTCCGCCGAGGAACCGGCCCATGGCACTTCGTTTCGCACCGACGATCACACTGGAGGTCATGCGGTATCTCCGACAGATAGGGTTTCTGAACGGCCGCGACTGCTGAACCAGCCACGGCGGGACTAACAGGCCACCGGTCCCCGCGGATTTCACGGGCCGGGCAGTCCGGCGATCGCCGGTATCGCCGGGTCGGCCGGCGACGCGGAAGCCTTCGTCACTGCTGGGCCACGCGACGACCCGAGGACCACCGCCCTCGATTCGGTTTCGCTGCCGCTGTGGCGAACGGCGCGCGACAGGCGACCCTTACCCCCGGCGTCCACGCGGAATGCCGAAGCGGATTCCACCTCCCGGCGGGCAGCGACCGCGTCAGTATACTCCGCTTCCGGCCGGTGGGGAAGAGCTGCACTCGGCGGGGCGGTTGCTGGGGAACAGATCCAGGGGATGCTTCGTGGGAGGGTGGACGTTGAGTCCCGTCGCCGGGGGTGGTCGGTTTGCCTTGCGGGCCGTGGGGGCTTGGCGGGTCACTCCGCGGCGCGGCGGAGCGTCTGCGTTGACGGTGCGGTTGCCCGGCGTAGCGGCCACGGCGAACGGTCGGTCGACGGGTCGCCGCTCGCGCATGCAGGCGACCGGCGGGGTTTGGGCTGTTCGCGACCTTCGGAGACGGCTACGGAGAGACTCCGCAGGATGTGTCATGCCTGGAGCCGTGGCGGCGTCCTGGGCGAGAGGCGATCGAACCTCGCCAAAGCGAGGCGGCTGCGGCCCTGAGGTCGGGCGCGCAGCCGCTGATCGTGCATCCATCATTCGGTGAGCCGGCGAATGAGAACCGCCGGGCGAGTCGACTTCAGGGCAGGACGTAGAGGCTGCCCCGCTCCCCCTTGACCTTGCGGCGAGCGATCATCTTCTTGGCCAACATGCGGTTGATGATGTTGTAGCTGCTGCCGCCGCGGCCTTCGGCCTTCCAGCGCTTGGCGATGTCGTTGCCGGACACGCCCTTGGCCCCGGCTTGCTTGACCATGGCCAGGATCATTTGCGTGCCGCTGATCTCGAAATGGCCGCGAGTTCGCGGGCCGAGTCCGCCGGGCCGGCCGGGGCCTCGCCGGGCCGGGCCGCCGTAGCCACCCAGGCCGAGATCGGCGAACGCCTTGTCGATCGCATCGATGGCGTCGAGGTGCGCCTTCCGTTCGGTTTGCAGTTTATTGATCAGTGTCTTCAGTTCTTCAATCGGTGCGCTTGGCATAGTGAGTTCCTTTCGAGACTGGATGCACATTTCTCAGTGGCGGGTACTGTACTGCACGACCTCGCGGTTGTCACTAGCAAAATGTTTTCATTCTGGGAATCAGTCTCCAGCCCGCCCGGTAGCAACGTGGGCACGTTTGACCGCAGTACCGCACGGAATAAGGAAGCATAGGAGTAGACTTTGTTAGAATAGTCGCAAAAGTACTTATGAATAAACGGTCCGCCGCGGGGGCTCCAAGCCCGAAAAGAAAGGATTCCCCCCTCGGTTCTCTGCTGTGGTGCCCCCTCAGACTCATAAGACAAGAGTCTTCCTGCCGGCGGCCTGTGAAATCCGCTGGAGTCCGGCCGGCGATGGCCTACATCGAAAGGGCAGTTGTCCTACATACGGAACGGAGTTCACCTCGTCCGCGGCCATAGCGGTCGGACAGGCACTCCCTGCTGCTCGGGCGGGCGAGGCGTGGATTCACGGTCGGGCCAGGTCCGCGTAGGTTTCCGGCCGGCGGTCGCGGTAGAACTGCCAGGTGGCCCGAACTTCGCGGACCAGTTCCAGATTCAGGTCAGCCAGGACGACGTCATCCTCCGCGCGGCGGCCTTCGGCGATGATCTGCCCGCGGGGGTCGCAGAAGTAGCTCATCCCGAAGAATTCGCCGATTCGCCACGGGTCTTCATAGCCGGGCCGATTGATCGCGCCGATGAAGTACTGATTGGCCACCGCGTGGGCCGGCTGCTCCAGTTTCCACAGGTACTCGCTCAGTCCGGCAACGGTGGCCGAGGGGTTGAAGACGATTTCCGCGCCGGCCAGTCCCAGGCAGCGGGCCCCTTCGGGGAAATGCCGGTCATAGCAGAGGTAAACGCCGATCCGTCCCACTGCCGTATCGAAGACCGGATAGCCCAAATTGCCCGGTCGGAAGAAGAATTTTTCCCAGAAGCCCGGCCCGAGGTGCGGTAGATGCACCTTGCGATATTTGCCGAGGTAGCGGCCGTCCGCGTCGATCACGGCCGCGGCGTTGTAGTACAGGCCGGGCAGGTCTTCCTCGTGCATGGGTACGACCAGCACGACGCGGAGCTGCCGGGCGAGTTCGCTCATCAATCGCGTGGTCGGCCCGTCGGGGATTCGCTCGGCCAACCTGTGCCAGCGGCCGTCCTGCTCGCAGCAGAAGTACGGCCCGAAGAACAACTCTTGCAGGCAGACGACCTGCGCGCCCCGCGCCACGGCCTGCTCGATCAGGCCGACGTGCTTCTCGATCATCGACGACTTGAGACGCTCCAGCGGCTCGGTTGCCGGCCCGGTCAGAGTCGCCTGAATCAGGGCCGCTCGGACGTTCCTGGCCATTTGCGGGCACCTCCCGGCGACGGATTCTAACCGCTGGGAGCCGTCGGGGGACGGGTTCGACTAATCCTCATTCTCGGACCACCGGCGACCACGTTCGCGCCGGAGGCGACTTCGCCGCGCCTTGGTTTCCAACCGCCGCTCTTGCGACGAGGCGGTGGGACGGGTCGGCCGCCGGGGAGTCCGGGGCCGCAGCGCCTCGGCCAGCAGCTCGACGAAGCGAGCTTCCGCGTCCCGGCGGTTGGCCGCCTGGGTGCGGTGCCGCCGGCACATCACCCGCAGGAAGCCGTCGCTGCCGATCCGCCCGCGCAAGGCCCGTCGCAGGGTTGCCCGCTGCGTCTCGGATAATGACGCACTGCCATCCACGTTCCACCAAAGCGTTGCGCTGGTGGCCAGCTTGTTGACGTTCTGCCCGCCCGGCCCGCCGGCTCTGGCGAAGGTGAAGGACAACTCGGCATCGTCGATGGACAACTGGTCGTTGATTCGCGGCACGGAGCACATTCAAACGCTCGTCGGCCGGGGTGCAAGCCGGCCGCTGAGCGGGCAAGAAAGAACCCGCCGACCGGAGTACTCCGGCCGGCGGGTCATCTCGTGTGATGGCTGCCGCAAACGCAGCCACGTTCGCTGCTTTCTACGGCAGCCACCTCTTACGTAAACAACCGGATTGCACTGATCACCTCCTTTCGTCGGGCGGCCTTCCCGAGCGGCCTTGCAGGCGCCGTCGGGCTTTGCCTTGTTCGCGAGCCGTCGCCCGCGAACCCGCGCGGACCCGGAGGGACCGCGGCCGGATCGTCCGCCGCCGGTACGCCTTGCCCATCACAGGCCATCCGGCGGAACCTCGATCCGGCTCTATTCAATTTAACTCACGCAGGCGGTCTTGGTCAAGGAAAACGGGATTATTGATCGAAACACGTCATCGGACCTATGCACACTATCGACCGGCGATTCTTGCGCGGGAGGTTCCGGCGCGCGGTGTTTTCCATGCCGGAAGCGGGCGATACGATGGGCGTGGTCGGCGAGTAGCCCGGAACGGACCGTGCGTCGTTTTCCCAGACTCGGGCCGCCGGCGGGAGGTTCCCCCACATGCCGGATTCCGTTTATTTGCTGGGCATTGATGTCGGTACGACCGGCAGCAAGGCGATTCTGATTCGTCCCGACGGCACGGTCGCCGCTGAGTCCACTGTGGAATATCCCATGCACACGCCCCGGCCGTTGTGGTCGGAGCAGGATCCCGAGGACTGGTGGAGAGCCACCGTGGCCGCAGTCCGCAGTGTCCTTGAAGCGAGCGCCGCGGCCGCCGTGGAGGTCGTCGGCGTCGGGCTGACCGGCCAGATGCACGGGCTGGTGCTGTTGGATGCGGCGGGACGGGTGCTGCGGCCGTGCATCATGTGGAATGACCAGCGGACCGGCCCGCAGTGTGCGGCGATCACCGCCCGGGTCGGGCCGCAGCGGGTGCTCGAGCTGACCGGCAACCCGGTGCTGCCCGGTTTCACCGCCCCGAAGATCGTCTGGGTCCGCGAGAACGAGCCGGAGACCTATGCCCGCATCGCCCATGTGCTGCTGCCGAAGGATTACATCCGCTATCGGCTCACGGGCGAGTTCTTCAGCGAGGTGTCGGACGCCTCCGGCACGTCGATGTTCGACGTTGGGCGTCGGCAGTGGTCGGCGGAGATGCTGACGGGGCTGGACGTTTCGCGGCGGTGGCTGCCGGAGGTGACGGAGTCGCCGGAGCCGAGCACGCGGATCAGCGGCGGGGCGGCCGCCGAAACCGGCCTTGCCGCCGGAACACCCGTGGCGGGCGGCGGCGGGGACCAGGCGGCGCAGGCGATCGGCAGCGGGATCGTCAGCGAGGGGACGGTCTCCGTCACGTTGGGTACTTCCGGGGTGGTCTTCGCCGCGACCGGGGCCTACCGCGTCGAACCGGAAGGCCGGCTGCACGCCTTCTGCCACGCCGTGCCGGGACAATGGCACTTGATGGGCGTGATGCTCTCCGCCGCCGGGAGTTTCCGCTGGTATCGCGACACGCTCGGCGACGCGGAGCGGGTCGAGGCGGCGCGGCTGGGTTGCGATCCGTACGAGGTGCTGACCCGCCAGGCGGCGACCGTGTCCGCAGGGTGCGAGGGATTGATCTTCATGCCGTATCTCAGCGGCGAGCGGACGCCCTACCCCGACCCGAATGCCCGCGGGGTGTTCTTCGGCCTGACGCTGCGGCACGGCAAGGCCCACCTGACGCGGGCGGTGCTGGAGGGCGTGACCTACGGGCTGCGGGACTCGCTGGAGTTGATGCGGCGGTTGGGGCTGTCGGTGCGGCAGGTGCGGGCTTCCGGCGGCGGGGCGCGCAGCGAGCTGTGGCGGCAGATGCTGGCGGACGTCTTCGGGGAGGAGATCGTGACGGTGAACGTCACGCAGGGCGCGGCCTACGGCGCGGCCCTGTTGGCGGGCGTCGCGGCGAAGGTGTATGCGAGCGTTGCGGAGGCCGCCGGCCGCGTGGTTCGCGTGACCGGCCGCCACATGCCGGGGCCGGACGCGGCGGTGTACGAGGAGTTCTACCCGCGATTTCGGGCGTTGTACCCGGCGCTGGCGGGAGAGTTCAAGGCGGTCACGGAGACGGTGGCGCGGCGGGGATGAGCAGGGCCGCAACCGCCTGATTCGTCCCGCGGGTGTTCTGGCCAAGCTCCGCTGTGGCTGTTCATGTCGACCCTGGCGTGGCTGAGTGATCCCGCTCCTCAGGCCGGCCGGGGGTTTTCGGGGCTACAATGGATGGCGGCGATGCGGTGAGCACGAGAGGAGAAGGCGTTGTCGTTGCCTGACAAACTGGAGCGGATGCGCGCGATCCTGCGGGGGCTGGGCCGCGTGGCCGTGGCTTATTCCGGCGGGGTGGATTCCGTCTTCGTGCTGAAGGTCGCGGTGGACACGCTCGGCGCGGAGAATGTGCTGGCCGTGGTGGGCCGCAGCCCGAGCATGCCCGCGCGGGATCTGGACGATGCCCGGCGGCTGGCGGCGGCGCTGGGCGTCCGGCTGGTGGAGATCGACCCTGGGGAGTTCGAGGATCCGCACTATCTGGCGAACCCGACGGACCGCTGTTACCACTGCAAGACGGCGCTCTATCGGGGCATCAACGGTCTGCTGGCGGAGCACGGTCTGGCGGCGGTGGTGAGCGGCACGAACGCGGACGATCTCGGCGACTACCGGCCGGGCCTGGCGGCGGCGAAGGAGCAGGGCGTCCGCGAGCCGTGCGTCGAGGCGGGACTGACCAAGGCGGACATTCGGGCGTTGTCGGCGGAGTTCGGCCTGCCGACGCACGACAAGCCGGCCAGCCCGTGCCTGTCGAGCCGGCTGCCCTACGGCGAGGCGATCACGCCGGAGAAGCTGGCGATGGTCGATCGGGCGGAGACGTTCCTGCGCGAGGAGCTGGGGGTGCCGGTGTGCCGGGTGCGGCACCACGAGACGCTGGCCCGCATTGAGGTCCCGCCGGAGTGGATCGAGCGGCTGGCCGCCGCGGATATCAGGGAAAAAATCGACGTTGCGTTTCGGTCCATCGGCTACCGCTATGTCGCCGTGGACCTGCGGGGCTTTCGCAGCGGCAGCCTGAACGAGGTCATCGCCTTCGGCGTCCGGCAGGCGTGAGGTCCGTCGGTTGCCGGCCGTCGCTCGAACGGCCGCCGGAGACGGGTTCCGCTACTGGGTCGCTCCCACGATCGCGCAAAGGTCGTCCACCATCTGCTTGACCGTGGCCGACTGGGCGGCGAGTTGCTGTGCGGCGGCGGCGGATTCCTCCGAGGCCGAAGCATTCTGCTGGGTGACGTCGTCCAGCGCCGCGGTCGACGCGTCGACTCGTTCGACGGCGGCGGCCTGATCCAGGCTGGCGGTGGTGATCTTGGAGATCAGGGCGGAGACGTCGTTCACGTGCCCGGCGATCGCCCCGAGGGCCTTGCCGACCTCCTCGGCGACGCGGGTGCCGTCCTGCGTTCGCTGGATCGAATCCTGGATGAGGGAGGTGGTTTCGCGGGCAGCGGTGGCGGCGCGCTGGGCCAGGCTGCGGACCTCCTCGGCGACCACGGCGAAGCCTTTGCCGTGCTCGCCGGCGCGGGCGGCTTCCACCGCGGCGTTCAAGGCCAGCAGGTTGGTCTGGAAGGCGATTTCTTCGATCGTACGGATGATTTTCCCGATCTGGTTCGAGGATTTGTCGATCGCCGTCATGGCGTCGTTGAGTTGGCTGATGACCTGGTCGCCGCGTTCGGCGGCCTCGCGGGCCTGCTGACTCAGGCCGTTGACTTCTTCCGCGTCGCGGGCGTTGGTCCGGGTCATGTCGGCGACCCGCTTCAGGGCCTGGGCGGTCTCCTGCAAGGAATTGGCCTGGGTGCAGGCGCCTTGGGCGAGCATCTGGCTGGCGCTGGAGACCTGCCCGGCGGCGGCGCTCACCTGGTCGGCGCCCTCGTTCAATCCCAGGGCGATCCGCTTGACCGGTCCGATGACGCCGGACACGACGACCCGATGAATGGCCACAAACAGGACCACGCCGGCGACCGCCAGCAGCAGGCTGACGACGCCGGCCCCCTTGTACAGCGAGGCCTGAATGGCCGCATCGGCCTTGTTCAAGGATTGCACGACCTCGAAGGCCCCGTGCACTTCGCCTTCCTTCCAGTTTTCCATGACGGTTCCGGTGGGGTCCAGCCCTTGCTCATTGCCCCACAGCTCGCGGGAGGTGGCGGGGTCTCCGTGACAAAGCAGGCATTCCTGCGTCAGCTTGATGGGCCGGAAGTAGCGGATCGCGTTTCGAGCCGGGTCATATTCGTGGTACTCCTCCACGCCCTCCTGCTCGAACATCTTCAGCACTCGGGCCTCCATCTCGTCGGGCTGGTTCTTGGGATTGCGGGGGCTGAACTTGGGCACGCGGAACTCGTATTCGCCCTCGGCGGACTTGGCCATGGCCGAGCGCCAGGCGACCACGACGGGGATCGATTGGAGGATGCGGGGCAGGTCTTTGTTTTCCGCCCACTCGCGGAGCTGCGCGGGCGAGAAGACGCCGGCCTTCCACATTCCGCCGACCTCCTCCCGAGCCGACTCCGTCGTCAGCACGATGCTGCGGGCCTTTTCCACGAACTGCTGCTCGACGGAATGCCGGGCCTCCTTCGTGTACAGGGCGAACAGGATCGCGCACACCGCCGCCAACTGAAACAACCCGACGAGGATGAGTTTGGCTCGAAAACCCATGGCGAAATCTCCCTCTGCGGACGCGGTTGTTGTCGAAGGGTGTCGAACCGCGTGCCGAACGTTTCGATGCCGCCATGATCGGTCAGAAACCGCGGCAAGATGATTATCTGATAACAGGGCGAGACGCGGTTTGAGCGTGATCCGAGATTGTTCGGCGTTTGCGGGGGCAAGTCGGCGGCAAGATTCGCCGCGTCCGGTAATCGGTGTGCGAAACCGGCTGGGCGGCATGTAGAGACGCGTCCCGACTTGGCACCACGGAATGCCGCGGCTGGCAAAAACTTGCCGGCGGTCGTCAGGGCGGGTCCGTCCCCTTTTGCGCCTCTTTCCGAAAGTGCCGGAATTTCTCCAGGTACTCGCCCAGCACCTTTTCGTGCCCGCGGTCGGTCGGCTGGTAGTAGATCTTGTCGACGCCGAGGTAATCCTGGGCCGCGATTCCGTCGGGCAGGTCGTGGGCGTACTGGTAGCCTTCGCCATGGCCGAGGCGGGCCGCGCCGGGGTAGTGGGTGTCGCGAAGATGCCGCGGCACGGGCAGGGTGCGGCCGTGCTTCACGTCGGACGCCGCCGCCCAGATGGCCATGGCGCTGGCGTTCGATTTCGGCGAGCAGGCGATGTAGATGGCCGCCTGGGCCAGGGGCAACTGGCACTCCGGCAGCCCGACAAACAGCGTCGTCTGCACCGCCGCGTTGGCCAGCACCAGGGCCAGGGGCGCGGCGTTGCCCACGTCTTCGGCGGCGCAGATCGCGATGCGGCGGGCGATGAAGCGGGGGTCCTCGCCGGCTTCCAACATCCGGGCCAGCCAATAGACGGTCGCGTCCGGGTCGCTGCCGCGCATGGACTTGATGAATGCGCTGGCCGCGTCGTAATGCTCGTCGCCGGTGCCGTCGTAGACGATCGCCTTTCGCTGGATGGAGTCCTGGGCGATTTCGAGCGTGATGGCGATGGGGGCCGGCGGACGGTCGGCCACGAGCTCGCCAGCCGGATCCGAAGGCCCGGCGGCGGGCGAGCCGGCGGTTTCCTCGCGGCTGCTGCGCTGATCGGTGCTGCCCGCGGCGTCGCGGTTCCGGTCGAGCTGGGAGAGGACCGCGACTTCGATGGCGGTCAAGGCCCGGCGGGCGTCGCCGTCGCTGGTCGTCGCCAGAAAGCGGAGGGCTTCTTCGGTGATGGTGGCGGCGTAGCGGCCCAGCCCGCGGGTTTCGTCGGCCAAGGCGCGCCGCATGAGGATGATGATGTCCGGCTCGCTCAGCGGCTCGAACTGGAAGACCTGGCTGCGCGAGACCAAGGGTGCGTTGACGCTGAAGAAGGGATTTTCCGTCGTGGCTCCGATCAGGATCACGATACCCTCTTCGACGTCGCCCAGCAGAACGTCCTGTTGGGCGCGGTTGAAGCGGTGGATCTCGTCGAGGAACAGCACGGTCCGCTGCCCGTCATGAGCCAGCCGCTCGCGGGCCCGGGCCAGGACCTCGCGGACCTCCTTCACCCCGACTGCCGCGGCGTTGGCGGACTCGAACGCGGCCCGGGTATGCTGGGCGATGATCTGGGCCAGGGTGGTTTTGCCGGTGCCGGGCGGGCCGTAGAAGATCGCGCTGGTCAGCCGGTCGGCGTCGAGGAGCCGCCGCAGGAGCTTGCCGGGGCCGAGAAAGTGCTGTTGCCCGACGAATTCGTCGAGGGTTCGTGGCCGCATGCGGACGGCCAGCGGCTGCACCCGGCGATAAGCCGATTGACGCTGCTCGGCGAAAAGGTCCATCGACGGCCCCCTCGATTTCACCGTGATCATACGCGACTCGCCGGGCGCTCTCCACGTCGGCCGCGAATTGTTCGGGCTGGGGCCGCCCGGCTATAGTGGGCGTTGCGAGTGATCTCGCGGGAGAACGAGATATCGAATCCCTCGATGATGCCGAACTGATGCGCCGCGTCGCGGAGGGGCAGCAGGAGGCCCTGGCGGTGCTGGTGCGTCGTCATCAGGAGCGGGTCCGGCGGCTGGCCGGTCGCTTTCTGGGCTCGCCGGACGAGGCCGACGACGTCTGTCAGGAGACTTTTCTGCGGATTTATCACGCCGCGCGGGAGTATCGGCCGACCGCCGCGTTTGCGACCTGGCTTTACCGCGTGGTGGCGAACCTGTGCTGGGACCACCGACGCCGAGCCGCTCGGCGGCCGGTCGCCCTGCCGCCGCCGGACGAGCATCCCGCCGCCGAGGACCGGCGGACCCCGGCGGAACAAGCGGAGCTGAGCGACCGCGTGCGGAAGGCCGTGGCTCGGCTGCCGGATCGCCAGCGGCTGGCGTTGGTGCTGCATCGCGATGCCGGGCTGTCGCATCGCGAGATCGCCGAGGCGACCGGCTGGAGCGAGTCGGCGGTGGAGTCCTGCCTGGTGCGGGCGTATCGGCAGCTTCGGGCGGACCTGTCCGATCTACGGGAAGCGTAACCGCTTGTTTTTTAGGGAATTACAAAAAGAACGGGCCGGGGCCGCAGGGAGTCGGCCGGCTCGGGCGTTCAACAAGTGAGGACTGGAGATGAACCATCCCCGCGAACTGGACCTGATCGAACTGGCCGCCGGGCACCTGACGGAGCAGGCTCGGCGACAGACCGAGGAGCACCTGGCGACCTGCGCAACGTGTCGCCGAGTGGCGAACGAGATCGCCGCCGTGCACCGCGGTTTGGGCGCATGGGAGCCGCCGGCGGGTTCGCGTGACGCCTGGACGGAGATCGAGCGGGCCCTCTCGGCTCCGCGGCCGCTGCGGTTGCGTCCGCTGTGGCAAAGGGCGTCGTGGGCGATCCGCGTCGCGGCGGCGGTGCTGATCGGTGTCGGGATGGGTCACTTCGCGGGACGGCTCACGCTGCCGCCCGGCCAGGTCGGCCCGCTGGCTGACGCCGAACCGGCGGACGCCGCTGCCGCCGAGGAGCTTTCGCTCTACGTTTTCGAGTCGACTTCGCCATCCGGGCTGTTTTCGATTTATTCCGAACTGATGGCCGGCGAGCAGGAGAGCCAGGAGGTGCAGCCATGACCACCCTGCGGTACACCCTGCCGTTGGTTCTGGCGGCGTTTGCGGCGGTCGGCGGTTTCGTGGCCACGCAAGCGTGGCAGCCCGTGCCCGCGGCGACTCCACCCGCCGACGCGCCCTGTGCGATGCCATGCAGCCAGGGAACCTGCTGCAAGGCGCTGGTCGGCTGGCTGAATCTGACGCGTGAGCAGACGGAGCGACTGGCCGGCATTGATTCGGCCTTCACGGAGGAAAGCCGCCGGCTGGAGGACGCTCTCTTCGCCGAGCGGGAGAAGTTGGCGGCGTTGTTCGAGAGCGCCGAGGCCGACGACGAGACCATTCAGCAGCAGGTGGAGAAAGTCATCGCCGCGGGCAATGCGCTGGAGCGTCGCGTCGCGGCACACCTTCTGGCCCTCCGTCCCCATCTGAACGATGACCAGCGGGCGCGGCTCTACCAACGATGTGCCAAAGGCATTCGCGAGGCCGGCGGTTGCCAGCGGTCGCAGCAATGGCAGCGACAATATCGCGATCGAGGGGGGCCGGGCTGTTCCTCGCTCCGCGGTGTGGAGTGCGATTCGCCAGGTCACGGCCGACACGGACACGGGGCGGCGTCGGAGAGGAGGCCGAAGCAGCCGTAGCAGTCTTCCACCGGGCGATCGGAGAGAGACGCCGAAGGCGTAACCAACGCCTTGAACAACGGGGGAACAGGACCACTACGACAAATGGTTCAGTGTAATCCGGGCCTGCCGCAGGACGGCGAGGCCCCAGAGGCGAGCTTGGGAGATCATCCTATGAAGACGAGGTTCATCGTATCGATCATCGCGGTATTGGCCCTGACGGCCTGTTTACAAGCGGCCATGGAATACCGCCCGGCGGTGGCGGATCAGCAGTCGGTGCAGGCGGCGGCACCTCGGCCCGCCGCGCCGATGGGTGGGGCACGGGCCAGGGCCATGCTCGGCGAGCGTTGCTGTGATCTGCTGATTGACGAGGATGCGGCGGAACAGCCGCGGGGATCGGCGGGTAGTCCGTGCGACGACTGTCCGCAGGCCGCTCGTGGCAACACGGCGAACCCCTGTGCCAATTGTCCGAAGGCCGCCGGCGGTTTGGGCTGCGGCCAGCAAGGCACACCGGGTTGCGGATCGGCGTGCAGGCAGCCTAGCGCCGCGGCCGGTGCGAGGGCCTGCGGAACGGCCTGTGGAACGGCTTGCGGGAGCGGGTGCGGCCAGACCTGCGGAGCGGGCCAATGCTGCGGCGCGTGTCCGCAGGCGGGAAATGCCGCGGGGCCTGCTGCCGGCGGGAGGCCGCAAGGATGCTGCGGCCCGGCGAATCCGCCGCCTAGGGCGGCCGGCAAGGTGGGTTGCGGGCCGGGGTGTTGCGGCGACTGCCGCGGTGATGGTGCCGTGGGTTGTGGGTGCGGCTGCGGCGGAGTCTGCGGCACGAGAGGGGCCGGCTGCGGTTGCCGAAGCGGCATGACGTGCCGCTGCCAGGCTGCCGCGGGGTGCTGCGGCGGAGGCTGCGGTGCGGCCTGCGGCTGTGCCGGCGGATGCCGCGGAGCCGGCGGGAGTCCCTGCGCCAGCCAGTGCGGGAGCCGGTGCGGCGCGCGAGGGAATGCATGTGCGGCGGCTTGTGGTTGCGGCCCGTGTCAGACGGCGTGCGGACCGCGCGGCGGGTGCCGTGGCGTCCCGGCACGATGCGGTTGTGGAGTGGGCGGGGTTCAGTGCGGCGGCTTCGGCGCGGGTCCGTGCGGGGCCGGCTCGGCCTGGAGGCGGGGCCCGGCCGGGGGCGGTTGGGTGCGAGGCCCGCTGTTCCCGGCACGCGGAGCGGGTTTCGGCCGTGCCGCGATGGCCCCGCAACGTGGCTGGGGTCCGGGCCGCGGTTGCGGTCCGCGGGGTGGCGGCTTCTTCTGCCCCCCCCAACCGCAAGGCTGTGGCCAGGGCTACTGCGGGGGCCGCTGAGCATCGTTATCATGGTTCCGTCGGGTGGCACCGTGGCCGGAGCACGCCGCGAGAGCTGCCCGCGGAGCGGCGTGAGAAGGCAGAAGCCTGACGAGTTTGTTTCCGGGTTGAAACGCATCAAGCCCTTGCGAGAGCCAGGGCGTGTAAGAAGACGGGGCGTCGGACAAGCTGACACCCCGCAGGGCCTCTGAACATGATGGAAAGGACCACGATGAGACTTCGAGTAATGATGGTGGTGTTGGTGGGGAGCGGGCTGCTGTGCCCGACGCTTGCGTTGGCGAACGAGGAAGCGGCCAAGCTGTTCGAGGAAGGCAAGGCCCTGCTTCAGAAGGCGGATTTCGAGGGGGCCTTGAAGGCCTTCGGCGAGGCGTCGAAGGCCGACGCCAAGAACGAGGAATATCGACAACAGCACAACATGCTCCGGCGGGTGATGCAGATTCGCGACCGGCTGTCGGAACAGAAGGATGCCGACCGGTGGGCGGCCATGGCCCGCGCGCTCCGCGGGTACTACTACGAAAACGGCATCTTCCAGGAGGCGCTGGCCCTCGATCGGCAGGCCCACGAGCGGTTTCATAATGCCGAGAGCGCCACTCAGTTGGCGGAGACCCACCTCGAACTCGGCATGAACGCCGAGGCCGTCGAACTACTCTCCGCTCTGTCCGACAAGGAGATGACTCCCGGCGGGCGGCTCCTGCTGGGGATTGGCGAGGCCCGATTGGGCCGCGTTGACGACGCCCGCGCCATCGCCGACCGGTTCAAGGAGACCGCGGACCTACCCGGCGAGGCGTTGTTCAATCTGGCGTGCCTGCACTCGCTCCTCGGCAACCAGGAGCAGGCCGCCGAGCTGCTGATCCGCTGCTGCGAGCTGACCCCGCCCAGCCGCCTCGACGCTTTCAAGGCTTCCTTGAAGAAGTGCGGGGATCTTCGCGGGCTGGTCGCCGCGGACCGCTTTGCCAAGGTCATGGAGACCAAGTCCAAGGTGTCGGAGTCGAAGTGCAGCAGCGGCGCCGGCTGTGGCAAGTGCCCAAACCGCGGCGGCTGCGGCGCCGCCAAGCCGCCGGCCGACGCCGGCGGCAAGAGTGGCGAGTCCGCCGGGCAATCCGGCGGCTGCCCGAATCACCCGGCCGGCGGCGGCAAACCTTGACGCGGGCTGCTCGCCGGACCACGCTGTAGCGCACGACCGGCCCCTTGTGCCGGCACGGAGGCGTGGTTGCAGATGATCCGAGGCCGGCCACGGCTCGCCGGCCGACGGCCTCCGCGGCGCCGGGCGGCGTCGCGGAGGCTGTTTCATGAAGCTGCTCATCTGCCTGGCCATCGGACTGGTCGGTGTGGTCTTCGCCGTGGCTCGATCGGACGACCGCCGCCCTGGAACGACGCAACCCGCTCCCGGGCGGAGACTGCCTCCGCCCGCCCTGACGGGCCCGCTCACCCTCGAAGAGGCCATCCTGTCGCGGCGATCCGTGCGCGAGTTTGCTGAGCAGCCGCTCACCGATCGCGAGTTGTCCCAACTCTGCTGGGCGGCGCAGGGCGTGACCGACGAGCGGAGCGGGCACCGTGCCGCGCCGTCGGCCGGCGCGCTGTTTCCCATTGAGCTATACCTGGTCACTCCCGAGGCCGTCGAGCATTATCAGTCGGAGGGGCACCGTCTGCTTCGCCATCTGGACGGAGACCAGCGGCGGTTGTTGCAGGCGGCGGCGCTGCAACAGGACGCTGTCGGGCAGGCTCCACTGTGCGTGGTCATCGCCGCCGTCGTCGAGCGGACCGCGCGGAAATACGGCCCGCAATCCGAGCGGTACTGCCTGATCGAGGCCGGCCACGTGGCGCAGAACATCCTTCTACAGGCCACGGCCTTGAAGCTCGGCGCCGTGCCGATCGGGGCTTTTGACGAGTCGTCCGTGTCACGGGCCTTGCGGCTGCCGAAGGGTCATACCGTCCTCTATCTCATTCCGGTCGGCCGTCCGCGATAGCAGACCGGCGGTGGGCGGAAGGAAGGCGGCCGCGCGGGGCCGCGGTGGCACGCCCTGATCCGGCCGGCCGCAGACTGGACAGAACCCCAATCGTGGCGCAAGGTACGAACCGAGCGGAGCAAGGAACCGCCGCCACGGGAGTACCTTCCATGTCCATTGCCCCTTCGCGACGAGCGCCCTGGCTGGTGAAAGGCGATTTGGACGGATTTTTCGGCCTGGCCGTCGACAACCTGGTGCAGGTGCTGGTGATTTGCGCGCTGTGCTCGCAGCTCTGCGGCTTCAGTGACACCCTGCTTTATACCCGGCTCCTGCCCGGCGTGGCGGTCAGCCTCTTCATCGGAAACGTCTATTACGCTTTGCACGCCCGCCGGATGGCCCGCAAGACCAACAACCCGACGATCACCGCCCTGCCATACGGCATCAACACGCCGTCGGTCTTCGCCTACATTTTCTTCATCATGGCCCCGGTGTATGGGCGGTACAAGGACGTGCTCGGCGTCGAAGAGGCGGCCGACCTGGCGTGGAAGGCGGGCCTGGTGGCCTGCATCGGCAGCGGCGTGATCGAGTTTCTGGGGGCGTTCATCGGCGAGCGGATTCGGCGGGTGACGCCGCGGGCCGGACTGCTGTCGGCGCTGGCGGCGATCGGGGTCATCCTGATCGCCGGGCCGTTTGCGTTTCAGATTTTCGAGCGGCCGCTGGTGGCCATCGTGCCGATGTTCGTCGTGCTGGTCGGCTATTTCGCCCGCGTGCGGTTTCCGCTGGGTCTGCCGAGCGGCCTGGTGGCGGTGGTGTTGGGATCGGTGTTGGCGTGGGTCGTGCCGCTGATTCCGCATTGCGGCCCGGCGATGATGAGCGCGGCGGAGCTTCGGGAGGCGGTTTCGGCATTTCGCGAGTCGATCGCCGCGGGGCAGATCTACTGGCCGCAGCACTGCTGGCCCGAGATTGTCGCGCTGTTTCAATATGATTCGAGCCTGCTGTGGGCGTTTCTGGGCGTGATCGTGCCGATGGGGTTGATCAACGCCATCGGTTCGTTGCAGAACATCGAATCCGCCGAGGCGGCCGGCGACCGCTTCGCCACCGGGCCGTGCATGGCCGTCAACGGCCTCGGCTCCATCGCCGCCGGGCTGTTCGGCAGTTGCTTTCCGACGACCATCTACATCGGCCACCCCGGCTGGAAGGCCCTCGGCGCCCGCACCGGCTACTCGCTCATCAATGCGGTGTTTTTCTCCGCCGTGTTCCTGCTCGGCCTGGGCATGGTGGTGGTCAAGGCCGTGCCGATGGAGGCGGGCATGGCCATCGTGATGTGGATCGGGGTGGTCATCACGGCCCAGAGCTACGCCGCCGTGCCGAAGCGACACTACGCCGCCGTGGCCATCGCCTTCTTCCCGGCGGTGGCCATGATGGCCACGCTGTATCTGCCGCAGGTGCTTCGATCCGTCGGGGCGACACAGGGGATCATGGCCCTGGTCAACGCCCACGGGGCGATGCTGGAAAATCCCGCCATTCGCACGGATGAGTGGTGGCCGGTCGGGCTGTACGCCCTGGCCGGGGCCAACAGCGGTTTCATCATCACGTGCATTTTCATCTCGGCGATCAGCGCGTTCCTGATCGACCGCCGCTTCAAGACGGCGGGCGTCTGGTGTGTGGCGGCGATGATCACGACGCTGCTGGGCTTCCAGCACGCCTTTCGCATCGAGCCGGACCCGCCCGGCCGCATCACGCTCACGGCGCAGGAGTTGTTGGTCTGGCAGCGGGGCGAGGCGACCTTTGCAGGCACCAGCCTCTATCTGGAACAGAAGGCGGGGGCCTTCTGGCATCGCGGCTATCGCATCGCCGCCGGCTACGGCGCGGCCGCCGTGCTGCTGTTCGGCATCCACGCCCTGCGACGGCGGGGACGCGGCTTCGAGGACATCGCGGTGGACCTGCACGACGGGCCGGCGCCGGACGAGGGCGAGCCGGATTTCAATCGGCCGAAACCTGCCGAGCTTGCCGCAGGCCCGCCGGTGGGGATTGGCGAGACGCCGCCGCACGCTTTGCCGACCGAGATGCCGCGTCTGGAGAAGTCGCGGGCGGAAGCCGAGATTTTGCGGCGTCCGCCCCCTGCGCCCGCCAAGCCCGCGGCCCCGGTTGGTCCGGCAGCCATTCTGGAGGACGGCATTCCAGACATACGGAACCCCGATCTACCGGACTTGGAGCCGTTGAACATCCCGGATCTGCCGCGACGGGACGACTAAGCTCGGACATGCCTTTCACGGCGGGGAGCTGCTGATCGTGGCGGGGGATTCTTCTCGCCGGTCGACAATCCGCATTGCGGCGTTGAGTTTTTGGGCAGGCGGTGGTAAAATGTTTTACCTGCTCTGGCGAACCGACTGAAGGGGGAGACTGCGCCAATGGGGCGATACCGCCCCCCGAAGACTGCCGCAGCCGCGGCCCGTGGAGGACATCATGTCGAATCTTGAATCCGCTCGGCGAGCGGCCCGTGGCCCACGTCCATTCACCGCTGCCGCGTTCGCCACGATGCTGCTGGCCGCGGCCTCCGTGTCGGCCGAGTCGCGAATCCCGATCGGCAACGCGAAGTACGACGATGCCGCCGCCAACGTCTTTCTCGACGATGAACTGACCTTCATCACGGTGACGATGGCGCCGGCCGACTTGCAGGCCATGTTGGACGATCCGTACAGCGACGTGTATCGCGTCTGCACGGTGCATATTGTCAACTCCCGGATCAATGAGACCCACCACGACGTGGGCATCCGGCCGCGCGGCAACACCTCGCGGGCGGCCATCAAGAAATCGTGGAAGCTGAAGTTCAACGAGTTCGTGCCCGGTCGGGAGTTCCACGGCGTCGAGAAGCTGAACATCAACGGCGAGCACAACGACCCGTCGATCATCCGCTCCAAGCTGGCGTGGGATCTGCACCGCCGCATAGGGACGGCCGCGCCGCGCGCGAACCACGTGCACTTCAAGATCAACGACGGCGCCCTGGTCGAGGGCATCTTCATCTGCGTCGAGCAGATCGACGACGAGTTTGTCGACGCCTGGTTCGGCAACAACGGCGGGAATCTGTACAAGTGCGTCTATAAGAACGCCCGCGCGGACCTGCGGTACATCGCTCCCGGCACCCCGGAAACCTACCAGAATCTGGGCGGCGGGCTGACCTACCAGGAGGAGAACAACGAGGCGGCGCCGGACTACACGGACCTGGCCGAGTTCATCGACTTCATCAACCACAGCGACGACGCGACCTTCGCGGCCGACCTTGTCAACCGCTTCAGCGTGGACAACTTTCTCCGCTGCATGGCCGTGGACGTGGCCGTGGGCAACTGGGACAACTACTGGTACGGGGCCAACAACTACTTCCTCTATCACAATCAGGACACCGGCCGCTTCGAGTACCTGCCCTACGATCTGGACAACACCTACGGCATCGACTTCTTCGGGATCGACTGGGCCTTGCGGCCCTACGACACCTGGGGCAACGGCGGCTTCGGCAGCACCGGCGGGCAGCTTCCCCCGCTGATCGCCCGCGTGCTCAACGTGCCGGAGTACGAGGCCCAGTTCCGGCGGTACCTGCGGCAGATCGTGGGCGCGGAGGACGCCCCCGCGGCCCCGCCGCCGGTGGAGTACAACGACACGGTCGGCGACGTGTTCTCCGGGCTGGGACCGCACTACGACATCGTCTCGGTCGAGGTCTCCAACGACGCGACCAACCTCTACCTCAAGCTGCGAGTCAACGGGCCGGTCGACGTCGGCGGCGACACCGGCAACGGCGAGTATCTCTTTCTGTTCAACACTCGCACCGGCGGCAGCACCTCCAACCCGTGGGGCCGGTCGATCAACGCCACCGTGCAGCACGACTTCTTCATTGGGAGCTGGCCGGACGGCGGGGGCGGCGCGCTCTTCTATGAGCGGCAGCCCGGCTACTGGCAACAGCAGGGGAGCGTCTCGATCGATCTCACGGAGAAGACCAGCGGCATCATTCGCTATACCGTCGCCCTGGATCGGCTCGACCTGGCCGCCCACAGCGTCTTCACCTTCGACGCCGTGGCCACCGGCGGGGGAACATCGGATCCCGGTTTCGACCACCTCAGCAATCCCAACATCGCGACCCCGAACTACTCCACGCCCTCCACGCCGGGACCGTACCTCAGCTACACGGTCCAGCCGGCGGACGTGCCCGGGGGCGGCGACGGCCCGTTCACGCTGGCGCAGGTCGAGGCGAAGATCGACGCCATCAAAACCATGATTGCGCCCTACGCGTTCCAAGGCTCCTACAGCGGGGGCAACATGGACTGGGGCTACGACGCGGCGGACTTCAACGAGTCGTACACCCTGCCGACCAGCTACCGCAACTGGGGCTGGGGCTGGGATTGGGGCCTCAAGCCGTTCATCAACGCCCGCACCAACTACCTGCTGGCCAACGTGCCTGCCCCGCCGCCGCTGCCGCGGCTGTTCATCAACGAGGTGCTGCCGTCCAACCGGAGCGTCATCGCCGACGAGACCGGGGCCTTTGAGGATTGGGTGGAAATCTACAACGACGAAGAGGTGCCCGTGGACGTCGGCGGCATGTACCTGACGGACGATCCCGCCCGGCCGAAGAAGTGGCCCATCCCGGCGGGCGTGACCGTCCCCGCCAAGGGCCACCTGCTGGTCTGGTGCGACGAAGACCCCGGCGATGGGCCGCTGCATGCCTCGTTCAAGCTGTCGGCCGAGGGCGAGGGCGTCGGGTTGTTCCACCGCGACAGCGGCCGCAACGTGCTGATCGACTATCTGTCCTTCCCGCAGGTCGGCGTCGATATCTCCTACGGGCGGCATCCGGATGGGGGCGCGGCGCTGGGTTACATGACCACCGTGACACCGGCGGCGGCCAACGCCGCCCACAATGCCCCGCCGCGGTTCGAGGATGTGACGCGGACGCCGGCGGACCCGGCCGCCACGGATACGGTCTGGATCATTGCGCGGGTGACGGATGATGGCGCGGTGACTTCGGTGACGCTGACCTACGACGCCGGGGCCGGGTCGCAGAACGCGGCCATGCTGGACGACGGCCAGCACCAGGACGGCGCCGCGGGGGATCAGGTGTACGGCGCGTCGATCCCGGCCCGCCCGCCCGGCACGGCGGTGTCTTACTACCTCACCGCCACGGACGACTGCGGCGCGGTTTATCGCGATCCGCCCACCGCGCCGGTCGAGACCTACGGCTACGTTGTGGACTACGTGCCGCCGCCGCTGTTCATTAACGAGTACATGGCGGACAACGACGGCGTGATCCAGGATCCCGACGAGCCGGGCGAGTACCCGGACTGGCTGGAGATCTACAACGCCGGCGACGAGCCGATCGACCTTGAAGGCATGTTTTTGACCGACAACCAGGCCAACCCCGGCAAGTACCGCATCCCGGCGAGCGTCGTCGTGCCGGCTCGCGGCTTCGTGCTGTTCTGGGCGGACGAGGATTCGTCGCAGGGGCCGCGGCACACCAACTTCAAGCTGAGCGCCTCGGGCGAGAGCATCGGGTTGTACGACACAACCGCGATGGGGCAGCGGCCGATCGATATGGTCACGTTCGGCCCGCAGTCCACGGACGTTTCCGAAGGGCGGTTCGGCGACGGCGGCCCCTGCATCCGCGTGCAGTCGCAGCCGACGCCCGGCGGGACGAACTTGCCGCGCTACGGCGACCAGAACGACGACGGAGCGGTGGACGGCCTGGATATTCGGGTGTTCGTGCAGACGCTGCTGTCGCCGGCGCCCGCCCCGCCCGCCGTGGAGCGTGGCGACCTGAACTGCGACGGGGTGGTGAATCTGGACGACGCGCCGCTGCTGGTGGGCGTGTTGTTGGATTGAACCAACGGGCCGTTACGACGGCAGGCACCGTCAGGCGACGGTCGCCGCGAGGATCGCCGCGATCCGTTCCGCCGCGGCACCGTCCCAGACCGCTGGCAGCGGCCGCTCCGGCCGCCAGGCCGCGGCCCAGTTCAGCCCCTCCGCCACCGCTTCCGGTCGCATGGCAATCAGCCGATTGCGGCCTTCCTCGATGGTCAGCACGTGCTCGGTCGTGGTGCGCAGCGTGAGGCACGGCACCTCCAGGCAGCCGGCCTCGACTTGCAGGCCGCCGGAATCGGTCATCACCCACGCGGCCGACTCCAGGAGGCTGAGGAAGTTGAGATAACCCTGTGGCTCGATCGCCCGCAGGCCGGCCAAAGATGAAAAATCCCCCGAAAGACCGCACTCCTCGATCCGCCGCCGCGTCCGCGGGTGCATCGGGAACACCACCGGCCCGCGGCGGGCCGCCTCGCGGAGTACGGCCAGCACGCGCCGCAGGGCCGCCGCATCGTCCACGTTGGACGGGCGGTGGAGCGTGACCAGGCCGTAGCCCCGCCGCGACAATCCCAGCCGGGCGGCCGCCCGCCGCTCGCCGAGTCTTTGCCGGTGGTGCCACAGCTCGTCGGCCATCACGTTGCCGCACAGGTGCACGGCGCGTTCATCGAAGCCTTCGCGGCGCAGGTTCTCCACCGCCGCCGGCTCCGTGGCGAACAGCAGCGTCGAGAGGCGGTCGGTCAGCACGCGGTTGACCTCTTCGGGCATGGCCCGGTCGAAGCTCCGCAGCCCGGCCTCGACGTGGGCTACCGGCACGCCGAGTTTGGCCGCCGTCAGCGCCGCGGCCAAGGTCGAGTTCACGTCGCCGACCACCACTACCAGCGCCGGCCGCCGCGGAGCCAACAAGGCTTCCATGCGGATCATGGTCTGCCCGGTCTGCGCCGCGTGCGTTCCGGAGCCGACCTCCAGATGGTGGTCCGGCGTGGGCAGGTCGAGATCCTCGAAGAAGACCCGCGACATGGCGTAGTCGTAGTGCTGGCCGGTGTGGACCAGTATCGGCCGGATCGGCTCGGGCCGCCGCCGCAGGGCGCGGATCAGCGGGGCGATCTTCGGGAAGTTGGGCCTGGCCCCGGCGACGAGCAGGATGCTGGCGGGTGGCGTCATGACGGTTGGCGTGAGCTTATCACCATCGGGGCTTGGTGGCATGCGGCTGGTGCCGGGAAGGGGACCGTCGAACAGCAGCGGCCGCCGGTGGCGGAGGTTTCACTCGCCCGAAGCCCCCAGCGGGTTGTGGCTTTCGATGACAAACGGCGACGGCCGCCAGAAACCGGCCGTGGCGTCGAAGTAGGCCGCCGTGATCGCCTCGCGAATGGCAGCCGGATCGGTCTGCGCGGGGTCGTAGATGACCCGCACCGGGGCGGCGCCCGGCCCGGGCCAGGCCTCGACCCGCAGGTAGCCCGACAAGGCCAGGTCGTCATCCCGCTCGAGGTAGTACATCAGCAGCGTGGCCCGGCCGCGGCAGGTCAGGTTCTCGATCTTCAGGTCCAGCACGGCGGTCTCCGCCGGCTCCGGCGGGCGGGCGGCGGCCACCTGGATGAACGACGGCAACGGCCAGACATATACGGCCGCCACCGCCGAGGAGATCAGCAGCAGGATGGTTCCCATCACCGCCGCCTGCGGCCAGCTTCGCCCCAGCACGCGCGACAGCCTCGGCGGCGGACCGAACCGCAGCGAACCCAACTCCGTCGTGGGGCAGGCCTCCAGGCAGTTCAAACAAGAGAGGCAGCGGGCCGCGGTGACCTGCTGCACCCGATCGACCGGGATTGCCATAGGGCAGACGTCAGCGCACGATCCGCAGCCGGAACAGGCCTCCGGATCGCGCCGCACCCGCGCCAGCCCGACCCGGCTGAACGGCGAGAGCACCGCCGCGAGCGGACACAGCCACCGGCAGAACGGCATCATCACCAGGAGCGAGCCGACGACGATCGCTCCGGCCACGACGTAGGCCCAGAAGGTGATGTCCTCGCCGTGGCGGCTAAGCAGGGCGTAGCAGGGGTCGAAGCCGCGAAAGATCAGCTCGCTCGCGCGCCAGGTGAAATAGAGGATGATGCCCAGTACGGCGTATTTCAGCAGCCCCAGCGGGCGGTCCAGCCGCGGCGGCACCCGAACCGCCGGTAGACGGAGCCGCCGTCCGACGCCGCGGAGCCACTCCGAGACCGCGCCGATGGGGCAGACATAGCCGCAGAACGCCCGCCGCAGGAGCAGGGTGATCAGCAGCACCGCGCCGAGGATGTAGAAGTTCGAGACGCCGAGCGAGCAGAGCAGGTTGCCTTCGTGGAGGTAACCGTAAATGGCCTCGACTCCGCCGAAGGGGCACCACCGTTCGGCGTTCCCCCGCACGACGAAAACGCCGACCAGGGTCAGGGCCAGGAACGCAAACTGGAAGATCCGACGTTGCCGCTTCATCTCGTCGACTATGGTCCGTCGGCACGAGGCTGGACGCAACCCGGAAAACCCGTCGCGGCGGCATGAACTCGGGCGGGGTTCGGTTCGCCCGATAAGAGGACCGGGTCCGGTGCGCCGCGGCGCAGCGGCGCCGGCCGGGCTTACTCCAGCATCAGAAACTCGCGGAGGTGCCGGTCATAGGTCTCCTGCGCCTGCGGGTCGTTCATGGACAGTCGCAGTTCGTTGATGACTCGGGTGCCCATCTTGATCCACTCCGCCCAGCACGCCCGGCAGACGCCGGCATGGACCTGCTCACCGAGTTCCCCTTTGAAGGGCGGGCGGTCCAGCGGCGGGCCGCCTCCTCCGCAGCGGCGGCAGCGGAACCCGCCGGCGGCCGCGGCGGATTCGGGGGCGGCAACCGGCGTCGGCGGCGAGTCGGGCACGGGTGCGCCCAGCTCACGCAACAGACCCTCGATGGCCTTCAGGGGCATCATGTCGCCCTGGCGTCGGGCGACGCGGTGGCCCTCGGTCAGCGTGGCCACGGCGTGCTCGAGGTCGCCCGCTCCCCGCTGGGCGGCGCCGAGCATCTGCCAGGCGCGACTGCTGCGGGGGTTGACGGCCAGCACCTTCTGCAAGTGGGGCACGGCCTCGGAAAAGCGTCCGGCCTCCACCAAGGCGGCGCCGAGGCTGAAGTTGGCCAGTTCGTCCGCGGGATCCTGCTCCACGAGACGACGGAAACGTTCGATGCGGGCGTCATCGGGCATGGCCGCTTCTCCAGGGGGTTGACGAATGCACTCCGACGAAGGCGTCGGACACGGAGATCATAGTTTGTCGAAAGCGGCGGGGACGGTCACTCTGCCCGAAATGGGTCGGAGCGGGCCTCCGGCGGACCGTTGTTGGCCCTCGTGCCCGTCAGTTGGTCAGCCTTCCGCCGGGGGAGGCGACGCCGAAGAGGCCGGGGCGACCGCGGCGAGGGTTGGAGCCGGCAGGACGATGGTGGGTGCGTTGGGATTGGCCGCGAGCACCTGCAACATGCGGAGGTTCAGCAAGGCGGGGTGATCCTGGAGCAGCCGGCCCGCGTTGGCGAGATTGCGCAGCGCGGCGGTCTCGCCGCGAGCGCGCTCCAGGGCGGCCTGGCCTTCCTTTTTGGCGCGGACCACCTCGGACATGGCTTTCTTCATTTCACCGGGCAGCATCACATCCTTGATCTCGACGGAGTGGACGCGGAGGCCGTTCTGCTCGGCGAAGGTCTGCACCGCCGAGGTGAGTTGGCCGCCGATCTCCAGCCGCTGCTCGAGGAGCTGCTCCAGGGTAACGCCGCCGACCGCTCGACGCAGGGCCAGTTGCACGGCGACGTGCAGGGCGGCGACATAGTCCTCAATCTGGTGAAGGGCCTTGAGCGGGTCGGCGAGGTCGTAGTTCGCGACAGCGCTGACCTTCAGCCCGACCTGGTCCGCGGTCAGTATTTCCTGCCCGGGGACGGTGAGGAGGCGGCGGCGGAGATCGACGATCTCAGCGTCGTACCACGGGCGCAGGACCCGGTGCAGGCCGGGCCCCATCCGCCGACGAAACTTACCATTGCGGTAGAGCAGTCCGCACTGGTATTCGCGCACGACATGCTTGCGCACGAGCAGCCCGTACGCCAAGGCGAGGGCCAGAAGAACGGCGACGGCTGAGTAGACCAGATGATCCACAGCTCGGCCTCCAGCGAAATGTGCCGGCCTGTCGCTGAGAGCCGCAGGGCCGCCGGCGGGGGCTTTTCGCCCGCAGGGCCGCGTCCCTGCCGCGCCGAACGCCGGCCCCCAGCGCCAGGCCGTAGGGGAATCGAACCCCGTCCTTTCGGACGCCCGTACAGGTTTGGAGAGGCCGATGCGCGGGACGGACACTGGAGATTCCAGCACCGCCGCTGGCATCTCTCCATGCGGGATGATCAGCGTGAATTGGCATACTGTCAATATGGCCGCAATGCCTTGCCGCGCCGCGGGGGGCTGGCCGGCGGCGCCGATGCGGCGTAGGCTTCTTCTGAGCCGGTCCCGGCACACCGCCGCCATCCCCACGGAGGGGACGGCGGATAGGCCGCGGCTTCTGTTGGCGGTGCGATGGCGACGCAGGGTTCAGTGCCCGTATCTCTGATCTGCGTCACGCGGCGGCTGGTGTGCACGCTGGCTTTGGTGCTGATCGCGCCGGCGACGGCGATCACCGCTGGCCAAGCCTTTCGTCGGTTCAACTTCGATGAAACCCAGGTAATCTGTGCTACGCTCTCAGCAACGGTCGTGGCTTGCTCAATCCTTCTCTGGCGGCGACTGGTCTTCTGGACGCGCGGCCGCAAGATCCTCACCGCGCTGGTGGGCATGGTTCCGTTTGTGCAGGTCGTCTATGCAAGGCCGCTCTGGAATACGGGATGGATTGCAGATGAGATGTTGTGCATTGGGCAGGAGCACCTCGGCATTAGCCTCTGGATCTGGCTGACGGTCTGGGTCTGGTGGGGACCGGATCGCCGGGGACTGGGGCGTGCAAAGAATCTCTGGAGGCGTCAAATGAATCGGAGCGACTTCAGATGCGTCGCGGCCAGCATCGGCATCCTGCCGTTCGCGGTGGGAGTCCATTGGGTGGCCGCGGTCGTTTGCTACGATCTAGCGAACCCGAATCTTGGGTATGAATGGGCAATTCTCGGAGGGTACCCGGCCAGCCTCGGATGTGCCGTGGCGGCCTGGTTGCTGATCTGGCGTCGACAGGTGGAGTGGAATGCCGCGATACGGCGCCGCACCCTCTGGAACACCCTGCTTCTCGTTGGCCTGCCGCTCGCCCTGGTGCTACTGGGGGAGCTGATGAGGATCAACCTTTGGATAGGCTACCTCGATTGGCTTCCAGTCTTCGCCTTCGGCCTCTGGATGATCCGCACGATGTACATCTGGCCGCTGCGGCTGCCGAGCGGAGAGCAGCCTGAGGAAGGGCCGCTCTGCCCGGCCTGCGGCTACCTCCTCAAGGGCCTCTGCCACACCCGCTGCCCGGAGTGCGGGCACGAGCCGACACTGGACCAGCTCTGGGTCGCCAACGCCGTATGCCGGTTGTGAATCGGCGGTTCGCCGGCCTTCGGCGTGTCGTCCCGGATCGTCCGAGACGCGTCGGGCGGTTACACTGTCAACCATGAACGCGGCTACTGTCGATCTCGAACCGTACTCTTTTACGCTCGACCGCTCGCCGATCACGCTGGAGCAGCTCGACGCCGCCTATCCGCGACCGCTGCGCGTGACCGTCGCCGAGACCGCCTGGCAGCAGGCCCAGGCGAGCCGGGCGGCCGTCGAGCGGCACCTGGGGGGCGACCAGCCGATCTACGGCGTCAACACCGGCTTCGGCCATCTGTGCCACAAGCGGATTGCCGGCGACCGCCTGGCCCAGCTCCAGGAGAACCTGCTGCTCTCCCACGCCGTCGGCGTCGGTCCGCCGCTGCCCGACGAGGTGGTCCGCTGGATGCTGCTGTTCAAGATGCACGCGCTGCTGGCCGGGGCCAGCGGGGTGCAGCCGGCCTGCATCGCGGCGTTGGGCGACCTGCTCAATCACGACCTTCTGCCGGTGGTGCCGAGCCGCGGGTCGCTGGGGGCCAGCGGCGACCTGGCCCCGCTCGCCCACCTGTGCCTGCCGTTGATCGGTCGGGGGCAGGTCCGGCAGGGCGACCGCGTGCGCCCCAGCGCGGAGGCCCTGGCGGAGGCGGGCCTGGCTCCCGTGCGGTTGGCCGCCAAGGACGGGCTGGCCCTGATCAACGGGACCCAGATGATGCTGGCCGTGGCGTTGGAGATCATCGTCCGCGGTCGGCGTCTGGCGCGGCACGCGGACCTCATCGCCACGATGTCGCTGGAGGCGATTCGCGGCAGCGTGCGGCCGTTTGATGAGAAGCTGCTGGCGTTGCGGCCGCACCGGGGGGCCGCGGAGGTCGGCCGCAACGTGCGGCGGCTGATGGCGGACAGCGGCATCCTGGCCTCGCACGCGGCCTGCGGCAAGGTGCAGGACCCGTACAGCCTCCGCTGCGTGCCGCAGGTGCATGGGGCCTGCCGCGACGCCCTGCGACATGCCACGGAGACGGCACTCATCGAATTGCACTCGGTGACGGACAACCCCGTGCAGATCGGGGAGGAGATGATCAGCGGCGGCAATTTCCACGGCGAACCGCTGGCCCTGACGCTCGATTACCTGGCCATGGCCCTCGCCGAATGGGCCGGCATCTCCGAGCGGCGGATCTACCTGTTGCTTTCCGGTCCGGACGGTCTGCCGACGCTGCTGATGGAAGACACCGGTCTGAACAGCGGCTTCATGATCCCGCAGTACACCGCCGCCGCCCTGGTCAACGAAGGCAAGGTGCTGGCCTCGCCCGCCTGCGTGGACTCCATCCCGACCAGCCTCGGGCAGGAGGACCATGTCAGCATGGGGGCCCAGAGCGCGTTGAAGTGCCGGCAGATACTGGAGAACGCCGAAACCGTCCTGGCCATCGAGCTGCTGTGCGCCGCCCAGGCCCTCGATTTTCGCCTGCCGCTCAAGCCGGGCCTCGGCCCGCGTATCGCCCGGGAAGCCTTCCGCCGTTACGTGCCGCATGCCGACCGCGACCGTCTCTTTGGAGAGGACATCGCCAAGAGCCTCGCGATACTCCGCGGACAGGAGGTATTGAAGGCGGTGGAGGCCGTCGTCGGCCCGTTGGAGTGAAGGCCGCGGGGTGCTCCGCCACGGCTCGGACTAGCGCGATTTCGCCGGGCGGGCCGCCTGGTACTGCGCCTCGAGCTGCCGCAGGATCCGCCGATTGGCGATCTTGTCGGCCTCGGACATGTAGTCCACGATCATGCGGCCGTCGAGGTGGTCGGTTTCATGCTGCCAGCACCGGGCCAGCAGCCCTTCGCCGGATTGTTCGAAGGACTGCCCGCGGAGGTCCTGCGCCCGGATCATGCAGCGGGACGGCCGGCGGACGGTGACGCGGACGTCCGGCAGCGAGAGGCAGCCTTCTTCCATCGCCGCCAGGCCGTCGGCCTCGTCGATTTCGGGGTTGACGTACACCCGATCATCGCCCGGTTCGCCGGTGATGTTGCAGACGAAGAGACGAAGCGGGAGGCCGACCTGCGGGGCGGCCAGCCCGATGCCGTTGGACTCGTGCATGAGCTTGAGCATCCGGGCGGCCAGTCCGTCCAGCCGCTCGTCGAAGACATCCACCCGCTGGCAGGATCTCCGCAGACGGCTGTCCGGATAGGTTACGATCTTCAGCTTGGCAGGGTCGGGCAGCTTCACGCGAGTCTCCCGTCGTCGGGGCTGGCAAGGGCCGTCGGCGAGACGGCACGGAGATCATAGTCTATCGGCTTTTGCGGTTCCGGCGGCCAGGCGTTGGGCCAGGGTCCGAAACCGCTCCTCCTCATGACCGGTTGCGCGCGGGTCGCCAAGTCTGCCCGCCGATATGGGACGGGACGGCTTCCGGGGCCACTCGGCGGGGGGAATTGTGGTCCAAATTGACAAACAGAGGCTTTCGGGAGTGAAAGTGCTAGAGTTATATTGGGGGCGGCCCGGATCTGGTCGGCAGAGGATGAACCGCATCCGGGCGGTGCGGGGCCGTCGGCTGGCCACGGCCGGCGGAGACCGAGGTCGGCGCCCCGTGTGAGGCACCATGAGCAACGAGCACGAGCAATCCGCGGCGCCGGAGCAAATCGGCGCTCCCCCCGGCCGACTGGTGGCCACCGAAGAGCAGAAAGCCAAGGCCCGCAAGTTCTTCGAGCACGCCAAGAAGGCCGCCGATACGCGGAACTATGACTACGCCATCAAACTCTACGTCGACGGGCTGGCCCTCTGGCCCGATGCCGTTGAAGAGGGTCTGAAGAAACTACGCGTCGTCGCCACGGCGCGGCGGCTGGAAGGCGGCAAACCGCTGGGCTTCCTGGCCGCACGCAAGTACCCGGTGGGCGGGCGGGACCTGGTGAAGTCGCTCAAGAACGCTTTGTTCCTGTTCGGGATGGACCCCAACAACATCGGGCACATGGAGCAGATCCTGCTTCTGGCCACCAAAGCGCGGTGCGATCGCCTGGCCTGGTGGATCGCCCCGGTCCTGGCGGATGCTTACAACAGCGGGAAGAAACTGCCCGCCAACCGCTACGCCGCGTCCTGTGCGGCGATGGATCAGGCGGCGGAACTGGCCGCGGCGTTTGACGAGAAAGAGGCGGCGATCAAGATTCTGGAGGCCTGCATCAGCGTGACGCAGACCTGGGCACGGCACTATCCGGAGTCCGGCGAAGCGATCAAGACCCGGGGCAACGCCAGCAGCAAGCTGACCATCGTGAAGGGCCGCTTTGACAAGGCGGAAGGGTTCCAGGAGTCCCTCAAGGACGCCGAAGCCCAGGCCGACATCCGCGACCAGGACCGCCGGGTTCATACCGTGGACCGCTATCAGCAGCTCATCGCCAAGGCCCGCCAGGATTGGGAGGCCCACCCCGACACGCCGGCCAAGCTGCTCCAGCTCGTCGAGCTGATGGCCCGCATCGAGCGCGACGACGTGGAGAACGAAGCCATCGCCTTGCTGGAGAAGCAATACGCCGCGAGCGGGGAGTACTCCTTCAAGATGAAAGCGGACGACCTCCGCATGCGGCAGATGAGCCGCCAGCGTCACGAGTGGCAACTCAAGCTCAAGGAGAACCCCGGCGACAGCCAGGCGCACGAGGCGTACATCCGGCATGTGGCTCGACAGAACGAAGCCGAAATGGCCATCTTCCGAGAGCGGCTGGACCGCTACCCCACGGACATGCGGCTCCGGTTCCAACTGGGGCTGAGATTGTTCGCCGCGCGGCGTTATGATGAGGCCATCCCCATGTTCCAGCAGGCCCAGCTCGACGGCCGCTGCAAGGGGGAAAGCCGCATATACATCGGGAGGTGCTTCTATGAGAAGCATTTCTACGATCAGGCGTGCTCGACGCTGCGGGCGGCCCTGGCCGAAGCCGAGTCTGGTACCGGGCGGGTCGCGATGGAGTTGAACTACTGGCTGGGGCGTGCGTTAGAGGCGTCCGATAATATTTCGGAGGCGGCCAAGGTCTATGGCCAATTGATCCAGATCGATTACAATTACCGCGACGCCAGGCTGCGGATGGAGAAGCTCCTGACCGGTGACAAGGACCGGCCCCGCGGCGACTAGCGGGGATCCCGCGTGGGACCAGCGGCGAGGGGCCGATGATGTACCGCGGCAGAACGTCGCGGGCGCGGTTCGTGTGCCGCCGCAGCGCAGCAGGCAAGAGCAAGGACAGCAGAGGAGAACTGAGTGGCGCGATCATTATCTTCCAGGAAATCCCTCCGGCAGAGCAAGCGGCGAGCCGAGCGCAACAAGGCCCGGCGAACCATGATCAAGACAGCCATGCGGAAGGTGACCGACACCGTCGTGGCCAAGGACGCGACTTCAGCCGGAAAGGCCCTTCGCGAGGCGCAAGCCATTCTCGACCGCAGCGCCAATCGGAAGACCATTCACCGCAATACCGCAGCGCGCCGCAAGAGCCTCCTGGCTCGTCGCGTCAACGCGCTGAAAGCCTCTGCCGCCAAGTAGCAGTTTTCGTTTCGTGGCCGCGGCCGGTGCTTCGTGGGGCGTTGACCAGGCGGAGGGAGTCCCGCCGCAGATGCTGTCGACGAGTCCGACTATGCGGCGCGTCCGCAAAGGCGCTGGCAGCGGCAGCGAGTGATAATCCGCGGTGTTCAGTGCCAAGGCTGCTAGGCCGCATGACCGCGTGATACGTAACTTTCGTGTGCGACGGGTTTTTCGGCAGGCGGCCCTTGACACTTTGCGGCCGTTCCTGCTAGGGTTGAGAGAGTGGAGATCCACGGCGGATCGCCTCCGGGGCACGCCGCCGTCGGCATCGGGCAGGGGGACGCCTGCGCCGGCGCGCCGCCGGCGTGGTCGGGGGACTGGTCACAACCATGCGTCATGTTCTTCTCTTTGCGGCTCCCTTGATCCTGGTGTTGGCCGCGGCCCTGCCCGTGTCCGCGCAGCAGGACGTGCTTGCTTCGATTGTCACCAAACAGAAGATTGATGCCGGCGATGCCGCCCAGATCCGCACCCAAGTGGGCGAGCGGGTTCGTCGGCTGACGCAGGCAGGAACCGACAGCGACCGCCGCAAGGAGGCTCGCGAACGACTACTGGCCACGGCCCGCGTCAAGGGTGCCACGCCCGCCGGACTGGAGGCCTACGCCGTCTCTTGCGCGGAGTCCTTGGCGGACCTGACCGGGAGTGACAAGCTCGAAAACGCGATGGATGCCGTGTGGGTTCTGGTGGACCTGAATCACGTCGCCACCACCGACGCCCTCGCCGTGGCCCTCGCGTCCCCGCACGCTGCGGTTCGAATCCGCGGCGCTCGCGGTCTGCAACAACTGCGCGCCCAGCTTCTCAAGGAACCATCCGCGTGTCGCTCGGCCTTGCGGGCTCTGGCCGCCGCCGGCGTGGAAGAGACCCGGGAGCCGGTGCTGCGGGTGATCTACGTTGCGCTGGACATGGGGGCCGACCTGGCGAAGCCGGAGTTCGCTGACGATTGCGGGCGAGCGGTCGCTTCGATTCTCGAGAGTCGGCTGGCGCAGTTTCGGGCCGGAGCGCGCAACGAGGCACTGGACCTGCCGCTGTACGGCCTGGCCGCGCAGTGTTACGCCGGGGCCAGTCCGCAAACGCAGGGCCGATTGGTCGAAGTGCTGTTCCTGATCGCTGATCATACGGTCTCCCGCTACTACAGCCGGGACACGCACCCGGACTACCACGGGCCGCTGGGTGAATTGGTCGGCCGCGTGGAAAGCACGCTTCACGCGATGATGAAGGCGGCCAAGGTCAAAGTTCCCGATCGCGGTCTGGCCGACATTATTAAGAAGAGCGGCAAGCCCAAGGATGAAGAAGCGGCCCGCCGCGCTTTGGAAGACCTCCGCAACGCTCTGCGGGGCGGTCCCTGGGGCTTGACCCTCTCCTGACCGCTTCTCTTGGTCAGACAAAAGGTTGCCTACCCTTCCCCATACGTTGCCCGGGGCATCACAGAGGCACCCTCTGAGGCTCCGTCCATGTGCCGCGTGGCGACGCCGCCGGTCATCTTCACGGAAAATCATCGGGTTGGTCACTTGATTATTTGGTTCTCACCGCATAAGACTACTCGCGATCGCTGGGCAGGCGGGGTTAGGCCGGGAAGCGTCGTCGGGCAGGCACGGCCGGCGGCGATCTCGCCGACTCGGTAGGTCCGGAGCGGCTGTGGCACGGCTCCCCTTCCGAGGGTTTCAGTGTTCGGGGGAACCCCGACCCGTCCGTTTAACAACTCCTCGCGCAGCTTGGTGTCAGGGCACCATCAAGACATGAGCAGGCCGCTCGTCAGCGTCATCATCCCGACGTTTAACCGGCTGGCGTATCTCGTGGAGGCGCTGGACTCGGTCGCGGCGCAGACGTTCCGCGATTACGAGGTGATCGTCGTGGACGACGGGTCAACCGAGCCGGTTGCCGAGGAGGCTGCACGGCACGTTACGCGGCCCACCGTTGTTCGGCAGGCGAATCTGGGTCCGGCCGCGGCGCGCAATCGAGGGCTGGCGACCGCCGTGGGCGATCTGGTGGCGTTTCTCGACAGCGATGACTTGTGGCATCCGGAGAAGCTGGAGCAGTTCGTGAGCCGCCTTCTGAGCGGCAACGGGGCTGCGATCTACTACGGACCGATGCAACCCATCACCGCGGACAGGCGGCCGGTGGAGGGCCGGACCAAGCCCTGCCACGGAGGCTGGATTACGGAGCCACTGTTCTGTAGCAGTTTCATCCACGTGCCGACGGTGGTCTGCCGCCGGGCGATGCTGCTGGCGGAAGGCGGCTTCAACCCCGCCCTGCCGGTGTGCGAGGACTACGAACTCTGGTTGCGGCTGAGCGTCAGGCAGCCGTTCGGCCTGGTGGAGACGCCGCTTGCGCTGCGGCGGTTGCATCCGGATCGTCTCAGCAAGCAGTGCATGAGCCGCAATCTGGCGATCAAGGCCCGGATGCTCCAGCGATTTTACGACTCGGACATAGCTAATGGCCGGTTGCGGCCCGAGGTCGCCGAGCCGCGGCTGGCCCGTGTCTGCCACGCAGCCGCCCGAGCCGCCCTTCGTGGGGGAGATTTCCGAAGCGCCGCGGATCTGTCCCGCGCCAGCCGACGTTACGGCGGATCCGCCTGGCGGAACGGACCCCTCGCCCTGCTGGCGGGCGCCCTGACACCATTTTCACAAGACGAAAACCACGAGGCCAGGTAAACCGCGGGCCGGGTGCAGTCGGCGAGCCGTCGCGAGTTCAGCCGCGGCCGCCGAGGTCCTCGGTGAAGGCGGAGAACACCAGCAGGTTCTCAGCGTTTTCGTGGTGTTCCAGGTAGGATAGCAGGCCCATAATCCGATGACAAATATCGCGTATTATGAGTTGGTCTTCCGGCCGCACGGACTGAAGCGTCTGATGGATGCCGTCCATGATCTGGATCATTTCGCCGTGCTCGTGGGCCAGCCGCGACACCTCCGTGGCGAAGGCGGGCCGCCGCTGGACGACCGGCACGAGGTATCCTCCCTGCTCCTTGAGGGCGATGTGTTTGACCATGTGCGCCCGGAGGTGGTCGAACGAGCGGCGGACGTCTTCGAGCCACTTGGCGTGGTTGGTCCGCGGGGCGACGGCGACGCGATCGCCGAGATCCGTCACCAGCTTCTTCACGATCTCGTGTTCAGCGCTGAGCCATCGGGCCAGTTCCTGTGCGTTCATGGGCCGACACCTCCTACCCCCGCGGCGGATTTGCGACCAGAGCCCCGCTCGCCGCTATGCTTATAGGGTATTCAGAGATGGCTTTCAATGGTGCCGAGGGCGAATCATCCGCGGAGGGTCTCGGCCAGGTCGGGCAGGAGGTGGGGACCGTCCGGGCCGATCTCCACGCGGCCGTAGATGTCGCCAGGGAAGCAGGATCCGCCGGATAAGACTTCATGGAGCGCCGGCAGGAGAGATTTTCCGAGGGCGTACTTGTCCAGCAGCCCGGCGGCGTCGGCTTCGAAGGCCTCTGCGATCAACGCGTCGCTGATGGATCCGCTGATCAGGACCACGATCGGGGCGTCAGGGTGGCTCGTCACGGCCTGAACTCGGTCCACCCAATCCGCGGCCATCGTGTCGACATCGAGAATGACCACCGCAGGGCGGGCCGAGGCGATGGCTTGGCGGGCCAACTCGAGTGAAGGCACAACCTCCCGCACGCAGAAAGCCCGATCGGACTCCAGGAGGCGAGCCAGATAGCCCATGAGTGAGCCATGGCGTCCTACCAGCAGCACATCGACGACGTGGCCCGACATTCTGCACCCCTTTGTTTTCCTTGCTACGGCGAAACCGTCTCCCGGGCCGCGCCTCAACGGACGCGGCCCGGGAAGGCGCTCATCAGGAGGAGGACAGCAGAGCTGACCAGCAAGGGAGAAACCTGATTCTCTCGACCTCTTCTCCCGGTTTACCGCTCATTTCGTCTCCGCGCCGAGTCGCCGGATGCGGCTCGCGGTTCCGGCAACGCAGGCTGCTCGGCAGCAGGCGGCTGCCGCCTTCTCCTTACTCCTTAGTTGCAGGTGGAGGCCGGGGGTAACGCGAAAATCCTCAACTTTTTTTTGACGGCTGTGCGCTGCATGGCCCGTTTGTTGTTAACCACATTAATTAAAAGAAGTTACCACACAGCAGAAAAATCCACGGGAGTAGCATTCCCGCAGGGGTTTCTTAGATTCGGAAGTCGGCGGACGTCACGGAACAACGCCCCGATGCCGTCGTGGTATAATCTGGTCAGTATGTTCGGAGCGGCGCAACTGACCGACCAGATTGTCCGGGACGCTGTCGCCGGCTCCCGTAACGCCCTCGGGCGGATTTTGGACCAAATCGGGCCACAAGTCCGCTTGATGGTGGCCGCTCGGCTTAGCCCACGGCTGTCTCAAATGCAGGATGCAGAGGATCTCGTGCAGGAGTCGCTCGGCGCCCTGACGCGTTCGATCTGCAAGCTGGAGGCGGCGTCGGTGGATGGGCTTCGTTCGTACTTGTCCGGCATTGTGGCGCACCAGGTGGCGGCGTACCTGCGTCGGCGGGATTCTGGCGGAGCAGCCGGTCGCTTCCAGCAGTCTTTGGACAGCGCCGTGAGCGCCCTGTCCGAGGTCGGCCCGCTGTGGCAGTTCTTGTCCTCCAGCGGGACTTCCCCGCTGAGCGCTGCCGACCGCGCCGATCAGGCCCGCCGGCTCTTCGTGGAGTTGGGCAAGCTCAAGGCTGTCTATCGCGAAGTCATTGCCCTGGCTTTTTTCGATCAACTGGAGCCGCGCGAGATCGGGGTCAGGCTCGGTCTGAGTCGCCGGGCCGCCTCCATGCTTCTGCTCAGGGCGGTACGGGTGCTGCGGGAGGCCATCAGTCCGACGCCTCGCCCCAGCCTGGACGCAGCCCAGACCCGGCTATGAACCCGCATGATTCCCAATCCGAACTGGCGGACCGCGTCGAGCAAGCGCTAAGGGCCTTGTGGGCAGGCGACAGCGAAGCAGTCGACCGGTTGGCGGGGGGTTGCGGCCCCAGCGCGGCCCAGATCGGGCGGCTCTTCGCCGAGTTGTTGAAGGGCGAAGCGACCGCGGCGTTTTCCCTGTCGCTGCTCGGCGACGCCATTCCCGGATACCGCATCCTCCGGGAGATCGGTCGCGGCGGCATGGGCGTGGTCTTCGAAGCCGTGCAGAAGGAAACGAAGCAGCGGACCGCGCTCAAGGTCCTGCTGGACGGGCCGTTCGCCTCCTCTTCCGCGCAGGTGCGATTCGCGCGGGAGGTCGAGCTGGCCGCCAAGTTGCGGCATCCGCACATTGTTCGCGTGTTGGAGAGCGACGTACTGGCCTCGGGCCATCGCTACTGCGCCATGGAGTACGTCGAGGGCGAGACACTCGACCTCTATCTTCGCCGACAACAACACTCCCCCCGTCGCATCGCGGAATTGTTTCGCCTGGTCGCGGACGCCGTGGGGCACGCTCATCGCGGCGGGGTCGTCCATCGCGATCTGAAGCCGGCCAATGTGCTGGTTGATGCGGGCGGCGAGCCGCATATTCTGGATTTCGGCCTTGCCAAGGCGGTGGAGTCGATGGGCGAGGAGCGACCGCTCTCGATTTCCGTGGCCGGGCAGGTGCTGGGAACCTTGCGGTACCTGTCGCCCGAGCAGGCCTCCGGACAGTCGCATAGGGCGGATCCCCGCACCGATGTGTACTCACTCGGCGTCATGCTGTACGAGGCGCTGGCGGGTCAGCCGCCGTACGACGTGCAGGGGTCTTCAACCAAGGTGATCCGAAACATCGTCGAGCAGCCGCCGCAGCGATTCGCCACCCTACACCAGCGGATCGACGCCGACTTGGAAGCCATCGTGCTCAAGGCCTTGGAGAAGGAGCCGGCCCGCCGGTATGCCGATGCCGGCGAACTCGCCGACGATCTGGGGCATTACCTCCGCCATGAACCCATCTCCGCTCGCCCGCCCAGCCACCTCTACACCGTCCGCAAGGCTCTGTATCGCCACCGCCGACGGGTCGCCGTCGTGTTGCTGGTCGCAGTGGTGGCGGGCGTTTCGGCGTGGGGGGCGGTAGCGTGGCAAGGCAGGATTGATCGAAAGGAATATGCCCTCCGTGCCGCCGAGGCCCGCCGCGAGTGCGCCCGCGTTCAGGCGTATTTGGAGGCCGGTCTCCTCAGCGAGGACTACATCGGCCCTGCTGCCGCCCTGCCGATCAAGTATCCCGATATCCCGGAGACCTGGCTGTTGTCGGCGCAGGCCCTGGTCCGCCTGGGTTGGCAGCGGCACAGCGACGCCAAGATCGCCGAAGCCGTGGGCACGCTGCGTTGGGGAGAAGCGCGGAGTCCCGCGCCCTGGTCCTGCCGGATGCTGATGGCGGAGATCGAGCACGCCGGGAGGACACCTCCGCCGGAGTCGGCGGCGTCCGCCGCCACCGGCCCCGCCGACGGCCCCGACACGGCCGAGGGCTGGTATCTGAGATCCTTCGCCACATTGGATCTCCGCAAGGCGCGCACGGCCGCGGAGGAGGCCTTCGCCCGCGACCCCAGCCACCCGTTGGCGGCCCGCCGCCTGGCTCGGTTGTGTGCCCTGCTGGGGGATTACCCCAGGGCCATGAAGCTGGCGGAGGAACTGGCGGTCCGGGATAGGGACAAGGCAACCTGGCTGAACTTCCAGGGGGAGATCCTGATTCGCCAGGGCCGATACACCGACGCCGTGGAGCGCTACGATGCCGTGTTGCGGACGGACCCAGGGGACCGCGAGGCCCTGCGGCGGCGAGGTCTGGCACACTTGTGCCTGCGAGAGTACGTGCGAGCGGCGGAGGACTACCGGGCTGCATCCCGGGCCGGCGGGGACGGGGCGATATGGGAGGAGTACTGCCTGGCTACCCCATTATGGATCCTCAGCGACCTCGCGGGGGCGGAGGCGGCGTATCGGTTGGTCCGCGAGAAACAGCGGGTGCCCTGTACGGCGACGGCGAGGCTCTTTTTGGTGTTGAGCGACGCGGCGGCTGCGGCAACCGATCCCCTGGAGGCTGAGCGGATCCGAAGCCGTGCGGCGGCGACGCTAGACGCTGATCGGCAGGCCAGCATCAAGGGTAGCCTGCTCGCGCAGGTTCTGGATTGCCTCAGCGGGCAGATAACGCCTGAAGCGCTGGTCGCGTGGGCGGCCGCCCGCGAGGAGCCTGACGGTCCTCAGGTGTGTCAGGCTTGCTACTACGCGGCAGAGCGGTGCCGGCTCGAAGGGCGGACGGAGGAGGCCATGGGCTACTTCGACCGCTGCATCAGGACCGGAGTGCGCTTCGACCCCAACGCGCCGACGCTGGACCCGATGAACGAGTATCACCTGGCGCTGTGGCGCCGAGGCGATCCGGCGAGGCCGCGGTCGAGCGCTACCGCGGCGGCGGAGTAAAGGCGGCCGAGCGACGCCGCGGGCTGCGGCTCATGCCAGTTTGCCCTTCAGCCACGTCTGCGCCGCGGCCACCGCCTCGGCCACCTTGCCGACCTCCGTCCCTCCGCCTTGGGCCATGTCCGGCCGGCCGCCGCCTTTGCCGCCGACCAGCGGGGCGATCTCCCGGATGAGGTCGCCGGCCTTCACGCCCTTCCTGACGACATCCTCGGTCATCGCCGCCAGGAGCAGGACGCGGTCGTCCTGCCGCGCCGCCAGCAGCACGGCGGCGGAGCCGGCCCTGGCCCGAAGGGAGTCGCAGGCGGCGCGGAGCTGGTCGGCGGTGGCTTCACCGAGGTCGGCGGCGATGAGGCTGGTCGGACCGAGCCGTTGGGCCGCGGCCAATACCTCGTCGACGCGGGCCATGATGTCGGCGGCACCGGCTTTCGCGGCCTGCTTTTGCAGCTTCTTTGCCTTCTCCTGCAATTTGGCCAGGTCCTCGCGCATTCGCTGTTTCTCGACCAGCGGCAACTCGGTCTGACTCATGACCGTGTTGACCTCGACGATCCGGCGCGGCAGCGACTCCGCCGGGGCTTCGGCGGCGTCCTTCAACTGTCGCAGGACCGCCGTCGCGGCGGCTTCGGCCCGCGCGGCGCGGTCGCCGGTGATCGCGGTGACGCGGCGGACGCCCTTGGCCACGGCGCCTTCCTCGATGAAGCGGAAGCGGCCGACCTGCCCGGTGCGACGGAGGTGCGTGCCGCCACAGAACTCCACCGAGTACTTCATCCATTCGGGGTTCTTCGGGTTCGCCAGCAGATCCTCCACCGGCACGCCGATGGACACGACGCGGACCTGGTCGGGGTACTGCTCGCCGAAGACCGCCCGCAGGGTGTTGATCTGCAAGGCCCGCTCCTTGGCCACGACTTGCGTGTATACCGGCAGGTCGGCGGCGACCAGGCGATTGACCAGTTCCTCCACGCGGGCGAGCTGCTCCTCGGTGATCTGGGCGTGGTGGGAGAGGTCGAAGCGGGTCTTTTCGGGGTCGACGAGGGAGCCTTTCTGTTGCACGTGTTCGCCGAGCACCTCGCGCAAGGCCCAGTTCATCATGTGGGTGACGGTGTGGTTCTGCATGGTACCGGCGCGAACCGGATCCACCTCGATCCGGACGGCGTCCCCTACCCGGAGGATGCCGTGCTCCAGCCGGCCGGCGTGGGCCACCGTGTCGCCCAGCCGGATGGTCGTCTCGAATCGTAAACGGCCGTTCGGGCCGTGGATCGTGCCGCAGTCGCCGATCTGTCCGCCCTGCTCGGCGTAGGCACAGGTGCGGTCGAGCACGACGCCGACGTCGGCACCGGCGATTTCGCCTTCCGCGTGCCAGCGGTGGTCGCGAATAAACCCGATGATCCGGGCCTCCAGGACGAGCGTTTCGTACTTGGGGTGGTCGTCCGTCGGCGGCAGGTCGCCTTCGACCGTGAGGGTCATCTGTGCGGAAGCCTTCCCGCCGGTGCGGGCCTTTTCCCGCGCCTGCTCCATGAGCCGCTCGTACTCGCCGATATCGACGGTCAGGCCGCGTTCCTCGGCCATCAGTTCGGTCAGGTCCACGGGGAAGCCGTAGGTGTCGTGCAGTTTGAAGGCGTCCTCGCCGCTGATGCGGCCGTGGTGGTGGGAGACGGCGAACTCGGCGGCCTCCTCGAAGAGGGCGATGCCGCGGTCCAGCGTGCGAATGAAGGACTGCTCCTCCTCGCGGAGCATCTCCGCCACGCGCTCGGCATTCCTGCCGCCGTGAGCGGTGCGCAGCTCCGGGAAGGCGTCGCCCATGGTCGCGACCACAGCGGCGACGAGGTCGCAGAGAAACGGTTCGCGCATGTTCAGGTACTGGCGACCGTAGCGCACCGCCCGCCGCAGGATGCGGCGGAGCACGTAGCCGCGGCCTTCGTTATCCGGCACGGCCCCGTCGGTGAGGGCGAAGGTCAGGGTGCGGAGGTGGTCGGCGACGACGCGGTAGGCGACGTCCTTCATGAGCGCGGCGCGGTCGACCGCTTCGCCGTCGCCTGCCAGCAACCCCGTGTACTCGGGCGCCTTCGTGCGTCGGCGGATCGCCTCGAAGATCGGCGTAAAGACGTCCGTCTCGTAGTTGCTAAATCGCCCGAGCCGGCCGGCGGCCATGCCTTGCAGCACGGCGCAGAGGCGTTCGAAGCCCATCCCGGTGTCCACGTGCTTCGCCGGCAGCGGGGTCAGTTTCCCGCTCGCGTCGCGGTTGAACTGGATGAAGACCAGGTTCCATATCTCGATCACCCGCGCGTCGCCGGCGTTCACCAGGGACGCCCCACTGCGGTCCGGCGTCAGGTCGATGTGGATTTCGCTGCACGGTCCGCAGGGGCCGGTCTCGCCCATTTCCCAGAAGTTGTCCTTCTTGCTGCCGGGGTGGACTCGCTCCGGCGGCAGGATGGCCAGCCAGAGGTCGCGGGCCTCGGTGTCCGGCTCCAGCCCTTCGGCCGGGTCGCCGCGAAAGTACGTGGCATGGAGGCGCGAGGCGTCGATGCTCCAGACGTTGGTGAGCAGGTCCCACGCCCAGGCGATGGCTTCCTTCTTGAAGTAGTCGCCGAAGGACCAGTTGCCGAGCATCTCGAAGAAGGTGTGGTGGTAGGTGTCGTGGCCGACGTCGTCGAGGTCGTTGTGCTTGCCGCCGGCGCGGATGCACTTCTGGGTGTTGGCGGCGCGGGTGTAAGGTCGCGTGCCGGTGGCGAGGAAGACGTCCTTGAACTGGTTCATCCCGGCGTTGGTGAACATCAGCGTCGGGTCGGCCAGCGGCACGCAAGGGCTGGAGGGCACGAAGGTGTGCCCGCAGTGCCGGACGAAGTAGTCGATGAACTGCTGACGAATCTCTGCGGCCTTAGGTGTGCTCATCTTGCGACTGTCTCAGCGGGTTTGACTTCCGTTTTGGTTGAACAGTGTTTCGCCGTTCTGCTCACTCGTCAGCTTGGCGCCGAAGAGGCCGTGCGCCACCAGTTGAGACCATGGATCGAGACTGGCGACACCAGCGGCGATTTCCGGAGGAGTCTTCCAACTCACGGATTCTCGACCGAATTCCTGGTCCACGGCTTGGCGGCGAACCAGCGGCCGGCCGCCCACGTCGACGCGATGAATGAAGGCCAAATGGCGGGATCCCATGCCGTTGCGGGTGTCGCTGATGAAGCCGATGGGTTCGACCTTCTCGATGTTGATGCCGACCAGTTCCTCTTCGAGTTCTCGGCGAAGGCAGTTTTCAAACACGGTGGCGACTGCCTCCTTGCGCAGATCCTTCTTCTCCGCGTGTCCTCCCACGAGAATCGTGTACCGGCCTCGAAGTTCCGATCGCCGAACGTCGCATCGGCGCTTGGCGTGAAAATAGCGGCCTTTTCCGTCGTGGAGCAAGGCGTAAGGGACGATCTGTTGAACTTCCCGGCACTCCTCAGCCACGGACCTTTCCAGGAATCGAGGGTTTCCGTGATTCAGTATGTGCTCGATGGTGTCGTGGACGAGGTTGGGCTTCTCCTCCTTTTTGACGAAGCCCTCGAAATCAACGGTATCGGTGACCAGCAACATCTGAGTGGTGCACTCCTTCAGCCTGGCGACGATTGCCTCGGCCACGGCGTAGGCGACGGACTGAAACAACGGAGGGCGCCCGGCGACTCGCGACGTGCCGACATGATGAAGATGCGGGAAGGCTCTGGAAAACTCGGCTCCGGTGCTTTTGTAGGCCTCCAAGAGGGCGTTCAGGGTGTCCTTGTTCATGACTGTCCCGGGTTCGTCGGTCAATTTGCTGTCGATCTCCCGGTGCAGCGAGGTCTCATGGTCCGCAGTGAACACGAAGACAAGGCCCAGACGCGAAGACCAGAGGTCCATCAGAAAGAAATCGACGATCTTCCGCCGATCTTCGCGGGTCACTCGTCCTTGCTTCGTTTCCAGAAACGAGAACCAGCCGGCAACATCAAACAGACCCCGATCGAGGATCACGAGGTCGGCGGGAGGATCGGAGTGGGCGTCGATCAGGATCTGCTGCAGCGCGTAACACCCCGACCATGCATTGAAGGCCATCCAATCGTCTCGCAGGCCCGGGGGGGTCCGCAGGGAAGCGCCTTCCGCGGGTTGAACCACGTTCAGACCCATGCGGCGGAAGAAGTGCGAAACAATGCCGATGATCGAAGTCTTTCCTGACTTGGGCGAACCCGCAAACTCCACGAAGATCGGCAGCCGCACCTCCGATTCGTCGTCGTGCAGGGCGGCGAGGCACCTTCGGCAGTCCTCCGCCAAGCGCAGCAACGTATCTCGGGACGGCGGCTCGCGTGGAATCGACAGGAGGTTCATGGCTCGGATCCTCGGCAATGTCGCGAGTGGATCATGCTCATGTTACGGAACCAGTCCGCGCCTCGCAATCTTCCGTCTCTCCGACACGCGGGAGCCGTCCTTCGCCGTCTCAGTAGATCAGAAACACCCACCAGTTCTTCATCGGCTTGCCGTCGTCGTCCACGCACTGGTTGCCCAGGCCCGGCATGCATTGGCGCCAGTACACCGTCCATCGGCCCATGCAGTCCGGGGCCACGTCCTCGAACATCTTGAACTTGTCCACGGTGAAGTCCGTCACCAGGTCCTTTCCGTCCGGGCCGTTGCGGAGGCGGTAGTTTTCCATCGTGGAGCTGACCACGTGCGGGCTGTCCAGGTCGTAATGGTGACGGGCGTTCGGCATGAAATGGACGTTGCCGCCGATGCTGACGTACGGATCCAGCACGACCTCCTTGCCGCGGTAATTCACCTTGCGCGAGGTCTTGCCGGTGATGACCACCGCGTCCTTGGCGTTGTAGGGCAAATCGTAGAAACACCGGAAAGGCGTCTGGTGGCGAGTGTTGAGGTCCAGCTCGGCGTATTCGTTGAAGTACTTGCGGTAGTAGGCGATGGCGTTGTAGTTGGCGATGCCTTCCAGGCCGTGCGCGAAGTTTTCCAGGGCGCAACCGATGTCGCGGTGCGGGTTGAAGAAGGCCATCCGCACCGTGCGGCCGGACCACGGCATGGTCGGGCTGTGCCCGTTGCCGGCGGGGCCGTACTTGCCCGGGATCGGCCGGCATTGCTCGTCGTAATACTGCTTGAGTTCAATGACCTCGCGAGCGGGCCAGCCTTCGGAATGGTCATGCACGCAGTAGAACCACACCTCGTGGACCAGCCCGGCGTTGACCAGTTCGTGCAGGTTCAGATAGCGTCGCTGGTGCTTCACGTGCGGGTCGGCGAAGCCGTAGAAACGAGCGAACGCGTCGTTGTAGAACTGGCTGTAGTCGCAATAGAAGTCTTTCGGCCCGTCGATCAGCGCGGGGAAGAACGCACTGTTCTTCTTGGCGCGCTCCGGCGGGATCGGCCGGTCGCGGAGGTCGATGAACTTGACGATCTCGTATTCCAGGAAGGCCGGCGCCTGGGGGTTCTTGAAACCGTGGTACCGCGTGCTCTCGGCCAGGGCCTTCACCAGGCGGCGGGTGTGGTCCTCGATTTTGTCCATGTCGGCGTCATTGGCGAAGTTCAGCACGAGCACCCGCGGCTTGATCTTGCGGATCTTGTCGTGGTTCTGGTAGATCCAGGGGTCGGACATCCGCCAGGATTTCCGGTTCGGCCAGACCGAGAGATCGTCCGACAGGTTCGGCGGCAACAGCGACGGCTGCGTGGTGGGGAACTCCTCTTCGTCCTGGGCCGCCGCCGGCGACACGATCACGGTCGCCAGGACCAAAGCCCAGGCGAGAACCGGCCACATTCTGCGAAACGTCGAAGACATCCTATGCTCCTTTGCAGGGGTTCCTCTCCCGCCGGTCCCCGGACTCAGGAAAGGCTTCTCGTTCTCCGGTCCCATGCCCGCCCCTTCCGGCAACGGGCCCGACAGTCACGCGGTCATCATATCGCTTTTCAGCCCGATCGGCCCGCATGCCGAAACCGCGGTCCTTGATCGAGCCTCACGATGATGACGCCTCCACGGCCCGCTCCCAGCGTTCGATCAAGTCGGTCAGTTCTTCCTTCAAACCCTTGTATTCGTTGTGCAATCGCCGGCTTCTCTCCGCGTCCTTGAGCACGGCCGGATCGCCGAAGGACTGCTCCAGCTCCTTGACGCGGGCTTCATGGGCGATAATGCGGTTCTCCAACTCAGCGATCTCCCGCCCCGCCGCCGGCGACGACTTCTTTCGCGGGCGGGATCCGCCGCGGGCCTGTTCCGCCTGTCGCCGCTGCTCACGAACCCGCTGCGCCTCCGCCCGGGCGGCCTCCTCCCGCCGAGCCAGCACGGCCGCGTAGGCCGACCAGGTTCCGGCGAAGTCCTCGTGCTCTCCCCGCCGCGGCAGGACCAGGAGGCGATCCACCACGCGATCGAGGAAATAGCGATCGTGGCTGACCAGGAGGATCGAACCGGGAAAGAGGTTCATGGCCTCCTCCAGCGCTTCTCGCGCGGGGATGTCCAGATGATTGGTCGGCTCGTCCATCACCAGGACCTGCGGGCTGGCCAGCACCAGCCGGGCCAGCAGCACCCGCGACTGTTCCCCGCCCGACAAGGTGCCGACGCGCTTGAACACGTCTTCTCCGCGGAAGAGGAAGAGGGCGAGGAACGAGCGGGCCTCGCCCTCGCCGATCTCCGGGCGGACCTGCCGCACCGCCTCCAGGATGGTCAGCCGCGGGTCGAGGTCGCGGTGTTCCTGATCGTAGTAACCGACGGTGAGGTTTTCGAAGAGCCGCACTTCGCCCGCGTCGGGCGGCGTTTGCCGCATGAGCATGCGGAGCAGCGTGGTCTTGCCGACGCCGTTCGGGCCGATGATGCCGACCTTCTCCCCGCGGGTCATCTCGAAGTTGAGATCGCGGATCAGGGTCACGCCGTCGAAGCCTTTGGTGGCGCCCTCGCAGCGAACCACCATTTCGCCGCCACGTTCGTCGCGACGGAAACGCAGCGTCATCTTGGACTTCCGCTCGGTCGGCTTGTCCAGCACGCGGCCTTCGGCCTCCAGGCGGTCGAGGTATTTCTGGCGGCCGCGGGCCTGCTTGGCGGAATCCTTGGCGTACCGCACGCGGGCGATGTAGTCCCGCTGGTGGGCCAGCCATTTGCTTTGTTTCTCGAACTCGCGGACGGCCTGAAGCTGCCGCGTGCGCTTGGCCAGGGCGTAATTCGTGTAGTTCGTCGGGTACACCGTGACCGCGTGGTTTTCCACCTCGATGATCTTGTGGACCACCCGATCCAGCAGATAGCGATCGTGCGAGATGATCACGGCTCCGCCCTGGTAGCTCGCCAGGTATCGCTCCAGCCACTGCGTCGCGTCGATGTCCAGGTGGTTGGTCGGCTCGTCCAGGAGGAGCAGGTCTGCGTCCGTCAGCAGCAGTCGGGCCAGCGCCGCCCGGCACTTCTGCCCGCCGGACAGAATATGCACCGGCTTGGCGTAATCATCCGGCGAGAAACCCAGCCCGCCCAGGACCTCGCGGAGGCGGATCTCATAGCTGTATCCGCCGCGGGCCTCGAAGCGGGCATGAAGGGCGTCGTACTGCCGCAGCAGCGGCGGCTCGGCGTCGGTGCCGTGGGCGGCGGCGATGCGTTGGGAGAGGGCTTGCAGTTCGGCCTCCAAGCGGCGGTGCTCGGCGAAGACCTCTCCGGCGGCATCGAGCAGCGGGGCCTGGGTGGGGAGGTTGGGCTCCTGCGGGAGATAGCCGATGGTACAGCCGCGGGCAATGGTGACGGTGCCGCTGTCGGGGGCCTCCATGCCCACGATCAGCTTGAAGAGCGTGGTCTTGCCGGTGCCGTTGCCTCCGACCAGCCCGACCTTTTCGCCCTTGTGCAGATCGAGGGTGACGCCGTTCAGCACCATCTGCCCGGCGTAGGACTTGACCACGTTTTGCAGGACAACGGAGGCCATGTAACGAAGTTCTACGGAAGAAGTGGTCGCGGACGCAAGCGAATGGGGATATCGGACTCTCACGGCCGAGCGGGGCACCGCGTGGCGGCGGGTGGTCTGGCGAAAGGCCATGATCGCGGCAGCCGCCGCGCCCGATGCGAGGGTGGCAACCAGCCGCGGTTGGGCCGGCGTCGTGCGGCCCGTGGCGTGCGGCCCGCAACCCGGTCCGCCATTCTCTCGCAGGCAGCAGGAGGTGCCCGCGTAAGGATGGCAGGGGTCAGCATGGTCATCGCCGTCGAGGTCGCAGCGGAAGGTGATGCCCTCTCCCGCCGCCGTTGAGCTTGAGCAGTCGCTATTTTTATGCGCCGGCTCCGGCCAGTTCGCGGAGCAGGCCGGGCGGGACTTCCATCGTCTTGCGGCACTTCGGATAGGCGGAGCAGCCCAGGAAGCGGCCGGTCTTGCCCATGCGCATCATCATTTTCGCGCCGCAGTCCGGGCAGGTCAGGTCGGTTTCGATGGGCTTGGCGCGCTCCACGGTCGGGGCGGCGGCCTCGGCCTTCTTCTTGGCCTCACCGCGGAGATTGGCCACCGCTTTGCACTTTCCGCAACTGTAGAACGGCCCGAAACGGCCGTAGCGGAGGGCCATCGGTTCACCGCAGGAGAAGCAGGCCAGGTCTCCTTCCGGCCATTCGTCGACGACCGGTCGGCCGGTCCGGGTCCACGCGAAACCGGGCGGCGGCGGGCCGAGCGCCGCCATCTCCTCGTCTTTAAGGCGGACGGCCTTGCCGCGGGTCTTCGGGGCGCCGTTGTTGGCGGATCCGCCGTTGGTGTTCTTCGTGCCGCCGTTGCCGTCGGCCTTCGGTGGCGGCGGGATCTCTCCGGTCGCTTCCAGGCCGCGAAGGTGCTCCATCTTCTCCATCGGCATTGCGTTGCGGCAGCGGGGAAAGCCCGAACAACTCAGGAATGGCCCTCGCCGGCTCTTGCGGACGACCATGGGACGGCCGCACTTGTCGCAGCGGACTCCGGCTTCCTGGGGCTTCGGGCGCTCCACATAGACGCCGTCCGGCATGGGGGCCGTGCCTTTGCACTCCGGGTAGCCGGTGCAACCGAGGAAGGCCCGGCCGCGGGCGAACTTCACCTGTGTCGGACGGCCGCAATCGGGGCAAGGCTCCTTGATGTTCTCCGGCCGGACCTTGCGGAGGGGGCGGCCATCCTCGCCACAGGGCTTAGTGAAGCCGCACTCCGGGTAGCCGGAGCAGCCCAGGAACGGGCCGCGCTTGCTGCGGCGGAGGATCATCGGCCGACCGCAGAGTTCGCACGTCTCCGAGACGGCCACCGGTTGGACCATTTTTCCGTCCGAGTCGACTTCGCGGGCGTTCTTACACTCGGGGTAGCCGCTGCACGCCAGGAAGCGGCCGTTTTTGCCGAGGCGATACACCATGGCTCGGCCGCAGGCGTCGCAGGTGTAGGGGCTGGCTTCGGCGCGGACGGGGTCCATGTCCTGATGCGCTTTGGCCAGCGCGGTCTTGAAGGGATCGTAGAACTCGTGCAGCACCTCATGCCAGTCGGTGTGCTGCTCCTCGATCTTGTCCAGCTCGTCCTCCATGAAGCTGGTGAAGCCGACGTCCATGATCTTCGGAAAGTGCGTTACCAGCTTCTGGGTGACGATCTCGCCGCGGGCGGTCGGCCGGAACTTGCGATCTTCCTGCTCGACGTAGCCGCGGTCCTGGATGGTTTGGATGATGGCGGCGTAGGTGCTCGGTCGACCGATGCCCTCGGCCTCAAGGGCCTTCACGAGCGACGCCTCGGTGTAGCGCGGCGGCGGAGACGTGTACTTCTGTTCCGGCTCGATGGCGATCGGGGCCACCGGTTGGCCGACTTGCAGCGGCGGCAGCACCTGCTCGTCGCCGTCGCGCGGCAGGCCCGCGACCCGGTAGAAACCGTCGAACACCAGTACTCGGCCGGTGGCTTTGAAGATGGCCTCCCCGGCACGGGTCTGGGCGGAGATGAGCAGGGTGGTGGCGTCCCACTGGGCGGGGACCATCTGGCAGGCGACAAAGCGGTTCCAGATCAGGGTGTAGAGCTTGTGCTGTTCGGGCGTCAGGTGTCCGCGAAGGGATTCCGGCGTGCGAGCGGGGTCGGTGGGACGGATGGCCTCGTGGGCTTCCTGGGCCTTCCGCGGATTTCCATAGCGGTTGGGCTGCGGGGGAAGGTATTTGTCCCCGTATTGCACGGCGATGAGGTCACGGACGTTCCGCACGGATTCGGCGGAGAGGTTGGTCGAATCGGTGCGCATGTAGGTGATCAGACCGACGTTGCCCTCGCCGGTCTTGATGTCGATGCCCTCGTAGAGGGCCTGGGCGAGCTTCATGGTCTTGGAGGTGGGAAACCGGAGCAGGTTGGAGGCGGCCTGCTGAAGCGTGGCGGTCGTGAACGGGGCCGGCGGGCGGCTGAGCGTTCGTTTGGTTTCGAGGCTCTTGACCGAACAGGCGGGGGCCTGGGCGACCACCGTGCGGCCCCGGAAGCGAACCTGCTCCAGCCCGAGGCGGGAGTAGGCGTCCCAGGGCTTGATGTCGATGGACTCCACCTCGTAACCGAGTGCTTCGATGACAGGTCGAACGCTGTCGGCGGCGGAGCAGAATGTCGGGTTGGTCGTATTGCCCGGCTCTACCGCCGGCGCGGCTTCGGCGCGGAAAGGCCGGCTGTTGATCTCGACGAGCGTGGCCTCCACGCATTGGCGCTGAGCCAGCCAGGCCAGACGCTCCTTGACGGGGGGTTCGCTGCCGGGGCCGGCGGCCTGAAGGAAGGCGTGCCAGTCGTTGGAGAGAACCTCGGCCCGCGCCGGATCCGCGGCGAAGACCGCGTTCACCACCCAGCTTTCGGCAGGCACGAAGTCGCGGATGGCCTGCTCGCGGTCCACGATCATGCGGACGGCGACGGATTGTACCCGGCCCGCCGAAAGGCCCTTGGCGATCTTCTTCCAGAGCAGGGGCGAAAGCTCATAGCCGACGACTCGATCCAGGATGCGTCGGGCCTGCTGGGCGTCCACCTTGGCGGTGTCGATTTCATGGGGGTGCGCAAAGGCTTCCTGCACGGCGGATTTGGTGATTTCGTTGAAAACGACGCGGCGGGTCCGCTCGAGGGGCAGTTCGAGGGCCTGGACGAGGTGCCAGGCGATGGCCTCGCCTTCGCGGTCCAAGTCCGTGGCCAGGTAGACAGTGTCCGCCTGGTCGGCGGCCTTGCGGAGTTCGTCGACCACCTTGCGGTGGCTGTGGAGAATCTCGTAGGTCGGCTCGAAGTTTCGGCCGGGATCGACCCCATACTGCCTGGGGGGGAGGTCGCGAACATGCCCTTTGCAGGCCTTCACGACGTATCCGGGACCAAGGTACTTGTTGATGGTCTTGGCCTTGGCGGGCGATTCGACGATCACCAGGGCCTTGCCGACCGGCGTTTCGCCCGGCGGCTTCCGGATCGGGCGTTTGCGTTCGGCGGATGCTGGGTGCGGTGCTTTCCTGGCCATTGATTCTTAAGCTAATGTCCTATATAATGATAACCGGGTCTGGCGCCGTGACTGTCCGCCGCAGCGGCAAGAACCGGCATCCCGCCTCCTGTTCGGTATCGGTCTAGTTCCGGAAAACCTGAACGTTTGTCGGCAGTTGGCCGGATCATAGCGGCAGATGCGGCCTCGAGACTCGACGTCGGCAGGCGTCCGCAAGAGCGAGCCGGACCCTGCCAGAAGGCGATCTTCGGGTCGGCAGCTCGAGCCGATCCCGGTGAAGAAGGCGGTGCCAGATTGCCGGCTGACTGCGGAGGCTGTTCCCCTCTGCTGTTCAGGCTGCCGGGGAGAACGTAGCCTGCCCGCTTCCCAGTGTCAAATTCGCGGTCGGGAGGTCGGGCGACAACTAATATATGACGCGGCAAGACTAAAGGCTTGCTCCGGACCGATAGTAGTGCGAAAGCATGGGGCGGTGCGGTCCGTTTCCTCCGGAGGGGGAGCGTGCCGTCCGGGAGGGGCGGTCGATTGGTTAGCCCACCCATGCAGTCGTGAATTCGTTGCGTGTTGACGACGGGCGGATGCGCCGCCCGCCGAACGTCGTTCGTATGCCCGATTCCATTCGGACGCGGTCCCCGCGCTGGGCCGCAAGAAGGAGCCAAGTTATGCGACAGAGACCGTCTCGCCGTCCCGTCAGGATTGCCGCGCGGGTGTTGATGCTCGGCATGCTGACCGCCGTCTCGTTGACCTTGGGCGACGCCCACGCCCAGCAGGCCCCCGGCCCGGTCGGCCCGCCGGCCCCGGAGAAGCCGGAGTTTCCGCCCTTCGACGAGGTGATGAAGGGCTATACGCCGGTGCCGACGGCGGAGCCGCCATTCATTCCGCTGTGGCACGACAAGAAGGCCGATTCGCTGCGGGCGCAGATTCCGGCCAACCTGATCGGGCAGCAGTTCCTGGTGGCGACAAGCATGGCGGGCGGCTCGGTGGCCACGGGATTCCAGTTGGATCATTTTCTGGCCTACTTCGACCGGATGGACAAGAAGCTGGTTTTGATGCAGGTGGACCCGCGTTACGCGGAAGGGGGTAATAGCCCGGTCGCGGACGTGATCAAGCGGAGCTACGGCGGGGACGTGATCCTGCGGACGATTCCGATCCTGACCATGCGGGGACAGGATCCGGTGATCGATCTGGACGGATTGTTCAAGACGGATTTCGCCGGCGTCGGCAGTCTGGGCGGCGGGGCGGTGAATCCGGCGTTGAGCAAGTGGAAGGAATTCAAGACGTTTCCGGAGAACCTGGAACTGACGGTGGACCTGGCCTTCATGCGGGGAGACTCGGGTCGCCGGAATCTGTTCCATTACAGCATTTCCAAGATTCCGGCCTCGGCGCAGGGGTATCAGCCCCGCACGGCGGACGAGCGGATCGGCTACTTCATGACCGTGCGGAAGGATTGGTCCAAGGCGCACGAGGCGCCGACGCTGTTCGATCGTTACATCAACCGCTGGCGGCTGGAGAAGCGAGACCCGTCGCTGGATTTCAGTGCTCCGAAGAACCCGATCGTCTGGTACATCGAGAAGACGGTCCCGCTGAAGTATCGCCGCTACGTCAAGGAAGGCATCCTGGAGTGGAACAAGGCGTTCGAGAAGATCGGTTTTCTGGACGCGATCGAGGTGATCCAGCAGGAGGACTACGATCCGCGGACCAAGGACCTCGATCCGGAGGACGTGCGCTACAACTTCTTCCGGTGGATCGTCACCGGCCGCGGGTTCGCCATGGGGCCGTCGCGGGCCCACCCGCTCACCGGGCAGATCTTCGACGCCGACATCGTCATGGATGATTCCATGATGCGGCACTATGTCCAGTATCACGGCTGGTTCGCGCCGGGCGAGAGCCGCTGGGAGGAGAGCAACCCGATCCTGGAGGATTTCTTCCGCGCGCACCCGGAATGGGTTTATCGCTCGCCGATCGAGCGGCTGCTGCCGAACGTGCGGATCGCGGAAGACCCGGACCAGGTGTTCTACAACAACCTGAAGCGGAAGATGCACGAAGAGGGCAAGTGCCTGTGCGAATACGCGTCGGGCATGGCCCAGCAGCTCGACTTCGCGCGGATCGCGCTGGAGGCCAAGGGTCTCGGCCCGACCGACGAGGAGTTCATCGGGCAGATTCTGAAGGAAGTGGTGATCCACGAGGTGGGGCACTGCCTGGGTCTGCGCCACAACTTCAAGGGGAGCACCTGGCTGCCCATGTCGGAGATCGAGGAGCACAATCAGCCCGGCGACGCCAACGTCGGGTCGATCATGGATTACAACCCGATCATCATTGCTCCGCGCGGCAAGACGCAAGGCTCCTACACGACGCGGTCCATCGGCCCGTACGACTACTGGGCGATCGAGTACGGCTATCGGCCGGTGGGCAAGCCCTTCAACAACGAGCCGGAGATGCTTCAGAAGATCGCCTCGCGAGTGGCCGAGGCCGGGCTGGACTACGCCACGGACGAGGACACCATGGCGCCGTTGTCGCCGGACCCGCTTTCCAACCGGTTTGACATGGGGCGCGACGTGATGGACTACGCCCGTCGGCAGATCGAGCTGGCGGACAGCCTGTTGGAGGACATCCGCGATTGGGCGGTCAAGGACGGCGACTCGTATCGCAAGCTGCGGCGGGCGTTTTCGGCGGTTCTGAGCCAGCGGGCGGCGGCGACGAGTTTTGTGTCGCGGTTCCCGGGCGGGGTGATCGTCAACCGCGATCGCAAGGGCGACCCGGACGCGCGGAAGCCGCTCCAGGTGGTCGAGGCCAAGAAGCAGCGGCAGGCGTTGCAGTTCATCTGCCGGAAGGTGTTTGCCGAGGACGCCTATCAGATCGATCCCGCCCTGCTGAGCTACCTGGGGCCGGGCCGGTGGCAGCACTGGGGATCGGACGAGTACGACCTGATGGTGGAGTTCAATCTTCACGAATTCATCGCCCGGGCGCAGTCAGATTGCCTGTTCGGCCTGATGAATCCCTTCACCATCCGGAGGATTCACGAGAACCAGGTGTGGTTCCCGGAGGACGAGGACGCCTATACGCTGTCGGAGCACATCCAGACGCTGACCAACGCGATCTGGTCGGAGCTGGACGACGCCGACCGCGAAGGCACCGATCGCAAGCCTTACATCAACAGCTTCCGACGAAACCTCCAGCGAAGCTACACCGACATGCTGATGAACATGATCCTGAGCGATCCCGGCGCCACCGTGCCGGCGGACGCTTCGGCGATCGCCCGATTCAGCGCGGAGTCGCTGGCGGAGAAGATCGAGAAAGTTCTCAAGAAGCCCCGCGTCGACCTGGCCACGCGGGCGCACCTCAGCGACGTGCGAACACGGTTGACCCGCTGTCTGGAGGCGGAGTATCGCCTGGGCGGCGGGGGCGGCGGCACGGTCATCTATCTTCGCGAAGCGGAGCAGGCCGCCCGGCCGCCGGTCACGGCGCTGCCCAACCAGTAGCGGCTCGCCCGACCGGAGCCGCTTCCGGACTTCGCTACACCGAATAAACCGGCAGCCCCGGACCTGGCCGTCCGGGGCTGCTCTTTTTGGTGTCTCCAGGGGGGGTGAAGCAGTGCTTGACAGCCCGGCGCGGACGGCTAAACAATCCCGCGCAGGTGCCCGCCTGCGGGGGCGTCGTGTCCTGCGGTCCGGCCGATGGCGGCGGCAGCAGGGACCAGGCCCGGTAGGGCGGGGCGATTCTCGACTGCCCTGGAAGACGGCCGGTGGTCGAAAAAAAGAGTGACGCCGGAAAGCCGGTTCGGAGATCGGCCCGGCTACAATGGTCGTGGTCTGGCACGTGGAACGGCTCCTGGGAGTGGAACCCAATGTTGAAGAGAGTGGTTGGCGCCAAGCAAGAGCAGGATGACCGGACGGAACCGGGCTTCGTGGAAGCGATGTTCGCGCGGACCCGTGGAGAAGCGGAGGATGGCGTGGATCTGCTGGGCGCGTTCGGTATTCCGGCGCGACTGGAGGATTCGGCGGTCTTCGGCGGGAAGCAGGGGATCGCCGTGCTGGTGCCGGCGGACCGGCTGATCGAGGCTTCGGATCTGCTGACTGCTCACGCCCGTCGCGACGACGACGAGGAGCTGGACGATCTCGACGAGGAAGAAGACGAGGACTTCGACGACGAGGACGAGGAGGAGGACGAAGACGAGGATGATGATTTCGACGACGACCTCGACGAGGACGAAGATTTCGACGAGGACGAGGAAGACGACGAAGACCTCGACGACACCGACGATTTCTGAAGTCCGGCCTGTTCGTCCGATTTGAGGTTCCGGATAAACCAGCCCCGCGAGCAGAAGGATCTCCGCATGGCGCAGGACACGCCGCTTGAACCCGCCGGGACGGACGGGTCGCCCGGGATGGATCGCCGGAGGGGGTGTCCGGATCGCCGACAGTCGCCGGTGGATCGCCGCAGCGGTCTGGAGCGGCGTCGGGGTCCGGGTCGTCGCCGGTCGGATGCTCGCCGCGATGCGGAAGAGGGGGAGCTGAACACGGAGCAATTTGAGTTCGTCATGGCGATGGACGAATATAAGAGAATGAACAAGAGGCCCTTCCCCAGTTGGACGGAGGTCCTCGAAGTGATAAAATACCTAGGGTACCGCAAGGTAGCGCCCAAGGGCGAGCATGTCGACCGCCCCGCCGCCGACCCGGCGCCCGGGTGATCCACCCCGCTGCGGCGGAGGGGGGATAGCCAGCGATGTTGACCGGCGACTATCAAGCCGTGGACGTGCTGATGCTCGTCGGGAACGTGCTTCCGCTCTCGATCTACTTCCTTGTTCTGGGCTTGGTCAACAGCCATTCCCGCCCGTATCTGACCACCAGCCGGGCTGATTTCATCGCCTTGACGTGTGCTCTGGCTCCGGTCCTGTTGTGGCCGGTTCCGGCTTTCGTGCGTGGCGGCATGGTCTGGCTGCTGGTCGTGGGCCTGGCGGTCGCGGCGGCCTTGTTCGTTCACCTGCTGCTCACCATGGGACACGGCCTGGTGATTTACAACATTTCGGAGGCCCGTGCGGCGCGACTATTGGAGGAGTCGCTCCGCGCGCTCGGCTTCAACGGCCGTTGGGTGGAGCGTACCTGGGAGTCCAGCGAAGGCGATTTGCGGATTCACCTGCGACGGTTCGCCCTGTTGCGGAATGTCACGCTGCACATTGACGCGAGCACGGCAAGGGCGGCGGACGTGACGTCTGCCTTGGGCGGCGAATTGCACCATCGGCTGGCGACGGTTTCCCAGTTGCCGTCCACGATGGGGGCCTGTCTGGTTTTGCTGGGCGTCACGCTCATGGTCCTGCCGTTGTGGACGGCCGGTCGGCACATTCACGACGTGGTCGAGGCCGTGTCCAGCTTGTTCGGCTGAACGATTCCTGAGCCAAGCTGGGGTTGCGGAGCCGCGGCGTCGTTGGATACGCGGATGCCGATGGTCCGCAGGCGGCTTCGGTTTCATCCAGTCGGGGCTATCAAGGCTACTTCCAGGTCTGGAGGCGGGATTTCTTGCTCCCCCGCCGGTTTCCCGGTACAAATGATACGCTCCAGGCGGCGCGTCAGCCTTCGCCGTGACGTTCGTGCGGAGCAGCACTTGTGATCCTGGAGGGGTAGGTTCAAGCCTCGGCGCATCCGATTTTGCCGGGCGGCCTGCTAGCCGGAAGATCGCCTCGCTCGCGGCAGGGGCATGGTCGCCGGCTTTCACAGCCGGGGGGCGGAAGGGAGCAACCATCGTGACGACTCGATACTTCAAGCCCGTAGCGGCCGGCTGGGTGGCGATGGCGGTTGTGTGGTGGTTGCTCTCCTCGGGTTCGGCCTACGCCCAACAAGTTTATCCCACCACGCCCGACTGGGTCTCTGCTGACACCCAGGTCAGCACCGGCGGTGCCCTCGTCGATCTGAACGGGGACGGTTGGCTGGACCTGGTCGTGGCCAACGGCAACGACATGGCCCAGCAGCGGCTGGTCGTCTATCACGGCCTCGGCGACGGCAGCCTGCCGACCCTGCCGAGCTGGCAATCGGCGGATCTCGCCTACAACGGGCACCTGGACGTGGCCGACGTGAACGGGGACGGCTGGCTGGATGTCGCCGTGGCCCACCTCGGCGAGTTTTCGACCATTGCTCCCATTGCCCGCGTGTACTTGAACAATGCCGGGACGCTATCCTCGACCGCGGACTGGACCGCGGACGTTTCCGGCAACGCCTTCGGCGTGGCCTTCGGGGATCTGAATAATGACGGGCGGGCGGATCTGGCCGTGGCCACCGGCTGGCCATACAGCAACCCGAATGCCTATTACAACTACGTTTATCTGAACGTCGGCGGGCAGCTTCAGACCCCCGCGGCCTGGCAGTCGAGCGATCGCAACGATTACATGGGGGCGGTGTGGGTTGATGCCGACGACGACGGCTGGCTGGACCTGGCCTGCGTCGGGGCCCGCACCGAAGCCCGGATCTACCGTAATCTGGGCGGGACGCTGGAACCCTCGGCAAGCTGGAGCACGACCGACAACCCCAATCCATACGCGATCATGGCGGCGGCGGGCGACGTGACCGGCGACGGCCTCCGCGACCTGTTCGTGACCGACAACACGCAACTCGCCAGCGGCACGGGGCGATTTCGGCAGTACAACGGATTGGCCGGGGGGTTCTTCACCACCACTCCGCAGTGGTTCTTCTACAGCTCGCAACATGCGTATGGGTCGGCGGTAGCGTTGGCCGACCTGAACGGCGACGGGATGTTGGATCTGATGACGGGCGCGTGGTGGAGCAAGACGCGGCTGTTTCTGAACCACGGCAGCGGTTTCAACGCCACCCCCAGTTGGCTGTCCGCGCCGTCAAGCGTGGTGGAGAAGATCGTTTTAGGAGACGTGAACCGGGACGGACTGCGTCCGGTGGTGGAGACGTTTGGAGTGACCACGCTGCGGCGGCTGTTCTATCTGGCGCACCAGCCGATCCAGCAGGTGCTCTCCGTGCGATTGGATGGCGTGGAGCTGACACCGGCGGAGTACGCCTTCAGCCGCGAGAACGGCTGGGTGACGGTCTCCTCCGCGCCGGCCGCCCTGCTGCGGGTGGAATACACCTGCTCATCGCGGCTGGACATGGCCATCACCAACTGGGACAACACGGTCGGCAACCACCTCTATTACCACCAATACGCCGCGGCGGGTGACGCGAACTGCGACGGGCGGCTCGACGAGGAGGATATTCCCTTCTTTGTGCTTCTGCTGGTGAACGGGCCGGCCTACGACGAGGCACTGCCCGACTGCGACGCCTGGGCCACCTGCGACCTCAACGGGGACAGCCTTCTGGACGGGCGCGACATCCAACCTTTCGTAGACCTGCTGGCTGGCGAGTAGGCGAGCCGCACAAGCCGCCGTTACCCCGGCCGTGCGGGACGAGGGAACCCCGTGCCGGGGGCGGTGGCGGAGCGGCCCCACACGCCGGGGATTTGGAGAAGGCAGTCCGGGCAGCGGCCGGCCGCGTCGAGGCGGTTTTCACGGACGCGGAAGCCCGTGCGGCGGATCAGCGTCGCGCCGCATCCGGGGCACCGCGTGTCCTCCAGGTCGCCGACTCCGCCGGGAAGGTTGCCGGGATACACGAACTTCAGCCCGGCCGCCCGGCCGATCTCGTAGGCGCGCAGCAAGGTCGCGGCCGGCGTGCGCGGCGGGGCGGACATGCGGTAGTCGGGGCGGAAGGCGGTGACGTGCCAGGGGATGTCGGGCGACACGCCGGCGATGAATCGGGCAATATCGCCTAATTCCGCGTCGGTGTCGTTGAAGGTCGGCACGACCAGGGTGACGATCTCCACCCAGAAGCCGCGGGCCTTCAGTTCCTCGATGGTGGAGAGGACGTGGGTCAGGACGCCGCCCAGCTCGCGGTAACGTCGGTCGTTGAAACACTTCAGGTCGACCTTGTAGAGATCGAGCCAGGGCCGCAGGTAGGCCAGCACCTCGGGCGTGGCGTGGCCGTTGGAGACGTAGCCGCAGGTCAGGCCGCGGGCCTTGGCGGGCTTGAACACCTCGACCGCCCATTCGCTGGTGATCAGCGGTTCGTTGTAGGTGGAGACCACCACCGGGGCATGGTGTTCGACCGCCAGATCGGCGATCTGTTCCGCGGTGCAGAACCGCGGCAGACTGACCGCCTGGTCGTCGCGGAGGGCCTGTGACGTGACCCAGTTCTGGCAGTAGGAGCAGTGCAGATCGCACCCGAGCATCCCAAAAGAGAGCGCCTCGCAGCCCGGAAAAACGTGGTAGAACGGCTTTTTCTCGATCGGATCCACCTGCAAGCCCGCCACGTATCCAGCGGGCACTCGCAAGACGCCGTCCTGATTGAAGCGGACGCGACACACGCCCTGGCGGCCGCGCTTGACCAGGCAGCGGTGGCCGCAGGCCAGACAGCGGACGGCATCGCCTTCCACGCGGATCAGGGCCGGGTCCGCGGGCATGGTGTTTTCGGCGAGCAGCGTGCGAAGTGAGACAGTCGCGGACATGGCAGAGGGTTCCCGCAGGAGCGGCCGGTTCCCGGCGCTCGATCGGCCTATTATACGCTCAGGCGGGAGCCGTGGAGACCCGGCCAAGCGGGGCTCGGGCGGTCGAGCCAGCGCGCGGTACGCGCGAGGCGGGCCGCTGCGGCTGGTGGGCGGCCAAGAGAATGGAGGCGACGAGGGATTCGCCGGCTCACTGCCCCAGCAGCAACGTCACGAAGGGGGCGACATCCAGGCCGTCGACTTGCCCGTCCTGATTGACGTCGGCCTGCATCGGATCACAGTCTGGGTACGCCGCGGCGTAAGCGACGGGATCGACCAAGGCCAGAATGAACGGGGGGATGTCGTTGACATCCACGGCCAGGTCGCAGTTCGGGTTGCCGAGCGGCGGAGGACAGGGGCTGGGGTCGCAGATCGAGTCGTCGCCCTGGTAGATGCCACCTTGCGCGAGGCACTCCGACTGACGCCGCACCAGGCACTGGCCGCCCGCGACGCAGCAGGCGCCGACGACCGCCTCCAACCGCGCCAGATAGAGGCCGTCGGAGGCTTCGTAGGCCACCTGGCTGTCGTGGTAGCTGGGGTATTTGGCCTCGGTGGTGGTCAGGGGCCAGATGTGCTCGCCATCCCAGAAGTAGATCCGTCGGGCCATGGGGTTGGACGGGCTGCGCTGCCAGACAATGGTGTCGTTCCAGACTTTGGGAAAATCGTCGGCCCGCCCGCCGATGGCGTCGTCGTTGGTCAAGCGGTGGGTCACGCCGTTCTTCCAGTAGTAGATTTCGCCGGTGGTGAAGTAGGTGCCGATCTCGCTCTCGCCGACCCAGGCCACCATGCCGTCCCACACGCTGGGGCGACCGCCGAAGACGGCGCCGCGGCCGAGGAGGTGCGTGGTCTGGCCGTCGAAGTAGAGGATGTCGTCGGTGACGGGATCCTGCCAGGCGTAGGTGGCGGTGCCGTCCGGCGTGATGTACAGGCTGGGCAGTTCACCGGCGATGCCCAACGGGGCGGCGGTGCCGGTCGCGGCGGTGTAGTAGTACAGCTCCGCGTGGTTGCGGCTCCACATCACGTCGCCGTTGGCGCCGGCGGCGATGTCGCTTTCCACGATGTTCGGCGTATTGGAGATATTCTGGGCCGCAACCGGAAAAGTCCCGTCCCAGAGGAGAATCTCGTTCAGCGCGGCGCTGGAGCCGGTGCGGTTTCGCCAGGCGACCCCGTTGTTGGTGTTGACCGGCTCGTTATTGTACAGCAGGGCGGCGTAGATCAGGTGCGAAGCCTCGCCGTCATAGTACATCACCGCCCCGCTCACGAAGTCGAGGTAGGCAACCCTTCCGCTGAACAGGCTGGGCTGGGTGCCCGTGGGATGGATCTGCACCGCGTCGGCCAGCCGCCATTCGTTCGCCCGCGCCGCCGTTGCAAGAAGGGCAAACAGCACCCCGCAGACCAGGACGGGTCGGATCTTGTGCCCGCTCATGTGGTTCCTTCCCCGCTTAAGATCGGCCCGGCCGGGCCTGCATTGCGACTCCGGCGGCGAGGATGAGCCGGCCACGTCGGCCCCCGGGACAGGATCGGGACAGCCTTCGCCCAGAGGGTCCGCCGGGATTGCGAGAGTTCCTGCGGCCTCCACCTCGCCGGGCATCTTATCTTGGAGATCTCCGATGCCTATTCTACCGAAATGGCCGGCTGCATTCAACGAATCCGAGCCTGGAGTGGGGGATATCGCCGAAGATATCGGGCCGCAGTCGGCGGGTTCGGCCAGGCGGGCAGCCCGGTGGCAAGGTCCGTGGTTCAACTTCGTGGCGCGGCGGACTGGACGACGGCGGTAACGACCAGGTTGACCACCTCTTCGACCGAGCTGCCGTAGCGGAGCACATGGGCGGGCAGTCGGGTGCCCATCAGCAGCGGGCCGACGAGCACGGCATCGCCCATCTGGCGCAGGAGGTCGAGGGCCAGGTTGCCGGATTGCAGGTCGGGGAAGACGAGGACGTTGGCATTCTTGAGCAGCCTGCTGAAGGGGAAGTACTCCCGGCGGATGGTTCCGCTGACGGCGGTCTGCAACTGCATCTCGCCGTCGCAGTCCAGTTCCGGAGCTCGCTCGCGAACGATTTCCGCGGCCCGGCGTACCTTGCGGGTGAACGGGTGATCCACGCTGCCGAAGTTGGAGAAGGACAGCATGGCCACGTGCGGTTCGATGCTCAAGGCCCGGGCCATGCGGGCGCAGAGCAGGGCGGTTTCGGCGAGGTCTTCCGCGCCCGGCGCGACGTTGACGGCGCAGTCGGCGAGGAAGTGGATGCCTTTGGGCATCAGCACCAGGTGATGGCTGGATACTCGGCGAACGCCCTCCGCGGGTCCGATGACCTCCAGGATGGCGCGCAGGGACTCCGCGAAGTGGTGCGTCAGGCCGCTCACCATGAGGTCCGCATCCCCGGCATGGAGCATGAGCGATCCGAAGTACTCCGGCAGGCGAAGCCGCTTTCGGGCGGAAGCCCTGGTGACTCCACGGCGGCACCGCAGGCGGAAGTATTCTTCCTGATAGGCTTCGGCCTGTGGGCTGCGCTCCGGGTCGCAGATCGTCACGCCGCCCAGGTCCAGGCCGAGGGCGTCAATCGCCGCGCGGACTTCGCTTTCCCGGCCCAGCAGCACGGGTCGGGCGATGCCTTCGTCCACCAGGATGCCACAGGCCCGCAGGATGGTCGGATCCGTCCCTTCCGGAAAGACCACGCGGAGGTTCTCGCGGCGGGCCTTCAAGGTGAGCTGCCGCATGGTTTCCCGACCTGCTCCGAACCGCGCGGTCAGGCTTTCTTCGTAGCGATCCGCCTCCACCGGTCGGCGGGCGATGCCCTCCAGCACCGCCTGGCGGGCCACCGCCGCGGAGGCCCGCACCAGCACGCGGGGATCGATCGGCTTCGGCAAGAGGTACTCCGGCCCGAAGCTGAAGACCTCGTAGCCGTAGGCCCGACTGACCTCCTCGATGACGTCCTCGCGGGCCAGGTCGGCCAGGGCCTGGGCCGCGGCCAGCAACATGCCCTCGCTGATGCGGGCGGCCTGGACGTCCAAGGCCCCTCGAAAGATGTAGGGGAAGCTCAGGAGATCCACGACCGCGTTGGGATGGACGGCCAGGCCGGTGGCCACGATGACGTCGCGGCGGCTGCCGCGGGCGGCGTCGTAAGCGATTTCCGGCTCGGGCGTGGCGAGGGCGAAGACGATGGGATACCGGTTCATGGTCCGTACCATGTCGGCGGACACCACGCCTCCCGCCGAGGCGCCCAGGAAGACGTCGGCATCCCGAAGTCCCTCTGGGAGCGTGCGGCCGCCGTCGCGGCGGGCGAAGGCCCGTTGGTAGGGGGTCAGGTCGTCGCGATCGGCGTGGATCAGGCCATCCTTGTCGTAGAGATAGAGGTTTTCCAGGCGAACGCCGAGCTGGCCGAACAACCGCGCACAACCCAGCCCGACCGTGCCGGCGCCACAGATGACCACCCGGATGTCGGTGACGGACTTTTCGACCAGGGCCAGGGCGTTGATCAGCGCCGCGGTGGCCACGACGGCGGTGCCGTGCAGGTTTTCATGCAGGACCGGGATGCGAAGGGTTTCGCAGAGCCGGTCGTAGATGTAGAGCCCCTCCGGGGCGCGGATGTCCTTGAGGTTGATGCCGCCGAAGGTCGGCTCCAGCAGGCGAACGGCCTCCACAATCTGGTCGGGGTCGCGGGTGTCCAGTTCAAGGTCGAAGACATCGATGTCGGCCAGCCGCTTGAACAGCACGGCCATGCCCTCCTGCATCGGCTTGGCGGCCTCGGGGCCGACATCACCGAGACCGGGCACGGCGGTGCCGTTGGTGATGACACCGACGAGATTGCCGCGGGCGGTGTACTGGAACACCGCCTGGCGGTCGGCGGCGATGACCTCCGAGGGGAAGGCGGCCCCGGGCAGATAGGCCAGGCGCATGTCGCGGGGGGTGAGGCAGGCCTTGGTGGCCCGCAGCTCGATCTTGCCGGCCCGCTGGCCGGTGTGGTACTCCAAAGCGTCTTCTCGTCGGATCATGGCTGGACCTCCGAAAGTGACCGGCCTTTCCCGCAAGCGATTCTCGGATTCCGCGCGGAGGGGTCAAGGTGGCCGGGGCACCGCGGCGGCCCCACGCCGAACCGCAGCGGAGCTGGTGCTAGAGCGGCCATTTCTCCACCGTTTCCCGCACGACGGCCGCGAAGGTCGCGAGGGGCCGGACCTGCAACAGCCTCAGTCGCTGACCCTCGATGCCGAATTCGATGTCCAGCGGGTATCCGTACTCCTGTTCCAGCCGGTCTGCCGCGCGGACCAGCTCGCACAGCTCGACATACTCCAGCGCCGCGCGCATTCGCTGGTGGTAGAGGGTGTCTTCGCGGACGGTGCCGCTGCAGCGGCGGCGGTCGAAGACCACCTGTTCACGCTTGTCGGCGGTCAGGTAACGAAACCGGAGCGGAGCGGTCTGCACGTCGCCGCGGCGGGACACGATGATCTGGTCGGCGGCCACCGTGCCGGAGACGATGCCTTCGCCCAGGCCGAGACCCGCGTTGATGACCATTTCGCGGGGCTGCGCCTCCGGCAGGTTCACGGTCTGCAAGACGCCGGCAACGCGGGAACACACCATCCGCTGGACCAGAACGCCGCCGCCGGTGGACAGCGGCGGCATCCCCAGTACCTTCCGATGGTGGATGGCCCGTTCGGTCCAGAAGCCGCTCCACACCAGTCGAATATGGTGCAAGACAGACTCCGCGCCGCGGACGAAGAGAAAAGTCTCGAACTCTCCGGCCCGGGCCGTGGTCTCCGTGTCTTCCTCCCACCCGGAGGAGCGGACGGCAAAGAAGGTTTCGTTCGGATCCGGGGCCATCGGCTCTTCTGCCGTCGCCAGTCGCCGCACCGCTCGGCGAATCTCCTCGGCCAGCTCATGCGGGAAGGGGACCGCTTCCCAGAGACGGCGGATGATCTCGGACTGGTTGCCGCCGGTGAGTCCGTCGTCGGCGAGAACCCGCCGGATGGCCTCCTCCAGCGAGACACCGGGCTGAACCGGGGGGCCGAGCTCGGCGGGCGGTTGCACGGGTTGCGCCAGGGTTTCGCGGAAGGCGCGATCGGTGACGACAAACCACGGCGGCACCAGATCCGGATCGACCAGATGTTGGACTTCGGCGAGGTTGGCGGCCTTGGAGCCGATCAAGGGCTGAATCGCCAGCCCCGCGTCGTGACGATCGAGAAGGCGGCGATCGCGGCAGCGGGCCACGGCCTCGGCGTCGTGACGGGCCAGTGACTCGCGGAGCCGGCCTGTCGCGGCGCGGCCGTTCTCGGGAGTCCGCAGGACCTGATCAACCCGATCCAAGGAGCGAAGCAGATGACGCAGCCGGACCGGCTCTCCGGCGGCTTCGGCGGCGACGGCCCGGGACTCCAGGTCGCCACGGAGGGCCTCGAGTTGTCGCCGAGCCAGATGGTCCACGCGGCCCCGGGCGGCAGCGGCCGCGTCCGTTGCCGGGGTCAGACCGCACGCGCGAAGCGTGTTCGTGATGGCCGACAGCGCCGCTTCCTCCCGATGCACCGCCAGTCTCAAGGCCAGCATTTCGTAGGGGCGAAGCGAAGTTGGAATATCCTCCGTCGCCCGGGCCACGGCCCGGCGGTAACGATGCTCGGCCAGATCCGCCGTCTCGCGGATTGACTCCCGCGCGGCCGGGCCGACGGTCGAATTCGCCAGGAGCAGACGCAGCAGCCGGTCCTGATCCTGCCGTGCCGCCACTGCGGAACCGGACTCCTCGGGCAACAGCAGCTCGCGAACGGCGTGGCGGGCGAGGGCGGGGTCGGCCAAACGCCCGAGCAGCTTCTCCAGATGATGTACCGCTCGCAGTCGGCGGCCGCGCCAGGCCAGCAGATCCGGCTCGGCGGTGGTCTCGCGGAGGCGGAGGCAGGCCTCGCGAAGGCGGCGGAGCTCCTCATGCAAAGCCAGGGTGTCCCGATCCTGTCCCAGGACGTGCAGCACGCCTTCATCCGCATCGACGACGACCAGGTCGCCCTCGCTCAGGGCTTCTTCCCGCCATCGGAAATCGCGGCGAATGGTCACTCGGCAACCGGAGACGAGGCGCTCCTGTTCATCGTAATCGCACAGTACGTAAACCAGCCGGTGCCGGCCGTCCGGCTCGCGGCGCCACTGCCCGTTGACGATCAGGGCCGGCTTGCGGAACTGCGCCGCCATCAGGCCGGCGTGGCTGAGGATTCCTCCGCCGGTGGAAACCACGCCGGCGGCGCGGTACAGCCGCGGGCCATCGCGCGGGCCGACGGCGGGAGCGACCAGGACGGCACCCTGAAAATCCTCCTCCGATCGTTCGCCGATCGCGAGCGCGGCCCGGCCCACGGCCCGGCCCGACGCGGCGCGAAGGCCCGCCAGAACCCGCTCTCCGCGGCACGAGCGGCGCGAGGTCATCGGGCCGTCCGCGGCGAGGGCGACGCGAAGGGCGGTCGACGAGGGAACCAGCGAACCGGCCTCCGCCTCCACGGGGTAGTTGTTGAGGCGAAGCAGAGCGGCGAACTCGGCGGCGTCGAAGCGAGCGTTCTCCGTCCAGGGCGATCCGTCTCCGGGCCGGGAGCGGAAGAGAAGGTCTGTTTCGGTGTAGAAGGCCAGCGCCGGCAGGCCGTCCGCCATCCGCAACACATAGAGACCCAAGGCCCCGCCGCGCAAAGGGAGGAGTGCCCGCTGGACTTCATGACCGTTGACCGCGCCTGTCACCGTGAAATGGAGGCCGCGTTCCAGGGGGCCGAGGCAAGCCGCCAGACGCGCCGCGGCGGCGAGTTCGGCGTCGTCCGCTCGCAGCAGTTCGGCGAATCGTTCGGCTTCGTGTATCTCTTGGAAGGAGTCCGGATCCTTCACCGTTTCACGATCGTCCACCAAGCGGACCCGGCCGCGGGCGACCGCCTGCCGCAACCGACGCAGCAACGTCGCCTCCAAAGCCATCTGGTGCGGTCGAGGAAGAGCGGTATTCCCGAACCGGCTTTCCTCGGCCAGGTCCTGCTCGCGGAGCAGGTCGGAGAGGAGGGCCAGCACGCCGTCCGGTTCCATTCCGGTGAAACGGTCGCGATAGGCCCCGCCGCCGTCCCACGGCACTTCGCGAGGGCGGTCCGGCTCATCGCGGACGCCCTGGAGGATGCGGCGGCGGTCGGTGGTCAGGAAGTGACGGGTAGGCAGGACCCCGTGGTGCGCGAAGAAGTTCGCCCAGGCTTGGGCGATACGGCGGCGGGCCTCGTGGCTGTATTCCAGGGAGCCGATGACCCAATCCACCTCCATCAGATAGGGGATGAGCCGCATCAGGCCCGCGGCCTTGTCGCAGAGCTCGCCCAGGTGCCAGGCGCGTTCCTTGTCGTAGCGGGCGTGAACGCGGGTGCGGTCCACCTTGCAGTCGAATTCCAGGGCGTGAAAGAAGTCGCGGATGCCGTCGAGGTCCGGCGCGGGGTGGTTTTCCAGCTCGAACTTGCTGACGCCGAAATACTCGACATCGATCATGCCGCCGCGCTGCGGGGGAGAGTAGTCGATGCGGATGAAAGCGGGGTGGTTGCCGAACGAGGCGTAGTAATGGACCTCGTTGCCGTAGCAGAAGATCTTCAGGGCGGGCAATTTATCCTGCCCGAAGAGCCATTGCCGGGCCAACCCCTCGGCGGCGATCCAGACCGGCCAGGGCGGTCGCGGGGTATCCGCCGCGGGCACCGGCCGTCCGAACCAAGAGCGCTCGAACACGGCTTCGGTGAGGGTGCTGGAGGGTTCGAAGTCGACGTACTGAATGGCGCGCACGACCTGCCAGCCGCGGCGGGAAGCGGTCAGGGCCAGGTCCAGCGTGCGGTTGGTGGCCCGGCCCGATTCGACCAGGCGAAAACCCAGCCGCAAGCCCCGCTGATGCAGGTAGCGTTTGAGGCCGTGCAGCGTGCGGACCTCGGCGAGGCGGGAGGGATCCTCAAACGCCTGCACCAGGCGGGTAAGTTCGGCGGAGAGCGGCTCATCGGGCGGAGCGGTTTCCAACCGGGCCAGGATGGCCGCTTTCAGGCCCTCATAGAGACCCGGCAGGGCCGCGCATTCGTCCGAATGGGCCTGGAACAGGGCGACGAAATCCGCCACCACGCGGTCCATTCGCGCGATGATCCGTCTGACCTTCGGCGGCGACAGCGGGGCGATATCGAGGATGTCCGCGAGGACCTCGGCATGGGCCAGGTTGTAACGCCGAAAGCGGGCGACGGCGTCGTTGCCGCCGGTCGAGCCGTCACGAACCATCTCGCCGCCGTGCGCGACCAGCAGGGTCTTTTCGAAAACCCGCTGGGCCGGCAACCGCTTCTCCAGCCAGGCCGCCTCCTCCGGCGAAAGCAAGAGCGGAAAAGCGCCGCTGACGGACAACCCCACGCAGGGCAAGGCTGTCAGGCCTAGATTGACTCGCGACCAGCCCAGTTCACTGACCGCGGCGCGCAGCGGTTCAATGCCGCAGAGGTTCTCCGCGCGCGCGAAGGAAGCCGCGGTTTCGCGGACCGCGCCGGTGGCGGCCAGATCAAGCAGATCGCGATGCGACGCGCGGGTGTAGAGCAGATAGGGCGCGAGCACGGCGGCGGCTTCTTCGCCGAGCAGGCGGCGAATGGCGGCTTCCTCGACCGGTCGACCAGGCCGATCCAGCACCGTCGCGGCCAGCCGCCGGACCGACCGGCGAGGATCTTCGGCCAGCAGGCGAAACAGGAAATTATCGGGTGTCGGCGATCGGCTCTCCAGCAAACGGGCGATGAGTTCCACGGCCGCGCGATCGGCCGCCAGACGCTCGTGGCGATCCAGCAGTTCGGCCAGCGGACCGGCCAGATCAGCGTCGGCAGGCAGTCTCCGCTCCTTCGCGCATTCCGCGAGCAGGCTCACCGCCCGGAGGGCCAGTGACGGATCCCGGGCCTCCAGGAGCTGCCGCAGGAGCGGCCAGGGTTCATGGCACCGCCGGCTGAGTTCCGCGCAGAGGGTGAACAGGGGCTCGGCCACGGCGCCGCCGCGTTGGCGAAGCAGGGCCGAAGCGGAGATCAGCCGGGTCAGGTCCGTGGGCCGGATGGTCGGCTCGAGACCGTCGCGAATTCGCGCGCAAGCCGAAGCCACGCGATCGGGGCGGCCCATCGCGACGGCGAACTCGGCTTCCAGTATCGCGAGAGGCTCAACCCATGGGTCTCGATCCGAGGGCGCGGCGGAAGATGCAGGGGAGCCATCCACAACGCTAATTCTATCGGAGGGCCGCAGCGCACGAAAACACGGCCGCGGGAGCAAGGCGTTGAGCAGCGCTTGGTTCAATGCCGTCACCGCGGCCCTGGTTGATTTTGGCGGTCTCAGCCGCGTCGAGGGAGAGAAACCAACCTAGGTCGCGCAGAGGTGTCCGGGATGAATTGAACAAGGCTTACGTCGCGGTGGCGGTCTCGTTATACTGCCTCGACTCGCCGAAGTTCCGCGGGCTGTGCCGCCGGAGCCAGGGCGCCCGATCGAGCCGCCGCCTCCGTGGCGAAGGCCGCTGGGCCGCCGCGGCCCGCGGCCGGGAGCGATGGAATGAAATGCCGCCGCAGCAACCCCGGCGTGCCGGAGCATCTGGCCCGCTGGATGGAGCAGCATCCGCCGCGCCTGCCGGCGGAGACCCGCCCGGCCGTCACGCCGCAGAATGCGACGACGCCGCTGGACGAGTACAAGCTGGCCATGCGACGGTACGACCCTCGCCACCACGGCCTGCCCTGGCGGATGCGGAGCGAGTGCCTCACCTGCGGCGAGATCGTCCCGTCGGTGTTCGAGCTGCTCAACGGGCAAGTCGTGCTGACGATCCGCTGCCCGAAATGCGGCGAGGTTCGCGAGGCCCACCAGGACACGCTGTGGACTCGGGTCGAGCCAGCCGACCTGGCGGACTCGCCGACCCGCACGTACGGCGGCGCGCCGATCCGGCCGCCGCTGCGGGGGCTGCCGCGGACCGTCGAGACGCTGTGCCCGGAGTGCGGGTGCATCCTGCTGGGGCGATATTACGTCAAGGACGGGCGGGTCATGATCGAGAAGACCTGCCCGGAGCACGGCTACTTTCGCGACTGCATCAACAGCAACGTCCGGCTGTATCTGAAAGCCGCGCACTGGTGTTTCGAGGATGAACCGGGCCTGCTGAATCCGCAGGTGACGGGGGCCGCCCACTGCCCGAGCGACTGCGGCCTGTGCAATCAGCACCAGTCCACCAGCGTGCTCGGGCAGATCGACCTGACCAACCGTTGCAACCTCACCTGTCCGGTGTGTTTCGCCAGCGCGAATCAGGCGGGCTACGTTTGCGAGCCGAGTTTCGAGGAGGTGGAGCGGCAGCTCCAGCGGCTGCTGGACGGGCGGCCCATCCCCTGTACCAGCATCCAGTTCACCGGCGGCGAGCCGACCCTGCACCCGCGGTGGTTTGACATCGTGCGGCGGGCCCGCGAGCTGGGGATGACGAATATCCAGGTGGCGACGAACGGGCTGTCTTTCGCCGATCTGGAGTTCGCCCGCCGCTCCAAGGAGGCCGGGCTGCATTCGCTATACCTGCAATTCGACGGTCTGGACGACGGCATCTATCGCCGGACGCGGGGGCAGCCGCTCCTGGCGACCAAACTGAAGGTGGTAGAGAACTGTCGCGCGACCGGCCTGAAGATCTGTCTGGTGCCGACCATCATCAAAGGGGAGAACGACGCGCAAGTCGGGAAGATCCTGGATTTCGCGGTCGAGAATGTGGACGTGGTCAGCGCGATCTCCTACCAGCCGGTCTGCTTCACGGGCCGGATCAGCCGGCGGGAGCTGGAGAAGAAGCGGTACACGCTCGGCGACCTGGCCCAGGACATCGCTCGCCACAGCGGGGCGGAGCTGGAGCGCGATTTCTACCCGCTCTCCTTCATGGCCCCGTTGAGCCGCATTCTCTCCGCCGTGGAGAAGAAGCCGAAGATCACGTGCAGTTGCCACAGCGACTGCGCGTTGGGGACGTACTTCCTGGTGGCTCCGGCGGCGTATCCGGGTCAGCCCGCGCGGGAGCGGCTGGCGCCGATGCCGGCGGTGTTCGACATCGGCCGGATGTTCGTCGGCCTGAACAAGCTGGCGAAAGAGATCGCCCCGAAGCGGCGGCTGACGTGGTGGGACAAGCTGCGGATCTACTGGCTGGTGTGGCGTTGCTACCGGCCGGAGGAGGCCCCGCCGGGGCTGACGCCGGCCCGGTTCATCCAGGCCATCCAGGGCTGCGTCAGCAAGGAGAAGGGTCGCACCGCCCAGGCCCAGCGGGAGAACTACCGCACGCTGATGTGCGCGGGGATGCATTTCCAGGATCGTTACAACTACGACGCCGAGCGGGTCCGCCGTTGCGTGATCCAATACAGCACGGAGGAGGGCCTGTTTCCGTTCTGCGCCTACAACAGCGGTCCGACCTATCGGACGTTTGTGGAGGGCATGCATTGCACGCGTTCGGCGCCGCGGGAGGCGACGGAGGACGCCGCTTACGCGGCCGCGGCCGGCCGGACCGCGGAGGCCCCGGCCGGGACGAAGATCTGAGGCACGGGAACGGATGGTCATGAGCGAAGACGGCCACGGCGGATACGACTCGGGGACGGAGGCGCAACACCGGTCCGCCGCCGCGCCGCGGTCGGGGACCATCGACGTGAATTACCACCATCCGCTCGAGGATTACCTGGGGACCTGGTGGATGCGGCGGCTGCTGGGGTATCTCAGTCGTCCGCGGGCCGGCGGCACGACGATCATGGAGCAGATGCTCGCCTCCTATGCAAACCCGGCGGCCCCGCTGCGTCATCGGCTGGCTTACGCCCCGCTGCACCGGTTCATCCGCCGGATGAAGGGGTCGGTGACCGACGAGACGTTCCGACAGCGGGTCGTGGAGCACCGGGCGGTGGTGCGGGGGCTGGTGGCCACGGCGCGCAGCGTGGCGGAGTTCGGGCTGAGCGTGCCGCAGCGGTTTTCCGCGCCGCTCTTCGCGGTGTGGAACTTCACCAACCTGTGCAACCTGAACTGCCGCCACTGCTACCAGGATTCCGGCCACCAGGCTCGGCCCGACGAGCTGACCCTCGACGAGAAGCTGGATCTCGTGGAGCAGATGGCCGCCGAGTACGTTCCCATGCTGGCGTTCGCCGGCGGCGAGCCGACGCTATCGAAGGACCTGCTGCCCGTCGCCCGCCGCTGCCGCGACCACGGCCTGCACATGTCGGTGGCCACCAACGGCACCACCATGACGCCGAAGCTGGCCGGCGAGCTGCGCGAGGCGGGCGTGCGCTATGTGGAAATATCCCTTGATTCGGTCACGCCCGAGAAGCACGACGCCTTTCGCGGACACCCCGGCATGTGGCGGCGGACGGTGGAGGGCATGAAGACCGTGGCGGCGACGCCCGGGCTGCGGCTGGGCGTGGCCATGTGCATCCACCAGGGCAACGTGGACGAGCTGGAGGACATGCTTCGCTTCGCCGTGGACATCGGCGCGTCCTGCGTGGCCCACTTCAACTTCATTCCGGTCGGCCGCGGCGTGCAGATGGTCGAGGGCGATCTGGCGCCGAGACAGCGGGAGCAGGTGCTCCGCACCCTCAACGAGTGGATGCAGTCCGGCCGCATCGGCATCATCTCCACCGCTCCGCAGCTCGGGCGCATCTGCCTCGCGGAAAGCCCGATCGACGGCCGGCAGTCCTGCACGCACGCGGGCAGCGGCGGCGGCTTGAAGGCCCGGGTGATCGCCAAGTACCTCGGCGGCTGCGGCGCGGGACGTACCTACGTCTGCGTCGAGCCGAACGGCGACATTACCCCGTGCGTGTACATGCCGCAGCGGGTGCTGGGCAACATCCGCCAGCGGCGGTTCCGCGAGATCTTCCGGCACAACGAATTCTGGGATCTCCTGTGCGACCGCGAAGACCGGCGGCACCACTGCGCGGTCTGCGATTTCCGCAACTACTGCGGCGGTTGCCGGGCCAGGGCGGACGCATACTTCGGCGAGGTCCACGCCGGCGACCCCGGCTGCGTGTTCAACGAGCGGCCCTGGCGGGAACTGGTCGGCCGCAGCAGCGCCGTCGAGCCTACGCCGGCGGAGCGCAGCGCGCCGGCGGTCGGCGAACCTCGCGGGTAGAAAGCCCCGGTCGGTCCTCCCGGCCCGATGGTTCGTGTTCGGGGAATGCGGGGGAAGAAGGCCCCGCCGGCAAGGGGGAGGCGTTCCACTCAGTGCCAGTCTGACGGCAGCTTCCGCTCCGCCGAGTCGGGAGCGACCACCGGAAAGCCCGAATCTTCCCAGGAACCCCCGCGGCCGCCGCGTTCGCGGAGGCGGGCCCGGGCCTTGTGGATCAACACCAGCAGCCGCAGGCAGACGATCGTGTTGATGAACTGCCCCACGACGAAGACGGGCAAGTGGTGGCGGGCCGCGTAGATGAGCAGCATCAAGGTGGCGACCAGGGTGAGATAGCCGATGGCCGGGGGAATGATCAGCTTTTGTCGCCGCCACGAGGCAATCAGGTGAATCGCGAAACCCAGGGCGATGGCCGCCTGGGCGGCGATGCCGAACACGAGCCAGGCCGTTTCGCCTTCGCCCTCCGGCAGGGCCGGCGTCCACGCCGCCTGGGCCAGCAGGTCCGACCCGAATGGGGTGATCATCAATCGACCTCCGCCGGAGGCGGCCGGGCGGCGGGGGCCGCCGGCCGATAGCTCCGAAGCTGGTCCAGGATCATGGCATGATCTTCAAAGTCGCATCCGAACGACAGCATTTCCTCGATGGCCCGGTCGACGGTCCACCCCTGCCGGTCGATTCGATAGCGCGCGCACAGATAGCCTGTGCGGTGTCGTCCCGCTGAACAGTGAACCAGCACGGGTTGGTTGGCGGGTTGATCCACGCACTCGAAGAAAGCGGCGATGTGCTCGTCGCTCAGGCGTTGGCGGCTGGGGATGGGAATGTGGACGACCTTCAGGCCGAGTTGCTCGGCGGCGGCTTTTTCCTCCAGCACCCGCTCGCTCTCGCCCTCGCGGACGATCAACAAGGTGCGGAGGCCCTTGTCCCTCACCAGGTTGCGCAGATGCCGCGGCGCCGGCTGGGCGGAGCGGTAGAGGACGCCCTCCTCCACCACGGCGAACCGCTTGGGATACCCGGGCAGACCGGGTAGCCGGCCGTCGAGACCGAGCTGGAGCACCAGCCCGCCGCCGGCCAGCCCGAGGGCGGCGAGCACGGCGATGGCCGCAGCCGTGTGCCGCGCACGACGTTCACGGAACGCCGGCGACCGGGTCTTCATCGGGGCGGAGCCCATTAATCCTCCGGCAGGCCGACGCCAAGGCAAGCGCCGCACAAGGTTCGAAGCTTGCTTCGGCTTGGTCGGCAGGACCGGTAGCATAGCCGTCGCGGGAGGCCGCGGCAACGCGAGCGGCTTCGTGGGGCCGCACGATTCACCTGGTGGCGGTTTCGCGCTCCGGGCAAGCTGCGCTGAGGAGACGCCCCGCCGGTTCTGCCCGCCGGCCTTCGGCGATTCGTGTTGGCCGGCCGCCCTCAAGCACGGTGCGAAGCCGCGCGCCGATGGGTGCGAAGTGTGGTTCGATCTTGGCGTGCCCGGCGTGGCGCGGTATCATGCTCTGTTCGCCACATTGCGGCGCCGGCCGCTTGCGCCGCAGAGCGCGCCGACGGCCGACAAGAACGCCTATGGTTCACCTGCAAGGCACCTGGTGGCAGTCGCGTTTTCACCTCTGGGGGGAACGGATCGAGGAGCCGCCGTCCCAACCGGGCCGCAGATCGCCGGCGCGGATTCCTCGACACCCCGGCGCCCTGACGCCCGCCGAGCTGCGGGCCGCGATCGGCGAAGTATCCCCCGATGGGCTGTTGGCCTCCGCCGCTGACGAAGGCCGACTGACGCTGTGGCTGCCGACCCGCTCGGGCCGACCCGCGGCGTCGTTCGCGGCCCGCGGCGTCGAGGAAGTGCCGGCGGCGGCCGCTTCCTCCGTGGACGGCGGGCCGACCGCGCTGAATCGCTTCACTGTCCCGACTCTGGTCTTTCTGCCGGCCGACACGGTCGATCTGCTCGTGAACCTGCCGAGATCGTGGTGGGCTTCGGCAGGGGTGGCGGCCGGCTCCCCGCCGGGGGCGATCCTGGCTTCGTCATTGCGTTTCTGGCAGCGATTGGCCCGCGTGGCCCTCGCGTTGCTGTCCCGGCAGCAGTTCGTACCGGACCTGGTCAGCGATCCGGATGCGGCAGAGCGGCCGGGCGGCGCGGCCCGCTGGCGGATCTACGTCGCGGAGCGTCCGCTGCTGGCCTGGCTGGAGCGGTGCGCGGCGGCCATGCCTCCGGTGATGCGGGCCGTGGATGCGGCCGGCGGGGCACCGCTCGAGGCAACGCGGATGGTGGATGATTTCCTGTTGAGCGTGGGCGATGCCGTGGTGCGCCGGAGCCTGTCGCGGGACCCCTTTTACGAGCAACTTCACCGCCGGGCCGCCGAGGAGCGGTCCTGGGACCTGTGCTGGCTCTCGGCTCTGGTCGGCGAGGATCCCACTCTGCGGGCGGACCCCGACGACACCACCATCTACACACCGCGGGTCCGGGCTTGGCTGGGTCGGCTCGATCAGGAGCAGCCCGACCAACCGCCGGTGCTTTCCTTCGTGCTGCTGGAGCCGCCGGCGGACCAGGCTGAGGAACACGCTCGTTGGCAGGTTTGCTTCGAGCTGCGGGCCGAGCCGGACGGTGAACCGCTGGACCTGGCCCGGGTCTGGTCGGAGGACTCTCCCGCTCCGACCATCCTGGCTCGTCAACTGGTTTCGCGGCGGCAGCATCTCATCGCCGAGTTGCGGCGCGCGGGTTCGTTCTTCCCGGCCTTGGAGTCGGCGTTGGCCGATGGCGAGCCGGTCGGCGTGGCGCTGAACACCGACGAGGCTCATCGTTTTCTGCATGAGTACGCCCCTCTGCTGCGAGCGCAGGGCTTTACCGTCAGGCTGCCGGTCTGGGCGGAGAGACTGGACCGCCGGCTGGGCCTGGAATTGCACGTGCGGCCCAAGCGGTCGCCGAGTGACGCCGCGGAGGTCGCCCTCGGCTCGTTCGGCCTGGCGACACTGCTGGAGTTCGATTGGCGGGTCGCCGTGGGCGGGCAGCCGGTTTCCCTTTCGGAGTTTCGCCGCATGGCTGCGTCGGGCACGCGGCTCGTGCGTGTTTTCGGCGAGTGGATCGATCTCGACCACGAGGCCGCCCAGCGGACCCTGGCCTTTCTGGAGCGCGATTCGGGTGGAGAGCTGACCCTGGCGGAAGCGATTCGCCTGGCTAGCGGGGCGGGGGACCTGGCCACCGGCCTGCCGGTGCTCGGTCTGCGGGGGACGGACTGGATCGAGCGGTTCCTCAACGATGCCGGCGAGGCCCGGATCGAGCGGTGCGCGCAACCGGAGACTTTCCAGGGGGAATTGCGACCCTACCAGCAGGTTGGGCTGGACTGGCTGGCGTTTCTGGACCGGCTGGGCATCGGGGGATGCCTGGCCGACGACATGGGCCTGGGCAAGACCATCCAGTTGCTGGCCCTGCTGCTGCATGAGCGGCGGGAAGGCCGCTCGCCGGGGCCGACCCTGCTGTTCGCGCCGATGTCCGTGGTCGGCAACTGGGAGCGGGAGATTCACCGGTTTGCTCCGTCCCTGCGGGTGCTGGTTCACCACGGGCCGGACCGGCTGGTCGGGGCGGCCTTCCTGCGGGCGGCGGCGGAGCACGACGTCGTGCTGACCACCTACGGCCTGGCTCAGCGAGATTTTCGCATTTTGTCGCGGGTCGCCTGGCACCGCATCGCCCTGGACGAGGCGCAGAAGATCAAGAACCCCAGCGCCAACCAGACCATCGCCATTCGTTCGCTGCGGGCCCCGCGGCGCGTGGCGCTGACCGGTACGCCGATCGAGAACCACCTCTCCGAATTGTGGTCCATCATGGAAGTGCTGAACCCCGGCCTGCTCGGTCCGGCGGCCGAGTTTCGCGCTCGCTTCGCGGTGCCGATCGAAAAACTAGGCGACCGCCGGCGGGCGGAGCAGCTTCGCCGTCTGATCCGTCCCTTCGTACTGCGGCGGCTGAAGAGCGACCCCGACGTGCTGTGCGACCTGCCGGAGAAAATGGAGATGCGGGTGTACTGCAACCTCACGCCGGAGCAGGCCGCCCACTACGAGCGGGTGGTCAACGAACTGCTCGCCGAGGTGGATTCCGCTCGCGGCATTCGGCGCCGGGGGCTGATCCTGGCGGCCCTGACGCGGTTGAAGCAGGTGTGCAACCACCCGTCGCACCTGCTCCGCGACGGCGGGCCGCTGGCCGGCCGCAGCGGCAAGTGCGAGCGGCTCGCGGAGATGCTGGAGGAGGTTCTGGAGGCCGGCGACGCCGCCCTGGTCTTCACCCAGTACCGGGAGATGGGTGACCTGTTGCAACGCTACCTCCAGGATCGAACCGGTTTGCGGGTGCCGTTCCTGCACGGCGGAACGACCGCGGCGGAGCGGAACCGCCTGATCGACGCCTTCCAGGATCCCGCCGGGGAGGAGAGGATTTTTCTGCTTTCTCTGCGGGCCGGCGGTTTCGGGCTGAATCTCACGCGGGCCAACCACGTCTTCCATTTCGACCGCTGGTGGAACCCGGCCGTGGAAGACCAGGCCACCGACCGCGCCCACCGCATCGGCCAGACCCGCCGCGTGCAGGTTCACAAGTTCGTCTGCATCGGCACGATCGAGGATCGCATCGATCAGGTGCTTGCCGAGAAGGCGGCCCTCGCCGACCGGATCGTCGGCAGCGGCGACGAATGGCTGACCGATCTGTCCACCGCCGAGCTGCGCGACATCCTGCGGCTCTCGCGCGACGCGGTCGCGGAGGATTGACATGACGCACCCGCGAAGACACCCGCCATCCGCCGACCGGCAGCCGTCGCCGCCCACCGACCTGCCGCTGGATCCGCGGGCCTTTTACCACGCGGCGATAAATCCCGGCGAGCCGCCGGAGGCGGCCCGAAACCTGGACCCGGCCCTTCGCCGGTTGGGACCGCTCGCCTTGCCGGGTTGCCGCTTCCCGCTCATGGGTTTTCTGGCCACCGTGTACGAACAGGCGGCCGGGCACGCCCGCGGCCTCGCCGGAGACAAACCGCCGCCGGACGCCTGGCCCGATCCCCCCGATGCGGGCGGCGCCGGCTGAGCGGGCGGAACTCGCCACGGCGCTCGGACCCGTGCCGCGTTCGTTCGACGGGCGGGTTACGCTATAATTCTTGGCGGGCACGCTTCGCCCGGAGGCCAGGCGGCGACCGCCTTGCCGGCCGCAGGGTTTGACGCCATGGGCAATCTTGATCGAGTGATCCGGCGGACCCAGTTCCGGTTGTGGTTGAATCGCTGGTTTCGGTTGCTGGGCTGGTCCATCTGCCTGGCGGCGGCCGCTTGGACGCTGGTCTGGCTGGCCGACCGCTTGCTCGTGCCCGGCCGGCTGCCGATGGACTGGGTGGCCCTCGGCGCGGCGGTGGTCGGGATGGTCGGCTCCTTCCTCTGGATGTTCTTCACCCGCGAGCGGCCGCTTGCCGCAGCGATGGCCTTGGATGAGGCCGCCGGATTGCAGGAACGGGTCTCCACCGGCCTGGTGGTGCGGGCGGAGGCTTCGTCGAGAGGGCCCTTCGCGCAGGCCGTCGTCGCGGATGCCGAGCAGGCGGTTGCCGGCCTGTCCCCGCGGAGGCTGATCCCGGTTCGCTGGACCCGCTCGCTGTCGTGGGGTTCGGCGATGCTGGCGGCGGCGTTGCTGTCGTTGCTGCTGCCGGAGTGGGATCTGCTGGGCCGCAAGAAGGCCCAAGCCCAGCAGAACGAGCGTTTGGCCCGGCTGGCCGCCGTGCAGGCGGCGGTGGCCCGGCCCGCGGCGTTGATCGAGGAGATCGAGAAGAAGCATCCCGACCTGAACGACAAGCCGCCGGTTCCCGAGTTGGCGGGTCCGCGGCGGTCGGAGCACGATCCGGACGCCCTCCGCCGCGAGACAGTGAAGAAGCTCGATCGCTTGCAGGACGCCCTGAAGGAGAAGGCCCAAACCGAGCAGTTTCGCGCCTTGGAGGAGGTGAAGAAGCGGCTTCAGCAGCTCGGCGAGCCGCGGGATCCGCAGGATGAGTTGCACGCTTTGATGAGCGCCTTGGCCCGGAACGACTTCGATCAGGCCCGCCGGGCCCTGGAGGCGTTGCAGCAGCGGTTGGCCCAGCAGGCCGGGGACGGGCGGCTCGACCCACAGGCCGCGGAGGCGACGCGAAAGCGGCTGGAGGAGTTGTCCAAGAAACTAAAGGAAGCCGGCCGGGACCAGCGGAGCCAGCGGGAGTTGCAGAACGCCGGGCTTTCCGAGAATGAGGCCGGGCAGATCCAGCAGGCGCTGGCCCAGGCCGACGCCCAGCAACTCGAGAAGATGGCCAGGGAACTGGCTGAGCGGCTCCAGAACCAGGGGATGACCCAGGAACAAGCCCGGCAGATGCTGGAGAAGATGCGGCAGCGGCAGAATGCCTGCCAGCAATGCCAGGGGCTGGGCGACATGCTGGGCCAGGCGGCCGAGGCCCTCTCCGGGGGCGACGCGACGGCCGCGGCGGGAGCGGTCGCGGAGGCCGGCGGGATGCTCGGAGAAATGGAGCAACTCGAGCAGGAACTCCACGAGGTCGAGGCGGAGTTGTCGCAGTTGAACGAGGCCCGCGAGGAAATGGAAGAAGCCTCTTGCTTCGGGGGGGAGTCCTGGCGGCGGTCGAGGGAGCGGCGGGCTCAGGGGGAAGGCATGTGCGAGGGCGGCGGCGTGGGGCCGGGCATCGGCACCGGTCGGGGCGGCGGCACGACCACCTGGAACGAACCTCCCGGAACTACCGCCATGAGCAAGCGGGTCGCCGCCAAGGCCCGTTTCAAGGGCCAGGTGATCGGGCAGCGGTATCTCGAGAGCGCGGTGTTGTCCGACCGGGCGGCGGCGGAGTTCGCCGAGGCGGCCCGGGCGGCGGAGATCGAGGCGACCGACGCCCTTAACAAGGACCGCATCCCCCGGGCGTACCGCCGCGCGGTGAAGAATTACTTCGACCGCCTGGGCGACGCGGTGCCGTTGGGCGGCGGCGCGAAGCCGGGCGGCGATGCTCCCGGGTCGGGCGGGGGCGAGACGGCGTCGGGCGGCGGCGCCGAGAAGCCGAAAGAGCAGGCGAAGAAGCCGGAGGCCGGGGACGGGCAGAAAGGGGGCGCCCCAGGGGCCTCGCCGGGCGGGCCGGGGAAGGACTAGGGCGGCCGGAACAGACGCGGCTCCGACGAACCGCTTCCGGCTTTCCCGCAGACGACCGGCCACTTTCCCAAGAACCCCCACCGACTGGCCGGCCTCGTCGGTTTCTCATCATCCCTTCGGCGTGGCCCGTGCGATTTCAGCCATCCGTGAACGGCTTCGACGGTATAATGGCCCGGGGAGCCGCGTTGGTTCCCTGTTGAAGGGAGAGACGGTTGCGGGGCCGGCGGAGGATGGCGCCGCGGTGAACCATGACCAGGATCGGCGGCGGATGAGGCATACGCCATCCCCCTTGGTGCCGGCACCTTACGCAGGGGATTCGGGCGGAAGCATGAGCGAGGCGCAATCGCACGAGGTCACGGCGGTGTTGCGTCGCGTTGCCGACGGGGACCGCGGTGCGGCGGCGGAGTTGTTCAACGCGGTCTACGCCGAATTGCATGCACAGGCCGACCGGTGCTTTCGGCATGAGCGGCGGGATCACACGCTCCAGCCGACGGCGCTGGTGCACGAGGCCTACCTGAAGCTCGTGAATCAGCAGGGCGTCCGCTGGAACGACCGGGCACATTTCTTCGCCGTCGCGGCGACGGTCATGCGACACATACTCGTGAGTCACGCCGTGGCCCGCAATACGGCCAAGCGTGGCGGTCGCCGCGGCCGGACGCCGCTGAGCCAGGTGGTCATCGCGGCCGACTCGCGGTCGATCGACCTGATCGCCCTGGACGAGGCGCTCAAGAGACTGGCCATGTTGGACGAGCGTCAGAGCCGGATCGTGGAGCTGCGGTTCTTCGGGGGGCTGACGAATCGGGAGGTGGCCGAGACGCTGGGGGTGTCCCTGCGGACGGTGGAAGGCGAATGGCACCTGGCGAAGGCGTGGCTGCTGCGCGAGATCAGGGACGCGAAGGCCGATGACTTTGATGTACGCCTGGACACGTGACGCGGCGCATTGCGGTGCGCGCCGATTGCGCGTGGACCAGCCAGAGACAACAAGCATCGACGGGCTGCCCTGCGTCGGCAGCCCGTCGTCATGCCCCGGGCCGTTCTGGTAAATCAGCGCCGGCGAGCAAACAGAGCAAGTCCGACCATCAGCAGCGACATTGCTGCTGGCTCAGGGGTCAGCGTTACGCTATCCAGATACCCGGTTTCGATGCCTGACAGGAACTCGCCGCGGATGTACATGCCGGTCAGATTGGCAAGGACTTCACCCAGTATCTGCTCCGTCGCGGGGGCCCCCTCGTGATTCCCAACGAGCCAGCCCGCACCCGCCTGCAATAGGACGGAGCGCACCTGCCATTCCGTGCTGGCTTGGTCCGGGTTGTAGTTCACGATAATGTGTTCGGGGCTCATCAGAACGACATCCGCGTTGTAATCGTTGGGGCCACCCGGAGCCGTTTTGATGCACCACGATAGCGTTCCCCCCAGCATGGCCGACTGGTTGCCCAGGAAGCCGCTCGGAGCTTGGAAATAGAAGCACTGCCCGAACTCGGGTGGCTCGGTGAAATGAACGTGCCCGTCCGGGCATCCGCCGGCATCGCTCCACTGCGGCGCGACTGGACCATTCCAAACTGTCGTGTAGTCGTCCGGTTGATAACCGGGCCCTCCATCTGAAAAATAGAACTCAACGACGCTCCATCCCTCGTCTCCTGAGTCGAATGTGGATGCAACCACGCTGGCATGTGCGTCACTATTGAGGCGCAGCACCACCAGTAGAACCAATATCACTCCGATCTGCACTCTCATAAGAACCTCCCATCAACACTTCTTGCACCCAGAAGTACTCGGGCTGTCCGAGCAACGCGCTGGACGCCAAGCCCGACGCTGGCAGGGGCTCGCCAGTCATTCCTGTAAATGACGCAAGATCAGGAGGCACCGACCGCAAAGAATTCGGCCGAGCCATCGCGACAAGTACCTGCAGCTTGATATGTGACGGACGCGATGCGAACGCGCAACACGCGTGTCAGAAAGAACTTAGAGGCCGGCGCATCGGCATGGTATAATGGCACAAACAAGGTTGCTCGCGCGCAACATCGGAGCGGTTGGGTCACGGCCGTAGGGCGCTGCGGCGCAGCCCAGTAGCGGGCGCGGCTGCGGCGGGGTGAGTGGGTCGGCCTCGACTTAGGACCTGAACGGTCTCCCGTGCGACGTGTCAGTGTTGTATGGCAAGGTTCGAATGACTCCCGATCGCTGGCAGCACGTTAAGCAGATCTACTTACAAATCCGAGGCGAGCCCCCGGATCGCCGCGTGTCCGCGTTGCGCGCGTTGTGCGGCGATGATCAGCAGCTCCGGGCGGAGGTCGAGTCACTTCTTCGTTACGATGATCGGGCGGCAGACTTCCTGGAAGATCCGGCACTGCGCCTCACGGTGGCCCGTGAGGCCGGCGAATCCGACGCGCTGGCGGCGGGCTGCCGGATCGGGGGCTACACGATCATCCGCGAAATCGCCGCCGGCGGGATGGGGGTCGTCTATGAGGCGCAGCAGGAGCATCCGCACCGCGTCGTCGCCTTGAAGGTGATGAAGACGGGTCTTACGTCGGCGTCCGCGCGTCGGCGGTTCGAGGACGAGTCGGAGACTCTCGCTCGCTTACAGCATCCCGGGATCGCGCAGGTCTACGAGGCCGGCACGCACGCCGTCGGCGGGCTGGAAGTGCCGTACTTCGCGATGGAACTCGTGGAGGCGGCGACGACCATCACGGAGTACGCGTCAGCGAGGAATCTCGACCCAACGAAGCGAATCGAGCTATTCCTCGCCGTGTGCGATGCGGTCCACCACGGGCATCAGAAGGGCGTCATCCACCGTGATCTGAAACCGGCCAACATCCTCGTCTCGGCGACCGGGCAGCCGAAGGTCATCGACTTCGGCATCGCCCGCATGCTGGATCCGGCCGCGACCGCCGTGGCCACGCAGACCGCGACGGGCCAACTCGTCGGCACGCTTCAGTACATGAGTCCCGAGCAGATCGACGGCGATCATCACGAGTTGGATGTGCGGAGTGATGTCTATGCGCTCGGCGTCGTCCTGTTTGAGCTGCTCTGCGGGCAGCTTCCCTATGACGTCACGCGTTGCGGGATCTACGCCGCGGCTCGGATGATCAAGGAGCGGCCGCCGCTGCGGCCGTCGGCGATCGACCGCGCCCTCCGAGGCGACCTCGAGACGATCATCCTGCGGTGCCTGGAGAAGGACCGCGGCCGGCGGTATCAGTCGGTGGGTGAGCTGGCCGCCGACCTGCGACGGCACTTGCGGCATGAGCCGATCGAGGCGCGGCGGGATAGCACGTTTTACGTGCTGCGCCGGAACCTGTATCGGCACCGATGGGCAACGGCGGTCGCTGTGGTTGTCGGCGGTGCGGCGGTGGCTACGGCCTGGGCGTTGTTTTCGCGCGCGCAGGCCGAGGAAGCCCGGATGCGGTCGGCTCTGAGCCTGGCCCGTACGTGGACGCACGACAATGCACCGGTCGCGGCGGCCCAAGTACTGTGGCGGGAGTTCCTGAAGCGTGACTGCGACCGCACACGCTTTGCCCTGTGGGAGTTCTACCTGAAGTATCCGCGCGTGTACGCTGACGCGGAGTGCGGCTCGCTGACCGACGTCGAATACTCGCCATCGGGGCGTTGGCTCGCCGCGGTGGCGGACGAAGGGCATGTGGTCGTTTTCGACGCCGAGGGGTGGACCGTCCGCGATAAGTCATTGCTTCCACAGATCGACGCACGAGCGCTGAAGTTCTCGCCGGGCGACCCGGTTCGGTTGTACATCGGCGACCGGGACGGCTGGGTGCGGATCTTCGCGTTCGACGAGGAGACCGGCCTGGCGAGCAATAAGGAAGAACTCGCCCGGCTGTGCCTCGGGGATGCGGCGGCGCCGGATGTGAGTGCGGTTGGGTTCATCGCGGTATCGCCCTGTGGTCGTTGGTTGGCCGCCGGCAGCGACTTCCGCAAGTCGGAAGACGGCACGCCGACGCCCGTGGACGCGCGGATCCGCCTCTGGCGCATCCCAGGCGGCGAGCTCATGCACGAATACCGCGAACCGGGCTGGGCCGTCTCGGGCCTGGCCTTCTCCGGCGACGGGCAGATGCTGGCAATTACCCTCTCGCGCTACGAGGACGGGTATGCAGACACCAGCCGCGTGCTCGTGCTCAGGACCGCGACCGGCGAGCCCGCGGGTGAACCCAAGCTGTCTGGATCTCCGCGGCGCGGAGCTTTGTTCTCCGAGGACGGGACAGCGTTGTTCAGCGGCGGCAACGACCTGCTCGCCTGGAACATCCAAGGCAACGCAGAGTCCAAGTACCCGATGGGGAAAACGTGGGGGATCCGTGCCCTGGCCGCCGGCACAGGCCCGCTGGCGTCGTGTGTCGTTGCCGGATGTGGTGATGGATCCGTGCGTTGCTTCGATGCACTCACGGGCCGGTTTCTGCCGGTGCGGGGCTACCACGACATCCCGGTTGCCGACCCGGTCGACCTGGCCGTCTCTCCGGATGGGCGGCATGTGGCCTCCGTGGCGCGCGACGGGCTGAGTGTGTGGCGATTCGTTGGAGCAAACGACATTCGTCTGTCCTGGCCGTTGGGCAGCGGTGACGACGTGGCGCTTGCGGCCGATGGGCTGGTGGCCACGCACACCGTGGAACCATCCGACCTGCTTCCGCCGAAGCGGCGGCCGGCCGTGGTTGAGCTGTGGTCCGCCGGCAGTCGCGTCCGTAGCCTCGCCGCCGCCGCCGACTGCTTGATGGCGCTTTCGGCGGACGGCCACCGCCTGGCCTTGTACTCGCCCGCCGATCACCCGTCGGAGGAGGGGAACGTGCGTTTACGCATACGGTTCTTCGCCTCGCCGGATTGGACGGAAGGGCCCCTCGCCGTTGCGCTCGACCAGCCTGTTACCACATTGGCCTGGCTCGATCCTCGCGGGCGATTTCTGCTGGTGGGATTCAAGGATGGGCGCGTCGCCGTCGGGATGGCCGAGGAAGCTCCCGGTGGCGTTCACACGCGTCTGACCGTCGTGCATCAGTTCGGGACCGAGGTCACTCGCTTCGCGATCGACGATCGCGGCGAGTGGCTGGCCGCATGCAGTGAGGGCGGAAAGGACATTGAGCGCAAGGGCCGCGTCGTTCTCTGGCGCGCCAGGGACCTCATTCGACACGCGGCCGCCGGCGGCTCGACCGTCCGTCCGTCGGTCGCGTTCGAGGCGGACTCCCGTGTGTGGAGCGTGGACTTCGTTCGCGATCGTTCGGATCGACTGCTCATCGCGACGGCGGGCCGCCTGCGGGAGGTCAAGCTCTGGGACGCGGGGTCGGGCGCGTACCTGAACAGCCTGGTCGGCCACGGCGATGCGGTGCGGCGGTGCCTGGCGGTCGGACCGAATCGACTGGTCACGTCCTCCGACGATCTGACCGTGCGGTTGTGGGACGTCTCCGCCGGCGAAGAGCTGTGCGTTCTGGCGCGGGCCGAGGCCGTGATGCCCCGGATCGCGGTCGCGGACGGCCGGATCGCCATAGGGGGAGAGCGGCTGGTTCGGGTTCTGGACCTCGGTGACGCCGATCGCGCCATCCGCGCCAACGCCCCCGCCAGGAACGGCTCCCGGGTTCCGTCGCGGGCGGGTCTCGCCGCCGGCGGGGACTGAGGCGGGGACAGTCCTGGCGAAGGTCATCGCGGCGGCCTTGCTCATATCGGACCCGCCGCGGTGGGTCGCGGTCGCGGCGTGGGGCCGTGACGCCCCACCGCCCCCGGTGGCGGCGTTTTGCCCCGCGCTTTTCCTCCCCGCGGACGCGCTCTATGCTGCGCCCCGAAACCGGCGCAGAGGCGGCCGGCCCCCCGCCCCGCCTCCGCCGGCCCACGGGAGCCTGCCCATGCCCGCTGCTGTCTTGGCCGCCGCCGCTATCCTCGTTCTGCCGCTGCTCGCCCTGGGCCAGACCGACTGGAAACCCCAGGACGGCCCCCTCCTGACCCGTTGGGCCCGGGACGTTCGCCCGGACCGTGTCCATCCCGAGTATCCCCGTCCGCAGATGGTCCGCCCGGATTGGCAGAACCTCAACGGCCTCTGGGACTACGCCATCCAGCCGAAGGACGCCGCCCGCCCGACCCGCTGGGACGGCCGGATCCTGGTGCCCTTTCCCGTGGAGTCGGCCCTCTCCGGCGCGATGAAGCGGATCGACGAGACGCAGCGGCTGTGGTATCGCCGGACCTGCGCCGTGCCGGCGGGCTGGGCCGGGCGGCGGGTGCTGCTGCACTTCGGGGCGGTGGACTGGGAGACGACGGTCTGGGTCAACGGGCGGGAGATCGGCACGCATCGCGGCGGCTACGACCCATTCAGCTTCGACATCACCGACGCGCTCAACCGGACCGGGGAACAGGAGATCGTCCTGGCCGTGTGGGACCCGACCGACGCCGGCACCCAGCCGCGGGGCAAGCAGGTCCGCAAGCCGGAGACCATCTGGTACACGCCGACCAGCGGCATCTGGCAGACGGTCTGGCTGGAGCCGGTGGCCGCGGCGCACCTCGCCGGGCTGCGGATCACGCCCGACGTGGACCGCTCGTCCGTTCGGGTCGAGGGCGCGGTGGCGGGCGGCCCCGCCAAGGCGTCGTTCGAGGTGGTTGTGTCGGCGGACGGCCGGGAGGTGGCCCGCGGCCGGGGCGACGGCCCGGTGGAGGTGAAGATCGAGAAGCCGCGACTGTGGTCGCCGGAGTCGCCATTCCTCTACGACCTGCGGGTGGCGTTGCTCGTGGACGGCAAGCCGGTGGACGAGGTGGCGAGCTATTTCGGCCTTCGCAAGATCACCCTCGGCAAGGATGCGCAGGGCACGCCGCGGCTGTTTCTGAACAACCAACCGGTCTTCATGTACGGCCCGCTGGACCAGGGTTTCTGGCCCGACGGCCTCTACGCCGCCCCGACCGACGAGGCCCTTCGTTACGACGTCGAGATGATGAGGAAGCTGGGCTGCAACATGGTCCGCAAGCATGTGAAGGTCGAGCCGGCCCGCTGGTATCACTGGTGCGACCGGCTCGGGCTGATGGTCTGGCAGGACATGCCCAGCGGGGATCGGTGGCCGACGGACGGCAAGCCGGAGATCGTGCGGTCGAAGGAGTCCGCGGAACACTACGAGCGCGAGTTGGAGCGGATGATCGAAGCGTTCGGCAATCATCCGTCGATCGTCGTGTGGATCCCTTTCAACGAGAGCTGGGGGCAGTACGACACACGAGGCGTGGTGGAGCGGGTTCGCCGCTACGACCCCACGCGGCTGGTGGATGCCGCCAGCGGCTGGAACGACCTCAAGGTCGGCGACATCGTGGACATCCATTCGTACCCCGGCCCGGCGTCGCCGACTCCGGAGCCGGTGCGGGCGGCGGTGCTGGGCGAGTTCGGCGGGCTGGGCTGGCCGGTGAAGGGCCATCTGTGGCAGGAGGACCGGAATTGGGGCTATCGCCGCTTCGAGTCCGGCGCGGAGCTGACCGAAGCGTACGTGGCCTTGATGGACAGCCTGCGGTCGCTGATCCACGACCCCGGTCTGTGCGCGGCGGTGTACACGCAGTGGACCGACGTGGAGATCGAGGTGAACGGCCTGCTCACGTATGATCGTGCGGTCCTGAAGGTGGATGCGGAGCGGGTCGCGGCGGCGCACCGCCGGTTGTACGGTCCGCCGCCGGTGGTCAAGGTGGTGGTGCCGACCTCGCAGGCTCAAGGGCTGATGTGGCGTTACACGACGGAGAAGCCCGGCGACAATTGGTTTGCCACCGACTTCGAGGATGCGGCGTGGCGCGAAGGGCCGGGGCCTTTCGGCACGAAGGGCACGCCAGGCCTGGAGCCGCGGACGGAGTGGAAAGGAACGGACATCTGGCTGCGGCGGAGCTTCGAGTTGACCGAGCTGCCCGCCAATCCGCAATTCCGGCTGTACCATGACGAGGACTGCGAGGTGTATGTAAACGGGCGCCTGCTGGCGACGGCCCACGACTACACGACGAGCTATGTACTGGTGCCGCTGCGGGAGCGGGCTCCGCTTAAGGTGGGGCGCAACGTGCTGGCGGTGCATTGCCGCCAGACCGTGGGCGGCCAGGGCATCGACGTGGGGCTGGTGGACGTGAAGGAGGCGGGTGCCAAGTAGCGACGGCTACCGACCGGCAGCTTCCCTTAAGGTTGGTGGCACTTTGCTGGGGAAACTGAAGCGACTAGGCCGCTACCGGGATGGACGGCCGGCGTCGACCCGCGGCGTGGCTGTCGGCGTATTATCAATTATTCCGAAAAATGATTTGACAACCCAAGAACATGTGGTATGATAATCAGGTCTGGGCGGTTTCCTCGGACTTCCATGGGGGTAATTCACCACGGCTTCGCTGGTGAGTTTTGGAGGAGAATGGGGTGCTACGACACGCACGTCTTGCCGGAAAACGCACTTTTTCATTCGTTCTTACCATACCGACATCAGGCGACTGGTTCGCCACAGAGTTCCGGCGCCGGCCTTGCCGGATGCTCATCGGATGACGGCACTTGATCACCCCTGGTAGTAGTCTCCCAGGGTGGCTACGTGCTGACAGATAGGCCGTACTCGGCTGCTTCTTGAAACGAAGCAGCCGGAGCGTCAGGGCTTTAGTCATATCGGGGCGCGGGCGGCTTATTGCCGCTGCACTCCCCGGACATGGTGAAAGGCTGCTGCGCCGAGTGCGCGGCTGCAAAGGCCGTACGGATGAATCCGCGCGCGGACCCCGGCGGCAGAAAGGCTGAGCCGTAATCGGTATCAACCGGTGCGGGCCAGCTCGCGGAGAGTCCCTATGTATAACAAGGGATTATCTAAACGAATTGCCAAATTGTGTAACTCAACTTGTGCTCTTCTCGTTTACCATCACGATGTGATAAAGTGCGGAGTACGAGGCGCAATGAAGTTTTGGATTATGTGTAAATGCACCAGGTGTTTGCCGAATCCGAATCGCTTGCTGCTGGCGGTTAGCGTCCCGGGATGTACAAAGAAGCTGTATTGTTGTGCCCCAGGCGAGTTGGCGGCACCTCTTTACCCTTACCGGCGTTCCGGTGCATTTCGAGGGGAGCGGACTGACGGAAGACTCAATTGCGCAGGCGGTCTCCCTCTCGGCGATGCCGGCTTCAGCAAAGAACGGCCGTATGGCCCGCTGGAAGATGTAGGGACAATGGTCACCATGCGGCTCAAGAGCACTATGCAGTTACCGCAGGGCGACGATCTGTCCCGGGCGAAGGCTGCGGCGGAGGCGGAAATGGTGCCGCCGGAGAAACGTGGGCTGAACTTCCGGTCGGGCGAGCAACGCCAGGGACCAGTCTTCTGCGTAAACGGTCACATTGCCCGCCGGGATCGCTTCGGCCGGGCGGAAACAATGGCCAGGGTCTTTCCGAAGCTATGCACCGGCGACGCCGTCGACTGGCTGTGCTCACGCGCGAACGGCGACCGATGTAACGGGGCGGCATTCTCGTTTGGCTCAAGCAGCCCGCGACCACGGAGAGCGATCGGCTCTCCAGCCCGGGTTCAGGGCGGAACCCGTGTGTCACGCTCGTACGCCGGGTTGGGGCGAGCCGAGGCGCAGTGGACGCGGCACTTCACACCACGATGCTTTCGGTTGAGGGAGAGATGCGGTCAGCGGTGCTCACTCGTCGCGGTCGTCGGGCGACAGGCGTGATATACGGGAGTCCGCTCGTGTTTCCGGTCTTGAACAACCCCGCATACCGTGGAGCGCGTCGCCCCTGGGGTACTGCCGTGGCGAGCGCACCAGGGGTAATCCGGTCGCTTGGCCAACGGCTCCGAGTTGACTTTGTCCACCACGACACATCGCGGAGAGGCCCGCTGTTCCGAGATAGCAGTGGCGTCAAGAGTCGGCGGCGAGGCTCTCCGTCTTTGTCGCGTTTGCCGGCAGCGCCAGGGCAATGCCCGGCGGCGTTCTGCTCGTTGCAGTCACAACGCATAGCTGCACACCGAGACGCGACCCCCCACCACAACCCAGGCAGCGCCGATCAGAGTTGTTGCAGCTGGCTCGCCTCGGGTCGGATCTCATCCGACCCTGCGATCCAGCCCCGGCGTCTGGGGTCTTGCGGTCTTCGGGATACCGCGATGGTCGTGTTCACTGGTACTCCCTGCTCGGGCCGCTTTCGGCGCCGAGGGGGCGCCGGCGGACACCACTTCCGCTCAACGAAGCCCCCACCCCACCGCTGTCGCTCGAGTCGGCGCTCCTGGGTTTCTTTGTGTGGCGACTTCGGACCGGCCGGAGAGCCGGCTCCGGCTTGTGGTTATAGCGGCCGCACCTCGGCACGACGAGCCGGCTGTGGAGACCGGCACGATACTTAGCGGAGGCCACCAAGATGTTCAGTAAGATCACGGTTCCCCAGCACAAGCTGGGCTTGTGGTTTCGGCGAGGCAGTTTTCATCGCTTGCTCACGCCGGGCGTATACCGTTTCAGAAGCGGCATTTTCAACACGGCGGACGACTCCGTCGAACTGGTCAACACCACGGCCACGCGGTTCGAGCATCCGCTGCTGGATGTTCTCATCCAGCAACCGGAGCTGCAGACCAGGCTGCTGGTCGTGGAAGTCGGGGACAACCAGCGTGGGTTACTGTTCAAGAGCGGGCGACTCCAGGACATCCTGATCCCGGGTCGCTACGCTTTCTGGCGCAATCCCTCCGCTCCGGAGGTACGGATCTGCGAGTTGGACTCGCTGCGGCTGGACCCTCCCACCGGCGCCCTGCTGGCGCGTCTTCCCAATGCCGACTTGCACGTCAAGGCTTTGTGGGTTCAAAGCCACGAACGAGTCATCCTGCATAGCGAGCAGTCTGAGCCGGAGGTACTCGGCCCGGGCCTCCATGTATTCTGGAAAGTCCCCCATTTTCCGCCGATCGAGCATATCGACCTCCGGGAGCAATTGCTCGACGTGACCGGGCAGGAAATCATGACGTCCGACAAGGTCACGGTGCGGGTGAACCTGTTGGCAAGCTACCGCATCGTCGATCCGCGGAAGGCGGCCGGAAGCGTGGTTAATCTTCCGCAGGCCATTTACCGGGAAGCGCAGTTGGCGCTGCGCGACAACGTGGCCAGCCACACTCTCGACGAACTGCTGGCCCAGCGTGAGATCCTCGGGCAGGCGGTCCGCGCCAAGCTGGAAGCGCGCGTCGCCGATTATGGGGTGGCCGTCGGAACGGTCGGCGTGCGCGACATCAGTGTGCCGGCCGCCATGCGGGAGATCCTTAACAAGGTGATCATCGCGGAACGCGAGGCCCAGGCCAATCTCATCAAGCGCCGCGAGGAGACGGCCGCGGCCCGCAGCCAGGTCAATACCGCCCGACTGCTCCAGGACAACCCGGCGTTGGTTCGCCTCCGCGAACTCGAGATCGTGCAGGAGATCCTGAGCGGAAACAAGAGTGTGTTTGTTTTCGGCGGCGGAGGCGATCTGGTCAGCCAGGTCCGCAACCTGGTGGAATCGTAATCAACCCGGCCGAGGCCGCGGGCCCACGAGGTGCCGAGATTACGACTGGGCGGCGGGACGCGGCCGGTACGAAGGGCACGCCAAGCCTCGAGGCCCGGACGAAGCGAAAAGTCCCAACAGGGCTTGCGGCCTTCCCAGGTCCGGCAGCCTCTTTATCCTTCCTCGTCCACGTTTTCTGTCGTCTGGTCCCGATAACGCCGTGCGCTGCTGTCGGCCAGGTGAGGTCTTGCCCCTCATCGCCCCTTCCGCCCGCCGAATTGCGTTCCGGCCAGGCCACTCGCGCGATAAGATTTGCTGGGACTGCGGTCCGAGCCTTCCCCGGCCCGGACCACAACGGCTGGAGTGCATCGGAGGTCTGTCGAATGCGCAAGCACCGCTTCGTTTGGGCGGCGCTGCTGCTGTGGTCCGTCCCCGTGCAGACCGGCTGCATGATCTGCTTCCCGTCGAGTTTCCTCAGCGGGTTGATCCTGCACCCGGGCACGTCATGCGAGCAACTGGTGGATTCGCTGGAGCTCGGCGACCTGCCGCGGATCAGCACGCCGGACGAGGCGGGGCTGCAATACGAGCCGATCTCCTTCGTCGGCGGTGACGGCCGGCGGCTGGCGGGATGGTATGTGCCGGCACAGTACGACGGTGTTCCGGACGCGCAGCCTCTCGGCACGGTGCTCATCCTTCACGGCACCGATGCCACGGTCGCCTGCACGATTCCCTGGGTGTTGCTGGCCGCTCAGAACGGCCTGCACGTCGTCACCTTCGACTACCAGGGTTTCGGCGACAGCGAAGGGACCGCGGACATCGCCACCTTGCTGAACGACGCGGAGGCCGCCCTACAGTGGATCCTCGCGGACGAGTCTCCTGCACGCCAGCGGGTTCATCTGCTCGGCACGTCGCTGGGGACCGGCCCGGCCCTCGGCCTGGCGGTCCTGCGGAACCGCGCGCAGATCGAATCGGTCGCGCTGGACGGGGCCTACGATCCGGAGGCGGTCGCCCAGCGGATCGAGTCGCGGGTCGGCGGCCTTTTTCCGCTGTTCGGTTGGTCGGCGCGGCTGAACTTCTCCTGGCTCTTCCACATGCGTGAGCGGCTGCCGGAGTTGAGCGTGCCGACGATGTTCATCGTGGCGGAGAACGACACGATCACGCCCGCCGCGGGGGCCCGCGCCTTGTACGAGCGGGCCGGGGCGAGCGCAAAGAGCTACTGGTCGTTCGCGGGCCGCACCCATGTGCAGCCGTTCTTCCTGGACCGCGCCGAGTATGTGTCGCTGATGGTGACGTTCTGGCGGTCGCCGGCGCAGAGGCCCTCTCGCGACGCGGTCCCGGCGGACGCCACGATCCGGGTACCGTCGCTGGTGTTTGATTGACGGTCGGGCCGTCTGCCCGTCAGGCGCCTTCGTCGACCTCTTCCGGCTTGGTTTCCGGTCGGGCGTCGCGCGACGGCTCCTCCTGGACGCGGACCTCGCGCCAGTACCACGGCCGCGGGTCGGGCATCAACAGACTGGCCGCGGTTTCGTTGCGTTTGGAGAGCACCTCGATCTTGCCGGTGGCGGCGTCGATGCGGGCGATGGTCCGATCAAGGCCCACGTATTGATACACCCGCGGCGGCTCCTTGGTCCGCGGCTGGGCCTCCAGCGTCCGGGCGTACCATAACCCCGCCGCCGCGGCGAGGAGCAACGGGAGGCCGGTCATCCATCGATTTCGTGGCGACATAGAAACACCTCCGCCCGATGAAGCGGGCTTCTGTCGCGGCCGGATCGGTCGGCGGGGGGCTACTTTCCTGGGGCGGCCTGGTCCAGCTCGAAGGCCGCGTGGACGGCCCGCAAGGCCCGCTCGCCGTCCTCGTCGCGAACCACACAGCTTATAACGATCTCGCTGGTGCTGACGTTCTCGATATTGATGCGGGCCTGCTTCAGCGCCTCGAACATGCGGGCGGCCACGCCGGTGTGGGTCCTCATGCCGACGCCGACGACGGAGACCTTCGACAGGCCGGTGTGGATGGCGACCTGCATCTGCGGGATCTCGCGGTCCAGTTCCGCCAGCACGGCGCGGGCCGAATCCAGGTCGTTCCCTTCGACGGTGAAGCTGAGGTCGGCCCCGGCGCCGTCCTGGTGGATGAGCTGGATGATGTCGTCCACCACCACGCCGCGGTCGGCGATGCGCGAGAAGATCGTCCCGGCGATGCCCGGGGTGTGGGGGACGCGGATCAGATCGACGCGGGCCAGGTTGCGTTTGAGGGCCGCTCCGCGGATCAGCACGTGCTCCAGGTCGGGTGTTTCATTCACGATGTCGGTTCCCTTGGCGTCGGTGTAGCTGCTGCGGACATGGATCTTCACGCCGTAGGTCTTGCCCAGCTCGATGCTGCGCGAGTGCATGACCTGGGCGCCGAGCGAGGCCAGCTCCAGCATTTCATCGTAGAAAATGTAGTCGAGTTTGCGGGCCTCGGGCACGATCCGCGGGTCGGCGGAATAGACGCCGTCCACGTCGGTGTAAATCTCGCACTCGTCCGCCCCGAGGCTGGCGGCCAGGGCCACGGCCGTCGTGTCGGAGCCGCCGCGGCCCAGCGTGGTGACGTTCGCCGACTCGTCCACGCCCTGGAAGCCCGCCACGATGACGATGCTGCCCTCGCGGAGCAGCGAGAGCATTCGGCCGCGTTGGGTGATTTCCCGAATTCGCGCCCGGCCGAAGACGCGATCCGTCCGCAGGCCGACCTGCCCGCCGGTGAGGCTGATGGCATCATGCCCGGCGTGGTGGATGGCCATGGCCATGAGGGCGATGGAGACCTGTTCACCGGTGGCGAGGAGCTGGTCCATCTCGCGGCGGCTGGGCCGGTCGGTGATGGCGTAGGCCAGGTCGACGAGCTGGTCGGTGGTGTGGCCCATGGCTGAAACCACGACGACGACCTGCCGGCCTTCCAGCTTGGCGCGGATGGCCCGGCGGGCCGCCCGGTGGATCTTGTCGGGGTCGGCCAGGCTGGTTCCGCCGAATTTCTGAACGATGAGGCCCATGAGCGCGGTCGCCTGTTTCGTTTAGTCGTTTTCCTCGCCGGTTTAGCCGGGGGCCGCGGGTCTCCGGCCGGCCGGCCGGGCGCGGCGGCTGGAAGCCGGGGCCACGGCGGGCGGCGGGCGAGAACCCCGCCCCACCCAGACGAGTTGGCCGGAGCCGCGGCGTACCTCGCCGATAGGGTACACCGTTTCTCCAGTTCTGCGGAGGTGTTCGGCGATGCTGTCGGCGAAGGCGGGCCGCACGATGACCACGAAGCCGATGCCCATATTGAAGACGTCGTACATTTCCGCTTCGGCGACGCCGAGCTTCTGGAGGAGGCGGAAGATCGGCGGGATCGGCCAGCTTCCCTTGACGAGGGCGACATCGCAATCGGGCGGGACGACGCGGGGCACATTGCCCGGCAAGCCGCTGCCGGTGATGTGGGCCATGGCGCGGACCACGCGTTTGCGGCGATATCGCCGGAGCAGGGCGAGGATCGAGCGGACGTAGATGCGGGTGGGGCGGAGGAGGGCGTCCGGGAGGGGTTCGCCCAGGTCCACCGGCAGGCGGCCGTCTTTTGGGAGGCGCTCCAGGAGCCGCCGCACGAGGGCATAGCCGTTGGAGTGGACGCCGCTGGAGGCCAGGCCGAGCACCACGTCGCCCGGCTCCACGTCGCGGCCGTCGATGATTCGCCGCCGCTCCACGACGCCGACACAGAAGCCCGCCAGGTCGAAGTGGGCCGGTTCGTAGAGGTCGGGCATCTCGGCGGTTTCGCCGCCGAGGAGGGCACACTCGGCGAGGGAGCAGCCGCGGGCGATGCCGTCGACCAGTTCCGCGATCCGCTCGGGAATGAGCTGGTGACAGGCGATGTAATCGAGGAAGAACAGCGGCTCTGCCCCGATGGTCAGGACATCGTTGACGTTCATGGCCACGAGGTCGATGCCGAGGTCGGCGACGCGGCCGTACTCCAGGCCGAGCAGCAGCTTGCTGCCGACGCCGTCGGCCCCGGCGACGAGGACGGGATCGCGGTAGTTTCTCCTGAGGAGGGGTTCGGAGTAGTCGAGCCGGAACAGCCCGGCGAAGCCGCCGTGCCGCGACAGCACGCGGAGGTCGTGGGTCCGCCGCATGGAGTGGCGAATCAGGTCGACCATCTCGTCGTTGGCGGTGATGTCCACGCCCGCCGACTTGTAGGTCAGCCGGTTGCGGCGACGGGGTCTATTCATGGTTTGGCGGAGCGCTCCTGCGTCGCCGGGCGGCGTTTTGGCGGCGTTCTTCGGCGCCGCCGCGCCCGGCCCGATAGCGTGGAGAAGCTATCGGAAAACGGCGGGACCGGCAACTATCGGACGGAGGCGACGGCATGCTGCGTGGCGCGACGTTGTCCGTCGCGGCGGGCGAGGTCGCGCCTTCGGGTGACCGGAGTCGGCGGCGGTCGCGGGGGACGCGAACGTGAAGCCGGGCGTGGATCGCTTCGATAATCGTGCATGGCCCGGCCGGCGCGGGAGGGGCGCGGGGCGAACCGGGTCATCGGGGGCAATCATGAGCGACACAACCGACAAGTATCAACACGCGGTCGCCATTCTGCGCGCCCTGCGGCGGCAGGTCGTGGAGCGGATGGCCGACTTGCTGATCCGCAACGAAGACAACCTGCTCCGCAAGGCCGCGGAAAGCACCAACCCGCTCGGCCGCCATTACGACCTGGAGGACATGACCACGACGCTGACGCGGCTGAACGCCGGCATCGAAGCATTGACTCAGGCAGCGAGACCGGGTCCGGCAAGCGACTCGGGGTCGGCCCGAAAGAGTCCGGTCCACGGCCACGGCGGTCCGCCGTCGCCCTGCGCCGCATCGGCTTTGGAGCGGTATGGGCTGCTCGTCGAGGAGGGGCGGTTGGAAGAAGCGGCCCGCGAACTGGCCGTGGTACTGCAACTGCCGCTGGACCGGGTGACCACGGCCACGCGGTTTTACAGTCGGGCGGTCCGGGCGGACCCGAGCATCGCTGAGCAACTGGCTTCGCTTCCTCACCAGGCCCGCACGGCATCCGGGGCGCAGTGCATGAATCTGCTGGTGCGGACGTTCGGCTTCCAGGCGGTGGAGTCGCGGATGGCGATTGAGGCCCTGCGTCGGGCCGCTGCCGGGGTGCCGACCACGCCGCTGCTGACGCCGGCTGGGGCGTGATCCGCGTTCGCCCATGCTGAGCTGGTCGTCGCGCGACGTTCGGTCAGGAGAACAGCGCTCGGACGGCGGCGGCGAGATCGGGCGCCCTCATGAACGTTTCGCCGATCAGGAGGGCCGTCGCACCGGCGGCGTGCAGGCGGGCGACGTCCTCCGCGGTGCGGATTCCGCTTTCGGAGACGAAGGGCCGGTCGCGAAGTTCGTGGGCCAGGCGTACGGTCGTGCCCAGGTCGGTCCGCTGGGCGTGCAGGTCGCGATTGTTGATTCCCCATAGCAGACGCGGGGCGTTGCCGACGGCGGGGCGAACCGCGCGGAGCTCGTCCAGGGTGTGGACTTCCATGAGCGTGGTGAGGCCGAGGCGGTCGGCCAGGGCGGCCCAGGCGGCGATCTGGGGCGGCGCGAGCGCGGCGGCGATGAGGAGGATCGCATCAGCCCCGGCGGCGCGGCTCTCCCACACCTGATACTCATCGACGATGAAGTCCTTGCGAAGCACGGGCAGATCGACGGCGGATTTCACCGCCGCGATGTGGGCCAGGTCGCCGGAGAACCACGGGCGGTCGGTCAATACGCTGAGGGCGGCCGCTCCACATTCCGCGTAGGTTCGGGCGATGCGCACGGGGTCGAAATCCGGGCGGATCAGGCCCGCGGAAGGAGAAGACTTCTTGATTTCCGCGATGAGCCGCACGGGCGTCGGGCCGGGCATGACCCGGCCGGCGGTTACGGCGGCGAAGAAATCGCGAGGCGGCGGTTCGGCTTCGGCCCGTTGCCGCAGCTCCGGGAGCGGGCGAAGCCGCGCGGCCTCGGCTACTTCGCGGCGTTTGGTGGCAATGATCTGATCCAATATAGTGCCGGGCATGGCGGCGGCTCCTGCCGTTGGGAGCGGGGTTGACGCGAAAGGCGCGCATGCAGACGGTTCTGGATTATGCCGAGCTGTTCCTGCTGGTGGCCGGCAGCACGGCCCTGCTGGTGATCATCGTCGAACTGACCCGTCGCCGCCAGTGGAAGGACGCCCTGCGGTTGCCGCCGCCGCCGGCGCACCGGCTGGACCTGACGGACGTGTTGTTGGGCTTGCTGGCGATCGTGGTCTTTCCTTCGTTCTGCGCCAGCCTGGCCCGGACGGCGGTTTCCGCCGGCAGCGGAGACGTGGCCGGTTCGATGCCCGCGGCCCCGGCGCCTTCGCTGCCGATCTCGGCGGGGTTGTTGGTCGGGCAGATGCTGACGGCGGGGGCCATGCTGTGGATCGGTCTGCGGGCGTTCGGGAGCGGTGCGGCGTGGGGTTTGCGTCCGGTGCGGCCTGGACGGCACCTGCTGACGGCGGTTGCGGCGTTCGTGGTGGTGCTCCCGCTGTGCGTGGGGCTTCTCTATCTGGTTCACGAGGCGGGGAGGTGGCTGGTGCCGGGTTACCAGCCTGCGGAGCATGCGGCGATTCAGGCGCTGGGTTCCCACGTGTCGCCCTGGATTCGCGTGCTGACGGCCTGCGGGGCGGTGGTGGCGGCACCGGTCTACGAGGAGTTGTTCTTTCGAGGCATCCTGCAACCCGCGTTGGCTCGGGCGGGCCGTTCGCCGTGGGTGGGGATCGTGCTGACCGGGCTGCTTTTCGGAGCGTTCCATCACGCGGTGCCGGACACGATGCTGCCGCTGGCTCTGTTTGGCGTGGTCCTCGGTTTCGTGGCGGCGAAGAGCGGTTCGCTGATTCCAGCCATCCTGCTGCACGCGGTGTTCAACGCTCGCACGGTGGCGGCGGTGTTGCTGGCGCCGTCGTCCTGAGAATCGGGGCGGGCCGGAGCGGCCGGCGAGGATGATTTTCGCCAGCGGAGTATCTGAATCATCAAATTTCTCGGTCCTTGGGCAGCCTGGCCGGAGCGGCGACGGTGCTCTTTTCTACGGTCATGGCGGGGCTATAATGCCGGGATGAACACACCATCCCCACTGGACTTCTTCGACGTCAACTCTCTCCTCACCGACGACGAGCGGCAGGTCCGGCAGACCGTTGCCCGGTTCGTCGACGAGAAGGTCATCCCGATCATCGGCGCGGCCTTCGACGCCCATCGTTTCCCGATCGAGCTGGTTCCCGAAATGGCCGCGATGGGCCTGTTCGGGTGCAATCACGAGGGGTACGGCTGCGCCGGGCTGAACAACGTGTGCTACGGGCTGGTCTGTCAGGAGATGGAGCGCGGCGACAGCGGGTTGCGGAGCTTCGTCTCGGTGCAGGGCAGCCTGTGCATGTACCCGATCCTGACTTACGGCAGCGAGGAGCAGAAGAGCCGGTGGCTGCCGGCGATGGCTCGGGGCGAGGCGATCGGCTGTTTCGGGTTGACCGAGCCGGACGGCGGCAGCGATCCCGGCACGATGAAGACCCACGCGGAGCGGCGTGGCGGCGACTGGGTGATCCGAGGGGCCAAGATGTGGATCACCAACGGCACGCTGGCGGACGTGGCCATTGTGTGGGCCATGACGGACGAAGGCGTCCGGGGGTTCCTGGTCGAGAAGAACATGCCGGGCTACGAGGCCCGTGACATTCTGCGGAAGTTCTCGCTGCGGGCGTCGGTGACGTCGGAGCTGTTCTTCGATGAAGTGCGTGTTCCGCAGGCGAACGTGCTGCCGCAGGCGCGGGGTTTGAAGGCGGCGTTGAGCTGCCTGACGCAGGCGCGTTACGGCATTGCGTGGGGGGCGGTCGGGGCGGCGCAGGCCTGTTTCCATGAAGCGTTGGAGTTTGCCGGGGTCCGGGTGCTGTTCGGGCGGCCGATCGCCAAGACGCAGACCGTGCAGCGGCGGCTCGCGGACATGTGCCGGCGGATCACCACGGGGCAACTGCTGGTGCTGCAACTGGGCCGGTTGAAGGACGCCGGCACGATGCATCACAGTCAGGTGTCCATGGCCAAGTGGAACAACGTGCGGATGGCGCTGGACGTGGCCCGCGACGCGCGGGACCTGCTCGGCGCCGGCGGCATCACCGTGGACCACGCCAGCATCCGCCATCTGCTCAACCTCGAGAGCGTCATCACCTACGAAGGCACGGAGACCATCCACGAGTTGATCGTCGGACAGACCCTCACCGGACACGAAGCCTACTGAACGCGGATTGCCCGGCTGCGCCGCGAAGCAGGCGGGCGGACGCGCCGCGGGGCGGGCCGGGCGGCCGGTGCGTTGGTGGTATTGGAGAAAACGCGTGCCGCAATTCATAACGGGAAATCAGGCCGTGGTGCAGGGCGCCCTGAAGGCGGGCTGCGATTTCGTGGCCGGCTATCCGATCACGCCGGCCAGCTCGATCCTGCACGACATGATTCGGGCCTTCGCCGACGGGCGGGGCATCGCCGTCCAAGTGGAGGACGAAATCGCCTCGATCGGGCAGTGCCTGGCTGCGGCGATGTGCGGGGCGCGGGCCATGACCGCCACGTCCGGGCCCGGTTTCAGCCTGATGAGCGAGAACATCGGGTTCGGCCAGATGATCGAAGCGCCCGTGGTGATCGTGAACTGCCAGCGGCTCGGGCCGTCCACGGGCGGGGCGACCATGACCGGCGAGGGCGACGTGATGTTCGCGCGGTATGTGACCGCCGGCGGGTATCCGTTGCCGGTCCTGGCGGCCAGTGACGCAGCCTCGGCATATCGCCTGACCTACAAGGCCTTTCAAGTGGCCGAGGAATTGCGGACTCCGGTGGTGGTGCTGCTTTCGAAGGACATCTCCTCCACGCGGCAGACGGTGGATCTGTCCGCGGTGCCCTTACCGCCCGCCCGCGAGCGGCGACCGGCGGCCGCGGGGCAGCCGTACACGCCCTATGCCTTCACGCATCCGGCGGAGGTGCCGGCATTCGCGCCGGTGGGTGGTCCGCAACGGGTGCGGGTGACGGGGTCGATCCATGATTCGTGCGGGTTGTTGACCAGCAATCCGCGAGAGATCGAGCGGAAGCTCACGCACCTCCGCTGCAAGATCGACGCGGCGGCGGACTGGCTGGAAGACGTGGAGGCGGACCTGGACCCGAAGGCCGGCGTGCTGATCGTGTCCTACGGCCTGCCGGACGGGACGGCGCGGGAGGCGGTGGACCTGCTGCGGGCGGAGGGCCGGCCGGTTTCGCATTTGACGCTGTACGGGTTGTGGCCCGTGCCGGTTCGGGCCATTCGGGCGGCGGCCGGTCCGAACATTACGGCGGTGCTGGTGCCGGAGCTGAACATCGGCCTGTACGCCGACGTGATTCGCGGGGTGTTGCCGTGGGCGCGGGTGGAGTCGATCCTGCGTTACGACGGGGGTCGGCTGGGTCCGGCCTTGATCGCGGAGCGAGCGCGGGCCTTGATGCAGTCGGTGTACGTTGATGGAAAGGGCGTCGCATGACCGCCATGGTGACGGCCAAACCGCAGGAGATGACCTATTGCCCGGGCTGTTCGCACGGAACGGTGCTGGAGCGGATCGGCGCGGCGCTGGAGCGGCTGGGTCTTCGTCCGGAGGAGGTGTGCCTCGTTTCCGACATCGGTTGCATCGGCACGGCCGACCGGTATTTCGCCTGCCATACTTTTCACGGTCTGCACGGCCGCTCGATCACCTACGCGGAGGGGATCAAGCGGCGCTGCCCGGAGCTGATGGTGATCGTGCTGATCGGGGACGGCGGCTGCGGAATCGGCACGGCGCACCTGGTGCATACCGCGCGGCGGGGCGTGGGGGTCAAGGTGCTGGTCTGCAACAATTTCAACTTCGGCATGACCGGCGGGCAGCATTCGCCGACCACGCCGGTGGCCGGGTTGACGTCGACGACGCCGGGCGGCAGCGCGGATCCGCCGCTGGATCTCTGCCAACTGACGATGGCGGCGGGCGGCTCGTTCGTGGCCCGGTGCAGCGCGCCGGGCAAGGATCTGGACGAGTATCTCGACCGCACGCTGCGTGCTCCCGGCTTCGCCTTGCTGGACATCTGGGAGTTTTGCACGGCGTATTACACGCCGCAGAACAAGCTGACCGTGCGGACGCTGGCGGAGATGTCCGACGCCTTGAAGATGCCGTTCGGCGTATTGCGGGATGAGCCGCCGCCGGTGCCGCCCGCCGGGCCGGCGGCGAGCGGCGGGGTGCGGTCGCGCCCGGAGTCTTCTTCCGCGGCACCGCCGGAGCTGCTTCGTCTGGCCGAGGGGTGGCCCCCGCGGGTGGAGGTGGCGTTGGCGGGGTCTGCCGGCGAGCGGATTCGCTCCGCGGCCGGGGTGATCGGCGAACTGCTGGTCGGGGCCGGTCTGCACGTCGCGCAGGTGGATGATTACCCGATCAGCGTGCGCAAGGGCTATTCGCTGTCGAGCCTGGTGATTTCCCCGCGGCCGATTCGCCACACCGGTCTGGGGTCGCCGGACCTGGTCATTATCCAAAGCATCGACGGGTTGCAGCGGATCGGCAGCCTGGCGGCGTTGCCGGAGTCCGCGCTGGTGATCATCGCGGAGCACCTGGCGGCGCCGGCCACGTCGGCCGCCGTGGAGCGGATCGATCCGTCCCCGCTGTCGCGGGAGGTCGGCAAAGCAAACGTGGCCCTGGCCCTCCTGTCGTTCGGGTTGATTCGGCGGGGATGGGCCACTGGCGCGGCGCTCGAGGCGGCGGCCCAGGCGGGCCTCCGCGGGCGGTTCCGCGAGGAGAGCCTGCGGGCCATCGCCGCGGGCGTGGCCCTGAAGTCCGATTAGACCCGCCTGCACTCCGGCCGCTCGTCAGCCCTCCGGCTTTCCCGGCCTGTTTCCGCGGTGCTATTATTCCGTTTGCCAGCAGAAAGCCGGGACCGTCCGGGGGATCGCGAGCCATCCGCCATGGAATTGCGCAACGTCGCCATCATCGCTCACGTTGATCACGGGAAGACCTCGCTGGTCGATTGCCTGCTCAAGCAATCCGGCACGTTGCGGCCCGGCCAGATGTCCAACGAGCTGATCATGGACAGCGACCCGCAGGAGCGGGAGCGGGGAATCACCATTTTCGCCAAGAACTGCGCCATCCGGTGGAAGGGTTGCAAGATCAACCTGATCGACACGCCGGGCCACGCGGACTTCGGCGGCGAGGTGGAGCGGGTGCTGAAGATGGCGGACGCGGTGCTGCTGGTGGTGGATGCCTTTGAAGGCCCCATGCCGCAGACGCGGTATGTGCTGAAGAAGGCGTTCGACTACCACCTGCGACCGATCACGGTCATCAACAAGATCGACCGCCCGGACGCTCGCCCCAAGGAGGTGCTCGACGAGCTGTTCGATCTATTCATCGAGCTGGGGGCGGACGAGGCGGCCTTCGAGTGGCCGGTGCTGCACTCCAGCGCGAAGCTCGGCTTCGCCTGCCGCCCGCCGGGGCGCGAGGGCGGCGACATCACGCCGCTGCTGGACGAGATCGTGCGGAGCGTACCGCCGCCCGGCGGTTCGCCGGAGGAGCCGGTGCAGATGCTGGTGACGACGCTGGACTACAGCGACTACGTCGGGCGGATCGCCATCGGGCGGATATTCGCCGGGACGCTGTCCGCGGGGCAGAAGGCGTTGCGCGTGGACCGCGACGGGCATCGCACGGAAGTCTCCATCGACGGGCTGTTCACCTACGAGGGGCTGGGGCGGGTGCGGGTCAACTCCGCGGCGGCGGGAGACATCGTCGCGTTGACCGGCCTGACCGACGTGGGCATTGGGGACACGATCACCGATCTGGAGCAGCCGCGGCCGATGCCGATCATCGCCATCGACGAGCCGACGATCAGCATGGTGTTCAGTGTGAACACGTCGCCGTTCGCGGGGCGGGAGGGCAAGTACCTGACCACCCGGCACCTGCGCGACCGGCTGTTGAAGGAACTGAACGTCAACGTCGCCTTGCGCGTGGAGGAGATGGGGCAGAAGGACAGTTTCCGAGTGTCCGGGCGGGGCGTGCTGCATCTGGGCGTGCTGATCGAGAACATGCGACGGGAAGGCTACGAGCTGATGGTGGGCAAGCCGCGGGTGATCTACCGCGAGCTGGACGGGCGGAAGACCGAGCCGGTGGAGCACCTGGTGGTGGACGTGCCGGCCTCGCTGGCGGGGGCGGTGATCGAGCTGGTCTGCAATCGCCGCGGCGAGATGATGAAGATGGACACGCGGGAAGGGCGGACGCACCTGGAGTTCACCATTCCGGCGCGGGGCCTGATCGGGTTGCGGACGCGGGTGCTGAACGCGACGCGCGGCGAGGCGGTGATGCACCACACCTTCTACCAGTACGAGCATCTGCGGGGATCGATCTCCGGCCGCAGCAACGGCGTCATGGTGTCGCTGGAGACGGGGCGGGTGACGACGTACGCCGTGCAGAATCTCGCGGACCGGGGGGTGATGTTCGTCAGTCCGGGCGACGAGGTGTATCGCGGGCAGGTCGTCGGCGAGCACTGCAAGGACGACGACATCGAGGTCAACGTCTGCAAGGAGAAGAAGCTGACCAACATCCGGGCGGCCTCGGCGGACAAGACCGTGGTGCTCAAGCCGCCGCGGGTGCTGTCGCTGGAGGCGATGCTCGAGTACATCGAAGAGGACGAGTGGGTCGAGGTGACGCCGGGGAACTGCCGCCTGCGAAAGCGAGTGCTGGACACGATCGAGCGGCGCAAGGCGAACCGCGACGCGCTCAAGGCGTAGCGCCGCCCGCGGTTCGACCGGCATCGGGCGGGTCAGGAGACTCGCTGCCGTACCATCGTTCAAACACGGCCAGGTACTCCGCGGTGGTGCGGACCTTGACGACGTCGGCGCGGACGGCGCGGGGCCGGGGGTGCAGCTTGCAGTACTTCAGCAGATGGCGGCGCATCAGCCAGCCGGCCCGCTCCAGTCCGCAGCAGGCCGCCGTTTCGGCGAAGTGCCGATCGATGACGGCACGTTGCTCGGCGAGCGAAGGCGGACCCGGGGAATCCGCTCCGGCGGCGAGGGCGCGGGCTTCGGCGAAGATCCAGGGATTGCCGATCGCGCCGCGGGCCAGGGCCACGCCGTCCACGCCGGTCTCGGCGAGCATGCGCACGGCGTCGCGCCCGTTGAACAGGTCGCCGCTGCCCAGCAGCGGCAGACGCTCCAGCCGGCGGCGGACTTCGGCCAGGACGCTCCAGTCCGCTTGCCCGGCGTAACCCTGCTGGACCGTGCGGGGATGGAGCGTCACGCCGGCGACACCGCGGGCGCAAGCGCCGTCGAGGAGGATTAAGAACGCCTTTCTGCTCTCGGCGCTGTCGTCCAGTCCGCGCCGCAGTTTGACCGTCACCGGCCGTCGGCCGGCAACCGCGGCGAGCACTTCATCGACGATTTTCAAGGCCAGATCGGGCGAGCCGAGGAGGTGTCCGCCGTGGCGGCGGCGGAGGATCCGCGCGGCGGGGCAGGCGAAGTTGAGGTCGATCACGTCGTAGCCGGCGTCGCCGAGCCGTCGGGCGGCCTCGGCCATGCCGCCGGGGTCGTCGCCCATGAGCTGGGCGCCGACAGGGTGGTCGTCGGGCGGCACTTGCAGGAACTGCCGCTGCCAGTCACCGTCGTGACGCACGCTACGGTCGAGCACCACCTGGGTTAGCGCGTAGGAAGCCCCCAGGCGGCGGGCGATCCGCCGCATGGGCAGGTCGGAGAAACCGCTGAGGGCCGCCTGCGTGAAAGGATGGGCGATACGTACGGAGCCGATCTGCAACACCGGCCGACCCTCCCGCCGCTCGGCGGCTACCGCACCAGAATGTCCGGGCGGGTGCCGCAGAGGGGCCAGCCGGGCATGGCGGTCAGCACTTCACCGTCGGAGAGGGTGGTGTCTTCCGATTTCGTTCCGGTGATGGAAGGGTTCCAGGCCACGGCCTGCCGCTCCAAGACGCGGCGTTTCTCTCGCGGCGTGGCCTTGAAGTCGCGGCACTCATAGCCGGTCGGCCCGCCCTGGTGGTGTTTGAGCCACTCCTCGCCGAAGCCGGTCTCGCGGTAGGCGCGAAGGCCCTCGGCGAGGATGTCGCACCAGCGGGCCCCCGGCCGGGTCGCGGCGTGCAGGACTTCGTCCACGCGGCAGACGGCCTGATGTTTGCGGCGCAGCTCGGCGGGCAGTTTCCCGAAGTGCGCCAGGCGGGTGAGGCTGACGATCAGGCCGTCGCGCTGGGCGCAGACGACCACCATCAGCTTCTTGCGGAGGCGATTCGCCGTGGGAATGGGATGCCGGTAGCGGTCCACGCGCTGATCGGCGGCCACGAGGGTTACATAGGGCAGGATCCCGCGTTGCCGCAGCATGGCCCCGGTGATGCCGGCGATCTGGTGTTCGGTCACGCCGGGCAGGATGTTTTCCATCACGGCGCGGACCACCTCGGCGGCATCGCGGCCGAGGGCGCGGTAGCGGCGGACCTCGTCGGCGGTCAGCGACCAGCGGAGCGGGGCGATCGCGTCCTTCGGCCAGTCGGTCGCCCAGCGGCCCTTGGGCGGCGGCGGAGGGGCCTCGAACCAGGGCCAGGATTGCACCTTCCACTCGCGGCCGAACTCCTCCTCGGCCATCCGCGGGGCTTCGATGGTATCGCACCACACCGTCTTGCGGCGGGGCGACCAAAGCAAGGCCGCCACACCGAGCGGCGTCGAAGTGTCGCAATGCACGTCCGCGCCGTCGGTGAGCCAGGCGATGTTCGCCCGCCGGCGAAGCAGCACGCCGTCGTAGTGGTGAGACCGACAGAAATCCGCCAGACGCTTTTCCTTTTCAGTCATCAGGATGCTCCTTGCCGCATGTGCCGGGCGAGAGGCCCGCCCGGACCGTCACGGGGCGGGACGCCCGGCCTCATCGGGGAACCGCGGTCCGTTGCCGTAGGGCTTCGTAGAAGAACAGCGCCGCCGTGATGGATACGTTGAGGCTGTCGCCGCGGCCGCGCATCGGCACCCGTGCCGCTCGCGCGTCCGGGCCGCGCCACGGCTCGGTCAGGCCGCGGGCCTCGCTGCCCAGGACGATCGCCGTCGCTCCCGAGAAATCTACGTTTGTATATATCGTGGCCGCGGCGGGGTCGGCCGCCACGGTGGCGATGGCGCGCTCGGCCAGCCAGGCCCGGGCTTCGGCCGTCGTGGTCTCCACCACCGGCACGCAGAAGATCGTCCCCAGGCTGGCGCGGATCGCGTTCGGGCCGAAGGGGTCCGCGGCCGCGTCGGCCACCAGCACGGCCTCGACGCCCGCCGCGTCGGCCGAGCGGAGCACCGCGCCGAGGTTGCCGGGTTTCTCCAGGCCCTCCAGCACGACGAGCAGCGGGCATCGTCCGAGCCGCAGGTCGCTCAGCTGCCGGCGGGGCCGTTCCGCGACGGCCACCAGTCCGTCGTGGCGTTCGCCGTAGCAGATTTTCTCCAGTACCGGGTCGGACACCTCGGTCAGGCGTACTCCCGCGGTTCGGGCGGGACGGAGCAGGTGGTCTTCGTCGTCCGGTTGCAGCCGGCGGCGGGAGTAGAACAGCTCGCGGAAGGCGATTCCGGCGGCGAAGGCCCGGCGGATCTCGCGGCGGCCGTCGATGACGACGGCGTCGCCGCGTTCGTCGCGGGCGGCATCGCGGAGTCGGCGGAGAGCCTTGATCCGCGGGTTCTGGGTGCTGGTGAGGAGTTCGTCGGCCATGCGATCCCCGGCCGGAGCGGGGTCCGGCAAACGGTCATTGTACCGGAGCGGCGGGGCGGGGGTAGTCGTGCGGAGCCGGATGGAAGCGGAGCGCTGAGCAAGAGTGATAGCGTCGGCACGAAAGACCGGCCGACCGGGATCGCGGCGTGCGGTCGCGAGCCGATGAGAGGAGATGGCGTATGAGTGCAAAGGGTGACGGGATCCGGCAATCGGTGGGCGGAGACAGGGCCGCCGCCGCAGGGCGCGGGGATTCGGTTGAACCGTCGGTGGATCAGGTGGTGCTGGAGGCGGCCTTGCCGAGCGGCGAGGACGTGCCGACCCGCGTGCTCATCGTTCCGTGGGGCGAGGTGCGGAGCCTGTCGGGGTCGTTCGTGGTGGACGACGCGGCCGCCGAGGCGGCGGTGACGGCGTTTCGCGAGCACGGCGCCGACCTGCCGGTGGATTACGAGCATCAGACCCTCGGCGGCGCATACGCCTCGCCCAGCGGGCAGGCGCCGGCGGCGGGTTGGATCCGCGAACTGAACATCGTGCGGCCGGGCGGGGACGCGGCTCCGGGGCTGTACGGGGAGATCTCGTGGACCCCCGAGGGGCTGGCCCGGCTCCGAGGAAGGGAGTACCGCTATCTGTCGCCGGTGGCTCTGGTGCGGCGAGAGGATCGTCGGCTCACGGCGCTGCATTCGGTCGCCCTGACCAACAAGCCGGCCATCGTGGGGATGACGCCGGTGGTCAACCGCGCCGCAACTGAGGCATTGGGCGGCGGCGAGAGCGACCCGGCGGCGGAACTGCGCCAGCTCTTGGGCCTGCCGACCGCCGCGTCGACCGAGGCCCTGCTGGCCGGCGCTGCGGCCCGCATCCGCGCGTTCGAGGAGGAGCGGGCAGCCCGGCGAGCGGAAGAACGGGTGGCGTTGGCGTTGTCGGCAGGGCAATTGACGGCGGCGCAGCGGGAATGGGCGGTGGCCTTCGCGCGCCGCGACCCGGAGGGCTTCGACCAGTGGGCGGCGGCCGCGCCGGTGGTGGTCGTCGCGGGGCGGATGGCCGCACCCGGGTCGGGTCCGACGGCGGGCGGCGCCCGGCAGGCGGTGGAGGCCGCGGCTCGGGCGGAGTATCAAGCCCACCGCGGTCTGCTGGAGAAGCTCTGCACGGAATCGGCTTATGTGGCCGCGGCTCTGCGGGACGGCTGAGCAAGCGACGCCGCCACAGCGCAGTCGAGGCCGAGCCGGCCGGGCACGAACCGACCGCAGGCGACGGGCCGCCGGCGAACTGACCCGACTCCCCCGGCCGACGTTTTCGATCCTTGGGTGTTTCAACTTCTTTCTTTGGAGAATCCCATGCCTCTGACCGCAAATCGTGAATTGGAGCGTTTCGTCGACCAGGAGCTGCGGAGCTACCCGGTCACGGCCGCAACCCACGTCCGCAAAGGGGCGTACCTGGGCCTCGAACGGGTAACCGGCTGCGTCCGCGGCCTGGTGGCCGGAGACCTTTTCGCGGGCGTCGCCTATGAAGAGGCGGACAACCGCGACGGAGCGGCGGGGGCCGGGGCGGTTCGGGTCTATACGCAGGGGGATTTCGTGGCGCCGATCGCCGGCGCGACGGGCGATCTGATCGGCGGGCCCGTTTATGCCACGGCGGACGACACCCTGACCATGTACCCGCCGCGGGGGGCGAGCTATTGCGGCGTGCTGCTGGCCGTGACGGAAACGAACCGGGGCATCGTCCGCATCCGGCCGCTGGCCACGGGACAGGTGGAGCAGGCCGTGCAGGCCGCGCTGGCCAGTTCGGCGGCCGGGGCGACCACCAATCCGGTACTGATCGCCCAGCGGCCGCTTCGGGTGATCAGCATCGAGGTCTGCTTCAACACGGTGCCGAACCAGGGTCTCCTCGATGTGGGGACCGACGCGGCGGACCCGGACGAGCTGGTGGACGCCTTCAACCTGACGGGGCTGACCGCGCACACGCCGGCGGTGTTGCCGCTGGCGGGCAACCTGGTGGCCCGCGGGCAGCGGGTGTGGGCCAAGGTGGGTCAGGCCGGCGGCATCGTGGGCATCGGCGGGCTGTTGAGCATGCGCTATGTCGAGCTGCCGTGACGCGCGGCGGCTGAGCGCCGCGGGTTCGAGAGGGCCGCCGGGCAACGGCGAAGGCGAAGGAGCGAGGAGTCATTCTCGTACCTGCGGGACGGCCGAGCGCCGATCACTGTGTGCTGACCATCAAGGACTGATTACTTTGAACTGACCACTATTCCCCCCGCTTTCAGGAGCATGACAAGATGGCGGTCATTAACACCGGGCTGTTGACCAAGGGGCTGCGCAGCGAATTTCTGCATCGATTCGAACAAACGCCGACGTGGTATCAGGACCTGGCCACGCGGATCGTGTCCAACTCCGACCGTGAGCAGTACCGCTGGCTCGGCACGGTCCCGCGCGTCCGCGAGTGGGGCACGGGGCGGCTCGCCCAGGGCCTGCGCACGGAAACGTACTCCGTGGAAAACCTGAAGTACGAAGCCACCCTGGAGGTGGACCGCGACGAGATCAGCGACGACCAGACCGGCCAGATCCGTCTGCGGGTCGGCGAGTTGGCCCAGCGGGCGGCGACCCACAAGGACTACCTGTTGGCCCAGTTGCTCATTCACGGGGCCGATCCCGGCTGGGTGGGCTACGACGCGGTGAGCTTCTTCAGCGACGCGCACGAGTCGGGCGGGTCGGGTGTGCAGAGCAACCTGCTGACGGCGGAGGCCGAAGAGCCGGAGTCGATCGCCGTGCCGGAATTCAAGGCGGCGATGGAGTCGGCCGTCGCGGCGCTGCTCTCCGTGCGTGACGACCAGGGCGAACCGATGATGCTGTCGGCCAGCGGGCTGGTGGCGGTCGTGCCGCCGACGCTGCTGTTCACCGCCGCGGAGGCGCTGAATTCCACCATCGTGGAGAACCGCAGCAACGCGCTGCAAGGGCTGGCCCGCGTGGTGGCGCTGCCCTGGCTGACGCATCGCCACCGGTGGTACCTGCTCAAGACCGACGGCGTGATCCGCCCGTTCATCTTCCAGGACCGCGAGCCGGTGGAGTTCGGCGCCCTGACGGAAGACTCCGACGAAGGCTTCCGACGCGAGAAATTCCTGTTCGGCGTGCGGGCCAGGTATCGAATGGCCTACGGCTACTGGCAATACGCGGTTCGGGTGGAGTTCGTCAGCGCCTGAGCCAGAGAGGTGTCCGAGGCTCGCCAGCTGGTGCGGGGGCCGGCGGGCCGAACGGTCGGCGGGGTCGTGCTCCGCACGGCCCGCCGACCGGGACGTGTCTTCACCGCCGCCGGCGGGAAGGGGTTTTCACCGCAGGGGTTCCGGGAGACGGCCGTGGGCTACATCACCAATGAAGACCTTGAAAGGCGGCTCGGCAGCGAAGCCTTCCTCGAACTGACCGACGACGAGGGAACCGGTCAACCCAATGCGGCCCGGGCGGACGAGGCCCGCCTGGGAGCGGAGGGCGAAGCGGACAGCTACTTCGCCGTCCGCTACGCCGTGCCCGTGGACCTCGGGGCGGACCCGCGGGCCGCCGCCGTGGTGCGGTCCTTCACCCTGGACCTGGCGACCTATCGACTGCACGGCCGCCGCCCGCCGGTTCCTCCGGACGTGGCCCGCCGCCGCGACGAAGCGGTGGCGTGGCTGAGGGAGGTGGCGAGGGGGACGGCCCATCTGCCCGCCTCGGCGGCATTGCGGGATAATCCCGCTTTAGGGGAGCGGGTCGCCTCCGCCGGACCGGCCCGGTCCATGACCCGAGAACAACTCGATCGGCTGTAGGCTGCCAGCGGGGCGCCGGACGGCGCCGACCCCGGTTCGAGGGTCGACTCGCGGGAATACCCCGCCTGGCTCGTGGAGGTGATGCCCATGTCCGCCCTTTCCGAACTGGAGGATGCCCTGGTCGCACGGCTGGAGGACGCGATGTACGGAGGCGAACCGGCCTTCGCGACGGTGCAGGGCGTGTCCGGAGGCAACCGCGTGGCCCTGCGAGCGGCGCTCCGGCGCGAGCGGATGCCGGCGGCGTACGTCGCCTGGCTTCGCGAAAACGCCGCGGCGGAAGGAGGCGCAGCCCGCCGCGGGTCGGAGTTCGCGGTGCTGGTGGCGGAGCGGGTCCTGCGGCTGGGGTCCGACCCGCGGCATGGGGACGGATCCTCCATCGGGGTGTTTGCCCTGTTGGAGGTCGTCCGCGGTCGCTTGGACGATTATGAACCGCGGGCGGGCCTGCGGCTGACCTGGCGGTACGCCCGGTTTATCGAGGCGGACGACCGCGTGGCGGTGTACGAACTGGGCTACCGGGCGGCGCCCGTCGACGACCAGCGGCTCACCTTCGCGGGCGAGAGCCTGGCCGGCGCCGCCAGCCGGATGACGCTCTCGGCCGGGCCGCTCGAGTTGGAAGAGGATGCGGAGGGCGATCGCGGATCGCCCCCCGCCCGCCCGCGGCGGATTTACTGGCGAGGCCGGCTGCGGGCGGCGAGCCAGGCGGCGCTCAACGCCGTCGAGGCCGCGATCGAGACCGCGGTATTGGAGCAGGCCCGCGGCGACATTGCCGTCGCCCAGGTCCGCGTGTTCGCGAATTGCATCCTGACGCGGTACACGCCGAGCGGCGGACGACGGCTGGAGGATGACGGCAGAACCGTGTCGCAGGAGGCGGAGTTGCTGTTTCTTCAGCCGGACCCCACGCCGGCCCGGCACGGCGGTTGACGGCGACGGACGGGCGAAGATCGGCCCGAATGCCCCCACGGGACAGTCGTGTGGATCACTCAGGGACTGCCGACGCAGGAGTATCAAAGGACATGGCATTGCACGAGGACATCATCGGTTCGGTGGCTAATTCCAATCTCAAGAATCTCGGCGAGGCGCCGGCGTTCTACATGGCGCTGGCGATGGGCGACGCGGTCGCTCACCAGCGGAACACCAACGCCATCCGCGAGGCGGCGCTCGGTTCGATCCTCAAGAAGCTGACCGAGATGGACAGCGAGGAGGCGGTCAGCATCCTCAAGAGCACGAGCGGCAACGAAGTGGCCTCGCAGATGGCCAACCTGCTGGCGGCCCTGAACAGCGGTCAGCAGGGGGTGAAGTCGGCGCAGAGCACGCCGCCCGTGACGCACTGATCCGCGGGTGACGGACCGGCCGCCGCCCAACGCGGATGAGCCGCGGCCGGCGGGGAATGGTCCGCGACAGGTGGCGAGGGCTGCTTGTGTCCGGCCGTGTTTCGGCACTGTCCCGCCCCGGCGGTGGCGTTCTCGTCGGCAGGCCGCCGCCGGGGCCGGGGGGGCAGGCGAGGTGGCCGAGCGGCTCGGATCGGAGCTTGCCGATTCGAGATCGGCGTCCTCTGCCGCCATCGGTCACGCGGTTCGGCCGGTCATCGGCCGGTCAGGATCAGAGACTTGGGCGCCGCGGGTCTATTCTTCGGCGCCACGAATTCGCGGCCGTTGGCCATCTGGTAGCACATCAACCACGCCTGGAAGTCCACCAGGTTGACGCAGCCGCTGCCGTCCAGGTCCGCCAGGGCGTTGTAGCGCGGGCTTCCCGCGCACCAGCCGAAGGCATCGACGAAGATCCAGTAGTCCGCCTCGTGTACCTCCTCGTCGCCGTTCAGGTCGCCGCAGGCCTCGCAGTGGTCGGGCACGCCGTTGGTGTTGTAGTCCGTGTCGCACGGCGGGTAGGTTGCCCCGTCGCAGGTGCCGCCGAAGGCGACTTGGATGTCGCAATCGTCGGGGAGGCCGTTGGCGTTGCAGTCCGGGCTGGTGCCGCTCGATACATCGCAGGCGTCGTTCACTCCGTTGCCGTTGCAGTCCGGCAATTCGCACGTCGAACCATCGCCCAGATACGTGCCGCCCTCGGTCTGACAGGCCGCCGGAGACAACACCTGACAGGGTTGCCCACCGCCGAAACAGCAGGCCCCCACGGCCGCCGTCCAGCGGGCGATGCGGTTGCACGGCAGGCCGCCGGCGGTGGTAAACCGGCCGCCGGCAATCAACTCTCCATTGTACGCGGCCAATCCCCAGTACACTGCATTGTTCATCCCCGACCCCAGCGGCCGCCACTGGGCGCCATCCCACATGGCAATCCGATTGCAGGATTCGCCGCCCGCCGTCGTGAACTCTCCAGAGGCAATCAACCCGCCTTCAAGTGCCATCAAGCCGAATACCCGGGTATTCATCCCCGACCCCAGCGGGCGCCATGCGCTCCCATCCCAGCGAGCGATCCGGTTGCTGGGCAGGTCGCCGGCTCTCGTAAAATCACCCCCCACGATCAAGTCGCCGTTGAACGCGGTAAGACCAATCACGGCAAGAGACTGGTGATACGACCCTCCCATCCCCGCCCCCAACGGCTGCCAAACCGTGCCGTTCCAACTGGCAATGCAATTGGCTGCCACGCCGCCGGCCGTCAGGAAGCGGCCCCCGGCGATCAACTCTCCATTGTACACCGTCAACGCATCCACCGCATAGTCCATTCCGGACCCCAGTGGGTACCATGTGGTCCCGTCCCAGCGGGCAATGTACTTGCATTCCACGCCGCTGGCAAAAGTGAACGCCCCCCCCCGCAATCAACTCGCCGTTGAACACCTGCAAGGAACCCACCCACGCACTGGTCCCTTCCGCCAGCGGCTGCCAATCGGTGCCATCCCATCGGGCGATGAAGCTACACAGAGCGCTGCCGGCGGCGGTGAATTGGCCCCCCCGCGATCAGCTCGCCGTTGTAGACAGCCAGGGCGTAAACGCAGCTGTTCATCCCCGTCCCCAGCGTCTGCCAATTGGCGCCATCCCATCGGGCAATGTAGTTGCACGCCACGCCGCCAGCGCTGGTGAAACAGCCCCCCGCGATCAGCTCGCCGTTGAAGACCGTCAGGGCGAACACTCCATCGTTTATCCCTGCCCCCAGCGGCGCCCACTCGAACGTAGGGCATAGACCCGGCTCACAGGCGATGCCCTCGCCTTGCCAGGTGCCAGCGCACAGGTCTGGGATGGTCAACGTGCAGGCGTTGTCTATCCGGCAGCAGGCGCCGCAGGCGCCCGAACCGCAAGACGTATCGTCCCCGAGGTATGTTCCGCCCGCCCCGCAGTCGCCCGGGGCGGTCACGGTGCTCATCTCGCAATGCCCGTCAGGGTAGCAGCAGGCCCCGGGTTGCGGGCAGGGCTCCGTTTCACAAGTAGTCCAGTCTCCGCGGTAGGTACCGCCGTTTACGGAACATTGATCAGGAGCCAGGACCTGGCACGATCCGTCGACCAGGCAGCACGCGCCTTTGGCATAAGTATAACGGGCGATGCGGTTGCAGGTCACGCCGCCGGCGGTGGTGAACCAGCCCCCCGCGATCAGCTCGCCGTTGAAGCCCGCCAGGGTCTGCACGTAGGTGTTCATCCCTGCCCCCAGCGGCTGCCAGGTGCTGCCGTTCCAGCGGGCGATGT
>CAZNFM010000004.1:0-176721 GCA_964572385.1 uncultured Planctomycetaceae bacterium | reverse complement strand
CTCGCACCAGCAGCCCCCGGAACGCCGGGGCGCGAAGGGATTCTCGCACCAGCAGCCCCCGGAACGCCGGGGCGCGAAGGGATTCTCGCACCAGCAGCCCCCGGAACGCACGCGCGCGGAGGGATGCTCGCGCCGCCACCCCCCCGCCGGACGGCGTGGACCGCCGCGGCCGGGCCGCCCGGCGGTCAGCCGCGGGCCTGACGATGGGGGCGAGCCTGCTCCGGCGGCGCCTCCGCGTACACCACCGGCACCGCCCGCGGACTGATCGGCGGCAGCCGGTAGTGCACGACGTACAGCCAGAGCCAGCCGGTGAGGAACGTGCCGAGACTGATGGCCTGCGAAATGGTCAGCCCGCCGACATCCAGCGGGTTGTCCTGGCGAAGCAACTCCAGCACGAAGCGGGCGACGGCGTACAGGATCAGAAACCAGGCGCCGATGATCCCGTGCCGGGCGCGATAGTAGAACAGCCGCGTCAGCAGCCAGCAGAGCAGGAGGCCGGTGACCGTCTCGTAGAGCTGCGTGGGGTGGACCGGCTTCGACGGATACGACGCCGCCAGCTCGGCCAGTTGCGGCGGCGTCAGCCCGTACCGCTCGGCCTGCTGCCGGGCCGCCGCCGCCGGCGTGGCGGCGTGGCGGGCCAACGCCTGGTCGACCTGCTCCAGCTTGGCGCGGAGCGGCCGCTGCGCCGCCTCGTCGGCCCCGGACCGCACCGCCGCCTCCAGCCGCTCCCGCGCCGCCGCCTGCTGTCGCAACAGCTCGGCCGGGGGATCGGCCGGCGAACCGCCCTCGGCGACCGCCGCTTCGAGGTAGTCCCGCGGCAGCGGGATGCTCTCGCCCGTGGCCAGGACGTAGATCAGCTCCTTGGGGATGGGCCGCTCGCCGAACTGGTACTGCTGGGTCATGGCCGGGCTGCCGTAGGGGAAGCGCACCGCCCAGGGCAGGGCCGCCCGCTCGTGGGCCGGGTCGTGACGGTCGGCGCAAACCGCCCCCCAGCAGCAGCCGTTCAAGAAGCAGCCGACGCGGGTGATGGCCAACCCCCAGGCCAGCGAGGGCATGGTGATGTCCAGGTACCAGCGGATGCTGGCCTTGGCCACGAAGCGGGTGTAAAGGGCCACGGCGGGGATCACCAGCAGCGGCCCGCCGTAGAACTCCAGCCCGCCGGCGCGGATGTCGAGGATACTCAGGTAAGGGTGGGGCTGGTTGGCGAACCGCTCGCCCCAATAGTGCAGGACGTACATGGCCCGGGAACCGATCACGCCTCCGACCAGGGCGATGAAGCCGAGGTTCAGGACGATGTCGGGGTTGGCCTGCACCTTCTCTGCCCGGCGGCAGGCCAGCCAGATGCCGGTGAGGAAGGCGATCATCATCATCACGCCGTAGCTTTTGATGTCGGCGAGCCATTCCGGCAGGAAGGGGATGCGAAACATGGTCGGGTGCATGACAGCTCCCTCGGCGCGATCCGCCGCGGCGGTCTGCGGCGACTCCCGCCCCGCGCGGCCGGGCGCGGCCGGCTGGCGCCATCCTATAGATCGAAAAGCAGGTTGTCGATCAGCCGCACGCCGCCCAGGCGGACGGCCCCGGCCAGCATCACCCGCCCCCGCGGCTCGGCCACGTCTTGCAGCGTCTCCGGGTCCACCAGGCTGAGGTAGTCGATGCCGATGTCCGCGCCGGCCTGGGCGATCACCGCCCGCATCCCGGCCAGCACCGCCCCGACCGGCCGCTGCCCCGCTTGCAGGGCGTCGCGTCCGGTGCAGAGCGCCCGGTACAGGCAGAGCGCCCGCGCCCGATCCTTCGGCGTCAGGCGGGCGTTGCGGCTGGACAGGGCCAGACCGTCCGGCTCGCGAACCAGCGGGCACGCCATGATGCGGATCGGCATGTGCAGGTCGCGGACCATCCGCCGGATGATGGCGATCTGCTGGGCGTCCTTTTGCCCGAAGTAGGCGACGTCGGGCTGCACGATGTGGAAGAGCTTGGCCACGACCGTGCAGACGCCCTCGAAGTGCCCAGGCCGGCAGGCCCCGCAGAGCGTCTCGGCGAGGCGGCCGGGGCGGACTCGGGTTTCGTCGCCGGGCGGGTACATCTCCGCGTCGCTCGGGGCGAAGATCAAGTCGGCGTCGGCCTCGCGGCAGAGGCGGCGGTCGGTCTCCAGGTCGCGCGGGTATTGGGCGAAGTCCTCGCGCGGGCCGAACTGCGTCGGGTTCACGTAGATGCTGACCACGGTATAGTCGCCCTGCCGTCGGGCCGCCTCGATCAGGCTGAGGTGACCGCGATGCAGGGCCCCCATGGTGGGCACGAAACCGATGGTGCGGCCGCCGAGCCGGGCGCGGCGGACGGCCGCCCGGACGCCGGCGACGTCGCCCACGACGGGCGGGGCGTCGGGGGAGGTCAAAGGGTCGCGGGTCATGAACCCGTTGTACCGCGGACGGCCCCGTCGTGCCAGAGGCGGCGGCGGGCGGCGCCCCGCCGCCAAAAACTTCGCGCCGGACGCGGCGCCGCGGTATAATCCGGCGGCGGGCGGGCTGCGGCGGGGTTCGCCGGCCGCCCGCGGGAGGGAAGACATGTCCAGACGGTTCGCGGCCGCGATCGTGGTGCTATGGAGCGGGACGGCGGCGGCCACGCCGATCCGCGTACCCGTCGATCCGGCCCAGTCCAGCGTGACGGTCACCTTGTGCCTGGCCGGGCGTTGCGATGCCGACACCTCGCCGGTGACGGGGGACCTGTGGATCGGGCTGGCCCCGCTGGAGACGCCCGCCAGCCTGACCCTTTACGATTTCACCTTCGTCCTGACCGAGACGCTCCAGTTCAACATCAGTTGGGGCTTCCTCGGCAACTTCGCCGCCACCGGCAGCGACGTCACCCTGCGGTACGCCACGCCCTTCGTGCCGCATCCGCCGGCGGCGGTGGCGGGCGGCGCGTTCACCTGCGCGAACGTCCCGGCCTTGACCACGGGCACGATGAGCTATGTGGCCACGGGGATCCCCTGCGCGGGCCTGCAAGGGGCGGGCAAGCCCTGCACCGACACCGTGAACCTGGCCGATCTGGGTGTGCAGACCGGCGACCTGGTTGGGACGGTCGCGGTCAGCCCGGCTCGCGTGGTCACGGTGGTGTTGCAGCCGAATTTCTCCGGCCCGCTCGATCCGGAGAACCCCAGCTTGGGCACGATCACCGTGACCGGCACGGTGCGGGGGGCGGTGGCGGTGCCGCTGGGCGGCGATGTGAACCTGGACGGCGTGGTGGACGGCCGCGACGTGGGCCCGTTCGCCGCGGTGCTGCTCCAGCCGGACGGCTTCGCCTGGCCGCAGCGCTTCGCCGCGGACTTGAACGACGACGGGCTGTTCGACGCCGCCGACGTCGCCCGGTTCCTCGAAATCCTTCTCGGGGCGGAGTGAGCGGCCCGGCCCGCCGCGGCCCGGCGTTCACGGTCCGCCGCCGTTGGCGACGCCGAATTCCCCAGGATCCTTGGCGAAGGCCCGGGCCGTGTCCAGCGTGATCAGCCCGGCGGTCAGCAGGCGGCGGAGGTCCACGTCCAGCGAGAACATACCCTCCTTGCGGCTGCTCTGGATGGCGGAGTCGAGGTTCTCCACGCGGCCGCCGCGGATGGCGGCGCGGACGGCGAAGGTGGGCATCAGGCTCTCCAGGGCCAGCACGCGGCGGCCGCCGCCGCCGGCCCGGGGCAGCAGGTGCTGGGCGACGACGCCGCGGAGGCTCAGGGCCAGTTGGCCGCGGAGGTCGTCGTGCTGTTCGGGGGGGAACAGGTCGATCAGGCGGGTGACGGCCCCCTTGGCGTCGGCGGTGTGCAGGGTGCCGAGGATCAGGTGCCCGGTCTCGGCGGCGGAGAGGGCCAGTTGGGCGGTTTCACGATCGCGGATCTCGCCGACCAGGATCACGTCGGGGTCCTGCCGCAGGCCGTAGCGGAGCCCGTCGTGGAAGGAGGCCACGTCCACACCCACCTCGCGTTGCGTGACCAGGCTGCCGGGCACCGTCGGGTAGACATACTCGATGGGTTCCTCGATGGTGATGATGCGGTAGCCGCCGCGGCGGTTGAGGGCCTGCACCAGGGCGGCCAGCGTGGTGGTCTTGCCGCTGCCGGTGATGCCGGTGATGAGCACCAGGCCGCTTTGCGGGGCGAGGAGCCGGGCGGCCAGGTCCGCGGGGAAGCCCAGCTCGTCCAGCTCGGGGATGGCGCGGGGGACGGCCCGCAGGCAGGCCCCGTGCTGCCCGCGGCTGGCGAACACGTTCACGCGGAAGCGGAGGGCCTCGGCTCCGTCGCCCAGTTGCACGGCGAAGTCGAGGTCGCGGGCCTCGGCCAGGCGGGCGGCGACGTGGGGTGGGGCCACCGCCCGCAGGGCGGGCAGGACCTCCTCCGCTTCGACGGGCGGCTCCTCGGGCACGACGGCGAGGAGGCCGTGGATGCGGAACATGGGCGGGTGGCCGGGCACGAGGTGCAGGTCGGAGGCCTCGGCGGCGGCCATGCCGCGGAGCAGGGCGACGAGTCGGTCGGGGGGCGGCGATTGCATGGCGCGGGCCGCCGGGCCGGGAGAGCGGGCGACCACGGCGGCTAAGGCATGATACCCGCGGGGCCGGCGGCGGTCGCGGGGGAGCGGGGCTGCGCTCGCCGGGCGGGCGCTGGTGATCGCCCGGCGCGCGGTGGCGAGCGTCCGCCTGCTGGTGCGAGAATCCCTTCGCGCCCCGGCGTTCCGGGGGCTGCTGGTGCGAGAGTCCCTTCACGCACCGGCGTTCCGGGGAATCCCTTCCCGCAACCGCGGCGGCGTCCGAGAAAGGAGCTGCGCCCGAGCGGTTTTCGCCCGGCGACGCCGCGGGGCCGCGGTTGCACAGCGATCGTGCAGGGTTGAACAACGAGCGTGCAAGGTTGCACAGCGATTGTTCAAGGTTGCACAGCGATTGTTCAAGGTTGCACAACGATTGTTCAAGGTTGCACAACGATTGTTCAAGGTTGCACAGCGATTGTTCAAGGTTGCACAGCGATTGTTCAAGGTTGCACAACGATTGTTCACGACCCGATAACCGCCGTGAACGGCGTTCTCAGCATGAAAAACGCGGGTTCGGCGGGAATTGCCGGCTGCTCGCTCGGCGCACAGTGGTTATCGGTCCGCGCGCCGCGGTGCGCAGCTTGTGCGCAGTGATGCTGGTGCGAGAATCCCTTCTCGCACCGACGTTCCGCGGGCTGCTGGTGCGAGAATCCCTTCTCGCACCGGCGCGACGGGGAATCCTTCCCCGCGACGACGCGGGCGTTCCCGCGACGACGGCGGCGTGCGAGAAAGGATTCTCGCACGAGCGGTCCCGCGACGGCGGCGGCGTGCGCGAAAGGATTCGCGCACGAGCGGGAAACACCCCCGCGCGGGCCGGCGAACCCCCCCGCGCGGGGTGGCGAACCCCTCCTGCGGGCCGGCCCGCCGCCGCCGATCCCCATGAAAAAGGGCGCGCCCCGCGGGGCGCGCCCGGTATCCTCGGTCCCCAGTAGCCGCCGCCCGGCCCCGCGGTCCCGCCGCCGCCATCCCGCGGCCGCGTCCCGCCCCTTCGGCCCGGCGGCCCCGCCGGTCACTCGCCGTACTGGGCGATGATCTGCTCCTTGGTCTTGCCCAGGATGTCGTACTTCTTGCCCACCTTGGTGAAGGCGGCGATGGCCCGGTCGATGTGCTCGAACTCGTGGGCCGCGGACATCTGGCAGCGGATGCGGGCCAGGCCCTTGCCCACCACCGGGTAGAAGAAGCCGATCACGAAGATGCCCTCGGCGTACAGGTCGCGGGCCATGTCCTGGCTCAGCTTGGCGTTGTACAGCATGATCGGGACGATGGGGTGGTCGCCGGGCTTGATGTCGAAACCGGCGGCGGTCATCCCCTTGCGGAAGCGCTGGGTGTTGGCCTGCACCTTGTCCCGCAGGGCGGTGCTCTCGGTGATCATGTCGAAGACCTCCAGCGAGGCCTTGACCACGATGGAAGAGACCGTGTTGCTGAACAGGTAGGGCCGGCTCCGCTGGCGGAGCAGCTCGATGATCTCCTTGCGGCCGGTGGTGAAGCCGCCCGAGGCCCCGCCCAACGCCTTGCCCAGCGTGCCGGTGATCATGTCCACCCGGCCCGTCACGCCGCAATACTCCGTCGAGCCGCGGCCGGTCCGGCCCATGAAGCCGGTGCAGTGGCAGTCGTCCACCATGACCAGGGCGTCGTACTTGTCCGCCAGGTCGCAGATCTTGTCGAGCTGGGCCACGGTGCCGTCCATGCTGAAGGCCCCGTCGGTGGCGATCACCCGGTAGCGGGCCCCGCGGGCCTCCTTGAGCTTGGCCTCCAGGTCGGCCATGTCGTTGTTCTGGTAGATGTAGCGGGCGGCCTTGCACAGGCGGATGCCGTCGATGATCGAGGCGTGGTTCAGGGAGTCGGTGAGGATGGCGTCGTCCTTGCCGAAGAGCGGCTCGAACAGGCCGCCGTTGGCGTCGAAACAGGCGCAGTAGAGGATGGTGTCGTCGGTCTTGAAGAACTGGGCGATCTTGGCCTCCAACTGCTTGTGGATGTCCTGCGTGCCGCAGATGAACCGCACGCTGCTCATGCCGTAGCCGTGCGTCTCCAGGGCCTCGCGGGCCGCCCGCAGCACGCGGGGGTGCGAGGACAGGCCGAGGTAGTTGTTGGCGCAGAAATTGAGGACCCGCTTCTTGGGGGCGCCCGGCGGATACTCGACCTCGATGTCCGCCGCCTGCGGGGTGAGGATGTAACGCTCTTCCTTGTACAGACCGGCCTCGCGAATCGCGGCCAGTTCCTTCTGCAAATCCTGCTTCATCTTGCCGTACATGCGGGTTGCTCCGTTGCTAGGGTCCGTGGGGTTGGGAAACGCGGGACCGGCCGGGCCGCCGCCGCCGGCGGCCGCCGCCGGATGTCGCCTATCGGCCGCCGCGACGCCGCCGCGCCGCCTCGTACTCGGCCGGGTCGGGGAAGAGCACCACCTTGGCGCTGGTGCGGGGCCGCTCCAGCATCTTGGCGAAGCCCTTCTGGTAGTCCGCCAGGGTGAAGAGGTCGGTGATGACCGGCGTGGGGTCCAGCCGGCCGCTGGCCAGCAGGTTGCGGTTGCGGTACCAGGTGTCGAAGATCTTGCGGCCGTTGATGCCGTGGATCTGGCAGCCCTTGAAGACGATGCCGTTGTTGTACGCGATCGGCAGCGTGGCTTCGGCGGCCACGCCGAAGGCCGTCACCCGCCCCGCCTTGCGGACGCAGGCGAAACAGTCGTCCACCGAGTCCGGCGAGCCGACCATCTCCAGGGCGATGTCCACGCCGTTGCCCCCGGTGTGGTCCAGCACGAACTGCAACCGCTCCGGGCCGGTGGTCTTGTTGGTGTACATCTGGAGGTCGGCGCCCATCTGCTTGCCGATGGCCATGTTCACGTCGTACTTGCCGAAGTGGATGATCCGGGCCACGCCGACGGCCCGGGCCACGCCGATGGCGAAGAGGCTGATCGGCCCGTCGCCGGTGATCAGCATGGTCTTGCCGGCCACGTCCGCGTCCTCGCCCAGCACCGCGTAGGTGGCGTTGCCCAGCGGCTCCTGGATGGTGGCGACCTCCGGCGGGATCGACCGGTCGTTCGGCCAGCAGATGCTCTCCGGCAGGGCGAAGTACTCGGCAAAGCAGCCGTCGTAGTCCACGCCGAGGATCTTCATGTGCAGGCCGACGTGGGCCTGGCCCAGCATGCTGGTCAAATCGCCGGGATCGTAGATGTGCGTCTCGGCGGAGATGTAGTCGCCGACCTTGATCCGCTTGCAGTGCGGGCCGATCTCCACCACCTCGCCCGCCACCTCGTGGCCGAGGATCTGCGGGAGGGCCTTTGCCCCGATCCGCCCGTTGGCCCAAGGATCCCACTTGTAAATGTGCACGTCCGTGCCGCAGATGCTGGTGGCCCGGACCTTCACCACGACCCAGTCCGGCTTCGGTCGCGGTCTGGGCTTCTCCTGCCACTCCGCCCCCAACTCCGGCCGCGTCTTCACGACCGCCTTCATGGTCTCCATTCGGAATCTCCTCTGTGTGAAATCGACCGCTGCCGCAGGCTGCGGAGGCCGTCGGATTGGCTCTCCGCGGTTCCACAGGCGGTCGGGATGTTCGCTGTGGGGTAGAGCAATCGGCGTGCCATGCCCGCCGGCGGCGGCGGCTGGAACGGCGATAGCTTACTCCCCCGGCCGCCCGCCGGCAATGCCCCTCCAACCGGACCGCGGCCCTTCCGCCGCTGACGATCACCGCCCGCCCGGCGGCGAACCATCCCCTGGCGGCACGACCGCGAACGGCCCACCCCATCACGTCCCACCAACGGTCCGACCGCGATCAATGGACCCCACTCGGGGCCTCGGCGGCGGGCTTGGCCGGCGGCGGGGGCGGCGGCGGGGTCGCCGGCGGGGGAGCAATCGGTTCTCCGGCCTTGATCTTTTGCTCGGCCGTGGCCAGGGACTCGACCCGCTGCGTCAGTTCGTCGAACAGCAGGTTCAGCCGCTCGTTCAGCTTGCCGAGTTCCTCCGCCTTCTTGGCCGTGTCGGCGATCTTCTCCGCGGCCTCGTAGTCGGCCTGACGCTGCTGCCGGTGCATCGCCGCCCGGGCCTGGTAGCTCTCCAGGATGGACTTGGCCAGCGTCTTCTGCGGATCCGTGAAGCCCAGCCTGCCCGCGATCCGCTCGACCGCGGCGTTCCACTCCGCCTCCGGCGGCGCGGGCTTGACCACCCGCGGTGGAGGCGGCGGGTTCGGCGGTCGGGCCTCGGGCCGCGGCGGGACGGCCGTGACCGGCGGCGGCGGTGCCTTGGCCGCTTCGGATGGAGCCGGCGGCTTCGGCGGCGTGGCCGGCGGGGGCGTGACCGGCGGCGGCGCCGGGGGCTGCGGAGGCGGATCGACGATGCCCGCCTTCTGCTTCTGCTCCACCGTGGCCAGGGAGGTGACCCGCTGGGTGAGTTCGTCGTACAAGGCGTCCAGGCGCCGGTTCAATTGAGCGAGCTTCTCCTCCTTCGCCGCCGGGTCGGCGATTTGCGCGGCGGCCTCGTACTCGGCCTTCTGCTGCGTCAGATACTCCTCGGCCCGCTTGCGGCAGCCGTCGAGGATGCTCTGGGCGAGGGTCTTCTGCTCGGCGGTATAGTTGATTCGGGTGGTGGTCTCTTCAACGAAAGAGGGCCATTCCGTCAGCGGCGGCGCCGGCTTGAACACCTTGGGCGGGGCCGGCGGCATGACCGGCCGATTCACCGGCGGCGGGGTGGTGGGCGGTGGCGGCGTGGTGGGTTGTGGCGGAGTGGTGGGCGGCTGAGCCGGTTGCGCGGGCGACGGCGGCGTGGTCTGTGGTGTGGGTGGCGGCGGCGGGGCCGGCGGAGTTGCCGGCGGAGTTGCCGGCCTGCGGACTTCCGGCACCTCCGTCTTCGGCATGGGGCCGGACAGGAGGGCGTGGATCGCTTCTGGCGTGATCGCGGTCTGCGGCGGGAGCCGATCGGCGTACTTGGCGGCGATGTCCGCCTTGGCCTTGGCGAGTTGCTCCGGCGAAAGCAAAGCCTCGGCCCGCCGAGCGATGGCCGCGAGGCTGAGCGGGCCTTTGGCCGTCAGTTCGTGGTACTGCTTCTCGAAGGTGGCCAGCCGGGCGGCCTTGTCCTCGGCCGACAGGTTTTGGTCCTTCTCCACGAAGGCGCGGGCCAGCGAGAGGCGACGAAGAGTCAACTCGATTCGGGCTTCGTGAGCTTTCTGCTCTGGAATGAGGCTCGGCACTTCATCATGCAGTCGGGTCGCCTGCTCCGGAGTGAGGGCGTACAGCTCCTGGATCAGCTTGATCTGAATGTCCGCGGTCAACTGGAGCAGATTGTCGCGGTGTGGTTCGTCCGTTCCGCCGGAAGGAGCCGCGGCGCCGGCGGGTTGAGCCGCAGCGGGCGTGATCGCGAGGCCGGTGAGAACGGCAATCAGGGCGAGGGCAGACCAGAGAGTTTTCATGGCGTGAATCCTCTAAAACAACCAGAATCCAGAATGCGGCTGCGATGCCGGATCGATCCTGAAGAGCACCGGATTATCCAAGGATCAGGATGGAGTGTCAAACCTGCCGGATCAGTCGAAGTGGAACGCGTCGAACAGCCGCCGGTGTTCGTGTTGACAGAAGCGGTCGGTCATACCGGCGATGTAGTCCGCCACTACCCGATGCGGTCCCTGGTCAGCGATTCGAGAACGGAAACGCGGCGGGAGCAGGGCCGGTTCGGCGAGGTACGCCTCGAAGACTTCGCGGACGATTCGCCGAGCCTTGATGTCCATTCGCACGACTCGCTGGTCCCCGTAGACGACTCGGCGCAGGACTTGCTGCAAGTCAGCGAGTTGCGAGCTGACCTGTTCCGAAAAGCCCACCAACGGCCCGCTGCCCAGGCGAATCGCGTCAGCGGTGTGGGGATCGAGCCTACGCAACCTGTGAAGGGTGGCTTTCGCGGCGTCATCGATGAGATACTCCGCCAGGGCATCCAGGATCGGGCGGCGAACGGCATGGATGGAATGGGCGGAGTATTTTTCTCGGACCTTCTCAGCGACGCCACGCCACAGCCGCGTGCCGTTCAGGTCGGTTTCGCTTAGACCGCATTCCACGAGACCGTCCTCGATGTCATGCAAGGTGTAGGTGATCGTGTCGGCGAGATCGGCCACCTGGCCTTCCAGCGGCGGCTGCGGTCCCCCGGAGAGCAGTTCGGCCCGGCTAGCGGCCAGGCCGGGGTAGTCAATAGTTTCATCCGGAAGACGGTGCTTCAAAAGCGATTCCCGAACTTCGAAGCTCAGATTCAACCCTCGCCAGCCGGGGTATGGATGTTCGAGGTAATCCACAACCCGCAGCGATTGCAGATTGTGCTCGAACCCGCCGAAGCCGGTCATGAGTTCGGCCAACGCCCTCTCGCCCGCATGCCCGAATGGAGGATGGCCGAGGTCATGAGCCAGCGCAATCGCCGTGGTCAACGGCTCGTTCAGGCGAAGGCGGCGGGCCAGACTTCGCGCGTGGACCGCCACTTCCAGCGTGTGTGTCAGCCGCGTGCGAAAATGGTCTCCACCCTCCGTGACGAAGACCTGCGTCTTGTGCATCAGTCGCCGGAACGCGGTGCAGTGGATGATACGGGCGTGGTCTCGTTCAAAAGGGGACTCCACCGTCGAAGGGGCGTCTTCTGGGTGTGCCCGACCCCGTGAGTCCCCATCGTGCACGGCGTATATCGCCACGCGATCGAAGCCGGCGGGGCCTGGAGACATGCTCATGCCACCGGGCGCGGCCTGGGCAGCCCGCAGGCGCGGCAGGTGGCGCGGAGTTGCTCGTACATACTGGCCAACGATTCGGGAACGACGCGAATATCACCCAGGACGGCCATGAAGTTCGTGTCGCCGGTCCAGCGTGGCACGATGTGCAGATGCACATGGCCGGGCAGCCCGGCGCCGGCGCAGTGCCCCAGGTTGATGCCGATGTTGAAGCCGTTGGGGTGCAGCAGCTCGGCAAGGGCCTGTTTGGCTTCGCGGGTCTGATGCCAGAGGTCGTAGAAGACCGCGGGTGCAAGGTCATTCAGGTCTTCGGCGTGGCAGAACGGGGCGACCAGCAGGTGGCCGTTGGTGTAGGGGAACCGATTCATCACCACCAGAGTGTGATCGGTGCGCCAGAGGACATGATTGACGGCATCCCGCTCCTTCTCCTGGCCGTAGCGGCAGAGGAAACAACCGCCCTCGTTTTCCTCGGCGAGTGAGCGGATGTACTCCATGCGCCAAGGGGCCCACAAGTTGGTGCGGAATTCACTCATGGCGACAAAGGCGATCTTCGCAGGAGCACGGCGGCCGCGGGAGGCCCCCCGTACGCTCTGACGTCGAGCCTATCCTCTGCCGGGGACAGCGTCAATGTCAATCGGCCGCCGACGGGGCTTCCGCCGGCCGGGCGGCGGAAGCGAGCCGGCGGCGAAGTTCGCGAACCACCGCCACGACGTGCCCGCGGTCTTCCTGAGCAGTGAAGGTTCCCTCCAAGCGACAGGGGCCGAAGAGGTCGGTCGGCGCGTTCACGAACCGGGTCGGGACCAGGTCGGAGGATTCGATCCGTCCCTGGAGACCTCGCCCGTTCCACGTCTTCTCGAAGAATACGAAACCGGCGCCTTCATACGCGATGACGTCGTCGCCGGTGAACAGGCAGTACAGCAGCGTGGCGTTGGTCTGTGTGCTCTCGATGGCGGTGCGGCCCGGTTGCGGCTGCCAGAAAACCTGCACGTGCAACATCTGCGACATCTGCGTTTCCACGGCCGCCGTTGGAGCCGTGCCGCCGGTGGCCGAGGAAGCAACATCGGGACTCTCCACCCGCACGGTCGTCGGCAGGATTTCGAAGACGAAGTCCCAGTTGCGCTGGGCATTCACGGCGTAGGACACGCGGTCGAAACGCTCGCCGTAACGGGCGGGTTGCTGGGGATTCTTAAAGGATACGATGAGGATTCTGTTTTCCATCGGTCGGCAGCCGCCGACAGCGGCGAGAAGGAGCAGGATCGCCGCTTGGCGACAGCGTGCAGCACGACCCCTCGCCGATGGCGGCCCGCGTCGGTCGGCAGCCGATTTCGTAGCAGTCGGACGCATCACGGTTCGGCCGAATCCAGCAGTTTCGTCGGTTTCGCCGCCGGGCCGGCCGGCGGGGCCAGACCGAGCAGACCCAGCGCGTCACGTTCCACGATGCCCGCCAGGTGGGGCCGCGGAACCGTCGGGAGGTTGGTGCCGGTGACGAGTTGGTTGACGCGGTACAGTGACTCGATGGCCGACGCCGGCGTCGAGAAGGGAAAATCGCTGCCGAACAGCAGCTTGTCGGTCACGCCGTACTGGTAAGCCGACACGATGGCGTTGTAGGCGTGCCAGGGACGGTGGAAAAGCGAGCTGACGTCGGCGTAGATCGTGGAGTGCTTGCTGAGCAGCACGATGCACTCCTCGATCCAGGGGTAGCCCAGGTGAGCGATGACCAGATGCAGATCCGGCAGTTCCCTTGCCACCTCATCCAGCAGGATCGGACGGGCGAATTCCATTTTGGCCCCCGGCCCCACCGCGATGCCCTGGTCGATGAATACGGGCATCTTCAGGCGGGCGGCCTCGGCGAAGACCTGCATGGCTCGGCTGTCGGAGGGATGGAAATCCTGGGCCGCGGGCGAAACCGTGATCGCCTTGAAGCCGAGTTGCTCCCGCGCGGCCGACAGGTCGTCCAGGGCTTCCGACAAGTGGGTCGGGTCGATGCCGGCCACGCCGAGCAACTGGTCGGGGAACCGGCTGACGTACTCGGCGACAAAGCGATTGGGGATTTCGGCGTTGAGGTAGCGGCTCTTGAAGCCCAGGACGAGGCTCCGGTCGATCATCTTGCCGGACTGGCGGTGCCAGGTGGTGGAGGCGTCGAGAGGCCGCTTCTCGGCCTTGGCCATGGCGGGCAGCCGCTGGCCCTTCTCCTGCACGGCGGCCGCCAGGCCTCCGAGCTGTTCCAGGGATTCCCAGACGCGGGCGTGGCAGTCAACGATCAAGGCTGATGCACTCCTCGGACGGATGTCTTGCGGACGACACAGACGATGCCGTTCCAGTGGTCTGACGCGGTGGCGCGATGCGGCCAGCCTACCCGATATAGGCTTCCACGACAAGGCGGCTGACGCCGGCGCCTCCGCGGCGGTCTTTGGCCGACTCGCGCCGCGCCCGAACGACTCTGTCGCGATGCGGCGACGGTGCTCGGAGCCAACGGACGGGGTGGCGTGGCCACCGCCGCGATTCCAGCACGCGAGGTAGCTCGTGATCACCGGCAGGGCACTTGACGATCCGCAGATTTGCTTCTACGGTTTTGCTGTTCGCTGAACGCGGCCGCGTCGGTGGGCGGCGGGCCGTCGCAGCCTTTCGCTTCAAGTGGTCTAGTCTTGGCGACCCCGGCAGACAAGCAGGCCTCTTCGTCCTCCTGGGCCAAGGGGCCTTTCGAGACCCACATCTTTCCCAAATGGGTGGACCGCATTCGGATTCTGCCCATCGCCGTTTTGTTGGCGATCGCCGCTTACGCAGGCGTCATCTTCGTGCATGCCGCCAGTCCGAGCTTCACCGATGTCGGCTACGCCCCTGAGCAACCCGTTCCGTATAGTCACGCCCTGCATGTGGGCCGACTGGGCATGGATTGCCGCTACTGTCACGTCAACGTCGAGGAATCCGCTCATGCGATGATCCCGCCGACGCAGACCTGCATGAATTGCCATGCGCGGATCCGCGCGGAGAGCGTCAAGCTGGCCATCGTTCGGGACAGCCTGAAGAGCGGCCGGCCGATCCAGTGGGTTCGCGTCCACGATCTGCCGGATTATGTGTATTTCGACCACAGTGCTCACGTCCGCCGCGGCGTGGGTTGCGTGTCTTGCCACGGCCGCATTGACACCATGGAGGTGGTGACCCAGGTTGAACCCCTCAGCATGGGTTGGTGCCTGGACTGCCACCGCGCGCCGGAGCGGCATCTGCGGCGGTTGGAGGATATCACCCGGATGGATCCGCCCTTGCCGCCGAAGGAGCAACAGGAGTTGGGCCGCTTGTTGATGAGGGAATACGGCATCAAGCCGTCCACGGACTGTTCGACATGTCATCGCTAGGCGACAAACCAGCCGGTCCGCGGTATTGGCGGAGCCTGGAGGATCTGGCGGATAGCGGGGAGTTCCGTCGATTCCTGGAGGCGGAGTTCCCGTCCCTGGCTCCGGAGCTGATCGAGCCTCCGTCGCGACGGCGGTTTCTCCAGCTCATGGCCGCCTCCGCGGCGCTGGCGGGTTTCACCGGCTGCCGTTGGCCCCGCGAGGAGATCGCCCCGTTCGCCGTGCAGCCCCCCGGCCGATCGCCGGGCCGGACGGTGCAATACGCCACGGCGATGCCGTTTGCCGGATCGGCCCAGGGGCTGCTGGTCACCAGCTATGACGGCCGGCCGATCAAGATCGAAGGTAATCCCCTTCATCCGATCAATGCCGGGTCGGCCGATGCCTTCGCCCAAGCGGGCCTTCTCGAACTGTACGACCCCGACCGCAGCCGTCAGCCGCTGGAGCGGGAGGCAGCCGGGGGCCCGCAGGTCGCCCGCGAATGGGATGATTTTGCCGCGTTCGCGAAGACCCATTTCGCCGCTCTTCGCGGCGGCCGCGGCGAGGGGCTCCTCATTCTCAGCGAGGAATTCTCTTCCCCGACCGCCCAGGACCTTCGGACTCGACTGCTCAATGCCCTGCCTTTGGCCCGCTGGTTCGAGTACGAACCCTTCTCCCGCGACCACGAGCGTGCCGGCACCCGCATGCTCTTCGGGCGGCCCCATCGCCCGCAACTGGCCCTCGACCGCGCCGAGGTGATCGTCTCCTTCGACGACGATTTGCTGGGCGGACATCCCGCGGCCCTGAAGCACGCTCGCGATTTCGTCGCGGGCCGGCGAGTCGGCCTGGACGGACGGCGGCTCGATGGCGGCGGGCCGATGAACCGGCTCTGGGTCGTCGAGACCGGCGTGACCATCACCGGCGCAGCCGCGGACCGGCGTCTGGCCGTCTCGGCCGAGCGGTTGGCCCGATTGGTCGCGGCCCTGGCTCATCGGCTGGCCGAGAAAGGGCTGGCGTGGCCGGCCGGGGCGGAGTCGTGGATGGCGGCTTTGCCCAGGGACGAGGCGGCTTCTGACGCTCGCTTCGTCGATCTGCTGGCCGATGATCTGCTCGCTCATCGCGGTCGTTCCGTGCTCTCGGTGGGGCCTGCTCAACCGCCGGCCGTGCATGCCCTGGCCCACCTGCTCAACGTGGCCTTGGGCAACGTGGGCGTCGCCGTCGGCTACAGTCCCGATTCCTCTCGGCCGTCGTTGGTGGGAATGATGGAGGATCTCACCCGACTCTTACAGGCCGGCCGCGCGGAGACGCTGTTGATCCTCGGCGGGAACCCGGTCTTCGATGCGCCCGCCGATCTCGATTTTCCCGCGGCCCTGGTTCGCGTGCCGACCAGCCTGCACCTCAGTCTGTACAACAATGAGACGTCGCGGGCTTGTCGGTGGCACCTGCCCAGGGCGCATTATCTGGAAGCTTGGGGGGATGTGCGCGCCTGGGACGGTACGCTGAGCATCATCCAGCCCCTGATCGAGCCGCTGTACGGCGGCCGGAGCGAGGTGGAGCTTCTGGCCGAGATTCTGGGCGAAGAGGACCGCCGCGGGCATTTCCTGGTGCGGCGGACATTCGGCGTCCTGCACGACACCGGCGTGGATCGCGAGGGCCTCTGGCGGCGGTCCCTGCACGACGGCGTGGTCCCGCAGACGGCCTGGCCTGTGGCGAGTCCGCCGTTGCAGCCCGACTCGGCCGCCTGGGAGGCCTTCTGGCGGGTGACGCCGCCCGCCGGGGAGGCGGGGGCGGTGGAAGTGGTCTTCGTTCCCGACAGTCACGCCTATGACGGGCGTTTCGCCAACAACGGCTGGTTGCAGGAGTGCCCGGCCGCGATCACCAAGCTGACTTGGGACAACGCCGCGGCGATCGCTCCGGCGACGGCGGAGCGGCTCGGCGTGCGGAGCGGCGACGTCGTACGGTTGTCCGCTGGTGGGCGATCGTTGGATATTCCCGTTTTCATCCTGCCGGGGCAGGCGCCCGAGGTGCTGACCGTCCCGGTGGGGCAGGGCCGCGCCGCGGCCGGTCGCGTGGGCGACGACGTCGGCGTCAATGCGTATGTCTTGCGCACGACGGCGGCCATGGGGTTCCTGGGCGGCGTCCGGGTCGAGAAGACCGGCCGGCGGCACGAGCTGGCCACGACGCAGGACCACCAGGCCATGGCTTCGGCCATCGGGCGGCAGGCCACGGCCCAGCGGGCGGCGATTCTGGTCCGGGAGGCAACGATCGCCCACTATCGCGAGCATCCCGAGTTCGCCCGGCACGCGGCGCATCATCCACCGCTGGTGTCCCTGTGGGAGGAGACCACTCCGCAGGAAGGGTATTCCCGCTGGGCGATGGCCATCGATCTCAACGCGTGCATCGGTTGCGGGGCCTGTGTGGTCGCCTGTCAGGCGGAGAACAACATCCCCGTCGTGGGCCGGGAGGAGGTGGCCAACGGTCGCGAGATGCACTGGCTGCGGATCGACCGCTACTTCACGGGCGATCCGGCCGCGCCGCGGATCGCCTTCCAGCCGGTTACCTGCCATCACTGCGAGAATGCTCCGTGTGAGCAGGTCTGCCCGGTGGCGGCGACAGTGCACAGCCACGAGGGGCTGAACGACATGGTCTACAACCGCTGCATCGGCACGCGGTATTGTTCAAACAACTGCCCCTATAAGGTTCGGCGTTTCAATTGGTTTAACAATCATCGCCGCCGCACGGACGTGGAGAAGCTCGCCTTCAATCCGGAGGTGACCGTCCGCGGCCGGGGCGTAATGGAGAAATGCACCTTCTGCGTGCAGCGGATCAGCGGGGTTAGGATCGCAGCGCGGAACGACGGCCGTCCGATCCGCGACGGCGAGATCACCCCGGCCTGCGCCCAGACCTGCCCGACGAAGGCCATCGTCTTCGGCGACCTGGGCGACCCGCGGAGCGCGGTGGCGAAGGCGTTCGCCTCGGAGCGGGCGTATGCCTTGCTGGCCGAGCTGAACGTCAAGCCGCGTACGGCTTATCTCGCACGGCTGACCAACCCGCCGGGCGAGGCGTGAATGGTTCGGCGGCGGCGCTCAGGTCGGTGCGGCGGTTCGAGGGTAGCCCGCCGTCAACACCGGTGAGGAGGTCTGATCGACAAGATGGCGACCGTCCTGGTGGACAACACGATCGACGACCCGACGCGGCGGGCGCCCCTCGTGGTCGGGGGGCATGACTTCACCAGCGTCACGGAGACGGTCTGTTCGATCGCCGAGCGGACCCGGCCGCCGCGGGCCTGGTACATCGCCTTCGCCTGTTCGGCGTCCCTGACCGGGCTGTTGTTTGCGATGATCGGCTACCTGGTTGCCGAAGGCGTCGGCGTGTGGGGACTGAACAACCCGGTCGGCTGGGGCTGGGACATTACCAACTTCGTCTTCTGGGTCGGCATCGGCCATGCCGGGACGTTGATCTCCGCCATCCTGTTCCTGTTCCGCCAGAAGTGGCGGACCAGCGTCAACCGCTTCGCCGAGGCCATGACCATCTTCGCGGTGATCTGCGCGGGTATTTTTCCCGGCATCCACGTGGGCCGCGTCTGGTTCGCCTACTGGCTGGCGCCGTTGCCGAACCAGATGCAGATGTGGCCGAACTTCCGCAGCCCGCTTCTGTGGGACGTTTTCGCCGTCAGCACCTACGCCTTGGTTTCGACGATGTTCTGGTACATGGGGATGATCCCCGATCTGGCCACTCTGCGGGATCGGGCCCGCACGCGGGCGCGGCAGATCATCTACGGCATCCTGGCGATGGGGTGGCGGGGTTCGAACCGGCAGTGGCTCCGCTATGAGCGGGCCTACCTGCTCCTGGCGGCCCTGGCGACGCCGCTGGTCCTGAGCGTCCACTCCGTCGTCAGTTTCGACTTCGCCGTCTCGCAGGTGCCGGGCTGGCACACCACCATCTTCCCGCCGTATTTCGTGGCCGGGGCGATCTTCAGCGGTTTCGCCATGGTCATGACCCTGATCATCCCGGCCCGCCAGTTTTTCGGGCTGAAGGACCTCATCACCATGCGGCACCTGGACAACATGGCCAAGATCATTCTGGCCACCGGCTCCATGGTGGGTTATGCCTATGCCATCGAGTTCTTCATCGCCTGGTACGGCGGCAACCCGTATGAGCAGTTCACGTTCCTGAACCGGGCCTTGGGGCCGTACGCCTGGGCCTATTGGATCATGGTCTCCTGCAACGTGCTGGCTCCGCAGCTCTTTTGGTTCAAGAAATGTCGCTCGACGCTGTGGATCATGATGCTGCTCTGCGTCGTGGTGAATATCGGTATGTGGTTCGAGCGTTTCGTGATCATCGTCACCTCGCTGAGCGCCGACTTCCTGCCGTCGAGCTGGGGCGCCTACTCGCCGACCTGGGTGGAGATCTGCACCTTCCTGGGCAGCTTCGGGTTGTTCTTCACGCTGTTCCTGCTCTTCTGCCGGTATCTCCCGATGGTGGCGATGGCCGAGGTCAAGAGCGTCATGCCCCAGGCCCATCTGGAGCACAAGCACCACCGCGGCCTGGGCGATTACTGGGGCGATATGCCCGGCGAGCACGAAGGTCATTCCTCGAGGAGGGCGGACCATGGCCACGCGTGACGCGACGACCGCCATTGCCGCCGCCGAGCCGCCGGTGACGCGGCTCTGGGGGTATCTGGTCGAGTTCAAGGACGTGGAGTCGCTCCTGTCCGCCGCCGAGAAGCTGCGGGACGCAGGCTACACCCGCTGGGATGCCCACACCCCGTTCCCGGTGCATGGTCTGAACGACGCCATGGGTCTTCGCCCGACGCGGCTGCCGTGGATCGTCTTCCTGGCCGGTCTGGCGGGGGCGACCACGGGTCTCGGGTTGCAGTGGTTCACTAACGCGTTGGACTATCCGTTCCTGATCAGCGGCAAGCCTCTGTTTTCGCTGCCCGCGAACATACCCGTGATGTTCGAGCTGACCATCTTGTTCGCCGCCGTGGCGGCCTTCCTGGGCATGCTGGCCCTGAACGGGCTCCCGCGGCCGTATCACGCCCTGTTCGGGAGCCGCCGGTTTCGCCGCGTCACCGCCGATCGCTTTTTCATCAGCGTGGAGGCGGCGGATCCGCGTTTTGACGAGGAGCGGACCTGGTCGTTGCTGGAATCGCTCGGTGGCGAGGGCCTGGAGCGGATCGAGGAGGAGGCTTAGGCCGGTGTGTACCTGCCGCTGGAAAGTCTGGTTGCTGGTGGGATTCGTGCTGGCCGCGGTGGCGGTGCCGGTGGCGGTGCTGGCCCGGCTCAAGTCGCTCTCCACGGTCAAGCCGCGGATTCACGTGTTCTCCGATATGGATAATCAGCCGCGGTACAAGACGCAGCAGGCCGCCGCGTGGTTCGCGGATGGCCGGGCCATGCGGCCTCCGGTCGCCGAAACGATCGCGCGGGGCGATCTGGATTTGCACGAGGGCCTGGCCACCGGGCGGGTCGGCTCGGCCTGGTTGGACCGCTTCCCGGCCGAAGCGGCGGTGACCCCCGAAAGCATGGCTCGTGGTCGGCGGCAGTACGACATTTTCTGTGCCCCTTGTCACGGCTTGGACGGCCGCGGCGGCGGCATGGTTGCGCTCCGCGCCGCGGCCTTGGCCGAAGCCGGTTGGGTGAAACCGGCTTCGCTGCACGAGGAGCGGATCCGGCAGCAGCCGGTGGGGCAGATCTACGCCACGATTGCGGAAGGGCAGGCGACCATGCCGGGTTATGCGGCGCAGATCAGCGTGGTCGACCGGTGGGCCATCGTGGCGTATGTCCGCGCCTTGCAGCGGAGCAGCAGCGGCCGGCTGGAAGACGTGCCGGCGGAGCACCGCTCGAAGCTGGAGTCGACGACCTCCGCGCCGGCAAGCGGGACCGGCGGTTGAAGCCATTTGAGGAGCTGCCGTGGGAGAACGAGCAACGAGTGCCGGTTCCGCGGATCGTTTCCTGGGCGACGTGGCCCTGAGGTGGGCGCGTCCCGCCGGTTTCGTGGGCGTGGTTGCCCTGGTGGCGGCCGCGCTGACGCTGACCAAAGGCGATGAACAGGCCGCGACGCGGTTCTATCACGCCTACCTGGTGAGTTTCGCCTTCTATCTCAGTCTCGCCCTGGGTGCGTTGTTCTTCGTCCTGTTGCAGCATCTGACCCGCTCCGGATGGAGCGTGGTCCTCCGCCGTCTCGCGGAGTGTGTGGCGGCGAATATGCCCCTGCTGGCCGTGCTGGCCGTGCCCTTGGTGCCGGGCATTCATCACCTGTATCACTGGAGTCACGCCGAAGCGGTGGCCGGCGACCATCTGCTTCACGGCAAGCAACCCTATCTCAACCTGCCTTTCTTCATCGGTCGGCTGGCGGGGTACTTCCTGGTGTGGATTCTGCTGGCCCGGTATTTCCTCCGGACCTCCGTGCGGCAGGATGAGAGCGGGGATCCTGCCCTGACGGTGAAGATGCACCGGGTCTCCGCCCCGGCGATGGTGCTTTTCGGGATCACCACCACGTTCGCGGCCTTCGACCTGCTCATGTCGCTGGACCCGCACTGGTACAGCACGATCTTCGGCGTCTACTACTTTTCCGGCGCGGCCGTGGGCTTCTTCGCCTTGCTCGCGATGATGGTCGTGCTCGTGCAGCGGGCCGGGCGGCTGAGTGCCGAGATCACCCGCGAGCACTACCAGGACCTCGGCAAGTTGATCTTCGCCTTCGTTGTCTTCTGGACGTACATCGCCTTTTCGCAATACATGCTCATCTGGTACGCAAATATCCCGGAGGAAACCGTCTGGTACCTCCGCCGGCAGAGCGGAGACTGGTCCGCCGTCGGGCTGGCGCTGCTGTTCGGGCACTTCGTCGTGCCGTTCATCCTGCTGATCTCCCGCGGGCCGAAGCGTCAACCGGCCGTGCTGGCTTTGGCGGCCGTCTGGGTGCTGGCGATGCACTGGCTGGACATGTACTGGCTGGTGATGCCGCAGATCGGGTCGCCCTCCGCGAAGCCGGTGTTGGTCGACCTGCTCTGCCTGGTCGGGCTGGGCGGCATCCTGACCGCGGCAACGGCCTGGCGGCTGCGGCGGCAGGCCCTCCTGCCCGTGCGCGATCCACGGTTGCCGGAATCTTTGGCCTTCGAGAATGTGTGATTCGCCTATGGCCGACCATGCTGACTTGCGGATGGGCCGTTTGTTCTCGCTGAGTCTCCTTGCGGCCGGGGGGTTCTTTCTGTTCATGCTGGCAGTGCAGTGGGCGCTCTCGCAGCCCACGCCGGTCGAGTTGGCCGTCCGCCGATCCGCGAGCGACCCCTCCGAAGCCCGCCAGGTGATGGCGGCGGAGGCCGCGGGCATGGCCGAGTACCGTTGGGTTGATGCCCATGCCGGCGTGGTGCAGTTGCCGATCGAGCGGGCCATGGAACTCGTCATACAGGAGCACGCCGCGGACCGCCGCGCCGTGCCATGACCGATTGATCGCGGCGGTATTCCGGCCGGGTCAGGATTTCATCGCCTGCTGCGCCGCCGCCAGATGGGCGGCATACGTCTCGTCGCTGCTGAAGAGCTTGAGGGCTTGCTTGAAGGCCCGCACCGCTTCACGGTACTTGCCCTGATCGAACAGCGACAGACCGTAGGCATCGTGGGCGTCGGCCAGGCCCCGCTTGCGGTCCTCGTTGCCGGGGTCCAACAGGTAAGCTCCGTTGCGGGCGGAGACGACTCGCTCCAGGTCTCCGTTGTCGGCGAAGCGGGCGGCCAGCTTCTCGTAGAGCTGGATCAGCTTTTCCGACCTCTTCTCGGTATCGAGGACCGGCAGACTGGCCATGGCCTTGCCGAAGGCGCGCAGCGCGCCTCGCAGGTGGTTGGCCCGTAACGACCGCTCTCCGACTGACATCTCCAGATCGGCCAGATCACTGCGTCGGGTGTCGTCGCGGTTCAGACGGATGGCTTTCTCGAAGTGGCGTCTCGCCGCGGAGACGTCACCGCGGGCCAGGGCTTCCCGACCGGCTTGCGAGTGGATGTCGGCGAAATCCGCCTTAAGGCCGGTCTCGAACAGGGGATCACCGTCCGACAGCTCCAGCGCCCGGTTGAAGGACGCTTCCGCCTCGCTCAGACGTCCCGCTGCGGCGAACGCCCTGGCCAGCAGGTCGTGCGCACCGGGATCGTCCGGATGCGCCTTGGCGAATCGCTGTAGTCGCGCCAAGAGCGGGCCTTGGCGGTCGGTCGGGATGTGCTTCAGGGCGTCGGTGAAGACGACTCCCGCGAGGTCCAGCCGCTTGGTCCGTTCGTAGTGGTCGGCCAGTGTCAGGTAGACGTCCAGGTTGCCGGGTTCCGCGTCGAGTACGTAGTTGGCCAGCCGCAGACCCTCGGTCTCATCGCGATTGACCTTGAGCAGCCGCTCCACTTCCGCCACGGCGGCCGCCGTTCCCCGCTGGAGGGTTCGAGCGGCGTGCAGATCCATCTCGATCAAGGCGTTGTCCGAGGTCGCGGAAGCCGCCCTGGCCAGGAACAACTCGGCGTTCTGGTAGCGTCCTTCCTTGAGGTACGAGCGGCCGATCAGATACAGGGCGGTTGTATCGTTGGGATTCTGCCGGAGGAGTTCCTCGGCGGTCTTGCGGGCGTCGGCCATCCGTCCGGCCCTGAGATCGTTCTCCGCGGATTTGAGTGCAGCGGCCCTTTGCCGGCCGGCCCGCGAGTCGGCCGGCGGGAGGAGCGAGAGGCCGGAGGCGTCGTAGGCGGCGCCAAGCGTCTGGGTTCCGGTCTGCATGACGCTCAGCAGGAAGTCCGGCCCGAAGCTTCCGGCGATGAGCGAGGACACGCCGGACGACGCGTTGCCTCCGCCGGGGAACTGGGCGAGATTCCCAGCGATGCCAGCGATGGATGAAATCAGGTCGATCATGTTTCCGAGCACCGTCTGGCGCGGCAACGAGGCACTCCGCCACTTCGAACTATCGGATAGACTTGGGGCCGAGGCCAGCTTCCGGTCCGTCGCGGGGCGCGGCGTCCGGAAAAGGCCCGCCCACCGCTGTTCGCGCGATGGTAGCGGACCTTGGTCAAGGCCGCCGGGCCGTGTCCCGAAGGCAAAGCGCCGAGGTGGTATGGAGCACTCCACGCGCGGGAAGCTTCGGCCGCCCCTTTCGTCTCGTGCGGGGGTTCACTATCATTCCGGAGAGTCGGTTCGCGGATCCGCGGCGGGCCGGCGTTGGGCCGATGTCGGCGGCGGTCCACCCCTGCCGGCGACCTCGGCCATCCCTTCGCGGCAGCCCTCGGCGTCGCTGGCGTGGAGAGGCTGCGAGGTGTCGCAAAGATGGATTTTCCAATATTTCACCTGGACTTCTTCGGCAACCGCGTCCTCTTCGGGGTGATTGCCATCCTCCACGTGTTGATTAACCATTCCATGGCGGTCGGGGCCGTTCCCTTGATCGCCACCATGGAATGGTGGGGCCGGCGCACCGGCGACGCTCAGTGGGATCGGCTGGCTTACCGCATCCTCTTCGTGTGCTTCATCATCACCACCACCTTGGGGGCCTTGTCCGGCGTGGGCATATGGCTCAGCGCCTCCCTGGTGAATCCCAACGCCATCACCACGCTGATCCGCATCTTCTTCTGGGGCTGGTTCTTCGAGTGGATCATCTTCGTCATCGAAGTATGCCTGATCATGGCCTACTTCCTGACCTGGAACGGCTGGGGCCGGCGCCACAAGGTCGCCCACATCGTGATGGGCTACTCCTTGGCGTTCTTCTCCTGGATCACCATGGTGGTGATCGTCGCGATCCTCAGCTTCATGATGGACATCGGCACCTGGGCCGAGCAGCCCAGCCTGCTGACCGGCGTCCTGAACCCGATCTACATTCCACAGCTCGCCTTCCGCACGCCGGTGGCCATGGTTTCGGCGGGCATCATGGCCATGTTCCTGGTGTACTTCTTCACCGAGCGGCGGAGCGAGTTCTATCGCCGTGCCGTCCGCTTCACTTCGGTCTGGACCCTGGCCTGGGCGTTGCCCGCGCTGGGCGGCGCGTTCTGGTATTGGCAGGTGATTCCCGATTGGGCCGTTCGACACATCCCCGTCGCCCTGGGCACGCAGGCCTTCGAGCGCTGGCACGCGACGCTGGTCAATATCATTCTCGCCGCGGTGATTGCCGCCGCTTTCGTGGCGCTGTGGGGCCTGGCCCGGCCGAAGTGGCTCCCGCGCGTCGTCCTGATCGTCCCGTTCGTGCTGGCCATGGCCCTGCTCGGCTATTTCGAGCGGGTGCGGGAGTTCATCCGCAAACCCTATGCCGTGGCCAACCTGGTCTATTCCAACGGCCTGCGCCCCGACGACTACGCCCTGTTGCAGGAAGAGGGCGTGCTGGCCCACGCGACCTATGTGCCCATGCGGACCATCACCCCGGAGAATCGCCTGGAGGCGGGCCGGCACATGTTTCTGATCGCCTGCACCCGGTGTCATACGACCACTGGGGTGAACGGTGTCGTGGCCAAGTTGACGAACCTTTACGGCAGCAACCCGTGGGAGCATCCGATCGTTCTGAACTATCTCAAAACGATGCACAACTCCCGCCCGTTCATGCCCCCGGCTCCCGGCACGGATGAGGAGTTGTCCGCCTTGGCCGATTACCTGCTGTCGTTGCAGACCAACCCGGTCCGGATGGTCGGCGCCCAGACCGGAGGCGTGCAGACGCCGCCGGCCGCCTCGGCGGGGGCGGCCACGCCGATGGCCTTGCAGCCGTGACCGCACCCGGCCAGTGGATCGGAGTACGGCGTCCTCTTAGCGTGAGACGGACATGATCAACCAAGTACCTGTTCCCAAAGATGTGTTGTTGCCGTTTCCGACGGACGGCGTGCTGCTTCAGGCCCTGATTGTCGTTCTCTTCCTTGCCCACATCCTGTTCGTGAACCTGATGCTGGGCGGAGTGTTGATGACCGTGGCCTGTGAAATCCTGGGCCTGCGTCGGCCGAACTTCGACACGCTGGCCCACGAAATTGCCCGCACCGTCACGGTGAACAAAAGCCTTGCGGTCGTGCTCGGAGTCGGACCGCTGCTGGCGATCAACGTCTTGTACACGATCTACTTCTACTCGGCGAATGCGTTGACCGGCACCGCCTGGATCATGATCGTCCCGCTGGTGGCGACGGCCTTCCTGGTTACCTACCTCCACAAATACAGTTGGGAGTACCTGGCCCGCTTCAAGACACTCCACATCGGGATCGGCCTGTTGTCGGCGGCGCTCTTCCTGTGTGTGCCGTTCATCTTCCTGGCCAACATCAATCTGATGTTGTTTCCGCACCGCTGGACCGAGGTTCGCGGCTTCCTGAGCACGCTGCTGCTGCCCAACGTCCTGCCGCGTTTCCTCCACTTTCTGCTGGCTTGTCTGGCGGTGACGGCCCTTTTCCTGGTGGCCTACCTGACCCGCCGCTCCTATCCGGTCGAACAGGTTTTCAGCGGATGGGATCGCGCCACGATCCGTCGCGGTTTCTACTCGGTCGCTTTCTTCACCACGGCGGCCCAGTTCGTGGCGGGCCCGCTGCTGTTCTTCACGCTGCCTTCCGCGGGCATGAGCTGGCTGCTGGTGGCCGTTATTGCCATCGGAGTGGTGTTGGCGTTGTGGGCTTTGCTTTGGATGTGGCGGGAGATTTCCGCAGACAATCAGATGATCGGGCGGCGTTTCGTCGGCATTGTCGCGATGCTCGCTCTGGTCGTGCTGTGCATGGGCTACGGCCGGCATCTATACCGGGAGACGGCCATCGATCCCCATCGCCGCCTCACCTTGCAGAAGGCCGCGGATTACCGCGTCGCCGCGACGGCCGCGCATTGGCGACAGGTGGCCGGAGTGCAGGTCGAGAAGCTTCCGCTTGGTGAACTGGTGTACAACCAGGTTTGCGCGGCCTGCCACATGTCCGGTCGGGTGCTGGTCGGCCCCTCGTTGGAGGAGATCGCGGAGATTTACGCCGGCAACCCGGACGGCATCATCAAGTGGACCAACGCCCCGGGCCGCAAGCGGATGAACCTTCCGCCGATGGCGGCCCAGCCGCTCGGCGACAAGAAGCTCCGGGCCGTTGCGGAGTACATGCTGCGGGTCGGCGCGAGCCTGCCGGCCGAGTCCGACGCCGGCTCCCAGCCCGCGGCGGATCCGTCCCCGCCGGCCGATCCTCCCGCTTCCGCGCCGGCGGCATGACCATCCTTCTTCGCGACCGTGGTCGGAACAGTGCAAGCCATCTCCCCGCTCGCGTTGCCGATCGTCCGGCTTGAAGTGTCGCCCTAGTCCGCTTAGCGTATGGCTGCCAGGAGCGGGGATGGGGGCGGGTGAGGCCGGACGTGGGTCGGCCTTGCTTCATCGCTCCGCCGAGGGTCGCCGCGCGGGGAGGAGGCGCACCATTCCCGGTACGAAGGCGAATCCGGCCCCACTCGAAGCCCCAGGCCTGGCCGAGACGGATACGAAGGAGCGTGTCGTGTCGCACAGGGTCATGGACCTTCGCCAGTTGCTGAGCCTGGCTTTGGGTGAGGCTGCCGTTCCAGCAGAACTGGGCACCCTCCACGTCAGTGATGTCTGTGACGACTCTCGGCAGGTGACGCCGGGATGCGTGTTCGTGGCGGTGCCGGGCGCGGCAGCGGACGGGAGGACATTCATCGCCGATGCCGTCGCTCGCGGCTGTGCCGCGATCGTGGCGGATCGTGAGGCGGCCGTGCCGCCAGGACCGGTCGCGATCCGCGTGGCCGACGTCCGGTGGGCGGTGGCCCGGTTGGCGGCGGTGTTTCACGGACTGACGGCGGCGCAGGGCCGCGGTGAGTTGCAGGTCATCGGCGTCACGGGTACGAACGGCAAAAGCACGACGGTGTACATGATCCGCAGTCTGCTGGCCTCTGCCGGACGGACGGCGGCGATGTTGGGGACGATCGAATACGACCTGGTCGGCCGCAAAATCAAGGCGAGCCTCACTACCCCCGGCCCGGTGGTGCTGGCGTCGCATCTCTCCGAGGCCCATGCGGCGGGGGCGCGGTTCGCGGTCATGGAGGTCTCCTCGCATAGCCTGGATCAACGGCGAACCGACGGCATCTCCTTTTCGACCGCCGTTTTCACGAATCTGACCCAGGACCACCTCGATTACCATCAGACCCTAGAGCGGTACCTGCTGGCCAAGCGGCGTTTGTTTGACGGGCTGACCGTCTCCGCGACGGCGGTCGTGAACGGGGATGACCCCAGTGGCGATCGGATCATCGAGCACTGCCCCGCGCGGATCCTGCGCTACGGGCTGGAGGGGCGGAATCAGGTTCGGGCGACGCGGCTCGAGTCGGACCTGACGGGCACCCGCTTCCTTCTAACGCACCCTTGCGGAGCTTGCGAGGTGCGGACGCATCTGGTGGGGCGTCACAACGTCTACAATGCCCTGGCCGCGGCGGCTGCGGGCCTGGCGGCGGGCCTGGACGAATCCGCCATCCAAGCGGGGCTGGCGAGTCTGGCGAATGTGCCCGGCCGGTTGCAGCGGGTGGATACCGCTGATCTGGGCTTCAATGTCTTCGTGGATTACGCCCACACCGACGACGCCCTCCGCAACGTGTTGGGGACGGTGCGGCCGCTTACACCGGGCCGGGTGTGGTGCGTCTTCGGCTGCGGCGGCGACCGGGACCGCACCAAGCGTCCGCTGATGGCCCGGGCCGTTGCCCAGGCGGCCGATCGTTTCATCATCACCAGCGACAATCCGCGGACCGAGGATCCGCTCGCGATCATCGCGCAGATTGAGCAGGGTCTGTCCGCCGCGGACCGGGCCAAGGCGGCAACCGTTCCGGATCGGGCCGCGGCTATTCGGCAGGCGGTCGCGGAGTTGCGTGAGGGTGACACTCTGGTCATCGCCGGCAAGGGGCACGAGGATTACCAGATTCTCGGTCAGCGGCGGATTCATTTCGACGATGCCGAAGTCGCCGCCGAGGCAATTCGGGGCCGACGCCAGGTGCAACCATGCGGCCACTGACTTTGGAAGAGGTCGTCGCCGCCATGAACGGACGTTTGCTCGGCGGCGTTTCGATCCCGACGGTGACCACGGTCAGCATCGACTCGCGAACGATCGTTCCCGGTTCGCTGTTCTTCGCGATCACCGGGCCGCGACACGACGGACACGATTACGTCAACGCAGCCTTGGAGGGTGGGGCGGTGGCTGCGGTGGTCCGCGAGGCGACGCGGGCGGAAGCTCATTACCGCGACAGCGGCCGCGTGATCGTGGTCAACGATCCGACGGAGGCTCTTGGGCGTCTGGCCGCCTGGTATCGCCGGCAGTTCGCCGCGACGGTGATCGCCGTGGTGGGCAGCAACGGTAAGACCACCACGAAGGATTTGATCTTCGCCGTATTGAGCCACCGCCGTCGCGGTCGAGCGGCTCCCGCCAGCCATAACAACCACATCGGCGTGCCCCTCACGCTGCTCTCGGTCGAACCGTCGGATGAGTTCGTGGTCGTCGAGATCGGCACGAATCATCCCGGCGAGGTCATGGCCTTGGGGCGACTGGCGCAACCCGATATGGTCGTGGTCACCAGCATCGGCGAGGAACATCTGGAGTTCTTCGGCGACCTGGAAGCCGTCGCGGCCGAGGAATTCAGCGTGCTGGCCACGCGGCGAGGCCGCGGCTTTGTCGCGGTCAGCGAGCAGGCGGCAAGTTATCTGCCTGGTGAGGCACGCGATCAGTGCCCGATTCTTGTCTACGGCTTCGGCGAAGAGGCGGCCCTCCGGGCCACGCAGGTGTGTCTGGACGGCTTTGGGCAGCATTTTCGGGTGAATGATCGTTTTGATTACTACCTGCCGGCGCCGGGCCTCCACAATGTGTCCAATGCCCTGGCCGCTATTGCGGTCGGCACGCGGATGCGCCTGGAGCATGCCGAGATGGCCGAGGCCCTTCGCGGCGCTCGCCTCCCGGCCATGCGCATGGACCGCGAGCAGGTCGGGAGCGTGACGCTCATCAACGACGCCTACAACGCCAATCCCAGCAGCGTGCGAGCGGCGCTGGAGGTGATGAATCATCTGTCCGCGGCGGGCCGCAAGGTGCTGATCCTGGGCGACATGCGGGAACTGGGGAACCGTGCGCTCTCCTGCCATCAGGAGATCGGCCGCGAAGCCGGCAAATCCGCCGCCCAGGTTATCGTGACCGTGGGGGCCTTTGCCCGCGTCATGGCCGACGGTGCGACCGCGACCGGCGATACGACGAAGCGGATCTACTGGTTCCCGACGGTCGAGGCGGCCGCAGAGAAGGTGGGAAGGGTGGTGGAGGCGGGGGATGTGGTGCTACTGAAGGCTTCTCGCGGAGTGCAGTTGGAGCGGCTGCTTGAACCGCTGCGGCAAGCGGCTGCGGCGGCCAACGCCGCCACGGCCTGCAAGCCGGGTGCTGTCGGCGGCCGATAGTCTACCTGCCAGTTGCGGAGCCGAGCTGCACGGCGACATGGGTCGGCGATGGGAATCTCCTGAAGTGCTGTATCACCTTCTCGACCATTTGCTTGGCGGCCGTGACTACGCCTACCAGAACGCGCTGTTTCGGGCCTGGCTGGCGATCATCATCTCCTTCCTGGTGGTCTGGGCCTTGGGGCCGCGAGTGATCCGTCTGCTGGTCCGTCGCAAACTCGGTGATATCCCGGACTTCGATCACAAAGCCCTGAACGAGTTGACCCGGCACAAATCCAACATTCCGAGCATGGGGGGGATCCTGATCCTCTTCAGCATCGTGGTCGGCGTGCTGTTGCTGGCGGACCTCCGCGTCTATTACATCCATCTGGCCTTCTTCTGCATGGCGTGGTTGGCTGGGCTGGGGCTGGTGGACGACCTCGTTAAACTGATTGACAAAGGTCGCAACAAGAGCCGGGACGGCCTCAAGCTGTACCAGAAGCTCCTTTTCCAGGTCGGCCTCGGCGTCCTGCTGGGCTACTTCATCTACACCCGCGGACAAGACGCATTTGAAGGCGAGATATCGCAAACATACCGTATCCTGATCCTGCCATTTATTAAAGGCGATTTAAACGATCCGATTCTACTGCCGATCTGGGCCTTCATGCTCACGACGATCTTGGTCGTCGCCGGAACCTCCAACGCCGTCAACCTGACCGACGGGCTGGACGGGCTGGCCACCGGGTGCATGGCTATCTGTTGCTTCGTCTTCATGCTGTTCTCCTGGGCGGTCGGCGATCCCCGCGTGGCCAACTATCTCTTGTTTCCCCATATTCCCCAGGCTGGCGAACTGGCGGTTCTCTGCGGTGCGATGATGGGGGCGTGTCTGGGATTCCTTTGGTATAACGCGGCGCCGGCCCAGGTCTTCATGGGCGATACCGGCTCGCTGCCGCTAGGCGGGTTGATCGGATATGTGGCGATTGTGACCCGTCAGGAACTAATGCTCTTCATCGTCGGCGGCGTTTTTGTCATCGAGGCCCTGTCCGTGATCCTGCAAGTGGGTTACTTCAAAGCGACCGGGGGGAAACGGATATTCTTGATTGCGCCGATCCATCATCATTTCCAACTGAAAGGTTGGGCCGAAACCCAGGTCGTGATCCGCTTCTGGCTGCTTTCCGTATTGTTCGCAGTGTTGGCCCTGGCGACCACCAAGCTGCGGTAGCGGCGGGTCGAGGCCGTCCCGAAGGTGATTAGCGATGTTTCAGCTCGAAAGCATGCCGACCTCGCATAGTCGGGCCATCGTGATCACCACCTCCGCCCTCCTCGGAATCGGCGTGGTCATGGTCTTCTCCGCCAGTGCCAGCCTCACTTCGCCTCCGCTGACCCAGGACTTGCTACGCAACTCCTCTGTTCGCCAGGCCTTGTTCACGCTGGTCGGCCTGATTGCGTTGCTGATGGTCGGGCTGTGTCCCTACGAATCCTGGCGCTGGCGGCCGCGGCGGCTGGTGCAGCCGGTGACCGTTCTTCTGATGGTCGCGGTGGGACTGCTGGTCGCGGTGCTGCTGTTCGGCGAGGAGCGGAACGGCGCGAAGCGGTGGCTGTCGCTGGGACCGGCATCGGCGGGTCTGAGTTTTCAGCCTTCCGAGGTCGCCAAGCTCGCCGTCGTTCTCTTTCTGGCCGCCTATTGTAGTCACCTGGGAGATCGGCTGCGGCGGTTCTGGCTGGGTTTGGTGCCGGCCGTCGTCTTGCTCGGCGTCGTCGCCGGCCTGGTCGGAAAGGAAGACCTGGGGACCGGTGCTCTGCTCCTGGCCGTCGGCGGGTGCATCCTGCTGGCGGCAGGTGCCCGCTGGTGGCACCTGGCTTTCTTCAGTGTGCCCGCTCTGGCCGGGCTGGTCTACCTCATCAAGGTCGAGCCGTACCGCGTTCAGCGGATCATGTCGTTTCTCAACCCGGAATCCGATCCGCAGAACACCGGATACCATCAGATTCAGTCGTTGATCACGATTGCCTCCGGAGGCTGGTGGGGTCGGGGTTTGGGTGCGGGCATTCAGAAGTTCGGCTATCTGCCCGAGGGCCGCAGCGACTTCGTTTTCGCGGTGATCTGCGAGGAGCTGGGCCTCGTGGGTGGCGCCGCAGTGATCGGCCTGTTCGCCCTGTTGATCTGGCACGGATGGAGGGTGGCCACCGCGGCGAACACGCCTTTCGGGCGTCTCCTGGCCCTGGGGGTGGCTCTGACGCTGGGCTTCCAGGCCACCATGAACATCGCGGTGGTCACCGTCACCGTACCCACCAAGGGCATCGGCCTGCCCTTCGTATCCGCCGGCGGGACGGGTGTGATCTTCCTCAGTATCATGGTGGGCATGCTGGTGAACGTGGCGAGAATGCGCCCGGCGGCGATCGCAGTGGCGGCAAGCGAACCACCTGCCTCGGCCTTGCCGGCGAATCCCGCGGCGGGCACCTGATACTTCCGAGGAACGGCGTTTTCAATACTGCCGCAGCGGATTTGGCGTCATGGCCTCCAACAAGCCTTGGTTTGTCATTGCAGGCGGCGGCACGGGCGGGCATCTCTATCCCGGTCTGGCGGTGGCCGAGGCCTTGCAGACGATTCAGCCGGATTTCGAGGTGACCGTCTTCGGCACGCCGCGATCAATCGACCGCAAACTCACCGATTCGCGCGGCTATGGGCTGATCCCGCAGGAGGTGCGGCCATTTCCGCGGCGGCCTTGGCAATGGCCTGGGTTCCTGTCGGCTTGGTTCCGCTCGGTGAAGGCGGCTCGCCGGATGTTCAGCGAGCGGCGGCCGGCAGTGGTCCTGGGGTTGGGCGGCTACGCCGCAGGGCCGGGCATCGTGGCCGCGGCCCGATTGGGCATACCGACGGCGATTTTCAACCCCGACGCCATTCCCGGCCGGGCGAACCAACGGCTCAGCTCGCGGGTCGATCGCGTCTTCGTCCAGTGGGAAGACACCATCGAACGGTTTCCTCGGGCTAAGGACGTTCGTTGCACGGGATGTCCGATTCGTCGGGCCTTCGCCGAGGCGACGCGACCGCGGGGGTATCGCTCGATCGAGCTGGATCCGGATAAGCGCACGTTGCTGGTGACCGGGGCTTCGCAAGGGGCCCGTTCCATCAACGCGACGGTCATGGAGCTTTTCGACCTCTGGAAGGTGGCCAAAGACTGGCAGATCCTGCACCTGACCGGTCCCGCTGACCTGGAGATCTGCCGGGATAAGTACCGACAACAGGGCGTTGCCGGACGCACCTTGGCCTATACGGAGCATATGGCCTACTGCATGGCCGTCGCCGATCTGGTGATCTCGCGGGCGGGGGCTTCGACGCTGGCGGAAATCACGGCAATGGGCGTGCCGTCGATTCTCCTGCCCTATCCCTACGACCGCAAACAGCACCAGAAGGCCAACGCGGAGATCCTCGTCCGGCACCACGCCGCGGTGATGGTCGAAGACAGTGGGGATCCCGGCGACAACGCTGCCCGACTCCGCGAGCATCTCCGCGACTTGATGCGGAGCGAGCAGCGGCGTCGGCAAATGGCCCGCAGCGCCCTCACCTTGGGCCGCATCGACGCGGCCGATACCATTGCTCGAGAGCTGTTCGAGATGGCCGGTCGGTCCTGAGTGGCGCGATGGGCGGCCGCTTACCCACATCCTGTTTCACAGGCCACAACCTTCAAGAAAAGACGCGTCGATTCCCGATATGGACTACGGCGCTGAGGCCGCTCACGGGGAGGGTCTGTGAAGTCCGCGCAGCTCCCCGAGGCAAGCGAGCGGCGGGAAAGAGTGACCAAAGGTCCCGAAACATCTTGCGGCTGAGCCGCGCCGGGGGCTAGACTACCCGCTCGGAGAAGCATTGGCGGAGTACCGCAAGCCGGAGACAGCAGGCTGGTCCCCCGAGGATCGGGTGGGCGGCCGCGGGCAGGGGAATGAGCGAAGGATACTCAGAGTGGATCGGGGGGAGTCCCACATCGGCCTCACACGGAGGTGAGCCTCGCATGTCAGAAGTCCTTTCGACCGTCGGCAAGAGCGTGGACGCCGAATCCATCCGGCTGGCTCGCCGCATTCAGAGCGAGCGACATCAGCATTGGTCCAGCGTTTATGCCGCTCGCCGCGTGCATCTGGTGGGCATCGGCGGCTGCGGGATGAGCGGGCTGGCGGGCGTCCTGCTGCGCTGCGGGGCGATTGTCAGCGGCTCGGACGCCAATCCGTCCGGCGTGTTTGCCCGGCTCGAGGAGATGGGGGCGAGCATCCGCGTCGGCCAGGCCCCGATCAATGTCCCCACCGACTGCGATTACGTCGTGTACTCAGCCGCAGTGAAGGAAGACAATCCGGAGCTGCTCGAAGCACGGCGTCGCGGTCTGCGGTGTCTGAAGTATGCCGAGATGCTGGGGCAGGTGATGCGGCATCGCACCGGCATCGCCATCTCCGGCACGCACGGCAAGAGCACGACCACCGCACTGACAGCCTACATCCTGCGTCGGGCCAAGGCCGATCCGACCTTCGTCGTCGGCGCCGAATCCGTGCAACTCGGCGGAGGCAGCGGCGTCGGAGACGGTCCTCACTTCGTCGTGGAAGCCTGCGAGTACGATCGGTCGTTCCTGAATCTTTCCCCCAAGTGGGCGGCGATCCTGAACATCGAGGAAGATCATCTCGACTGCTATCGAGACCTCGATGCGATCACTCAGGCGTTTCGCGCCTTCGGTTGCCTGGTGCCCGAGGACGGGCTGGTCGTCGCCAACGGCGAGGATCCGGCCGTTCGCCGCGCGACCACCGGCTTGCGGGCGGCGGTCGAGACGTTCGGCTTGGGTGAATCGGCCTACTGGCAGGCAATCAACATCGATCATGAGTTGGGCTGCTACCGGTTCGACATCCTGCGGGACGGTGAGCCATTTCTCCGGGCTAATTTGCGCTGTCTGCCCGGGTGGCACCAGGTGTTCAATTCCCTGGCGGCCACGGCGATCGCCGCTCACGCCGGCGTCAGTCCGGATTGCATTGCCGAGTCCTTGGCCACGTTCAGCGGCGCCCAACGCCGGTTGATGAAGCGGGGCGAAGCGGGCGGTGTCCTGTTCCTTGACGACTACGGCCACCATCCGACGGAAATCCAGTTCACGTTGCGGGCGGTCCGCGAGCACTATCCTCATCGCCGATTGTGGGTCATTTTTCAGCCGCATCAGCATTCCCGCACGCGTTTCCTGCTGGAGGACTTCGCGCGCAGTTTCGGGCGAGCCGACTTCCTGCTGGTGCCCGACATCTACTTCGTCCGCGATAGCGAGGCCGAGCGCGGGCGGATCTGTAGCAGTAACCTGGTGGACCGGGTCCGCGCCAACGGCGGCGATGCGCTGTACCTGCCGACGTCCGCGGAGATCGCGGATCATGTGGTTTCCCACGTTCAGGACGGTGACATAGTGCTGACCCTGGGCGCCGGAGACGTCTGGAAGATCGGCGATGAACTTGTTCGACGACTTGGCTGAGGTGGTGCGGCGTGAGGTTCCCCTGGCGCCGTTGACCTGGTTCGGTCTGGGCGGACCGGCCGAGTACCTTGTCGAACCGACCTCGGAGGCGGAGCTGGCGACCGTCATTCGCCGATGCCACGAGCACGAGGTGCCGGTCCGTCTGCTGGGTTTCGGGGCTAACGTGTTGGTTGCGGACGAGGGCGTCCGCGGCGTGGTGATTCGCCTCTCGGCGGAGGTCTTCACTCGCACTGAATACCACCCGGCTCACGTCGTGGCCGGCGGCGGCGTCGACCTGACCCGGCTGGTCCGCCACACCGTCCGCCGCGGCTTGGCCGGATTGGAGTATCTGGCCGGCATTCCCGGAACCGTCGGCGGCGGGATCTGCATGAACTGCGGCGGGCGTTACGGCGAAATCAGCACCGCGGTCCGCTCCGTACGGGTCATTGATCGCGACGGCCAGGCGTACGACCGGGAGCACGACGATCTCGGCTTCGATTACCGGCGAAGCGGCCTGAACGGAGCGGTGGTGGTCAGTGCCACCTTCGAGACCACGGAAACCGATCCGGAGGACCTGGTCGGTCGGTTTCGCCAGATCTGGATGTACAAGCAGAACACCCAGCCGCCGCTGGGCACGCGGAGCGCCGGCTGCATCTTTCGCAACCCCCAGGGGCGTCCAGCCGGCTGGCTGATCGATCAGGCGGGTCTGAAGGGAACCCGCAGCGGCGGGGCCTACGTGTCGGATCGGCACGCCAACTTCATCCTGGTGGAGCGAGGGGGCACGGCGGCGGACGTGACCAACCTGATCCGAGTGATTCAGGATCGGGTCTACGATCGCTTCGGCATTCGGCTGGAGCCGGAGGTGCAAATCTGGTGACCGCGCTGAGGGTCGGGTTCGGTTCTTTTCTGGGTGATCGTCCCGCGGTCGGGCGGAGGCTGGCCATCACCGTGCTGGCCGGTGGTCCGGGCGGCGAGCGCGAAGTCAGTCTGGAGAGCGGTCGGGCGGTTGCGGAGGCGCTTCGTGCTCTAGGGCACCAGGTCTTCCTGAACGATATCGCGCCGGATCAGTTGGCCGCGCTGGCCCGCCAGGTGGATTGCGTTTTCGTGGCTTTGCACGGCACCTTCGGCGAGGACGGGCAATTGCAGCAGATACTTGAGGAGCGGGGGCTCGCCTATACCGGCTCCGGCCCCGAAGCTTGTCGGCTGGCCATGGACAAGGCCGCGGCCAAGGCTCGCTTCATCGAGGCAGGGTTGCCGACTCCCCGTTTCGCCGTGGCGGCATCCGGGACGATCAACGAAGCGGTGGCCTGCTGGACCCTGCCGGTGGTCGTGAAGCCGATTCGGGAAGGCAGCAGCTTGTGCTGTCAGATCGTGCGCGAGACCGCGGCTTTGCGCCCGGCAGTCGAGGAGGTCGTCGGCCGCTACGGGGATTGCCTCATCGAGGAGTACATCCCCGGCCTGGAACTGACGGTTGGGATTCTGGGCGATACCGCCCTCGATCCGTTGGAGATCCGCACGCGGCGGGAGTTCTACGACTATCAGGCCAAGTACCTGGATGACGACACGGTCTACGACTTCGAGATCGATTTACCCTCCGACCTGTTGGGCCGCCTCCGCGACATGAGCCTGACGGCGCATCGCGTGTTAGGGTGCCGTGGATTCTCCCGGGTCGACTGGCGGGTGAATCCGGAGACCCTGCGGCCCTACGTGCTGGAGGTCAACGTCATTCCCGGCTTGACCAGCCACTCCCTGCTGCCCAAAGCGGCCGCCCGGATGGGCCTTACCATGGCCGGTTTGTGTCAGTTCCTGATCAACGACGGTTTGCAGCGACGGTGCGGTGGTCGGTGTTAGAGCGGGAGGTGTAGCTGCCTTGGCCAAGAGCAAACGCACCACGGCGAAACCGACGGACGGCGCCTGGGTCCGCCTGCGGGACTGGTTTCGCGATATGGATCCCGCCCGCCGCGCAGCCTGGCTTCGTCGGACGGTTGGCGCGCTGGCCGGGGTGGCGATGCTGGCGCTGCTCGTCATCGGATTCGCGCGGTTGCAGGGCCGCGTCTATGCCCTCGAGCGGTTCGATCGACCTCTGGCGTTGGAGTGGATCGGCCTGCCCGATTGGCTGGCCCTGCCGGAGAATCGGAGGATACTCGACCGGCTGGCGGAGCAGGTCAACCTCCAGATCAGTGACCGTCTGCTGGATCCGACCTTGGCCGTGCGGCTCGGCCAGGCCCTGCTCGCGCCCGAAGTCGGTTGGGTCAAAGCGGTCGAACGGGTCACGATCCAGCCCGACGGCGTGGTCACCATCCAATGCGCGTTTCGGCGTCCCGAAGCCTGGGTCCGCAGCGGCAAGTACCTCTATCTCGTTGATGCCGAGGCGGTGCGGCTGCCGGGCCGCTACCTTGAGCAGGATTGCGATACGACCGCCCTGCTGATCATCGAAGGCGTGCGGCTGCCTCCGCCCGAGGTCGGGGCGGTGTGGCGCGGAGGCGACCTGGCCTCCGGTCTGAAGATGTCCGCTCTGCTGCACGGCCGACCCTATCGGCATCAGATCACGACCGTTTTGGTCGGCAACCACGACGGCCGCTCGGACCGTACCCGCCCCTATCTGGAGTTGGCTACGGATCGGCCCGGTGGCGGCAGGATTCACTGGGGACGCCCGCCGGAAGAGGAGTTCGGCACGGAAATCGCCGCCGCGCAAAAGATCGCGCTGCTCAATTCGTTATATCGCCAGTATGGGCGCGTGGATGGCAACCATCCGTACGTGGATATCCGCACCTGGTCGGATCGCGTGGTCCGGCCCGCGACTGAAATCGCCGAACCACGGCATGGCCGGCTTCTTCGCGGCTGATCGGGCCTGAGTGTCCCGGTGACGGCGGTCGGTGCGGGGCTTGCACACGCGGCGAATTAAGGCAACCGATGCTCGCGGCCATGACTCAGGCTGACTGGTTCGAGACGTTCCAGGAGTTGCTTCGCCATTACCTGGGGCCGTTCAGCAACACGCCGTCGGTCAATGTCTGTGGCGCCGGGGCGATGGCCGTGGGTCTCTTCCTGGCGTTTCGCTGCTGGAAGTACGAACGCGCCGTCGTGTCCGTCACCGGTTTTGTCTTCGGCGCCTGGTTGGGCTATTCGCTCTCATTACTGGTGCGTACGCCGGCGCCGATCACCGCCGCCGTCGTGGGAGTGGGCCTGACGCTGTTAGCCTACCGAACCTATCGCTGGTGGCTGGCCGCCGGCTCGGTTGTCGTGTTGTTCGCCCTGGCGGTCGTGTTTCAGCTCGGTCGGGGCGATTTGCAACGGTACTTGCCGCCGCCCGGCGATCCCGCGCGCCTGGATGGCGAGTGGATCGAGCGGCTGCCGCGTGACGTCACCGAGCAGATGAGCAACCTCGCCCCGACCTGGTCTCAGCGCCTCTCGCGGCTAAAGGAGCCGGTAGCTCGCGAGCTGAAGGATCTCGGGCCGGTCGGCTGGCTGCTGCCCGTGGCGGCCGCGTTGCTTGGCGGGCTGCTGGCCTACTGGGCGTTGCGCGGTTTTGCCGTTGTCTGGATCGGCTATCTGGGTTCGCTCTTCGCGGTCGCGGGAGCGACCGTGTTGCTCTGCGCGCATTGGCCGCCCGTGCAGTCGACGCTCATCTCTCGGCCGCAGTATCTCGCGGGCGGGCAGTTGGTCCTCTGGTTGCTGGGTTTGATCTGGCAGGCTCGCGAAGCCCGCATTCCCAAGAAGCCGGACAATGCCGCGGCCGCGTCCTCCAAGGAACAGCCCAAGGAGTAGTCCCGCTACTTCAGCGGTGTGGACCAGCTCCACGCGTAGTCGGGGTCCTCCAGATCCAGCGCCGCCCGCGTCACCTGGAGCGGGCGAAACGTGTCGATCATCACCGCCAGCTCCTCCGTGCGGACGGCTCCGAGGCTCTTTTCCGTCAGCCCGGGATGCGGGCCATGCGGGAGGCCCGCGGTGTGGAGCGTCAGGCTGGCCTCCTCGATGCCACGGCGGCTCATGAAATTGCCCCGGACGTAATAGAGCACCTCGTCGGAATGGATGTTCGCGTGGGCGTAGGGGATGGGTACGGCCTGCGGGTGGTAGTCGAACAGCCGCGGCACGAACGAACACACGACGTAATTGCGGGCCTCGAACGTCTGATGAACCGGCGGCGGCTGGTGGATTCGACCGGTGATCGGCTCGAAATCCTCGATGTTGAAGGCCCAGGGATATACGCAACCGTCCCAGCCGACCACGTCGAAGGGATGATGGTCCAGGATGTTGCCGTGCAGGCCGTCGCGGGCCTTGATACGGACCTCGAAGTCGCCTGGTTCGTCATGCGTCTCCAGGACTGCCGGGACCCGGAAATCGCGCTCACAGTACGGCGAGTGTTCGAGGAGCTGGCCGTAATGGTTTCGGTATCGCCTGGGGGTGCGGATCGGCGAGGCCGATTCCACGACCAGCAGCCGGTGCGGTCCGCCGGCTAGCTCCATCCGCCAGGTGGTGCTGATCGGAATAATCAGGTAATCCCCCGCACGAAAATCCAGCCGGCCGAAGATGGTGTGCAGGACGCCCTGCCCTTCGTGGACGAAGATCAGCTCGTCGTTCTGGCCGTTGCGGTAGAAGTAGTCCATCGGCTTCGCGGGTCGGCAGACGGAGATGGTCAGGTCGTCGTTGCCGAGCAGCACAATTCGGCCCGACACGGCATCGCCGGCCGGTGCGATGGTGAGTGTCTTCAGGTGTCGCTGACGCAGTGGGCCGAACTCCACATACGCCGGGCGGGTATCGGCGATCTTCCAGGCCTTGCGGACCTGCGTCGGATGCCGGTGATGGTAGAGAATGGATTGAGGGCCGGAGAAACCCTCGGAACTGAACAGCTCTTCCGCGTAGAGGCCGCCGTCGGGCTTGCGGAATTGCACGTGCCGCTTGGACGGGATGCTGCCCAGACGCAGGTAATAAGGCATGTCGCTCCTCCGCGGCCCGCCGGGCCTGTGCCCGGCGAGCGACCTGGTCAGACGCGTCAAAGAGTGCCGCGCCGACGTTGCTCTTCCTCGATGGAGATAAACAGGGCCTTGAAGTTGCCGACGCCGAAGCCCCGCGACCCGTGTCGCTCGATGATTTCGTAGAACAGTGTCGGGCGGTCCTGCACGGGCTGGGTGAAGACTTGCAGGAGGTATCCGTCCTCGTCGCGATCGACCAGGACGCCCAGCTCGCGGATCTCGGCGAGGTCCTCGTCGATGTGTCCGACCCGGTCAGCCAGCCGCTCGTAGTAGGTGTCCGGCACCCGCAGGAACCGCACCCCGTTGCCGCGCAACATGCGGACCGTGGCGCAGATGTCCCGTGTGTTCATGGCCACGTGCTGGACTCCGGGACCGTGATAGAATTCCAGGTATTCGTCGATTTGGCTCTTCTTGCGGCCCTCGGCCGGCTCGTTGATGGGAAACTTGATCTTGCCGGTACCGTTCTGCATCACCTTGGACATCAGGGCCGTGTACTCGGTGCTGATCTGCTCGTCCGTGAAATGGGCCAGTTGCTCGAAACCCAGCACGCGACCGTAGAACCCCGCCCAGTGGTTCATCGCTCCCAGTTCCACGTTCCCGACGATGTGGTCAATGGCCGCGAGGCCGGCCGACTGCGGCGCGGGAACCTCCATTCTGACAAAGCCGGGCAGGAATACACCGCCGTAACGGTGTCGCTCGACGAAGGTATGAACGGTGTCTCCGTAGGTGCGAATGACACCGGTCCGGATCTGGCCCTGCTCGTCTCGGCTGGTCGTGACGGGCTGTACGATGGTTGCCCCGCGGGCCTTCACCGCGGCCATCGCCGCCTCGACGTCCGCCACCTCGAACGCGATGCTCTTCACGCCGTCGCCGTGCAACTGGCAATGGCGGGCGATCTCATGATCCGGAGTGAGCGCCGTCGTCAGGACGAACCGCACCCGCCCCTGCTCCAGCACATAGCTCGCGCGGCTCTTTTCGCCGGTCTCCAGACCGCGATAGGCGACGATGCTGAACCCGAAGACCGTGCGGTAGAAGTGCGCGGCCTGCAAGGCGTTGCCGACGTAGAACTCGATGTGGTCAATACCTTTGAGGGGCAGAAAGTCTTCAGCCATCACAGGCCCACCAGACTAGAAGGCGCGACCGCCGGGCGACCGGTTCGCCCGCGCCCATAGTCTAGTGCGGTTTCCCGGAGATGGCAGCGACGGTGGTTACGCCGAGCCTCGGGCCGACCTGATCCGCGGGGCTTTCCTGTTGATTGCCGGTGGAGCGGAGCCGCCCGTCAGGACACGACCAGCACGCTGTTGACGTCGCCGAAGGGATTCCGCTCCATGAGGTGATTCGCGGGATCGGCCTCCCACCGGCCGTCGATGACGTACCGATACTGGTAGCGGCCGGGCAGCAGGGGCAGCTTGATCTGGTAGGAATCGTCCGCCAGCCGGCTCATGGAGATGCTGCTGGGGTTCCAGCCGTTGAAGTCGCCGGCCACATGGACGCGACTGGCGCCCGGCGCCCGAACGGTGAGCAGCACCCCGTCGGATACCGGCCGAGGTCCGTAGATCAGTTCGATCTTTCGGTCGGTTTCTTGCGGGGTCGGCGGGGTCTGGCTGCGGGTGGCGACCGTTCCGCCCAGGAGGGTCTGGGAGGTAGCCAGAAGCTTGTTGGCGTTCTCGGCCAGCGCTTCGGCCTGACGCAACAATCCCTCGTCAACCAGCCCGGCGGCGGGCGCCCTCGCTGCGGCAACCGGAACCTGGGCCTCGGCGATCGCGGACCCGGTGCCGAGGGCGATCAACTCCCGGGCAAAGCGGACGAAGTCGCGACAGCCGCTGCTGACCGGGTCGTACTCGGTGATGGGCTGCCCGAGGCTGCTGCTTTCCTTCAGCTTGGTGTTGAAGTTGATGAAACTGGTGAACATCGCGTCGCCGTGCCGCTTGCGCAGCTCCGCCAGGATCTCCCGGCCCAGCTTGGTGCGGACATCGTAGAGGTTGGCCAGGATCCGCACGGCGATGGACCGCCCGTAGTTGGTGCGCAGTTCACGGATGGTTTGTAGTTGCTTGGAGAGACCGTGCAGCGAGAAGTAGCCGGTGTCCACCGGCACGATGATTTCGTCCGCGGTATAGAGGGCGCTTTGGGTGAGGAATCCGACGGTCGGCGGGGTGTCGATGATGATGAAATCGTACTTGTCGCGGACCGTCTCCAAGGCGGCGCGAAGCCGTGTCTCACGCCCGGCCACGCCTGCCAAACGCTGCTCCAGCGTGGACAGGTCGAACCTCGACGGCAGCAGGTCGTAGTTGCTGGAGATTTGCCAGATCACCCGCGACAGATCGGGCGTCGTCTCCACGGGATCCGCCAGCAGGATATCGGCGATGCTCATCTCGATCTGCTCTTCGGGCACGGCGAGCCCCAGCGCGCAATGCCCCTGCGGGTCCAGATCGACGGCCAGGGTTCGCTGGCCTTCCCGCGCGAGGCAGGCCGCGAGGTTGATAGCTACGGTGGTCTTGCCGCATCCGCCCTTCTGATTTGCGATGGCGATAATCCTCATTGTCGCGATCCTTTGACTGCTGGCACGAAACAAGTGGCCTGGCACCGCGCGTTTCGCCGGCTATCGGCAAACATTGCCCGTCCGAAAACAGCGGCTCACGCACACTGATTCATTCGGCTGTGTGCCCCCATTCTCTTTAAGGTTTATCGGACGACAAGGGACTTACAGTGTTATTATCGGGCGTCATACGCGTTCTCAGTACTGTCGATGCGCGGGCGGACGGGCCAACAGGTGCTGCGACGCAACAATCAAGATAAACGCTAAATTAAATATGACAATAAGTTACAATCCAATTGCTCTTCGTCTTACCTGGCGGACCGTGTTCCCAGACCGGACCTTGTGGCCGCTTTTTCAGCCCGATACGATGCAGTGCGGCTCCGGCACCTGCATCGCACGGGCGGAGCGGTCTGGCCACGAAGAAGACGAGGACCGAGAGCGACGACCGAGAGCGACATAAGGATCCGTGACCACATGTGGCAGAGGCTCTGCGATCTGCTGGATGCCGTCCCGAACGCCCACGTACTGGTCGTGGGGGATTTCATGCTAGACCGGTATCTCTACGGAGATGCGGAGAGGATTAGTCCTGAAGCCCCCGTGCCCGTGCTGAAGGTCGTCCGTCAGGAAGACGCCTTGGGCGGGGCCGGCTCCGTCGTGGCGGATGTCGCCGCGCTGGGAGCCACGCCGCATTGCCTCGGCCTGGTCGGGCATGATGCGGCGGCGGAGAGGATCCGATCGCTGCTGCGGCAGTCCGGAGCCGACGTGTCCGGCCTGGTCGCGGCGTCCGACCGGCACACCACGGTCAAGACCAGGCTGATCGGCCTCGCTCAGCATCGCCACCGTCAGCAATTGATTCGCGTCGATGATGAGTGCCGTCTGCCGATTGACGCCGCCACCACGGCGCAATTGCTGAACCACGTGGAGGGTCTTCTGGACCACTGCCGCGCAGTGTGCATCGAGGATTACAACAAGGGTGTGGTTTCGCCGGAGCTCGCTCACGGCGTCATCAAGGCGGCGCGGCGTCGGGGCCTGCCGGTGTTGGTCGACCCTGCCAGCGTCGCTGACTATTCCCGCTACGCCGGAGCGCTGCTTGTCACACCGAATCGGACGGAAACGGAGAAGGTCACGGGTCTCTCGCTGCGGAGCATGAAGGCGGTTCGCGAAGCGGCTTCCCGGATTCATACGGCTTGCCACACGGATTATGTGTGCGTCACGCTGGACGCCGACGGCATGGCCCTGATCGGAGCCGACGGCTTCTTCGAGCACGTCCCAACGCGAGCCCGCGAAGTCTACGACGTTACCGGCGCCGGCGATGAAGTGCTGGCGGCCATGGCGGTCATCATGGCCGCAGGCGGCAATTTGCGCGAGGCGGCCACGGTCGCGAACATCGCCGGCGGGCTGGAGGTGGAGAAGTTCGGCTGTGTGCCGATCACGCGGGACGAACTGATCGGCGAAATCCTGCTGGAAAACCACCGCGCTCTCGGCAAGGTTCGAACGCTCGACCAACTGCTGCCGGAATTAGCCCGAAGACGGGCCGCCCGCCAGACGGTGGCCTTCACGAACGGTTGTTTCGACCTGCTGCACGCCGGGCACGTCGCCAATTTCGCCTTCTGCAAGCAGCAGGCCGACCTGCTCGTGGTCGGATTGAATTCCGACTCCTCGGTCCGCCGGCTGAACAAGGGGACCGATCGTCCGCTCGTTCCCCAGCAGGACCGTGCCGCGGTGCTGGCGGCGCTCGCCGACGTGGACTACGTCATCATCTTCGACGAGGACACGCCGTTGCAGCTCATCCAGGCGATCGGACCGGACGTCCTGATCAAGGGTCGCGATTGGGAAGGCCGCACCGTCGTGGGACAGGACGTGGTGGAAGCCCGGGGCGGCCGCGTCGTCCTGGCGCCGATGGTGCCGGGCCGCAGCACGACCGATCTGGTCCGGCGGATTCGTGCGTCGTCCGCCGGGCCTGCTTCCACCGATGCTTGACCTCGCTCGCGGCACCGCGTCTACTGTCCGCATGAGGCGGCTGCCGTCACTGTCGATCTTCTTCCCTTGCTACAACGAAGAGCAGAATGTCGCCCGGGTCGTGCAGGCCGCGCTGGAGGCTGCTCCGGCATTCGCCGACGATTACGAGATCATCGTGGTCAACGATGGGAGCCGCGATCGCACCGGCGAGATCGCCGAGCAACTGGCGCGGGAGCAGCCGCGGGTCCGCGCCGTCCACAACCACCCGAACCTGGGCTACGGCGGGGCCGTGGCCCGCGGACTGCGGGAGGCGCGCAAGGAGTGGATCTTCTTTACCGACGGCGACGGCCAGTTCGACATCCGCGAATTGCCGCTGCTGATCGAGCTGCTGGACTCCTGCGACGTGGCCGTGGGTTATCGGCGGCGGCGGGCGGATCCCTGGCACCGCCGCGTCAACGGTTTCTGCTGGACCTGGCTGGTGCGGCTGCTGTTCGGGCTGAAGGTGCGAGACATCGATTGTGCCTTCAAGCTGCTGCCGTGCAGTCTGGTGAAAGGAGTCGAGCTTCGCAGCCGCGGAGCCTTGATCAGCACGGAGCTGCTTGCCAAGGCCCATTACGCCGGATTCCGTATCGCCGAGGTCGGCGTGAGCCACTACCCCCGCACCGCGGGATCGCAAACCGGCGCCAGCCCCCGCGTCGTCCTGCGGGCCTTCTACGAGCTGTTCCGCCTGCGTCGGCACATCCGCGGCGGTCGGCCCCCGGTCCGCTCACTCCCGCAGCGACGCCACCCGCTGGACCAGTGAATTCGCCGTCGCGGCATCGGCGGCCTCGGCGATCACGCGGGCGATCGGCTCCGTGTTGGAGCCGCGAACATGGACCCAGCCTTCGGGCCAATCGATCCGCACGCCGTCCGTCGTATTGAGCCGACCGTCGCCGACGACTTCGGGCACCCGCCGCAGCCACGCGGCGATCTGCTCCGGGGTCATCGAGAACTTGCGCTTCACCATGACGTAACGCGGCAGGTCGTCCACGATCGCCGACAGGGGACGGTCTTCGCGCGCCAGGATGTTCAGCACCATGCCCATGGCCACGAAGCTGTCGCGCACATAAGAGACCCGCGGGTCGATCACGCCGCCATTGCCCTCGCCGCCGATCACGCAGTGGTGTTCGCGCATCGCCCGGGCGACATTGGCCTCGCCTACCGGCGTGCGATACACCGTCAGCCCGCCAGCCGCTGCCGCTAGGTCGTCGATCATCCGCGAGGTCGACAGGTTGGCGGCCGCCGGCCCCGGTTGCCGGGCGAACATGTACTTCGCGGCCAGCGCCAGTGTGTATTCCTCGCCGATGTAGCGGCCGCGGTCGTCCACGATGGCCAGGCGGTCGGCGTCCGGATCCTGGGCGAAGCCGACTTCCGCCTCGTGCTTCTGCACGACCTCGCAAAGCCCGCTGAGATGGTCCTCCGTCGGTTCTGGAGGGTGGGCAAACTGCCCGTTCGCTTCCGCATTGATGGGGATCACCTGGCACCCGAGCTTCTCTAGCAAGAGGTGTCCCCCCAAACCGCCGGCGCCGTTGACGCTGTCCAGCACGACGGTGAGCGGCTTCCGCCGGATGGGGGCTACGTCCAGCAGTCGCAGGATCCGCTGCACGTGGCGCGCGTGCGTGGAGTCGTCTTTCTCGATCCGGCCGAGGTGGTCGACGTCCGCGAGGAGGAAATCCCGCTGCCGGTACCGCTCGAGAATCCGGGCGGCGTCTTCGGGCGGAGGCGCAAAGCCGCCGCCGGTGAGGAACTTGATGCCGTTCCACTCGGCGGGGTTGTGACTGGCGGTGATGACCACGCCCCCTGCGGCCTGGCGCTCCTGCACCATCACCGCGACGCCGGGGGTGCTGACCACGCCGAGGTCGATCACATGGCAGCCGCTGGCCACCAGTCCGCTGCTGAGCGCCCGCGAGAGCATATGTCCGCTCGGCCGGGAGTCGCGGCCGATGACCACGGCGCCGCCGCCCAGGTAGGATCCGAAGGCCATCCCCAACTCTGCCGCCAGCGGCGGAGTCATGGTCTGGCCGATGAGGCCCCGCACGCCCGACACCGTCATCATCAAGGTCATATTTGAATCCCCGGTTCCGCCGCGCGCTCCGCACGTGCCGCGGCGGATCGCAGGGATAGGAGAAGCGGCGGGGTGTGTCAAGCGAGGAACGGTCCGGCCGGGGCCACCGCGATCGGCCCGGGAGGCCGCCGCCGGGCCGGAGGTTTCCGGACCGTCCGGCGAGGTCGCCGGACCATCGGGCGAGGTCGCCGGATCGCCTGGCCAACGCTTGGACCGACTCCGGCAGGCCCCAAGCCATCGCTGGGATGGGCGGGACCACGCCCGGTCTGCCGCCCCGCCCTACCCCGGCGCGGTCCGCGCCCGGTGGAGCTCCTCGCGGATCTCCGGGATCACAAAGCGGGTTTCCAATTCCGGCAGGGGGGCCAACGCCGCCAGCAAGGCCTCGTAACGGGTCTCCAGATCGGCGGAGGTGTCGTCGAAGAGGATCCGGCGGCCCCGCAGCACGCACAGGCCTCCGCCTTTCCCGCCCAGCGGCTCGCGACGGATGCTCAGGCCGAGTTCCTCGGCCAGCCGGATCAGGGCGTCAAGCCTCCTTTGCAGCTCCATGTCACGCCTCGCACCGCCATCAGCCCGCCGCCCATCAAGCCATAAGGCCAGGCTGCCGATACGATAAGAGGAATCCGATGATTACCCGGCGGGCGTTGCCCCGCACCCCAGGCGGCAGGTCCTCATGGTCCACGAATCTCCCCAGGATATCAACCGTCCGGTCGAGGAACTCGATGTCGAGCAACAGCTCGACCAATTGGAACGCCAGGTAGCGGATCTGCACCGGCAGATCGAGCAACTACAGCGACTGGCTGCCTTGGGTACGGTGGCCTCGATGGTCGCCCACGAGTTCAACAACCTGCTGACGCCCATGGTCAGCTACGCGCAGTATGCCTTGCAGCGCGACGAGCCGGCCCTGCTCCGCACCGCGGTGGAAAAAGGCTTCAAAAACGCCCAGCGGCTGACGACCCTGTGCCAGCGGGTGCTGGGGATGGCGGTGGACGATCGGAGCGGACCCGCGCCGGTCGCGGTGGGGCCGGCGGTACGCGAGGCGGTGGAGTGTCTGGTTCGCGATCTGGAGAAGGACAACATTCGCTTGCAGATCGACGTACCGGAGGACCTGACGGTTCGCGCCCGAGCGGGCAGTCTGCATCAGGTGCTTTTCAACCTGGTGCTCAACGCCCGACAGGCAATGCTGGACAAGCCGGGCCGTCTGCGGATTACGGCGTCAAAGAGCGCCGGGCAGGTCATCATCGAAGTTGCCGACACGGGTCCGGGGATCCGCCCCGAACACCTCGAGCGGGTCTTTGAGCCGTTCTTCAGCACCAAGCAGCACGAGGGCCGATCCGATCGGCAGGGCGTGGGCCTCGGTTTGTCCATCTGTCGCCGGCTCATGGAAGAGCAGGGCGGGACCATCGCGGTGTCCAGCCAGTACGGTCAGGGGGCCACGTTCACGCTGACTTTCCCGGATGCCTGAGGCCGCATCGCCGCTCGGCCGGAGCAGACCCACGGAGTATCGCAAAGCCGGAACCCCGGCACGGGAAGGCACCAGCATTTCGCCGGATCAAACGCCGTTATCAGAGGCAGACGGGACTGGGTAGGGCCGGAGTTGAACCGGCGACACACGGATTTTCAGTCCGTTGCTCTACCAACTGAGCTACCTACCCGGCGACCGCGGCAGGCCGGTCGGGGCGGCACGGGGGCGCCGTGCGCGGAGGCTGGCGAGCATGCAGCCGGTTGGCGACATCCCGTTCGCACCGCCGCGGCCGGTCCCCGCGACCGCCAGCGACTGCTGGGCGGCGACAGCGACACTCCGCTCGCTCGAGCTTCCGGCTCGTTAATCTACAGGTTCGAGATGGCCTGGTCAAGGCGTGTCGCCAGCCCTATTCGGCACGGTGGGGGGCTTCCCCCGCAGCCGCGGAACGCGGCGGCGAGCTACCAAGGTGGCCGAGAACGCCGCCCCTGCTCAAGTCGGGCCGCCGCCGGGCGAGTCGAACGCCGTGCCCCGCCGGTGGTGAACCGCCTCGTAGACTTCGGCCGCGTTGTAGCTGGACCGGACGAAAGGCCCGGCGGCTACCGAGCGGAAGCCCAGCGCTTGGGCCTCGCGGGCGATCTCCTCGAACTCCTCGGGCGGGACATACCGGGCTACCGGGGCGTGCCGCGGCGTGGGGCGGAGGTATTGCCCCACCGTGAGGATATCCACGCCGACGGCGGCGAGGTCGCTCATGGTCCGGGATAACTCCTCGCGGGTCTCGCCCAGCCCGACCATCAGGCCGCTCTTCGTGAAGATGGCAGGGTATCGCTCCTTGATCTTCCTCAACACGGCCAGCGTGCGGGCGTACTTCGCCTGCGGGCGGATGGTTGGCGAAAGACGTTCGACGGTTTCCTGGTTATGGCCGTAGATGTCCGGCCCGCTGGCGCACAGCATGGCCAACAGCTCGTCGCGGGCGTGGAAGTCGGCGGGCAGCACCTCCACCACGCAAGCCGGCGAGGTAGTGCGAATGGCTCGCACGCAAGCCGCAAAATGCCCGGCCCCCTCGTCCGGCAGATCGTCGCGGGCCACCGCGGTCAGTACCACGTGTCGCAGTTGCAGCGAGGCGACGGCCTCGGCCAACCGCTCCGGCTCGTCGGCTTCCGGCGGGAGCGGTCGCGCGGTGGTCACGGCACAGAACCGGCAGTTTCGCGTACAACGGTCGCCCAGGATCATGAAGGTGGCGTGACGGCGGGACCAGCATTCGCCTAGGTTAGGGCACTTAGCCTCTTCGCAGACGGTGGCTACGCCGCTCCGCGCCACCACGCGGCGGGTTTGCAGGAGGAGGTCTCCGGTGGGGAGCGGGCGTTTCAGCCAGGCGGGCAGACGCCGCCCCGCGCGAGGGGTCGATTCCAGTACGTCCAGGTGTATGGTCATCGTGGGTGCTTCGCGGGATCAAGCCGGAGCCGATTCACTCAAGACGGACAACGGCCTGCCGATGAGTATAGCCCGGTTTACAGGGGTCGGCGACCTGCCTAAAGTTGAGAAGGCGGAGGCGAGCACGCGATTTCCGCGTGGTTTTTGCCGCCATTCTCGGCTCCGGATCGGAGGTGTGTGGTGATGATTACCCTTCAGCGGATTCTCTTTCCTTCAGACCTCTCGGATCTGTCCCTGCATGCCTTGCGGTACGCGGTGTCTTTCGCCGAGGCGTACCGCGCCGAATTGCATGTCCTGCATGTCGTGGATGATGCCTCGCAGTACTGGATGCCGATCGGGCCGAACAACGTGCCGGTCGGGCCGCCGCCGGAGGAGTTGCTCGCCTTGGGGAAGGAGGAACTGCGGCGTTTTCTCCAGACCCACCTGCCGGCGCCGACGATGCCCGTGGTCAGCGAGGTTCGCATCGGCCGGCCGTTCTTGGAGATCATCGGTTACGCTCGCGACCATCGCATCGATCTCATCGTCTTGGGCACGCACGGTCGAAGCGGGCTTCGGCACGTTCTCCTGGGGTCGGTGGCCGAGCGGGTGGTTCGCAAGTCGCCGTGCCCGGTGCTGACCATCCGACAGCCCGGGCGTGATTTCGTGATGCCGTGAACGCCGCCGCGCTCGACGCCGCTGTATGATTCGACGCTTCGCAGCGGCTGCGGCCATCCTCGTGTCGGCGGGGGCGGGTCAGACCGGCTGTACAACCGGGAGGGAAAGCAGGCTTTCACGCACGGCGGTGGCAGTGGCTCGGGTCGCGTCACGGCGGACGGCGGGGGCCGCCAGCGGCAAGGATTCCTGCGGGGTGTGTTCGATGCCCCACTGCACTTCCTCGCCGGAGACCGCGTCCACCATCGGCACGCGGGCCGGCAGCAATCCCTCGTAGAACTCGATCGGTCCCCGTTTCAACGCCCGGGCGTACGGCAGCGTTTTGGTGGCGGTCATGACCAGGCCGATGTGCCCGATCAACTGGAAGATCAGGCGTTTGCCCAGCATGAGATCCCGCCGGCCGCGAAGCAGTGTGCGGACGAAGTTCAACGGGTTGTAGAAGGTTGCGTAGGCTTTCAACAGGTTGATCTGCTGATCCCAAGGCCGCGGATGGTGACTGGCGACGACGTGGTTGCCGTCCTGATAAGCCTGCGGCACGGCCTGTCCGGCGACGGACTTGTAGAGTCGACGGGCCTTCGCGGCCGGCTCGATGTCCCGCGTGCCGACGGCCGGGCCGAGATAGGTGCACTGGTAGGACACCGCGCCGATGTCGAACACGTACCGGGCCTGGTTCAGCAGGCCGTTCAGCGTGCCGGGCGGCGACCGCAGCGGCTGGTCGTCGTTGTGGATCATCATCACCATTGGCTCAATCCCCAGCTTCAGCAGGATGCCGAACAGCTCGGCCGCCTTGCCGGGGTCTTGTCCTTTGTTGACCAGCTCGCCGGTGATGTCCTCGATACCGAACCAGATGGCCCGCAGGCCCCCCTTGCGGCAGAGCGGGAGGATGTCACGGTTCTTATGGACGTCGAACTGCGTTCCTTCGGTGTAGAACCGCACCTGGTTGGCCAGCCGGTCGCGGCCGGACATGGTCTGCGACATCTCGGTCATCAGTTCAATGACCGTCTCCCGTTTGTTGAAGAAATTGTCGTCCGTGCCGAAAAACTCGCGGATGCCGAAGTTCTCGTAGATGTGCTTGATTTCCGCCGCGAACCGCGCCGGGCTCTTGTGTCGCCAGGTCCTCTGGTTGAATGCCGGGATCGGGCAGTAAGGGCAGTTGAACTTGCAGCCTTGCGAGGCGATCAGCGAGGCGATGATCGACTTGCGCCCGACCTTGCGGCCGGAGAACGGCTGCCGGGACAGCGTTGGTCGGCGGTGGGGTGGCTCCAGCAGCCGGTAGCCCGCGTCGGGCATGGGCATCTCGTCCAGGTCGCGCAGCAGCCGCTGCACGCCCGTGCTGACCGCCACCGGCCGATCCGGCGAAGCCTCCGGATGCAGATAGACCAACCCGGGGATGTCCGCCAGCAACCCGCCGCGGCGGGCCCGCTCGAACGCGGCCCGTGGCGTCTCGCCGGGTCGCCACTGATCGACCAGCGTCTGGAGGAGGTTCAGCAGGACGTACGCCTCACCAGTCGACACGCAATCGGCCCCAACGCCCGGCCCAGGGCCGAGGTCAAAGTAGTCGGTCGGTTCGTAGATGGCCTTGGGACCGCCGGCCAGGATCAGCGGGCGGGCCTCACCCAAGGTGTGCGCCTCGCGGATCAGATCGTACGACGGCTCAGCGTGGACCTGCATGGCCGAGACGAGAAGGACGTCAAGCGGACGGCCGTCCAATTCGGCGGAACTGGGCCGGAAGTTGGGCGTCCACTGCTGGAGGATCACGCGGACGTGGCGGAAGCCGGAGGCGTTCAACACGTCCGCCAGCGTCCGGACCGAGCAGGGGGCCATCCGCTTGTCGGCGTACCAGTAGGGCAGCATTCGCGTGCGGAAGTCGAAGGCATAGACGATGCCGATCCGCCAGTCGTGCGCGTCGGCGTGGCGGCGGAGGCCCCGCATCGTCTCCTGAAACGTGCCGTCCGGAAGGTAAACGTCTCCCGCGGCGCGGCGAGGTAGTTCCACGATCTGCTCCTGCCCGGTCGGGGTCGGCGGGGGGCTGTGATAGCAGCCCTGGGGCGGGTCCGGCCTGACCACGACCCCGGTCCGGGCGAGCCGAGATGTTCGCCGGACCTCTCCTTGGTCCACCGCGACGTCAAAGCTGGCCGGGCTAGCCCGCCGTATCCCAACCACCATCCGACCGGGTTGAGGCGAAAGGCAGCAGCGGGCGAACGCTCATTAGAAACGATCGGACGGCGGTCGTCAACCGGGAATCAGTGGGTTATCGCGCCGAAGCCTCGATCGGGCCGAGGATTGCGAGAGACAAAGAGTACTGCATATCTGGAGTTCTGGTACGAAGCCCCGCGGCGGAGCTTGCCGTCGGAAACGAGTCGAGATAGACTGCCCCGCAACGGGGACGTAGCTCAATTGGGAGAGCGTCGCGTTCGCAATGCGAAGGTTGCCGGTTCGAGCCCGGTCGTCTCCAGTGTCCCATCTCTATATTGTCCCCCCTCGCCGCCCGCGTCATCGAGCCAGACCGCCGACCTCACCCGGCAGGGCGGGCCCGTCCGCTATCGGAGCCTTTATTCATTCGTGCTCCCGCGGCAGTGTGGAACAGGGCTGCATCCGGTGTAGGACGATGACTTTTGGGGGATGATCCGGCGCGAGAGCCGCTGGCGCGGAAGCCGCCTGAGCGAGGTGAGCATCCGGCTTCCCTTTTCGTCCATTCTCAACTTCGGTCCGACGTTGCCATCCTTCGCCCGTCCCCGCAGACGCGGTCGCGGCTCAAGTCGTCACCGTCGTAGCGTCATGGTCGTGCGTGCTCACGCGAAATGCCACGAGAGCGTGCCGGTTCCCTCGCCGGCCGACTGCCCACCGCCAACCGACACGCCCACACCGCTCGCTCTCAATAGCTTCGCGGTGGACGCGGCTCGCCGACCGTCGGCGGGGGGGGGCCGTCGGCGGGGCGATTCAGCGGCAGACGCACCTCCGCCGTCGTGCCAACGCCCACCTGTGAGGTAATGCGGATCGTGCCGCTCATCTCCGAGACCAGCCCATGCACCGCCGCCAGACCCAAGCCCACGTTGTCTCCCGAGCCGCCGCCCAATTCCCCCTTGGTGGTGAAGAACGGCTCGAACAGCCGGTCCAGCACGTCCTCCGGGATCCCGCAGCCGGTGTCGGCCACGCGAATGACAGCTTCCTCGCCCTCTTGCCGCAGCGCTAGGGTCAGCGTCCCCCCTGGCGTCATGGCGTCGAAGGCGTTGCGGGTCAGGCTTTCCAGGATCGGCACGACCCGATGGGCCTCGAACAGCCGCGGCTCCACCGGGTCCAACTCGGCCCGCAGCAGGATCCCCGCCCGCTCCGCCTGCGGGCGGAGCTGCTCCACGAACCGGGCCAGCAGGGCGTTCAGCTCCTCCCACGCCGCCTTCTCGTGCTCGCTCTTGGCGAAAGACTCGAGCTGCCGGGTGATTCGCGTGGCCCGGCTGATGGCCTGCGACAGGAGCCGCAGCGTCCGCCGCAGTTCCCGCGGACTATCGCTGACCAGCACCGAGTCGATGCTGGTCAGCATGCCCCCGAGGATGTTGTTGAAATGGTGGGCCACGCCCGCCGCCATGTGCCCCAGCGAGGCCATCCGTCGGCTGCGGGCCAGTTCCTGCGAGAGCCGCTTGCGCTCGGAAATGTCCCGAACGCTGATCGACGCCGCGAGGCACTCGCCGGCAGGGCTGTTGATCGGCGAAGCGATCAGCACGAAAGTAGCGCGGCTACCGTCGCCGCGGTCGAACTTCACCTCGATGTCATGAGCGGTGGCAGTGGACAGTGTTTCGTCCAACAGGCGGCGGACAGCCTCCTGCTGGGCGTCGGGGATAACCTCCAGAACGCTGCGGCCAAGCATCTCCTCCGCGGAGCGGCCGAACAGAACCTCGGCCTGCGCGTTCCAGAACTGAACCGTCAAGGTCCGGTCCACGGCGATCAGGCCGAAGCCCACGTTCTCGCAGAGGCTGCGAAAGTAGAAATCGTGATCCATTCGCCGTTACTCTCCCCCATCCGGCGGCGGCCGCGGCCCGCCGTCCAGCGACGGCTCGACGGTGGAACGGACCACGGGGCTGATGATCAGGATGCTCTCCCGTTCCGCGGCGTCGCCCTCCACGTCGTCGCCCCGGGACTGCACGAAGAGCGCTCCGCCCAGCAAGGGCCGGTCATGAACACCCTCCGTGGGGCCGAGCAGCAAGAACCCGTCCTCCGGTATCTTCACGCTCAGGGCCAGTTCGGTGAAGACGTAGCGGCGGTCCTCCGGTTCCTGTCGGGCGCCGGCCTCGGTGATGACCCACTGCGGCGGCCCCGGCGGCTCTTCCAGCTCGGGGATGACCTGCAAGCCCACCTCTCGCAGGCTGATCGAGCGTAGCTCGTACGCCAGGCGGAGCTTGGAGCGGGCGTCGACGAAATCCATGCCGCGGAGGCCGCCCCCCGGAGTGTAGTAGAACACGACGGTTCGCGGACGGGTCGGACCCAGGTCGACTTCGACCGCGCGGGTGTGGTCCGGCTGGGCGTAGTCCAAAGCGCTACGGAGGCCCGGGACTTCCGCGAGGAAGAGCCGCAGCGGCTCCCGATCCGAAGCTTGGCCCACGCCTCCGCGAAGACCGTTGTCAGCTAGTCGGAGAACGGTGGCGGCGTCGCCCAGTGGGATGGCCGCCAGTCTCCAGAGTCGCGGATTGCCGCTGAACAGCCCCCGCGGGGCGCTGTAGCGGTGGACCTTGAATTCCACCGTCAGGCGTTGGAGGGAGCGATCGAATACGGTGGGGGAGGCTGTTCCTGCTCGAGACGAGGCGTCTGGCTGGATCGCGGGGTCGGCCGGCGGGGCGACGGGAGGAGGCCGGACAGGCAGGCAGCCCGCCGCGAGGAGCAGGGCCAGATACCAGTAGCCCGATCCGGCAAGGCGTGCGGGCCGGATGTTGGCGGGCGGCCGAGGGATCGCGGCGGACAGCGAGAGTGGAGGATCGTCGATCACCGCCTTCCGCGGAATACCGCCGCCAGGCGGCGTCGCCGTCGTCCGCCGCCATCCTGTGGGCCGACGAATCAACATTCCGCGTCTCCGCCGCGGCACCGGGTTGCTCCACGCGAGTTTTCCTCTGGCTTCGGGTTTGGTCGCATCGGTGTTTCCTACGCAACCCCAACTCACCTGGCCATTCGACAGAGCACCTCGCAACCGCGGCGGAGCAGGTCGTCGGTGGTGGCGTAACTGATGCGGAAGTGCGTGTCGCGAGAGGAGAAGAAGGTACCGGGGATAACCAAAACGTCGTGCTCGGCCACGGCGGCGCAGAATTCGCTGGCGCTGGGGAACTTCGGCGGGACGCGGGGGAAGATGTAGAACCCGCCGGTCGGCCGGATGAATTCATACCGCTCCTTGAGCATCGAACATACCAAGTCGCGTTTCAACGCGTAGGCGCGACGGTGGTAGGCGACATCAGTGTCCAGGGCTGTCAGGGTGGCCACCTGGGCCGGCGAAGGGGCGCAGACGAAGGTGTATTGCTGGAATTTGGTCATTTCGGTGATGATCGGCTCGGGGCCGGCCGCATAGCCCATCCGCCACCCGGTCATGCCGTAGGTCTTGCCGAAGCCCCGCAGGACCAGCGTGTTCTCCGGGGCATAGGCCAGCGGGCAGGGATTCGGGTGATCGTAGCAGAGCCGGTCGTAGATCTCGTCGGAGATCAGGAGGAGGTTGTGCCGCACGGCCAGCTCCGCGGCGGCGCGGACTTCTTCCTCGGTCATCACCCGGCCGGTGGGATTGCCGGGCGAGTTGATCATCAGGGCCTTGGTTCGCGGCGTGATCGCGGCCTCGATGGCCCGGCCGTCGAAGCGAAACTCGGGGTACGTCGGAACCGGGACCGGTTTGCCGCCCAGCATGTTGACGAGCTGAAGATAGGACACGAAGTAGGGGTCGGGAAAGACCACTTCGTCGCCCTCGTCGAGGATTGCGAGCAGGGCGAGAGTCAGTCCGCCGGAGACACCGGCGGTAATGAGTATGGAGAAGTCGCGGCCGTACGCCGCGCGAAAGTCGGCGGCCAGCCGCTCACGCAGTGACGGCAGTCCGGCACTGGGCGTATAGCGGTTCTTGCCCTCCTTGATCGCCTGGATCGCGGCCTGTTTGACCGGTTCGGGGGTGTCGTAGTCCGGCAGGCCGATGGAAAGGTCGCAAGGGTCTTTCATCTTCGAGGCCAGCTCGAAGAACTTGCGAATACCGGAAAACTCGACCCGCTTCGTCCGCTGGGCGAGGACTCTGCGTGCATCCATGTCCGGCTCCTCGTTTCCGTCCGGCCCGAACAGGCGCACCCTCAGCAGCGGGACAATCGTACGCTGCCGCCGTTGTTGGCCTCAACCGAAGATCGAGGCCCTGCGAAGGCGACTCAAACCTACTTCTTGGCTGGAGTCTCCGCAGCCGCAGCCTCGCCCTCCTTGGGGCCGGCCTTCTTCTCCTTGCCGCCGACGTTGGCCTTGCGGTGCGCCACCTTGGGCAGCCCGAACGGGCTGTCACCGTCTTTGAACCGCTCCTTGTCCTTGAGCACCTCGATCCGCTCCGCCCGAGTGAGCACATTACGGTGCCGCGACAACGAACCCTTCACTTTCAATGATCGATCGATCGACATTCTCTAGCACTCCGGCCGAGTCGAGACACCGGCACGATACTCATGTCCGCAGCAGGGCCGCCTGGCCCGGACCGCGGTGCCAGACAACAGGATAGCCCCGCATTGTAACCTGCTTCGCGGTAGTTGGCCACAGGTGCAATACAGTCCAGTCGCTTCGTGAAGGCCCGATAACCAGCGGATCATTCCGGTTGTCCGGTTTGCGTGACCCCGTAGCTGACGAACAGCGGATCCTTGAAGCGGTAGTCCCCGCCCGCGGCACGATATTCCTTGCCTAGTTCGTCGATCTTCCTGCGAAACGCCGCCCTAGCGGATTCGTGCTCCGGGCCTGGCGGGAAACCCTGCTCGCTGAACAGCACATAACCGTTACTGAGCCGCCGGGCGACGGTCTGCACGCCCCGCGCCGCCAAGAATGCACGGACGGCGGCCACATCCTCGCGAAGCTGCTCGCCCGATCGCTCGCGGGTGATTCGAAAAGACTCGATCTGGAGGTAGTTCAGTTTCTCCCGGTCCGGCGAAACGGCGGATTCGCCCAGCCCGGGAGGTGTGGTGGACACCGCAGCCGGCTGATTCGCCACGACGGGCGTCTCGCGGCGGGCGGCGGGAGCCTTCAACAGTTCCGAGAGGTCCGGATTCGTCGGTACCGATTTGAGAGCAGGCTTCTCCGCAGGCCGATCTGCCACGAGCGGCGACTGAAGATGGGAGTTCACGGCGGCCACGGAAGTCACGCCATTGGTGCCACGGTTGCCCTCGGCCCTATGGCGACCCAGGGAGTAGGCCCCCACCAGGAGCAGGCTGATCGAGGCGATGCAGACCGCGCAACCGGTGTTGCTCAACGAGAGCAGCAGGCGGCCACGCGACCAGAGGACCGGCGGACGCCACGGCGAACCAGAAGACGAATCCAGATTGCTCGCCGCGTACTGTCGCAATTGCTGTACTTCCGCAGCCCGTCGCAGCCGACGAGACTCCTGCTTGAGACGCTTCTCCTCGAGACGAGCCTGTCGGGCGGCTTCGCGCTTCTGCGCGGCTTCCTGCCGGGCACGAATGGCCGCCAGTTCCGCCTCCCGGCGTGCGGCCAACTCGGCGGCCGCCTCTTCCTCGGTGAGCGGCTCGGCGACGATGGGGCCGACGGTCTTCTGGACGCGTCGCCAGGGGAAGAGACTGGGCCGCCGGCGGACCACTTGGCCCTGCGGCGCCTTGTTCATGACTTCAAACAGCGTTCCACGCTTCGATCTGGCCACGGGTAAACATCCTGTTCAGTGGAGGAGTTGGTGAAGCTGTAGCGCTCCTTCGCTCGGCGATAAACAGCGGGATCAGCATAATCGAAGATGGGCCGGACGCAACCTCAAATCCCGCAGGTTAAGGCCGCAGAACCACCAGAGCATCCTGTCTCTCCAGAACACGGCCGACCTCGGCAATGCCCGTCAGACCGGCCTGTTCGAGAAGCTGCAAGGCTGCGTCGGACCTCGCCGCGGCCACGGACAGCAGCAGACCCCCGGAGGTCTGGGCGTCCGCGAGTAGTGTCAGCAGGTCCTCCGCGACGCCCTCCTGCCGGAAACCGGAACCGAGGTTCTCCAGGTTGGTCTTCCAGGTGCGGGTGACAATGCCGGCCGCCGCCAGTTCCCGAGCCTGCCGGATCAGCGGCACGGCACCGGCGAACAGCTCAACCGTGACTTTCGAGGCCTCGGCCATCTCCCCGGCATGCCCGATCAGACCGAAACCGGTGATATCCGTCACGGCGTGGGCCCCGACCTCGCCTGCTACGCGGGCTGCCGCGGCGTTCAATTGCGTCATTACGGCGATGGTTTCGGCCAGGTCGGCCGGCGGGATCTTCCCCGACTTGCCGGCGTTGCACATGGTTCCTGAACCGATCGGCTTGGTCAGGATCAGACGGTCGCCGGCCCGGGCGCCGCGGTTGGTGAAGAAACGATCCGGATGCACCGTTCCAGTGACGGCCAGGCCGTACTTGATCTCCGCATCGCGAAGCGAATGCCCGCCGACGATGACCGCGCCGGCTTCCGCGACCTTGGCTGCTCCACCGGCGAGGATCTCGTTCAAGATCTCGACGGGTAGTTCCTTGTCCGGAAAGCCGACGATGTTCAGGCAGGCGACCGGAGTGCCGCCCATCGCGTAGCAGTCAGAGAGGCTGTTGGTTGCGGCAATCTGCCCGAACGTATGGGGATCGTCGACCAGCGGCGGGAAGAAGTCCGTGGTCAACACGACGGCCAGATCGGGGCGCAGCCGGTATATGCCCGCGTCGGAGCAGTGTTCCGGTCCGATCAGCAGGTCGGGATGACTCGTCGCCGGTAGGCTGCGCAGGACCTGCGCGGTGACTCCCGCCGGGAGCTTGCCCGCTCAGCCCGCACAAGAAGCGTAGTCGGTCAGCCTGATTTTCTTGGCCATCGTCACGTCTTTCTTCCTTGCCCAGCGGTTATACCGCCGAGGAGAACGATTGTGACTCCCTCGTTGCCGTTGTTCAAGTCAGCATCGCGAGCCGCGGCGGGACAGGCGGCGAGCACCTGCTGAGTTTCGGGATCGAATGCATCCCATCGCTCGCCGGGGATGTAGCATCGAATCAGGCCTTCGCGCTGCCGCCGTTTCAGGGAGCGGTGCAGGGCGTGCTTGATCGCGCCGCCTTCGCCGGAGGAGCCGTAGCCGTGAATGATCTTGAGCGCGACCACGCCCGATCGACGGGCCTCCGCCAATACGGACTTCAGCCGGACGCGGGCTTCCTCCACCGAAGGACGGTCGCTCTTGAGATTAACAGTGCGAAGGGACATGGCCGCGATGTCCACCGGCGCCCGGGCCGTTCAGGACCGTCCGTCCAGCGGCTACTTCAGGTTCTCCGGGTTGAGCGGGAGAAGATCCTCCACCACGAACCGCCCGTCTTTTCTGATCAGTTCGCCGTCGAAGTAGATCTCTCCGCCGCCGGCCTCGGGCGTCTGCTTCATGACCAGGTCCCAATGCACGTCCGAGCGGTTGCCATTGTCGCAGTCGTCGTAGCTGCTGCCCGGCGTGAAGTGGATGGAGCCGGCGATCTTCTCGTCGAAGAGGGTGTCCTTCATGACCTTGGTGCAATAGGGGTTCAGGCCGATGGCGAACTCGCCGGCGTAGCGGGCGCCCTCGTCGGAATCCAGCACTTCGTTCAGCTTTCGGGTGTTCGAGCTGGTGGCTTCGACGATGCGACCCTCGCGGAACACCAGGCGGACATCCTGATGCGTCTCACCTCGATATAGCGAGGGGGCGTTGTAGCGAATCACGCCGTTTACCGAATCACGAACCGGGGCCGTGAACACCTCCCCGTCGGGAATATTGCGCTGGCCGTCGCAGGCGATGGCCGGCAGGCCCTTGATAGAAAAACTGAGGTCGGTTTCGCCGGGGCCCAGCAGCCGGACCCGGTCCGTCCGTTGCATGCGGGCCACGAGCGGTTTCATGGCTGCCGACATCCGCCGGTAATCCATGGTGCAGACGTCGAAGTAGAAATCCTCGAATGACGCCGTCGACATCTCGGCCAACTGCGCCATTGACGGACTGGGCCAGCGGATCACCACCCAGCGGGTGTTCCGCACCCGCACGTCGATGTGTACGCGCTTCCACACGGTGGTTTCATAGAGCCGCTGGCGGTCCGCCGGCACGTCCGCAAGCTCGCTGACGTTGAAGCCGCCGCGTGCGCCGACATAGCACTGCACGCGGTCCATGACGTGCTTCTCAGCGTCGGCGATGAGGTTCCAGCCCTCCAGGGTGCCGTTCAGCATGAGCGCCCGGCGGATTTGCAGCGAGTCGAGCTTCACGGCGGGAAAACCACCGGCGGCCCTGGCCAGACGGATGCATTCGCCGGTGAATTCATGGGGGACGTCAATGGCTTCGATCAGGATACGTTCGCCCGGCTGCACGCCGCACGAGTAATTGATGAGTACATCGGCGAGCTTGGTGATGCGGGGATCGATCATGCGGTCTCCTGTCGGCAACCCTTCTCCGGCGGCAAGCCAGTGTACCCAGCCGGACCCGGTTCAGCCAGAGTCGAGATCTCGGCAGACCGGCCCGTATCCGCAGTGGCCTGACGGTGGGGACAAGCGGCCGCATCCAGGCATTCCGCCGGCTGCCGCAGCCGCTCCACCGGACGGTTGCCAAGCAGGTGGCTTTCGAAGATCTCCTCCACGTCCTCCTCACGAACGAAACCGTACCAGACTCCTTCGGGATAAACCACGACCGTGACGCCGTGTTCGCACTGGCCGAGGCACTGAGTGGCGGTCACCCGAACCCGGCCGCGGAGCTCGGATTCGGCAATCCGCTTCTTCAGGAGTTCCCGGATTGCCCCGCCCCCTTTGACTTGGCAGCACCCCCGCGGGTGGCCCTGCGGGCGACTGTTGATGCAGACGAAGACGTGTTTGATGGGGATCGCCATGTCATGTTTCCTCTTTCGAACGGCCTGTCTTCTGCGTAATCGTAGTCCGGTCCCGTTCGGACCGTCCAACGCGCCGTTTCGGACCGCATGGCGGCGGTTGTATCCATCGGCGCCCCCTTGTAGAATCCACCCCTAATGTTAGCCAAACTTCACAGCGTCGCGTTGCTTGGCATCGAGGCCATCCCGTGTGAGGTGGAGGTGAACGTCGCCTCACGCGGTTTCGCGACGCCGGTGGTCGTGGGTCTGCCCGACGCCGCCGTGAAGGAAAGCATCGAGCGCATCCGCACCGCCATCACCAACTGCGGCTACGCGCCGCCCGCCAATCGCACCGTCATCAATCTGGCCCCGGCGGACACCCGCAAGGAGGGGCCGGCCTTCGACCTGCCGATTGCCCTGGGCATGTTGCTGGCGGCGGACGGGATGATCCCCGAAACGCTGAACCGCTACATGATCGCCGGGGAACTGGCCCTCGACGGCCGCACTCGGCCCGTCAAAGGCGCACTGTCCATGGCCCTGCTGGCCCGACAGCAGGGGGTGACGGGCATCGTCCTGCCGCGGGAGAACGCCAACGAGGCCGCCGTGGTGGAAGGTGTGGAGGTCATCGCGGTGGGCTCGCTGGCCGAGGCGGTGGGTTTCCTCACGGATCAGTTGCAGATCGAGCCGACCGTGATCGACCTGCAAACGACCTTCGCGGAGGCCGCGCGGTACGACCTCGACTTCGCGGATGTCCGCGGGCAGGAGTTCGCCAAGCGGGCACTCACCATTGCGGCCGCCGGCGGGCACAACGTCCTGATGGTCGGGCCGCCCGGTTCCGGCAAGACCCTCATGGCCAAGTGTCTACCGACGATCCTGCCGCCGCTCACGATCAACGAGTCCCTGGAGACCACGCGGATCTGGTCGGCCTCGGGAAAACTGCCGCCGGGCTCGGCGCTGATGGCCACGCGGCCGGTGCGGGCACCTCACCACTCGGCCAGTGCCGCCGCCCTGGTGGGTGGCGGCACAATCCCACAGGCGGGCGAAGTCTCGCTGGCTCACCACGGAGTGCTCTTTCTGGATGAGTTCCCGGAGTTTCAACGCAACATCCTGGAGACGCTGCGGCAGCCGCTGGAGGACGGAGCCGTCACCATCGCCCGTTCGCACAGCGCTGTCCGCTTCCCGGCCGAGTTCATGCTGGTGGCGTCGATGAACCCTTGCCCGTGCGGGTACTTCTCCGATCCACGGAAACCGTGCAAGTGTACGCAGCCGCAGATCGAGAAGTACCTGGCCCGCATCAGCGGGCCGTTGATCGATCGGATCGACATCCACATCACCGTGCCGGCGGTTCCTTTTGATGATCTCCGCCGCTTGCGGGTCGGGACGGACTCCGCCACCATGCGGCAGCAAGTGGTGGAGGTTCGGGCCGTGCAACGGCGGCGGTTCGGTACTGACAACAACATCCTGAACGGTCGGATGGGGCCGAGGCTCGTGCGGCAGCACTGTCCGCTTTCGCTGTCGGGCGAACAACTGCTCAAGCAGGCCATGAACGAACTGGGTCTTTCGGCTCGGGCCCACGACAAGGTCCTGCGGCTGGCGCGGACCATCGCGGACTTGGCTGGCGCAGACGACATCGCGCCGGAACACCTGGCCGAAGCCATCCAATACCGCCGTTTGGATCGGCAGTTGTAGAGCGGAGCGGCGGCTTTCCGACCCTGCCCGGATATGCGATGCACTGCATCGAGCGGCTCGTCCGGCCAACTGCTGTGTCGGTTTTTGAGAATCTCCTCATGGCCAAGCTGGTTCCCAACCGCTTCCTGTTCCGATTCGAGTTCCCGCTGTACCGTTGCCGCCGCCCGCCGAGGCTGGACGGCCGCTTGGACGACTGGGAAGACCGTTTTCTTTTGCCCCGGCTCTACGAGATCGACGGTGAGCCCGGGTTCGCCGATGTCTTCCTGACCTGGGACGATGCAGGCCTTTATCTCGGCTGCCGGGTGCGAGGCAAGAGCCGGCTGCCCGAATGCGAGCCGGCCCACTACTGGAAAGGCGACAACGTTCGCCTGATGACGGACATGCGCGATACTCGCCAGGTGCACCGCGGGACCCGTTTCTGTCAGCAATTCTACTTCCTGCCGGTGGGTGGGGGGGAGGAAGGGCGGAGCGCTGTGGCGGGTGCTGCCAAGGTCAATCGAGCCACTGAGGACGCTCCCCCGGTGCGAGAGGGCGTCTTGTCGGCCGTGTCCCGCGTCGACCGTTCGGGTTACACGCTGACGGCCCGCGTGCCCGCGTCGGCATTGAACGGCTTCGACCCGCGGGAGAACCCGCGGATCGGGGTGTACTACATGGTGGAGGACCGGGAATTGGGCCAGCAGTTTCTGACGGTTGGCGACGACCTGAACTGGTCGGTGGACCCGAGCACCTGGGCGACCGCAGTGCTGACGGAGTAGGACGCCGCGGTCCCTCCGGTTGTCGCCGCGCTCCCGCGGACCTCGGCGGCCCGCCAAACCTTCGCCGGCCACGCTCAATGGCGGAAGTGCCGAGTGCCCGTGAAGATCATCGCCGCGCCGCGTTCGTCGCAAGCCTTGATCGTGTCTTCGTCGCGTTTGCTGCCGCCGGGCTGGATGAACGCGGTGACGCCGGCATCCATGAGGATGCCGGGCCCGTCGGAGAACGGGAAGAAGGCATCTGACGCGGCGCCGGCCCCGGCGAGCTTGTCGGCATGTCCGTTCTCTCTGGCGAGCCAGGTGGCGATGCGGCAGCTCATCACGCGGGACATCTGGCCGGCGCCGTTGCCGATGAGCATCCCGTCGCGGCAGAGGGTGATGGCGTTGCTCTTGGTGTGTTTGCAGACCAGCCAGGCAAGGCGCAAGTCGGCCATCTCCGTCTCTGTCGGCCGGCGCTTCGTTACGACTTTCCATTGATCTTCGTTCAGCCCGACCAGATCGCGGGTCTGCACCAGCATCCCGCCGGCGATGCGTTTGAAGTCCAGCTCCTCGGGATCGGGGGCAATACTCATGTCGCCTGCCGCCAGAAGCCGGACCCGTTTGCCCCAGTCTTTCCTGGGCGCTCCTTCTTCTTCGCCGCGGATGATGCGGACCGCCCTTGCATCGAATGAGGGTGCGATCCAGACTTCCACGAAGAAGCCCCCGGCGCCCGCGGCCTTGCCCCAGCGGGCATAGGTTTCCATAACCGTCGCGGCGAAATCCGCCGTGACGTCGAAGTTGACCGCGAGTATTCCGCCCATGGCGGCGTTGGGGTCGCCGAGGTAGGCCTTGCCGTAGGCCTCGCCGGGATCGGCATGAAGCGCCGCTCCGCAGGCGTTGGTGTGCTTGATGAAACAAACGGCGGAAGCCCGCATCCCGGCGGTACCGGCTCGCGTCAATTCCCGGCACAACTCCAGCGCCGCGCTGGCGTCGAGGTAGTTGTTGAACGACATCTCCACCTCGTTGGCGAGACTTAGACCGACGGGTTCACGAACGCGGTCAAGACGGGCCACCCGGCCCCGCTGGTGGGGGTTCTCCCCGTAACGCGTCGGTTGCGGTGCATGCAGACAAATGCGGACTTTCGTCCGGTCGGCAGCGCCGCCAGAGTCAGACGCGGGCAACGCCTGGTCTTGCTGACTTTCGTGCTGGTTGCCCGGTCTGCTTGCGAAGTATTCGTGTAAGTGCTCGTCGTAGCCTGCGGTCGTTTCGTAGACGATGCTCGCCAAACCCGCCCGCCCCTGCTCCGGCACGCTCCCCGTTTCTCGCAGGCACTTCAGGACGTATTCCTGAGACCTCCGTTCGGCGATCGGCACCACCTGCCGATGATTCTTCGCCGCCGCGCGCAGCAGGCACGGCCCGCCGATGTCGATCATCTCGATTGCTTCCTGGAACGTGCAATTCGGCTCGGCGATGGTCTTCTCGAACGGGTATAGGTTCACGACCACCATATCGATCGGTTGGATGCCGTGCTCGGCGAGTTGCCGCATGTGCTCGGGGTTGTCGCGGTCGGCCAGGATCGCCGCGTGGATCTTGGGGTGCAGCGTCTTGACGCGGCCGTCCAGCATTTCCGGGAAGCCTGTCACCTCCTCGACCATCGTGACCGGGATGCCCGCCTCCTTGAGGTGCCGGGCGGTGCCGCCGGTGGAGATGATCTCGACGCCGAATTCCTCGACGAGAGCCCTGGCGAACTCGGCGATGCCGGTCTTGTCGTACACGGCGATCAGTGCCCGCGTGATCTCGGTTCTGGGCATGGCTGCGATCGGCTCCGGTTGATCGTCGGCCTGGTCGTTCATCGCTGGCGTTCGTTGGCGAGCCTACTCTACGGTGAATCGGCGCCGCGATCGCCGGCGTCATTCGCACAATGAAAACGGCCGACCCGCTTGTCAGCGGTTCGGCCGAGAGAATATCAGGAATCAGGCTCGAGGCAATCGCGCGGGCAGGCGAGCAGGTCAGGTCTTCGGACTGAGCGGGCGGTTCGCCGGTTCGGATCGATTCGGGGTCCTACTCCTCGTCGTCTTCGTCGGAGTCCGAATCCTCCTCTTCTTCAGTGTCCGAACCCTCGTCTTCGTCGGATTCGGCATCTTCCTCGTCTTCCGCGTCCTCATCGTCCTCGGTCTGGTCGCCATCCTCCTCGGTTTCCTCCGTGTCCGCAGCCTCTTCTTCGCCGGCGGCCTCGTCATCATCCATGTCTTCACCGGCTTCCGCGTCTTCTTCTCCGAGATCCGCTTCGTCTTCTTCGTCCGCCGGTTTTCGCTCTCGGGCCGGTTCAGTGGGCCGGGGTTCCTCGGGGCGGCCCTTTCGCGGGCTGCGGAACAGGTCTTCGATGAGTTGATCGAAGTCCAGTTTCTTTTCGGCCTTCGCGGCCGCCGGTTCGCTCTTCTGGGCCGCGGCCAGGCGTGCGTCATCCGCTTCCTTCAGCAGCTTGGCGCGGCGGTCATTGCGGAGAACCTCGGCGAGTTCAGCGGGCTTCAGCCGCGGAGCATTGCTCGGGCGGAGGCAGGTGACCTGCCCGAATCGATTCGTCAAGATGATGCTCTGGTCTTTCTCACTGCCGACCGCAGCGGTAGGGGCGCTGAACGGAACCTCCGCCTTGCGGTCGCCGGTTTCCGCGTTGAGCCGTATCAGGCCGCGGCCGTCCTCGCCCGTGCTGAGGTAGAGGTCCTTGTCCACCTGAACCAGGAAGACGGCGGGTGACGGGAATCGCCAGCGGGTTTGTCCCGTGGCCGCGTCGAGTGCGACCAGACCCTGCTGCGGCACCTGCTGGAGCACCAGCCCACCGACGACCGCCGGCGGATCGCTGAGCGGCGTGTCGAATCGCTCTCGCCAGACGCGGCGGCCGGTCTTGCGGTCGATGCAGTACAGAGAGCGATCGGTCGAGGCCGCATAGACGTAATCCGCCGTCACCGCCAGATCGGCGAAGATCGGCCCTTCCGTCTGGAAGACCCAGTTCGTCTTGGGCATCCGCGTAGGGGCCTCCAATTCTTTGGTGCAACTGGCGACGCGGCCGCTGCGATCGGCGAAGATGACGTCTTCTTCGACCAGAATCGGCGTCGTGGACATGGTGTTCGGCGTCAGTACCTGCCAGTGCTGGAAGCCTCCAAAGATGCCGATCGAGTACAGCCGCTGATTGGCGGCGCCGACATAGAGCCAGGTGTCATCGGCGGCAGCGGCCGAACTGGCTGCGAAAGGCAGCCGTACCTCCTTCAGCGGCAGCTCCACCTTGGCGTAGACGTGATCGCCCGACTGCGGCTTGCTCAGCTTGTCATAGTTGCTGAGCACGCCTCTCGCCCGCGTCTCCTGTACCACGGTGACCCGCATCTGTCCCAAGGCATCTTCGCTCAGGTCTCCGGTACTGGTCTTCCGCCGCACGCTGAAGATGTCTCCGCTCCGCACTCCGTGGACTCGCCCGATGCTGATCGTGGCCGTGTCATGCGCCACCTCGATGATCACGCCGTCCAGTGTTCGCGGTTCGGAGGCCAGTTCGCCGGTCCGGCGGTCGAAGATCCGCACCCCACCCGGCGTCGTGAAGAGGGCGTATTGCGCGGTGTGGGTCGGGCCTCGAACGGTCTGGCCCGGCTCTGCCACCTGGGCGGACCAGCGGACCACGCCGGTGCCGGCATGTAACGCGAAGACCTTATTGGAGTGGGTCAGGGCATAGATGTTGTCATCCAGCACCGCCGTCCGGACGATCGAATCGTCCTTCGCCAGGGGAATACGCAGCGTCCACAGCACTTGGGTATTGAGCTGCCGTCCGGCCGCTTCGCTGATCGGGTTCGCCGGTGAGAGGCCCGGCGCGCTGAGCAGGATGGCCGTCATCGCGATCAGGATCGCGGTGGGAATGCCGCTTCGTTTCATGGCTTCCTCCTGGTTGGTGAGTCCACGGGCTTGGGCCGGCGGTCAGTCGCCCCCTCGCGGATCATTCCGGCCAGCGTTCATCCGACGATCAAGGTCGAAAATATGTTGGCCGAAAGGATCATCCCGCCGGCATGGTGGGTGGTCGATGCCGGCGCCCTCGCATCTTGTTGCCTTGCTTAATCTAATGGGTTTCAGCCGTCCGGGTCAAGTCTCCGGGCGGCAACCAACTTGCCGCCGGACCCGCGCCAAGGACGATCCGAAGCCTGGTGGGCTGTTCTGATCGTCTCGACCACAGCGTCGCGGTAACGAGTGCCACCCGAGCGTTCGCGTCCCGGAACACAGGAAGATGCCGCATTGCGGCCGTGGGGCGGCAGGCCGGCGTCGTTATCGCCGCAAAATACGCGATAATTTATATCGTTAATAGGCGATCGCGTCCGAAATGGCTTGACAACTCGTTCTTGACTTGCCGCTTGCAATCCGGCCGTGACCGGGGGATAATCCATTAGACCGGTTGGAGGCCGATTTTGCTCGCGGAGGGCGGCCTTCGGCGGCCCACCCCCGCACGCGTAACGAGGGGCGCGTGCGAATCGGCCACCATACCGAGGTCAGAGAGGCATACCCAGGGGGGGTAGGTGGAAAGAAGAGCACCCTGAGGTTCCCGCCGAGCGCAAGCGGTAATCCACAGCAGGAGGTACGGTCGTGAGCGTTTTGACCAAGGTCTTTGTCGTCCTTCTCACCGTCTTCTCGATCGCCCTGAGCATGTTGGTCGTCGCCGGATTCGCCCGGCAGGAAGACTGGCGCACCGAGGCTGAGCAGCAGAAAGCGGCGGCGCTGGCGAGTCAAGCCGCCTTCAACACCGTCCAGCAGAACGCCGCGCTGGAACAGCAGCGGGCACTGGCCCGACACCAGGATGACCTGAACACGATCAAGGAGTTGAACGCCCAGCGGGTGGCGAACGAGGCCAAGCTGGCCGAACTGGAGCGCAAACTCGCCGAGGCGGAGAGTCGGTTCGCCGTCGAGCAGGGCCAGGTGACGACCGTCAGCGATCAGAACAAACTGCTTCAGGCAGCCTTCAACCGCGAGAAGGAATTCAGCGCTCGCCTCGCCGCCACCAACAGCGACCTCCAGCGGCGGAACATCGACCTGAATGATCGGGTCAAGGAACTCACCGTCAGCCTGTCGATGGCCACCTCGCAGATCAAGGCCCTGAAGCAGCAGCTTGCGGCGGTGGAAGCGGCGGGCGGCGAAGCCTTGGCCCAGGTTCCCGGCGGCCCCAACGTTGTCGAGGCCGACACGCCTTCCGTGTCGATGCCCTCGATTCCGCCCTCGCTGACCCCCATTCGTGGAGAAATCACCAGCGTCAAGGGTGAGCTGGCCAGCATCAGTGTCGGCAATGCCGATGGCGTGGTGCCCGGCATGGTGTTCCTGGTTTATCGCCGGGCCGGCGAGACGGCCAAGCCGATGTACGTCGGCTCCATCCGTATCACCCGCGTGGAGGCGACGGAAGCCGCCGGTTTGATCGAACAGTCGACCAGCGATCTGAAAGTCGGAGACCAAGTCCGCGACGAGACGAGCTTCGCTCGCCGCGGCTAGGCGCGCCAGGATTTCACAGGCCTCACCGTTGCACAACTGCCGAGGCCGCCCGGTCTCGGAAACGAACAAGGGAGTCTGCCCATGGCCCAGATGCCCGGAAGTGCCGGCGTCCAGCGAAGTCGCCAGACGGCGCCGAACGACATCTACACCGTGTTGGTCGGCATCGCCCTCTTTACCGTCCTGGGAACGACGGGCTTCGTGATCTACCGCTGCATCGAGCTGCTCGGGACGGCTTTCCCCGGCATGCCGAGCTGACCACCGCTATGCGCCGCGGGCCGAGCAGGCCGCGTGGCGCCCCGCCTTTCCTATCGCCAGCAGTCCGATTAATATGGGTCGCCGCATGGCGTGGCGGCCGCAAGCGTGTAGAATGGCTCCGCGCCTTGGCGGCCGGCTGCTCGCTGAGGGCCGGGAACCGCTCCGGCCCCCTGACGGCCACGGTGTGCTTGCTGCGCGAAAGGAAGACTCCTCTTGCTGTTCGATTCGCTACTGGGTCTGTTCAGCCTCGACATGGGGATCGATCTGGGGACGTGCAACACCCTGGTGTGCGTCAAGGGCGAAGGAATCGTACTGAACGAACCCAGTGTCGTCGCCGTTCGCCGGGGCACGAACCAGGTCGTGCAGGATGGCAACGCCGTCGGACTCGTCGCCAAGGAGATGCTGGGCAAGACCCCTGGCTCGATCTCGGCCGTCCGCCCGCTGAAAGACGGGGTCATCGCTGATTTCGACATCACCGAGGCCATGCTCGGCTACTTCATCCGCAAGGTCCACGGCAACCGGCGGCTGGTCCGGCCGCGAGTGGTCATCGCCGTGCCTTCCGGCATCACCGCGGTGGAGAAACGGGCCGTGTACGGCTCCGCCGAGCGGGCCGGAGCCCGCCGCGTGTATCTCATTCCCGAGCCAATGGCCGCGGGCATCGGCGCCGGGCTGCCGATCGCCGAGGCCCGCGCCAGCATGATCGTGGACATCGGCGGCGGCACCACGGAAGTTGCGGTCATGTCCCTAGGGGACATCTCCGTCAGCCAGTCCCTGCGGGTGGCGGGCGACGATCTCGACGAAGCCATCATCAACCACATGAAGCGGACCTACAACATGCAGATCGGTCCGCAGACTGCGGAGGCCCTGAAGATCGAGATCGGTTCCGCGGCCCCGCTCGAAAAGGAACTCACCTTGGAGGTCCGCGGTCGCGATATGATCAGCGGGCTGCCCCGCAAGACCGTCGTCACCAGCGAGGAGATCCGTGAGGCTTTGCGCGAGCCGGTCAGCCAGATTCTCGATGCCGTCACCCACACCCTGGAACAGTGCGAGCCGGAACTGGCCGCCGATCTGGTCGACAGCGGCATCCACCTGTGCGGCGGCGGCGCGTTGCTCCGCGGTCTGGATCGCGTGCTGAGCGAGGGCACCGGCCTGGGCGTTCGCGTGGTGGATGATCCCCTCTCCTGTGTGGCTCGTGGCACCTGCGTCTACCTGGAGAACCTGGCCCAGTGGCAGGAAGTCATGGAGTCGGACCAGGACAACGTCTGACCCGTTCAGCCTACCTCGATGCAAACGGCTTATAGATGACCCCGCGGCGCGAACGGCCGTCCAGGCGGACTTCCACCGGTTCGGGCAGGTGGACGTGCCGGACAAAGGGGGTTTCCGCCGCGACCGGCTGGCGGGACAGCCACTCCCAATCAACGAAGCCGCCGCCGGAGGTCGGGTTGACGGTCAGGTAGCCGATGCGGAACGAGGTCAGGTTCTGGAAGAAATGCGTGCCTTGCGAAGGCGTGATCACGAAGTCGTGCAGGCTGGTTTCCACAATGGCCTGGGCGGTGGAGATCTGTTCCCAGGTGACGGGGATGCCCAGCCACGGATCCGCCGAGCCCCACCGCCCCGGCCCGATCAGCAGCGTGGGCCGGCCGGTCTGCTTGATCGTCTCGTTGAGTTGCCCAATCTCCCCGGCAATGCGGCGCGTCTGCACCGAGTCGAATGACTCGGGCTTGACGAAGAGGATGTCGTGCAGGCCGCGGATGGAGCCGTTGCCCATGGTTTGTGGGCTGTAGCAGAGCAGCCGCTGTTGTTCCACGCCTTCCAGCAGCACCCGCTCGTCCGACTCGTCGGATACGGTGGGTCGGATCTGCAACACGCCGAACAGCATCGGCCGCGGCTTCATGTTCACCGCGAACTCGATTTCGACCGGGCAGGCCATGCCGCGCTGGCCGATGTCCAGCAGCAGCTTGAGGATGTCCGCCAAAGGGAAGACCCGCGACTTGAGCACATGGGCAAAACTGACCACGCGGGTTCCGGGACGGTTCAGCCCGTCGTACAGGGTGTCGTTCTCCCGGGAGTAGACGGATCCCACGTGGACCAGTGTGCCGTCCCGTTCGGCCACTTCGAGGTCGTAAGTCAGCACGTTGGCATCGGCGTTCATCGGGGAGTGGCCGGCGCCGCGGCCCATGTGCAGGGCATAGAAGCTCCGCTGTGAGTTGGCCAACATGCTCTTGCGGTCCGTGAACTGCGGCAGGATGGTGGGGTGGGACGGCGAGAACATCAGCATCTCGCCCCCCTCGACCACCATCTTGCCCAGCCCCAAGGCTACGCAGGCGATGCCTTCCTCGGGACGGAGCTTGCCCAGCGGATAGAAATTGTATGACCGGGCCACGCCGGAAAAGGTCGGGTAGAAGTGGTCCCCATATTGCGAACCGACCATTTCCTGGAGGATCACGCCCATCTTCTCTTCTTCGACATGGTAGCCGGTGGCTTCCATGTAGGCCTTGGCGGCCCGCGAGTAGGTGGAAGCGTAGACCAGTTTGATAGCGTCGCAGAGCTGCCGCAGCCGCACCTCGAGGTTGAGGTGGTTGTTGGGGATCATGTAGGTGCGGTAGATGCCCGCGAACGGCTGGCCGAGCGAGTCCTCCAGCAGGCTGCTCGACCGCACCGCCAGCGGATGCCGAACCACCTCCAGGTAGGCGGCCAGATCGTTACGGATCGAAGACGGCAGGGTCGCGGCCAAGAAGGCCTGCCGTACGTGTTCGTCATCGACATCCTGCACCACCAGCGGCCGCAATTGGTTCTCGTCCAGAAACGTGTCGAAGATGTCGGTGCCGATCGCCGCGCTGTTGGGTACGGCGACGAGCACGTCGGCGAACCGGTTGCGGACGCTGTGCTGCTTCAGCAGGGCGTTGATGAAAGCCAGCCCGCGGGCCTTGCCGCCGATCGACCCTCCCCCCAGCCGCACGAACGGCGCCGTCTGGATCAGCCGCTGCCGGGAGAAGTCGGCGATGACGCCGAAGTGCGTCTGCTCGGTGAAGTCGGTCAGGCTCTTGATCAGATAAGCCCGAATTTCCTTGGCGTCCTTGAACTCGGAAACGCTCCGCGGCCGCAGCCGCCGAGCCAGCTCGAATTCCGTGCGGGCCATCAGCCAGTTGCTGAAGTGGTTGGAGCCGGCGTGATACAGTATGGACTCGTCGGGTACCTGGGCCAGCACCCGCGCCAACTCCGACAGATCCGCGGCCCGCCCCACCTCCGTGCCGTCGGGCAGGCGGAAGACGAAGTCCCCGAACCCGAAGTTGTTGAGGGTGAAGTTGCGGATGTCCTGGATCAGCGTTCGCGACCGCTTGTTGAGGAAACACGCCCCCAGCGCGGCCGCCGCGCTTTCGTAGGCGGGGTTCGACGACTGGAGCAGCACCGGCGTGTGCGGCGAGTCCGCCTTGACTCGGCGGGTGAACTCCAACCCCGCCTCCTCGTCCATCGCGCCCTCGCGCGGGAAGCCGATGTCCGAGATGATGCCCAGGATGTTGTCGCGGTATCTTTCGTAGATCGACCAGGCTTCCTCGAAGGTCTCCGCCAGGAGGATTTTAGGCCGGGCCCGCATCCGCAACAGCTTGTGGACGGGGTTGATGCCCTCGCTCATGAGCGCCTGGGTCTGGCGCATGATTTCGATGTAAAGGACCGGCAGATACGATGAATAGAACCGTACCGAATTCTCGATGAGGATGATGACCCGCACGTCGCCGACGCGGGTGTCGTGTTCCACGTTGCGGCGGTCCTCGACGCTCTTGACCGCGGCCAGCAGCATCTTCGCGTCGCCATGCCAGAGGAAGATCTGATCGATGGGCCCGCGATCCCGCAACTCGGCGTAGCGGGCCACGTTCCGCGGTTCGTCGGCCAGCACGATGACGTTCAGGTCGGGCTGGATGGCCTTCATGGCCGCGGCGAAGTTGCGCAGGTCCCAGTTGCCCAGGCGCGTCATGGTGATGACGAGATCGAAGTGGTGATGGCGAATCAGGTTGAGGGCTTCCTCCGCCGTGGAGGCTCGCGACACGCGCGGGGCGTGGCTGAGGTTCAGCTCCTGGTACTTGCTGTAGATCAGGTCGGCGACCAGCCCGTCCTCCTCGAGGATGTAGGATTCGTACAGGCTGCACACCAGGAGCAGGTCGCGGACCCGATAGGGAAAGAGGTCGTGGAAGTCCGCGAAGTCGGAGTCGAGCTTCGTCCGCTCTGGGTTGCCCACGTGTTCCGTCATAGGTCGTGCGGTCAGGTTCAGGCCGTCGGCGGCGGAATCCGGCGCTGATTCGCCGGTGATCTTAGAGTGTGACAGCGGAACCGCAAAGTGAAGGGGCGAGGACGGGACACGCCCATCCTCGCCCCGGAGAATCCGCATCGTTTGCCGCCAGGGCCATCGATCAGACGATACCTTGAGCCATCATGGCGTCGGCGACCTTCAGGAATCCGGCGATGTTGGCGCCGTTGACGTAGTTGCCGGGGGTGCCGTAGGCCTCTGCGGTCTTCCGGCAGTTCTCGTGGATGTTGATCATGATGTTGTGCAGCCGCTGGTCCACCTCCTCGCGGCTCCAACTCATCCGCATGGAGTTCTGCGACATCTCCAGGCCGGAAGTGGCCACGCCGCCCGCATTGGCGGCCTTGGCCGGGCCGTAGAGTACCTTGGATTCCAGGAAGACCTTGACCGCTTCGGGCGTGCTCGGCATGTTCGCACCCTCGGAGATGCAGAAGCAGCCGTTCTTGACCAGATTGGCGGCGTCCAGCTCGTTGATCTCGTTCTGGGTGGCCGACGGCAGGGCCACGTCGCACTTGACCTGCCACAGCGGGTTGCACTTGGCCGACGGATCGACGGCCTGGTAGGTCGCCTTCGGGTACTTGGCGCAATACTCCTTGATGCGGCCCCGCTTGTTGTTCTTCAGATCCATCACGAAAGCCAGCTTCTTCTCGTCGATGCCTTCTTCATCGATGATGAAGCCGGACGAATCCGACAAGGTCAGGACCTTGCCGCCGAGCTGCGTGAACTTCTCCGTGGCGTACTGGGCCACGTTGCCCGATCCCGAAACGACCGCCTTCAGCCCCTTGCAACTCTTGCCGCGGGTCTTCAGCATCTCTTCCGCGAAGTAGACCTGGCCGTAACCGGTCGCCTCCGGACGAATCAGGCTGCCGCCGTACACCAAGCCCTTGCCGGTCAGCACGCCTTCGAAGCTCTTGGTCAGCTTCTTCCACTGGCCGTACATGAAGCCGATCTCGCGGCCGCCCACGCCGATGTCGCCGGCGGGAACGTCCACGTCCGCCCCGATGTGGCGGAACAACTCATTCATGAAGCTCTGGCAGAACCGCATGACCTCATTATCGCTCTTGCCCTTCGGGTCGAAGTCGCTGCCGCCCTTGCCGCCGCCCATCGGCAGGGTGGTGAGGGCGTTCTTGAAGATCTGCTCGAAACCGAGGAACTTGATGATGCCCAGGTTCACCGAGGGGTGGAACCGAAGACCGCCCTTGTATGGGCCGATCGCGCTGTTGAACTGCACCCGCATGCCGCGGTTCACCTGGACCTCGCCGGCATCGTCAACCCAGGGGACCCGGAAGATGATGACCCGTTCCGGCTCGACGATGCGCTCTAGGATCTTGGCCTTGCGATACTCCGGGTGCCGGTCCATGACCGGCATGATCGACTCGACCACCTCGTGAACCGCTTGGTGGAATTCCTTCTGTTCGGGGTTCTTCGCGATGACCCCGGCCATGAAGGCCTCAACCGCATGTGCATGGGACATTTTCTGCTTCTCCTTGATCATCTCGCCGCACGCCCGAACGACGGACTCTTCCGCAAGGCGTGAAATACGACGTAGAACTCGCTGTACGGGGTGTGCCGCGGCTCCAGTCTGTCAACCCCAAAACACAGCTTGCACCCATCGACCGAACATTCCACGGGTTCGCGTGTTTTTACACGCTTGCCCCGCTGTCCCGCCGACAGGATACACGCGGCTTCACCGGCCGCATCCGCAATCCGGTGGCTGCTGCCGGACGCCCGCTCCCGGCCGCTGGGGGTGATCGGGCGACCCTCGCACCAAACGACACCCGTTCGTGCAAGCAGCGTGCCGCGCCGAATTTCGATACAGGACATCTACTTCAAGTTGCCCAAGTTTGCCCGAGTCAGCAGTTTCTGCACCAGTAGGTAATTGACCCCGTGGTATTCCGTCACCTCGCCGCTCACCACGAAGACGACCGGCTTGGTGCCGCCCTCGGAGAACTGCTCCATGTCCTCCAGAAGCCGGTTGGGCAGGAGACGAATGGGCAGTTGAGGCGAGCCTTGGCCGCGATCTTCAAATGAAAAGACCCAATAATCCCCTTCTCTAGCCAGCCGCCCGGGGCGGTCCACCAGGCGGTATCCGTCCGGCAGCAACCGCTGCGTCGGCGCGGCGACGGCGTTGGTCGGCACTGCTTCAGACGCGACGGTGGTACGGTCCACACGGTCGGGGGTTGCGGGACGCAGTACTGGCTTGGGTGATTGGGACTGCTTGGTCAATTCCCGCAGGATGTCCGTGGCGGAAGGTTCCCTCCGCGGTGGGGGGTCTTTCTTCCCGTCTTCCGGTGTCGATTTAGCGGCCTCTTTGGTGGTAGGCTGCGGTTTGCTCTCCGACCCGGAAGCGGGTTGGGTCGTGGCGGGCGGTTGGTCCTCCGCGGTCACCGTCGCCTCGGCCCGTGCCGCGTTGATCGACACCTCTGCTGGAGTCGCCTGGATCAGTCCGGCCGATCCGAGACACACCACCGCGGCCACGCCGAGGAGAAGATAGGGCCACGGGTGGTGCCAGACCCTTTTCAACGTGGTCATGGTTTTGACCTCCTCTGCAACGACGGCGTCAGTATAGCGGGTGGCGGATTGAAAGCTATCTGCCGAGAATTTGCGGGAGCCGGGCTGGATCTCGTTCGGGTGGAAGACACGTGCCGTCGCGACACACACAAACGACGGGACCCTCCGAAGCCAATTCAGCCACGGACGCACCGAAGCGTTGACGCCGCGAGTCGAAGGTCTCGGCCATATCAGACCATGCCCGCTCAATCACTAGATTAGGGATATACATACTCCAAATACATTCCGCAATCTTCTGTATCCGTGCCCCGTCGTCAGACCGTCCCACCAGCAGCACCTCGCAGGGTCCGCGTTGTCGGAAATCGACGGCAGCCAGCATCCTCTCACCTTGGAAAGGTGACTGCTCCAATTGGCCGGAGAACAGGGCGAGGGCCTCATCGGCCAAACGTTCGAGGTCCGAACGGCCCCGCATCACGCTCAACCGCAGAAGGTTCATGACCTGGACCGAGTTGCCCGACGGGATGGCGTTGTCTCGAAAATCCTTGTTCCGCATCGGCAGATCTTCCCCGTCAGCCCCCGTCGTGTGGAACCCTCCCGCTTCAGGATCGTGAAACAGCCGGATCGCGGCGTCATTCAGTTGTTCGGCCAGGTTCAGCCAGCGGGCCTCGAACGTGGACTCGTAGCAGTCCAGCAAGCCGGCGATGAGGAAGGCATGATCCTCCAGGAAGCCCGGCGTCTGCACTCGTCCCCCGCGATACACGCGGTGCAGCCGACCGGCCACGATCATCCGTTGGCACAAGAAGTCTGCCGCCCGCGTTGCCGCCTCGACGTATTTCGGCTCAGCCAGGATGCGGCCTCCTCGGGCCAGACTGGAGATCATCAGCCCGTTCCAGGCCGTCAAGACCTTGTCGTCCAGGGCCGGCTTCACCCGCCGTTCGCGGACCTCATGCAGACGACGTCGCGCCCGATCCAGCCGCTGCTTCGCTTCCTCGGCCGCCAGACCATTCAGGGTGGCCACCACTTCCAGCGGTCGCGGGGTGTGTAAGATGTTGCGCCCTTCCCAGTTGCCGTCCTCGGTCACATCGTAGTATTCGCAAAAGAGCCGGGCGTCGTCCGCCAACACGGCTTCGACCTCGGCCTTGGCCCAGACGTAAAACTTGCCCTCGACGCCCTCGCTGTCTGCGTCGCGGGAGGAGTAAAACCCTCCCTCGGTGTCCCGCAGGTCATGGAGCACGTAGTCAAGGGTCTCTTGGGCGATACGAGCGTACCAGGGACGCCGGGTGACCTGCCAGGCTTTGAGATAGATGTCGGCGAGCAACGCCTGGTCGTAGAGCATCTTCTCGAAGTGCGGAACGAGCCAATCCGGATCCGTGGAGTAGCGGGCGAACCCGCCGCCGAGATGGTCGTAGATGCCGCCGTTCGCCATCTGGTTCAGCGTCAGCTCGACCAACTCCAGCAGGCGACGTTCCTCCGGTCCAGGGCCATTCGACGACAGGGCCCGCTCCCGGGCCTGTAGCAGCAGATCCATCGTCATGCACGGCGGAAACTTGTTCGGGCCGCCGAAGGAAACGCCGCCTTTCACCGGATCGAAAGCCGCCGCCAGGGCCGCCGCCGATCGAGGTATCAGGTCCGCTGACGGTCCTCCGCCGGTAGCCTCGACCTGAGTCAGCAAGCGAACGCCTTCCATGATCGCTTCTGCCTGCTGCAAGGCCTTGTCTCGCTGTTTGTCCCACACTTCCGCCAGAAACAGTAGCACTTGCTTGAAGCCGGGGCGGCCGTACCTCGGCTCCGGCGGAAAGTAGGTACCGGCGTAGAAGGGACGCAGGTCGGGCGTCAGCCACACGGACATCGGCCATCCACCGGAACGGGTGAAGACCTGTGTTGCCGTCATATACAGATCATCGAGATCAGGGCGTTCCTCGCGATCCACCTTGATACAAATGAAATGCCGGTTGAGGATCGCCGCGGTTTCCGTGTCCTCGAAACTCTCCCGCTCCATGACGTGGCACCAGTGACACGCCGCATAGCCGATGGAAAGGAAGATCGGCTTATCCTGTCGGGCAGCTTCGCTCACCGCCGTCGCGCTCCATTCCCACCAGTCAACCGGGTTATACGCGTGTTGCAGCAAGTACGGGCTGAGCGCGTGGACCAGGCGGTTCGGTTTGCGGGCTGCGGCATAAGACGACATGTTTCACTCCGCCGGCCCCACGGCGACACCACGCGGGACGATATGACACGCACGACACGGTCGCGGCAGTCGCCCGCCTGTCAAGGAGGCCGGTTGGAGTATAGGTGGGAGCCTGGGATTGGCGGCGGGCGTCCGCTGATCGGCCGCCAGATTCGCGTGGGGTTAGGTGCTTACCCCGACCTTGCCGCTTCGCAACTCCAGCAGATGTCGAAGGTGCCCGGGTTCTCCGCCTGGCAGGATGGGCAGGTCCAATCGGGAGCCGTGGTTTCCTCGACCGGAGGCAGTGGTTCCGCGAGGGCCTGTCGCCGCAGCAGGTCGATGACCTCGAAGTAACTGGCCCGCGGTACCGCGATGCGGCTTCGCCCCCGCAACGTCTCGACCATGCCGTACATCGCTTCGGCCGGACCCAGGATTTCGATGAAGGGAATGCGAGATTGCCTCAGGAGGTCCAGGACTTCGGGTTTGCCTCGAAGCTCGCTGCCGTTGAAGATCACAATTGGGAAATCGCCGGGCGGCACCATCTCGTCCATGGTGAAGGTCTGGCCGCACTCGGGGCATTGGTGCCGTGGCAGCCCCGCCAACCCGTAGCCGCACCGCCGGCAGCGGAGGCCGAGGTCGGGGATCGGCAATTGGTCGGGGTTAAAGGCCATAGCGATATTGTAGCTTGGCGCGGCAGCCTGGTGTTGCCTTTCAGACTGCGGTTCGTGGTCGTGCCGGCATTCCTTCGTAAAGAAGGTTGGCCTGGCCGCAGGGCGGGGAGCCGTGCGACCAGGCCGAGGGTGGAGTGGGATTCGTGCATCAACGATCAACCGGAAAGGCCCTTGCCTTCCGCGGCGATTCGCTGTGGTGTTACCGCGCAAATTGCAGATTCAGGGCGGGGGCGACGAGGATCACGCCCTCCTGGGACAACGACTCAACTTGGCTCAGGAATCGGGCTACCGCTCTGGCCTTGGCCGGATCGACTGCCGCCATTGCCTGGAGGGCGAAACCCAGGTCCGGGGACTTGGCGACCAGGGCCGTGAGCCGGCCTGCGGTCAGGGCGGAGGCCGCCGAAAACTCGTTGTCTTCCTCTCTGCCGCCGAAGGCGTCGGCCAGCAGTTCGATCAGGCTCTTGGGCCGCGGGAAGACCCGCAGCTCGTAGTCGGTGCCCAGCTTGGCCTTCTTGGCTGCCGCCTTGATCGCCTCCGCGAAGCCGCCCAGCTCATCGACCAACCCGATATCCAGTGCCTGTTTACCGGTGTAAACCCGGCCGCCCGCGAGAGGTTCGAGGTCGCCTTTGATCCGCTCTCCCCGACCCTCCATGACTCGTCCTTTGAACTCGGCGTAAACGCGGTTCATCATGCCTTCGATGAGCTTGCGTTCATCGTCGTTGAAGGGGCGATTGGTGTTCATTACATCGGAGAACTTGCCGCGCTTGTATTCGTGCGTGGTCACGCCGACCCAGTCCCAAAGGCCCTTGGTCACGAGCTTGCCTCCGACCACGCCAATGGAACCGGTGATGGTCCCCGGCTCCGCGTAGATGGTGTCCGCCAGAGTGGAGACATAGTATCCGCCGCTGGCGGCGACGTTGCCCATCGACACGACGAACGGACGCCCGCTCGTTTTGAATCGCTTGGTGGCCTCGGCGATGACTTCACTGGCGATGGCCGAGCCGCCGGGAGAGTCCACCCGCAGGATCAACGCCTTGACCGCGTCGTCGGCCGCGGCTTCCGCGATGGCTCGCCGAATGGTGGCCGAACCGGCGTTGCTGGAGCCGCCAAACATGCTCGGTTCGGAGTTGCCGGTGGTGATGGTGCCTTCCACATAGACGACCGCGATTGCCGGCTTGCCGGTCTTTTCCGGAGATTTCATCATCTCCCCGAAGACCTTGAAGATCGCGAAGGGATTGGCGAAGTCGATGTCCGGTCCCGCTTTCTCGCCGTATTTGCTGACGACCTTGGTGCCTTTGCCGTAGCGGGTTTTGATTGAGGCGATGAAGTCTTCCCGATACTGGAGTTTGTCCACCAGTTTGGCTTCCAGGGCCTCTTTGGCGCTGAACCAGCCTTGGTCGATCAACTCCCGCACCCTGGCCGGAGGCAGGCCGCGACTCTCCGCCACGCCCTCGATGAGTTGCTCGAAGAAGGAATCCATGAGCCAGTTGTTCTGGGCGTCCGCCTCCGGGCTGGGTCCGGTTCGATAGAACGGTTCACCGGCGGCCTTGTGGGATCCGCAATGGATGATGTCCGCCTGGACCCCGATCTTGTCGAGAAGATTCTTGAAATACAGCCCTTCGCCGTACATGCCGTTGAATACGGCCTCCCCGGTGGGCAGAAGCACCAGTTCGGATGCCGCCGACCCCAGCAGCAGGGAGCCGTTATGGAGGGTTTCGCAGAATACCAGAACCTCCTTGTCCGCGGCTTTCAGGGCCGCGGACTGTGCGCGCAGTTCTTGGATTTGGGCCAGGCCCAGTTGGGCCTCCTCAATATCAAGGACCACCGCCCGAAGCTTGGCGTCCTTGCGGGCCTCGCGGAGCTTCTTCAACGTGTCGTACATGCTGGGCGGCGCTTCGCTGCCGAACAGCGGCCCGAGACCCAGGGCGTCGGGCGCTTCGGTCATGGCTCCCTTCAGCTTGATGATCGCGACCACATCGCCTTCACCGGCCACCGCCACCCCCGAGCACGAGGCGATGAAGAGCAGGCCAATCAACCATTTCATGGTGTTCATGCGGTACATCAGTGGAATCCCTCTCGTCTTAAAGCGATGCCAATTAAGCGGTTAGCGTATGGAGTGAATACTGCTTCGCCCGGATGGACGGCGGGGGTCGCGGCAGGACCGCTCCCGCGAGCGCCCCAGCGGCTCGTCCATCCTTCTGGAACGGACCCCTTCCTCGGGTCTCACGCACTCCGTTCCTCGGGACGCGAGGCCGGCGGTGGCGGACCATGGGCACTGGCGAAACCCTTGATGGAGGGCATGTCCTCCGGTTTCTCATCCGGATGAACCGCAAAGATCTCGACGCGCACGATCTCCTCGAAAGGCACCGTGACCACGAAACACCCGACCTTATAGGCGTCATCCGCGGGCATGCACTCGAAGGTGAACGACGTGGTGCTGGGTTCCTGAATGATATCCTTTACCTCATAGGAGAAGCCGTCCCGAAGGTAGATGATCGTGCGGGTCTCCAGACGGCTATGGAACGCGACGTAGTCCGGCTCCCGCTCCGCGTCTGCCTCGGCCAGATCGGGAAATCGGCTGGCGGCGCAGCGCCGCTTGGCCAATTCCACCCTTCGGCTGTACGATCCGCCAAACCACCAATCGTAGATGAATTCCATGGCCAACCTCGCTCTCGCACGGATTTCGCGGATCCCGAGCGGGCAGACACTCTAGAGAAACGACGCCCGAGTGTCAAAACGCGGCCTGCCATCCCGTGGTATGACGAATCGGGTTTATGATATCGCCTTGGCCGGATCGTCCGCCGGGCCGCGGCGGCCGCCTGCGTACTCACCGGGCTGCGGAGCGGCGAAACCGCTGGCGAGATCCGCTCTTAAACGATGGGAGAACACGGCATCCGATGACTGACCGGCAGACTGCGGAACGGGTCAAGCGGATAGTCCGAGAAACGGGCTTCGACCTCTGCGGAATCGCACCGCCGGGTCCCGTGCCATTCGGCGGCTTCATCGAGGAATGGCTGCGGCTCGGCTACGCCGGCGAGATGGCCTTCCTGCACCGCCACGTCGAATCGCGAAGAGACGTTCGGCGGTGGCTGCCCTGGGCCGAGAGTATCATCGTCACCGGGCTGAACTACAGTCCAAGAAGCTCCGAGGTGCCGGCCGCGACTCGGGCGCGATCGTCGTCATCGCCGCAGGCCGCGGACCTCCGCGGCCGCGTCGCGCGATACGCCAAGGGTCTGGATTACCATCGAATCATGCGACAGAAGCTAGACGCGGCGGCGGTTCGGCTCCAAAGCGAGTTCGGGCCCCACCTGCAAACGCGGATCTGCGTGGACACATCGGCGATCCTCGAACGATCACTGGCGCTGGCCGCTGGGATTGCCTGGATCGGCAAGAACACGATGGCCATTCACCCCCGCCGAGGGTCGTTCTTCTTCCTGGGAGAGATCGTGACCGATCTCGCTCTTCCGCCGGACTCGCCCATGCCGGATCGATGCGGAACCTGCACCCGCTGTCTGGAGGCCTGCCCTACGGCTGCGTTCCCTGTTCCGCGTGTCCTGGACGCGCGACGCTGCATCGCTTATCTGACCATTGAGCACCGGAGCGAAATCGAGCCGCAACTCGCCGAGCGAATGGGAAACTGGGTGTTCGGCTGCGATATCTGTCAGATGGTCTGCCCCTACAACCATCGAGCGCCGGAAACGCAGGAACCCGGTTTTCAGCAGGGAGCCGGCGACGAAGATCCGCTCTTGCAAGATATTCTGATCTGGACGGAACAGGACTACCGACGGGTCACCCGCGGCCGGGCCACACGACGGGCGAAGCTGTCCATGTGGCGGAGAAATGCCCGGATTGCCCTGCGGAACGCCTCAGCAGGATCGCCGACTCAAGGCGGTTCGGGCCAGACCTGACGTCCGCCGAGCCAGGTTGATCGCACGCGGATTTCAGCGAGCCGCTCCGGTTCCATGGTGAGCGGATCCTCGTTCAAGATCGTGAAATCGGCGAGGAAGCCCACGGCGACGCGGCCCAGATCCGTCGCGTCGCCGGCGGCCGCGGCTCCGCCCGTCGTGTAGCCGCGGAGGGCCTGTTCGACGGTCAGATTCTGTTCCGGTACGAAGGGGCTACCTTCGATGGAGCGGCCGGTGACGGCGGCCTTCAGGCCCGCGAAGGGGTTGAGCGAGACCACCGGCCAGTCGCTCCCGAAGGCGAGCGTGGTTCCTTGTTCGACGAGGCTGCGGAAGGCGTAGCTGGTCCGGCACCGCTCTGCTCCGAGGGCTTGCTCCGCGTAGCGCGCGTCGTCCGCCTTGTGCAGCGGCTGCATCGAGGCGATCACGCCCAGCCCCGCGAATCGAGCGAGATCGTCCGGCAGGAGGTGTTGGGCGTGCTCGATTCGCAGGATCCGCGTCTGGCGAGGCCCGTTGGCTTTCATGACGCTTTCGTATAGCCCGAGCAGGTCGTGATTGGCCTGGTCGCCGATGGCATGGATCGCCAGGCCGAAGCCCCGGTCGTCCGCCGCTTTGCACATATGCAAGAGCCGATCCGCGTCTTGTGCCATCGCCGTCGCCAGGCCTCGCCAACCCGGCTTCTCCGGGGGATTGTCGCTGTACGGCGCCGCCATCAGGGCGGTTCGCGAACCGAGCGACCCGTCCATGAACTGCTTGAACCCGACGACCCGGAGGACCTCGTTACTAGGAAACTGCCCGGCGGCATCCAGCCAGGGAAGCCAGTCTTCTTCGCTGACGTAGAACCGAACTCGTACGCTGAGCCGCCCCTCTTCGCGAGCGGCGGCCAAAGACGCCAGCTCCTCCCATGCGGACATGGTGTGTACGCAGGTGATGCCGTGGCGATTCGCTTCGGTACAGGCGGCTGCGATCGCCGTCTGCCGCAAGGCCGGGCTATCCTGCGGAACCAGTCGGCTGACGAGATCCAGCGCCGCCTCGCGAAGGATGCCGGTGGGTTCGCCGGTGGCGGGGTCGCGGTCGATGGTGCCGCCCACCGGGTCTGGAGGGCCGGAGGCGTCAATGCCCGCCAGCCGTAGGGCAAGCGAATTGGCCAGCCCGGAATGGCCGTCCATTCGTGACAGCAGCGTCGGGTGGTCGGCGGTCACGGCGTCGATCCAATCGCGGGAAGGTAGAGGGGCGCCGGCCCAGCTCTCCGTGGACCAGCGGCCGCCGAGGATCCACTCTCCCGGCGGCAGGCGTCGCGCCTGCTCGGCCACCGCGGTGGCGAAAGACTCGCGATCATGCGCCTGGCGGAGGTCCACCCGAGATAGTTGCAAGCCGCCGCCGACGAAATGGACATGGGCGTCGATGAGGCCGGGCGTGATTCGCGCCTCGCGGGCGTCCACGATCATCGTTGCTGGACCTTGCCAGCGCTGGACGGTAGCGGTCTTGCCGACCTCGACAAAGCGGCCTCCTCGGACGGCAAAGGCCTCCGCAGTCGGCCGATGGGGGTCGCCGGTCCAGACTCGGGCGTTCATGACGATCAGGTCGGCCGAGGGCGGTTGGTTCATGGCGTCGAAACCTCGCTCGGTCTGTTGACAGGCGGCCGGGATCGGGGCCAGCAGGGCTATGCTCAGGAGGCGACCCGCTCGCCGGAGCTTGCTCATCCTTGTTTCCTTCGTGGCGGCCGTGTCATCGGCCGACCGGCAGCCCCAGCCGTTTGAAGACCCGTCGAAGCGCCGGGTTTCTTGCCGCGCTCGCCCGCATGTCGGCCACCGCCGCGTTCAAGCTGCCATACAGGCGTTTCAGTTTTCGTGGGCGGTTGCGGATAAGCACATATTGGGCCAGCAAGGGAAAGGTCAGGCTGGCGCAACTGTACACCACGACATTGTTGACCAGCGCATCCTTGACTTTACCCCAGCTCTTGGCCTCGCTGGGCGTCGCCCCTGACAGGCCGCCCCAGTGCGGGGCGTCGGTGGTCAGTTGAATGAAGTAATCATGTCCTCCGCCCCGCTCGTCGCGCAGGAACTGATCGAGCATGGGCTGCGTTTGCAGGTAGAAGTTCTTGGGGCTGCCGCCGCCGACGAGCACCACGCCATTGCTCTCGGCTTCGCGAATGAGAGCCGCGGTCTGAATGACGTCCTTGAGAGGATCCAGCAGGATGGAGCGGCCGAACAAGTGCGGAAGGACCAGGGCCATGGCCACCGAACTGTCGCCCGGGCTGGAGGTGTAGATCGGCACGTCGCATTGCTGTGCGGCGATCAGCATGGACTTCTCCGGGTGCGGCGCGGTCTTGGCCAGGCCGCGGCCGAGCTGCCAATGCAGCTCCGCGGTGGAGAGCGGCGCGGCGGGTTCGAGACCCCGCGCGGCGTCGGCGATGACGTCGTCCGTGGCCATCAGCGTGTCCTCATCGCCGATGAACACGTCATAAATGCGGGCAATGTGGTGGTCGGCCAACTCGTTGTCGTCCACGGCCCAGTGGCCTTGGCGGACCGGGCAATCGAACGCCCGATGCAGATCGTGGTAGAGATTGGCGCCGGTGGAGATAATCCAGTCCACAAAGCCGGCCTGCATCAGGTCGATCAAAATGCCTTGCATGCCGATGGGCGTCATCGCGCCGCTCAGCGTCAGCCCGACGGTGGCGCCGGCATTCAGCATGTGGGAGTACAAGCGGCAGGCCTCCGCGAGCCGCCGGCCGTTGAAGCCGCTGCGGGCGTAGCAGTGGTCGATCAGGTCCGCGACGTTTTCCCGTCCACGGAGTTGGAGGGGTTCGACCGACGGTCCCGCCATCAGAGCGGCGCGCCGGCGGGAGCCGGAGCTGACGGAGCGTAGGGCGGTGCCGCGGCGCCCGGTGGCCCGCGGGCTTCCGTTGGACTCTTTTCGCTTGGGCATGTGTTGGCGTTCTCCCATGTTGCGGGTCGATCCCGCGATACCGCCGCCATTCCCGAGGCGGCTTCTCCTTTCTGCGGCTGCCAGCGGCCGCGTTACCCTACCCCCAGGTCCGTGTTCTTCCAAAACACGTCGATGTTCGGTTCCCGCTCCAGCCAGGAGAACTCCTGTCGGAACCACTCCTGTATCTCCGGATCCCGCAGGCCGGCACTCCGCGTGTTCGGGGAGAAGAGATTGATGATACCGTAGCGGAAGCGGGTCAGCAGCGTCTCGATGTCTCTGCGGACGCTGTCTCGCGTCTGACCGCGGAATCCGATGAGGAGACAAATGGAATCCGTGACCGCCGCGACGTCGTCCGGGCTGCTCCAGTGCATTGATTTGTTCAGGACTTCATTCCGCAAGCGGTCGTCGAAGGTTTCCACTCCAAGGAAAAGGTGCGTCTCTATCCCTAGGTAATCCCGGATTTCGGCAACCCGGTTGCGGTAAGCCCAATAAAACTCCGCCCAGCAGTCGGTGATGCCACGAAGGTGGATCACTTGGCGAACCCGCTGAATCACCGTCGGCGTCAGCTCGTGAATCGATCCGCTGTTGATGACCTGGAGTCGCCCGAACCGGCCCGTGACGAGGGCCAACGCGGCCTCGGCGACCCGTTCCATTTCCGCCTCATCATTCGTGTTATCCGCGGTGTAGTCGCAGAAAGTGCAGCGGCTCCAGACGCAGGGCCGCCCCCGCAGCAAGACTACTTCGCGGGGGTGGTGCCCATGATAAGTCGCGTAGCGGACCAGGTTCATGGCGGCTATAGTACGCGGCCGCGTCGAGGGGTCCAGGATCGCGTGACGAGGCCGCCGGAGGCGTCAACCCGGCGCGATCTCGAGAGGGCAGCGCGAGGAACGGATGAACCAGGCTGACCAGTCGCACCCGGCGTTGACCGATTTCGTCGACGTCCAGACCTTGCAGTCCCTCCAGGACGGTTTTGCTCGCCTGACGGGCATTCCCACCAGCATTCGGGACCCCAACGGCATTCCCCTGACTCAGGCCTCGGAACGCGGGGCCTTTTGCACGTTGATTAACTCGACCGCCAGCGGGCAGGAGGCCTGCCGCTGTTCGCACGTTGACGCCGTCCGCAGCCTTTGCTGCGATCAAAATGCCTGCCGCTATCAGTGCCACGCGGGCCTGACCCAGTTCGTCGCTCCGATCGTGGTTCAGGGGAAACGACTCGGGGCGATCATCGTCGGGGATCGGCCGGTGGATCCTCTGACGGCGAAATCGCTTCGGGAGCTGGCTGGCAAGCACGGACTGAGCGTTGACGACCTGGAGGCCGCCGCGAAGCGGCTCAAGCCGTGGTCGGACGAGGAAATGTCCGCCGCCACGCTCTTCGTGCAGCAGCTCGCCAACACCATTGCGCAGCTCTGTTACCAGGCTTTTCAATTGCGGCGCCGCGTCGACGAACTGGCCGCCGTCCACGAAGTGTCCTCGGCGCTGGCCGGCCGGATGAACCTCCAGGATATCCTCAATACCGCGACCCAGAAACTGGTCGAGACGATGGGACTGCGGGCGGCGGCGATCCGCCTTTTGGATGAGGACACGGGCGAGTTGCGGGTGGCTTCCGTGGCCCACATGTCCATGGACTACCTCGATACCGCCCCGATCAACCTCACCCAAAGCCCGATCGACCAGGAGGCCCTCACCACGGCCCACACCGTGTACGTCGAGGATATCGGCAGCGATCCCCGGACTTACTTCAAGGACCGAGTGCTCCGGGAGGGATTGGTCAGCGCCCTGGTCGCGCCGCTGATCTCCGGCGGACGCCGGATTGGTGTGCTGCGCGCCTACATGGGTCGCCGTTATCGCTTCTCCGCCCACGACGTTTCGCTGCTGGAGGCGATTGCCTCGCAGGTCGCCGCCGCCATCATGACTGTGCGGCTGCGGAACGAGGCCCAGGAGGCGGAGCGGCTGGAGCGGCAAGTCCGCCTGGCGGGCGAGGTGCAGCGGCGGATGATCCCCGCTCATCCCCCGCAGCATCCGAACTATCGCTTTGGCTGCATTTACGAGCCGACTTCCGACCTCGGCGGCGACTTCTACGATTTCGTGGAACTGCCCGACGGGGATATCGGCGTCGTCATCGCGGATGTCGTCGGCAAGGGCATTCCGGCCTCGCTGATGATGGCCAGCGCCCGTTCCGCGTTGCGGTCTCACGCCAAACGCGTGCCCAGCCCGGCGACACTCATGCACCACGTCAACATTCGCCTGTGCCACGACACCCTTCCGGGCGAATTCGTCACCGCGCTGTATGTGGTTCTGAGCCGGGACGGTCGGCGGATGCGGTTCTGCAATGCGGGACACGAACCGCTGCTGGTGCTGCGTGAAGGCAGCCTCCACACCCTCGATGTCGGCGGCCTGGCCCTGGGGATTACCCCCAGCACGGACTACGAGGAAGGCGAGTTCGATCTCCAGCCCGGCGATCTGCTCGCCTTCACCACCGATGGCCTGACCGAGGCCCTCAATTACCGCGATGAGGCGTACGGCCGCGAGCGGCTGTGGGCTTCGCTGCGTCTGCACGGCTCCATGGCCCCGGACATGCCCGTCGGTCTGGTGGCCAAGCAGCTCTTGTGGGACGTGCGGCGCTTCGTCGGTTTGGCGGCCCAGTCCGACGACCTGACCCTCGTGGTGGTTCGCGTGTGCTGATCGGGCGGCGGGGCGGCACCCGTGAGGCAAGCGTTTGGATGAGGCCGAGCCGCTCCCGCGGAGGCGAACCGTTGGTTCGCTCCCGGACCAGGCCCCCAAGGCCCGGCGTTCAGCCTGCGTCGCTTGCTCCCCGGGGCCGCCCCGAGGGGTTTCAGCGGGTCATCCCGGCAGGATGCCTCCGAAGATGCCCGTCAGGATCTGCACGATCCACTCGATCAACCCTTGCAGGAAGTCCTGCAACCCCGTGAACAGACTGCTGAGATCAAAACCCATCGGGTCTTCTCCTGTGAGCCCGCTTCGCCGATCCAGCCGACCGGTGTTCGGCTGTGCTGCTGAGCAATCGTTGTGCCACTCCTCGCCCCCCCCCCAAACTGTGGTCACCGGAGAGGCACGCCCGGAAGAGTTGGGGTGTATTGCCCGACTCGGGATGCCCAGTGGTTGCCCACTTTGAGTACCGCCGCCGTGCTTCGGCGGATCGCGTGTGACGACGGCCTAATGTCCGCCATCCGCGATCGGACGATAGACACGGAACCCGTCGCGGACCTCGCCGGCCCGATAGTCTCGGAGCACATCGGTTCTCGGAGTCAGCGACTCGTGCCACCAGATGCAGTCAGCCGCCTCGGGGGCCGGCAGTGCCTCCAGGGGATGCCGAACGTCAATCGCCGTGAGCGGACGCCTCGCCAGATACGCGGCCCCGATCAACGTCAGCTTGGCTGCGTGCCGGTCCGGCAGATAGACGAACCAGCGGCCTGATTCGGGCACCTCTGCCACCAGCCGCTGGGTCAATCGTTTCATCTCCGCCACGCGGGCCGCGGCTTTCTCCCGCTGGCCCGGCAGGCGACCGAGCAGTAGTGCCAGCCCGGCGGCCTGAAGCAGGACCAGCGTGGCCAGCCCCGCGGTCACTACGACCCGGGTTGCTCGCCAGCGGCCGTACCGAACGCGGAGTCGCGCGCCGATCCACAAGGGGTACGCCACGGTCACCGCCATGACGGGAGCAACCAGTCGCGGGCCTTCGTCCCAGGGCCACAGCGCCAGCATCAGCAGGGTCAGGACGACGAAGGCGTCACTTGGGCGGCGGTAACGCACCGTCCGCCAGAGGGCAATCACGGCGAGACCGCCTCCCAGCATCATCGTCGTGATCCCGGCCCACGGCGGTTGATACGCGCGCCAGCACAAGTCCCGCGGCAGCAACGATTCCTTCAGGGATTCCAGACGCAGGGGGCCGAAACGCGCCAGCCTCTGCCACTGAAGTGCCAGTCCGACAGCGTTGGTCTCCTCGTGACCCAGGGCAGAGGTCCAGATGTTGAGGTAGCCGCCCCGCGACGGGAAGTCTCGCTCGCGCTCCGCCCAGACCAATAGAGGCAGTACCGCCGCGGCCAGGAAAAGCACCGCGTTTCGCGCCCGGAGGTGCCGCGGATGATCACGCTTGGCCAGTAGCACCGCCGCGCCCAGGGCAGGAAGTATGACGCCCATGGATCGGGTCAGGCAGGCGGCGGCCACCAGGAGTCCGCCCCCGGCCGCGGCAAGGCCGCTGATACGCCCCGCTTTGCGCCAGCGTTCCAGCATCAATAGAGTGAGGGTCACGAGTACGAGGAATACAAGCTCCGAGAGCGGCGTCAGCGTGAGCGTGAAGAGTACCGGGCTCAGTCCTACCAGGAGACCCGCGGCGGCGGCTTGCACCTGGCCCAGATCCCGGCGGTGCAGCAGAAAGGTCAGCGCCGCGACCGCGGCCCAGGCTGCGACCAAGGTGCCTCGCAGCGGCAGCAGCGGCAGGTCTCCGCCGCTCATGAGCGGAGCCAGCAGCAGAGCGAATCCCGGCGGCGCGACCAGTCGGCGGGGCGGCAATCGACCGGTTTCCCATAGGGTCCGGGCCATGTCCAGATAGGTGAAGGAGTCGGGAGCGAACAAGCACCACCGTCCGAGGGAGGCCCAGCCGATGGCCCCGCTGAGCAGGATCAGGCCGGAGATGATGGCGGCGGTGTGCCACCCTCGCGAAGTGCGGGCGGTGTTGCCTGCGCTGAATGACCGGACCGGCGACGACACGAGGCGCGATTCTGCGCCACGCGGGGACGAATCGCAAGCCGAATCGGGCGGCCCTGTCCGGCCCGCGGTGAATCCGACTTGTCATCGGCGACCCAGCGGAGGATGATAGCCGCCGCATAGTGTAAATCCGTGTGTATCAGGGAGTCGGACCATGGAAGACATCAGACTCTTGCTCGGCGTTGAACACGAACTCGACCACGTCAACACCAGCCTGCGACGGCTGGCGGCTTCGTACCATGCCCCCGTGGTCGGCGCGATGGAGATTACTTGCGCCGATGAGAGCGAGTGCGAGTGCATCGATTCGTTCCAACGTTGTATCGTCAACGATCTCTTGCCCGACCTGAAACCGCTCTTCCGCTCGCCTTTTCGCCTGGCGAATCTCGGGGCCCGCTATGAGATCGGCGCCGTGGCGGTGGCCGAGCATCATTTCGCGACCATCCCGGCACAGACTGCTTTCAAGGTCATGCTGGTCAAGGTCAATTCGCATGTGGCGGTTACCGGCAGCGGGCCGGCGATGCAGTTCGGCAAAATGCTGCGCTATGACGCCGAGTCCACCGCCTGTGGCGCGTTGCACGCCATGTTGGGCGGGGGTGATCTCCCCTTTATCCGTGAGCTGCGGGCGTCCTTTCAATCCGTGGAGTCGGACCGCGCGGCGATCCTGAATGACCCCACCGCGGTGGACCCCAACCTGCGGAGCCTGTTCGTCGCCGTCACGCATGCCCGCCTTCAGCTTGCCGCCGTGGCCGCTGATGTTGAGCGTCATCATGCCCACGGCCCGACCGTGTACCTTCTGGCGGGCAGCGTCACGCTGAACCGGCCCGGTCGTGATACGGAGATACCCACCGGTCTGCACATCCTCGATCATCGTGGGGCCCGGCGCACCGGTGAATACACCGGACTGGGTGACGACCCGCGGCGTTATCGAGTCCGACACGATGCCGGTCGCGTCCGGATCACCGAGGAATAACCCCCGTCGCCCGAGTCGGGTGCGGCTCGGCTGGTGGGGCTGGGTCACTTCAATCGCGGGCGGCGGTGGTCGGCGTCAACGCTCGCCCCAGGGCGATCCCGACGTTGTCGAACACGAGCTGCGTGTTGAGGCTGCGTTCGATTTGCGTCTCGGCTTGGCTGACGGCTCGAATGGCTTGGCCGACCGCGGCCGGCACCGCGTCGCGGGCCAGCGCGGCGATTTGCGTTTCGGAAGGCAGGGCGGCAGGCGGCGTGCCCACGCCCAGCCGCAGCACGTCGCGCAGCGCGATCGCCACCATGCTCAACACGGTCTTCTGGGCTTCGCGGAGCGGATTCAGCACGCCGGCAGTCTTGGGGACCGATGTGGTTGCCGCGCGGTCTTCATCGGCGTTCACCCCGCCGCGACCTGTTTCTTCTTCCGCCGGCTGGGCGTATTCGACTTCTTCGACGGCGGCGGTTTGTCCCCGGTAGCTTTGGGCGATGGTCTCGGCGGTCTCCAGGAGGGCCTTGCCGGCTCCCAGCGGATCGCGGCGAGCGTCGCCGACCGCCTTCAGTATCGTCGGCGCCGATTCGTTCAGCCGGGCCTGCCATCCGCGGACTGCAAGGCCGAGGCTGCCTTGGGACAGTTCCGCCAGGAACCTTGCCGCCGCCGGCGGGGCGCCGTGCTGTTTGTGTAGCGCCTCTTCCACGAAGTTGGTGGGCAATGGCTTGAAGCGGACCAGGTGACACCGCGATCGCGTCGTGGGCAGCATCGTCTCCACCGACGAGGCCAGCAGGACCAGGAAAGTGTGATCCGGAGGTTCCTCCAGCGTCTTCAGCAGGGCGTTCTGTGACTCGTCACTCAGCAGGTGGGCCTCGGGAATCAGGAAGACCTTGGCTTGGCCGCGACTGGGAAAAAGCCCCGCTCGCTCGATCAGAAAGTGGCGAATCACGTCGATGCCGAGAACCGTCGCTTTTCGGGCTCTGACGGCCGGGTCGGGGTGGTAACGGCTCAGACCCCGGTGGATGCGATGCAGATCGGGATGCGTCCCCGCGGCGAAGAGTACGCAATCCTCGCAGGTGCCGCAGGCCTCCAGCCGGACGCCGGGAACCGGCCCGCCCCGATTCCGATCCCCGGCCGCGGGCGTCGAGATGGCGTGCGGACAGAGCAGGACCGCGGCGAACCGCTGGGCCAGCATCTCCTTGCCCACGCCTTCCGGGCCGGCGAACAGATAGGCATGCGGCACCCGGCCGCAGCCCAAAGCCTGCTGGAGCCGGTTCTGCGCCTCGTCCTGATGCCGGACGTCACTGAATCGCACGGGCGAGGGCCTCCATCACACGCGACTGCACCGTCTCCACCGTTCCGGAGCCGTCCACGATGGCCACCGGCGTCGGATAGTACTCCGGCAGCCGTCGAAAATTCTCCCGCACTTGCTCGTGGAAATCGATCGGCCGGGCTTCCATGGCGTCCGGGCAGGCGTCGTGGAAGAGCTGCGGTTGTCCCGAGTCGCGGGTTCGCTTCCTGGCGGATTGCGAACGTCGCCCGGTGCGCTGAAGGCCGGTGGCCGGCGGCAGGTCGATCACGAGCGTCACATCAGGCCAGGTGCGGCCGATCGCGAATCGGGCCAGCTCGATGATCGACTGGGGATCGACCCCGACGGCGCCTTGGTAGGCGCAGGTTGCGGAAACGTAGCGGTCACATACGCACGTCCGGCCGTCTTGGAGCGCGGGGCCGATCACTTCGCGGACCAACTGGGCCCGGGAAGCCATGAACAGCAGGGCCTCGCATCGCGGGTCCATCTGTGACAGGTCGTAATCCAGCAGCACGTGCCGGATACGATCGCCGATCACCGTGCCGCCGGGGTCGCGGGCGGTGATGTGGTCCACTCCGCAAGCAGCGAGCGCTTCCGTCAGCAGCCGAATCTGCGCGCCCTTGCCGGCGCCATCCACACCGTCGAAAACGATGAACTTCCCGCGAAGCGAATGCAGTACGTCTCTTGACAAACCCCGGCTCCCTGCGTGGAAGAGGTCATCCCGGTTCGTGCGGTGGACCGGCCGAACGCCGCGGCCGTTCAGGCGTCGTCCAGTATCTCGATGGTTTTGAACGGCTTGCCTTCCAGGAACTCGAGGCTGGCGCCGCCACCGGTCGAGATGTGGGTGATCCGTTCTGCCACGCCGCACACCTCGGCCGCGGCCGCCGAGTCGCCGCCGCCGATAATGGTCGTCGCCCCGGCGTCGGTGGCCTCGGCCAGGATTCGGGCGATCTCCTTGGTGCCCGCGTCGAAGGGCGGCGCCTCGAAGACTCCCATCGGTCCGTTCCACACGATGGTCTTGGCGGAGCGAATCGCATCGCCGTAGGCCCTGGTCGTGGCTGGGCCGATGTCGAAGCCGCAGAGGCCGTCGGGTATGTCGCCTTGAAGGACCTGCGTGGTCGCGCCCTCGCGAAGTTCCGCCGCGCAGACGCTGTCCACCGGCAGGCGGAGTTTACCCCGGCCCTTCTCGATCAGGCCCCGGGCCAGTTCCATCTTGTCCGGTTCGCAGAGGCTCTTGCCGATCTTGACGCCCTGCGCGGCAAAGAAGGTGTAGGCCATTCCGCCCCCGATCAGGATGGTGTCCACTTTAGGCAACAGGCTTTCAATGACGCCGATCTTGTCGCTGACCTTCGCCCCGCCGAGGATGGCCACAAACGGACGTTTGGGATGGGCCACCGCGTCTCCCAGGAACTTCAGCTCCTTCTGCACCAGATGCCCACACACCCGCTTGCCGGGGCCGAGCTTCATCGGCACATCGTACATGCTGACGTGCTTGCGATGGCAGGTGCCGAAGGCATTGTTGCAGTAGAGGTCGCCCAAGCCGCTCAATGCCGCGGCAAACGCCTCGATCTTTGCCGCCTGCTCGGCAGTGGGTTTCTTGTCGGGATTCTTCTTGGTCTTATCAATGAGGTCTTCCTCAGGGTGAAAGCGAAGGTTCTCGAGCAAAGCCACACCGCCCGCCGGAAGCGAGGCGACCGTCTGCTCGGCAGTCGGGCCGATGCAGTCGGCAGCGAAAGCCACCGGACGCTTTAGCAGTCCACTCAGGTGCTCGGCAATCGGTTTCAGACTGAAGGCGGGGTTCGGCTTGCCTTCGGGGCGCCCCAGGTGGCTCATGAGAACCAGTCTCCCGCCGCGGTCGATGACCGAGCGGATCGATTCCAAAGCCTGCACGATGCGGCGGTCATCCGTGATGTGACTCCCCTGGAGCGGAACGTTGAAGTCGACGCGCATCAGGACGCGGCGGTTGCTCACCTCAACCTGGTCGATCGTTTTCTTTGCCATCGGACGGCTCCTTCTCAATGGCGGCTTCACGCAGGGCATGTTGCAGGCGGAAGCCCTCCGGCCCCGGATCATCGCTTCGCAGATTATCGCCGGCGGCCGCGGGATCTTCATCTCCGAAATCCCGGTCCGGACCAGCGGATACCAGAACCGGGCGTCCCCCGTTGACCTTGACCCACGGCGAGTTCGATTCCACGCCGTAGTACCGCAAAGGCGTTCCCCACGGATCCACCAGATGCCGCCGCTCCGGCTCGCGCCAGACCGTGGCGGGCAGGCTTTCCATTATTGGGCGTGTTTTGTCGTGATCCAGTAGATCCAAAGTGGCCTGGATGGCCGAATCCGGTCCATACGAAGTGGGATAGCAACCCGTGGCCCGGTGATATCGGGCCAGCGCCAGGTCCAGGTCCGCCAGCAGACGCACGGCAAGGTCCCTCTTGGCGGCCTGCTGCATGGCGTTCATCCACCCCACGAGCAGGAACAGGGCGATGGCGATCACGAAGATCACAATCACCATCTCGGCGAGTGTCATGGCCCGCCGCGGCATTCCCGAGCGGCCCGACCGGAATCTGACGAGGGTCGAGGGATGCATGGGATCGAACGCACACAAACCCATCACGGGAGGCATGACGGCGATGGTAAATGCTGGCAGGCCGGGGTCAAGCGAGGCGGCGGTTCCTGTCCTCGCCGTCTCCTCACCGGAGACGGTCGCTCCCGGCGGTATCTTGCATCCCATCTGGTGCGCCGGAATAATGGGATGATCGCCCCGCGAAGACCAGCGGGTGGCGTACCTGCCTTTGGGGGAGCCGGGGCTTCGAATTGCCGGCGGCCGCGGTGCGGGAGCAGTGAGCATGGCCATCGTCGTTAACTGTCGATGCGGCAAGAGGTTCAAGGTTAAGGACCAGCTTGCCGGTCGAAAAGTGCGGTGCCCCGCTTGTAAAGGGCCGCTCCGAATACCGGCTGAGAGTGCCGTTCCGGCTGCTCCCGCTGCTGTCGAGGAACAGGAGGGTGAATCGAGTCTCGCTGCCGCCGCGGCTGCCGCCGAACAGGCACTGTTGAGATTCGAGCAGGCCCAGAAGAACAAAGTCCGCTCCGCCGAGGAGGAGGCCGCCTATCAAGAGGAGCGGAATCGCCTCATCGCCAGCTATGACCAACTGGCTGGTAAGAAAGGCGGCGGCAAGAAGAAGGGTGAGCCGACGCCCGGCAAGCCGCGCAAAGTGACCATCTTCACCAAACTGGCCGATGCCTTGGGCGTGGTTCGCGGGACGCTGGTCTTCAAGTACGTCCTCTTGATGGTCCTGCTCTGCGGAGGCGTCCTCGGCAGCATATATCTGGTCCAGTTCATCACCACCTATATGAAGGACCAAACGGGGCCTTCGACCGGTTTCGAAGAGAAGCGTGATGCCCTCTTCGCCAAGGCGGAGGCCGCCGTGAAGGCCAAAAAGTGGGGCGAGGCCCGGGATGCCCTGGATGAACTGCGTCGGCTCAGCCCACGGCTGGAGCAGAACCGCCGGTTCATCGCCATCCAGAAGCAGATCGAGGAGGGCTTCGAGCGGCAGTGATTCCGTCGCGGTCAGGTCTCGCGTGCAGCGCGAAGTTGCCAAACCACGTTCTCACGTCTAGCATCCTCGACCTATGCTGCGGCGTCGCCCCACTCACGTGTGGACTCATTCTATTCGCCGGAGGGCGTGCGGTTTTGTTTTGGTCTTGGCTGCCTCCAGCGCGGGTTGCCACGGCCCGGCCACCGCAGTCAGCGAATCCGGCCGGAAGGTCGATTTCTCGCGTGAGGAGTGGGACTTCGGCGGGGCGAAAGGCGCGAAGCTCATTTCCCAGCATTACATCCTCTACACGACGTGCGCTTCGAAACCGCTGGTGGACGCCATGCCTGGTTTCCTGGAGTCCTGTTATCTGGCGTATCGCGAACTGCTGCCGGGGGAAATCCCGCCTGATCGGAAGCTGGAAACCTATCTGTTCCAGTCACGATGGCATTGGGAGAAGTTCACGGAGCAGTTCTCTCCGCAGCGGGCGGAGATCTATAAGAAGATTCGGGCCGGCGGCTTCTCCGAGCGAGGAGTCACCGTTTCGCACTACACCGGCCACAAGACCTCCCTGTCGATTTTGGCCCACGAGGGATTCCACCAGTTTGCCGAAGCCACGCGTGGGGCCAACATCCCGGCCTGGCTGAATGAAGGACTGGCCTGCTACTTCGAGTCGTTCGACTTGGATCCCCGCACCAATCGGCCGCTGTTCAGCCCGGAAACCAACCACCTGCGAATGCGGAGCCTTCGCGACGCCTACACCGCCGGACAGCTCATTCCGCTGGAACGCATCCTGGGCACTCACGCCGGCATCGAAGTGCAGGAGCCTGGCGCCCATGTCCGCTCGTACTACGCTCAGGTCTGGTCTCTGGTGCTGTTTCTGAACCAGCGTAGCCTGCGGAATCCATACCGCAGTAGCTTTGATGAGTTGTTGCGGGAGGTTGGCACCGAGGCCATGGACCGCCGCGCCCGGGCTTACCTGGCAGCGAACCCGGAGTCCGGCCTGAGCTACGGCGAGGCCGTTTTCCGGGCTTACCTCGAAGACGACCTGCCGAAATTCCAGAGGGCTTACGACGCGTACTTGCGGGATCTGCTTCGTCTGGCGGCATAAACCGGAGGTAACCCCATGCCCCGTCGTGCCGGGAGTTCACCGCCCGACACCTATCAGTCGCCGCTGGTTCTGCGCAACGCTTCCCGCTTCATGGCGGAGTTGTTCTCGCCGACCCGTCGCGTCCTGGCCTGGCGGTCCATCTGGCTGGCCCTCGCGGAAGCTCAGCATGAGGCCGGCCTGCCGGTCAGCAGGCAGCAGCTCCGGGCGTTGCGCGCCACCATGGGAACGATCGACTGGCGGGCGGTCGGCTCCTATGAGAAATCCCTTCGTCATGACGTGATGGCCCACCTGCACGCCTGGGCGGACCAGGCGCCGATCGCACGCCCCATTCTCCATCTGGGCGCGACCAGCATGGACGTGGTGGACAACGCGGACTTGCTGTTGATGCGTGAGGCCCTCGACCGGGTCAGGCAGTGGCTGGTGACCGCGGTCGAGGCGCTCGCCGGGCAAGCCAGACGGCATCGGCGGCTGCCCTGCCTCGGCTTCACGCATTTTCAGCCGGCCCAGCCGGTCACCTTGGGCAAACGCATCGCCTGCTGGTGCTGGGATTTCGTTCGTGACCTCCAGGAGATCGAAGCGCGGCGGAGCAGCTTGCGTTTTCGCGGCATCCGCGGGGCGACCGGAACGCAGGCCAGTTTTCTCAGGCTCCTGGGGACGCCTGCCCGGGTCGCGGAGTTGGAGCGGCGTGTCGCCCGCAAGCTCGGTTTCGCCGCTTGCGAGCCGGTGACCGGCCAGACCTACTCCCGCAAGGTGGACGCGCAGATCGTGGCGGCTTTGGCCGGCATTGCCGCCAGTGTACATAAGATGGCCAACGACGTTCGCCTGCTGGCCGGTTTGAGGGAACTCGAGGAGCCGTTCGGTCGGGAGCAGGTCGGCAGCTCGGCGATGGCGTACAAGCGAAATCCGATGTTGAGCGAGCGTGCCACCGGCCTGGCTCGGTACGTCATCGGCCTGGCTCAGTCCGGCTTCCAGAATGCCGCCGAACAATGGCTGGAACGGACGCTGGACGACTCCGCCAACAAGCGGCTACTGATCCCTGAGTCGTTTCTCGCCGTGGATGGAATGCTCCAGATCGTTGTGCATGTGGCACGCGGACTGGTGGTCTATCCGCGGGTCATGCTGGCGCGGCTCGACGCCGAGCTGCCGTTCATGGTCACCGAGGACATCCTGATGGCGGCCGTGGCCGCCGGCGGAGACCGACAGTCTCTACACGAACGAATCCGCAGGCACGCCCAGGCCGCCGCCGAAATGGTCAAACACCGCGGCGGTCGCAACGACCTGCTCGATCGGTTGCGGGCGGATCCCGCCTTCGCAGCGGCACCGCTCGACCGGCTGGCCGCGCCGCGGCAATACGTCGGGCTATCAACCCAGCAGGTGGAGCAGTTCCTTCGCGAGGTGATCGCGCCTCTGATGCGGGCCCATCGCCGCACACCCCGACTCGAACCGGAGTTCGTCGTATGACTCTGCATGAATTGGCTGAGCGCATCCGCGAAGTGGCCTATCTGGAAGGGGACTTCACGCTTCGCTCCGGCCGAAAGTCGTCCTTTTATGTGGACAAATATCTGTTCGAGACGCAGCCGGATATTCTCGCCGAACTGGGACGAATGTTCGCTTATCGCGTTACCCCCGAGACCCGGCGGATCGCCGGAGCGGAGTTGGGAGGCATTCCCCTCGCTGCCGCGACGGCCTTGGCTGCCCGCCTGCCGTTCGTCATTGTCCGCAACGCCAAGAAAGACTACGGGACCGGCAAGCTGTTCGAAGGGCGGCTTGAGGCGGGTGATCGTGTGCTGCTGGTCGAGGACATCGCCACGACCGGGGGGCAGGTGTTGGAAGCGGCCAAGGCGCTGACCGCGGCGGGGGCGGTGGTGGAGAAGATCGTCGCCGTGGTGGATCGAGGCGAGGGTGCGGCCGAGAACATCGTCGCCGCGGGATTCCGATTTGAGGCCCTGCTGACGTCGCGGGACTTGCGGCTGCCTTCGGCTTCGTGACGTAAAAAATGCAAGGCCGTGCTGGCGTTCCGGTACACGCCACCACGGCCTCACATTGCAAGAGAGATTCGTCGGGCTATTGGCCCAACAGGCACCGCTTGAACTGTTCCACTTCCTGGGTCCAGTCCCCTTCGGTGCCGCGCCGGCTGTCAATCCAAGCCTGGATGTCCTTGCCGTCGACCACGCCGTCGTTGTTGTAGTCGCAGTTCACGTCTGCGTCCTGAGCAACAGGTTGTTGTGGTGTTTCGACGGGTCGCTCCGGTTCAGCGAACGAGCCGCCGGCATGGACATTGTCGGCCAAGTCTTGAGCCGCCTGCGGATTCCACAGGGCCGGGCCAACGAACAGGACCGCCACGGCGGCAGCCGCCGCCAGAGGAACCATCATGCGCACCCAAGCGAAGCGCCGACTCGTGAGGGGGATAACCTCAGGCTCGACGGTCCGCCACGGGTAGCGTCCTGCCTCGCTGACGAGCACGCCTTCGCGAGAGGCCTGCCCCAGCTTCGTCAGCAGGAGTTCCAGGTTGTCCGTGCGTTGACTCATGCCATGTGTCCTCACTCTCTATTGCGGTTCACCGGCCTCCCGCGCAGGAAAAACCGTCGAAATTCGCCGGCCTTTTTTTTCAAGGCAATGCTCGATCTTCTGCAACGCGGCCGGGAGCCTCGCTTCTCTCAAGGTTGCTTCTGGAATTGCAAGTTCTTTGGCTATATCACGTAACGTCAAATTATCAAAAAATCGTAGTCTTATTATCTTTGCGTCGAGTTCGGGAAGTCTGGACACGCAATCGTTTAAAACTGCCAGTGTCTCCGCCTCCGCCACGATCGACTCGGGCGTCTCATTGTGCCCGGCATCGGGCGGAAGGGCATCGCCCAGCGTCGTCGGCGACTTGCGGCACATCTCCAGGTAAACGATCCGCTGTATGCCGGCCAGCCACACCAGAAAGGCACGGTTCGGCTGGTAGGAACGACGATTGGCGAAGGCGCGGCACCAGGCGTCGTGGACGATTTCCTCGACCCAGTCCGGCCGGTGAGAGATCCGCCAGGCCATCAGTCGAGCTTGCTGATGGTAGGTGCGGTACAGTGTTTCGAAAGCCCGCTCATCGCCACGGCTCACCGCCTCCAGCACCCTCTTGTCCGGCTGTTCGTCCATCTTGCAGTGCCTGTCTCCGGGCCGCGGCGGATTACGCTGGAGTCTCGGGCGTCCTTACTCAATCATAAGATCACGCGGCGGGCAAGACTCTCGACCGATAACCAGGATTGAGGATTGCTCTGCGGGCGGTCTTACGGCCGGTTCCGAATTGAGTGACGCCCTCAAGGAAGGCCACTACACTGTTCAGCAGACCGTCGCGAGGGTTCAACTTCCCGGGGCTGGTACGAACGATCGGCTGAAGAGAGAAACTGCGGCGGCAAGAACGGCGGGAGCATGGGTCGTGAGTCGAACCGCGTATTACTGGGATGAAATCAGCCTCCAACACGATACTGGCACTCACGTGGAAAGCATCCTCCGCGCGGAGCGGATGCGGCCGGAGAGGATAGCTCGGCTGGCGCCGGGACTGGACGTTCGGCCGGTGGCCTCGTGCGACGCTGCGGAATGGATCTGCCGAGTTCACGATCGTGACTATCATGATTGGGTGCGGGAGCGGTGCAATCAGGGCGGCGGGATCCTCGATCTGGGCGACACGCCCGCGAGCGCCCGAAGCTACGACGCGGCGTTGGCTTCGGTCAATGCCCTGCTGACGGCGGCCGATGCGGTCATGGCGGGGGAGATTGACAACGCGTTCTCCGCCATGCGGCCTCCGGGCCACCACGCTCTGCCGTCGAGAGCCATGGGGTTCTGCCTTTTCAACAACATTGCCATTGCCGCTCGCTACCTCGAAGGGAAGCACCGGGTGGGCCGCATCGCGATCGTCGACTTTGACGTGCATCATGGTAACGGCACTCAGCACATCTTCTGGCGCGACCCCGACGTCTTCTTTGCCTCGATTCACCAATCACCCCTCTTTCCGGGAAGCGGCCAGGCCCGCGAGATGGGGGACGGCCCCGGAATGGGCAGCACCCTCAACGTGCCGGTCGCTCCCGGCACCACGGAGGAGGAGTACCTGGACCTGTTCAGAAAGCAAGTGATCCGGGCTGTGGATGAGTTCGGTCCTGAATTCCTCTTGGTCTCGGCGGGGTTTGATGCGCACATCGCGGATCCCCTGGCTGACCTCCGGCTGACCGAGGAGGGCTTTGCCCAGATCACCCGGGATCTGAAGTCGCTGGCCGAGGCCCATTGCCGTGGCCGACTGATCAGTTCTCTCGAAGGGGGATACAACCTCGACGCACTGGAGCGGTCCGTGGCGGCGCATGTTCAGGCCCTGATGAATTGAGATCGGGGGCAACGCGGCAACAGCCCGGCCCTTTCGGTCCAGGTAGCGAAATAACTGCTTGTCGAAGGCAGAATTACACGCCAGAGACCGCTCTTCGCCGGCGGAACCCGGAAATCGGGGTTGCCTGCGGTGGCGTCTTGGGCTAAAAAGCCCGGTTTGTCCTGCGGCCTGCCGGCAGGCCACCGGGCGGCAAAGCGCGGCCGCTGAGTTGTCGCGCTGCCGGGAGTTGGGTGCGGCGCATGAAGTTTATCCTTATCGACAGGCTGACTTCCGTGGAGCCGGGGGAGCGTCTCCGGTCCTACAAGGCACTCAGCCTGGCCGAGGAGTACCTTGCCGACCATTTCCCGACCTTTCCCGTGATGCCGGGCGTGCTCATGCTGGAGGCCATGATCCAGTCGGCGGCGTGGCTGGTCCGGGTGACTCAGGATTTCGCCCATAGCATGGTGGTGTTGGACGAGGCCCGGAATGTGAGTTACAAAAGTTTCGTCGCTCCCGGCAGTACTCTGTCGGTGCTGGTCGAGGCGGTGCGGATCGAGCGACGAGAGAGCGAGTTCAAGGCTTCCGGCAGCAACGACGCAGGGGAGGTCGTGAAGGCACGCCTGCGGCTGCGGCACTACAACCTGGCTGAAAGCGGCCCGGCGATGGCGGAAGTGGATGCCCGGTTGATCGAGGAGGCCAGGAGACAATTTGCATTGCTGGGCGGGCCGGCAGCGGTCCGCGGGGCACCCGTTTCGCTGGGAACGACTTGAGAATCATCCGCAGGGAGGACATATTCCATGACGATGAGCCGAGAGGACGTGTTCGAGAAGGTAAAGGAAGTCCTGGTGGATGCCTTGGGCGTCGATGAGGACGAGGTCAACGAGAAGGCGACCTTGCAGGGAGACCTCGGGGCGGAGTCCATCGACTTCCTCGACATCGTCTTCCGCCTGGAGAAGGCCTTCAACATCAAGATTCCCCGCGGCGAGCTGTTTCCCGACGAAATCATCAATAATCAGGAATACGTCGTGAACGGCGTCATGACGCCCAAGGGCCTGGAGGCGCTCCGCGCCGCGATGCCCCACGCCGACCTCACCGAGTTCGCCAAGAACCCGGACGTCTCCCAGATGCCGAATCTCTTTACCGTCGGCACGATCGTCAAGTACATCACCGGAAAAGTGGCGGCCTGAAGCGGTGCGGTGGATCTGGATCGACAAGTTCGTGGAGTTCGAGTCCGGCCGCCGGGCGGTCGCGATCAAGAACGTCAGCCTCGCCGAGGAGCATCTGCACGACCATTTCCCCGGCTACCCGGTCATGCCCGCCAGCCTGATCGTGGAGGGCATGGCCCAGACCGCGGGCATCCTGGTCGGTGAAGCCGGCGGGTTTCGTGAGAAAGTCATCCTGGCCAAGGTCAAGCGGGCCAAGTTCTATCGGGAGGCCCGCCCCGGCGACCAATTGCGGCACGAAGCGGCCATCGAGCACCTGGCCGCGGAAGCCGCCACGACGACCGGCCGCGTGACGGTGGGCGGGGACCTGCTGGCCGAGATTGACATCGTGTTCTCGCACATCGACAACAACCTCAGCGGTCTCAGCTTTCCCAAGGACAACTTTGTCTTCACCGAGGGGTTCAAGTCGCTGTTGCGCACTTTCAGCGTGACCGCCGGGGCCTGACCGCCTGGTGGCGCTCACCGGCGCCACCTCGGCCGCCTCCGGCACTGGCCTCCCGCGGGTCTTGCGGTACAATCCCGCCGCGGACGACCGCGTGCGGGCTTCTCACCCCTGAACCGCCCCGGACCCCCGGTCAAGCCCGGAGCGACTTCCGCATGCACGAGAAACAGGTGCCATGAAGAAAGAGCGAGTGGTCATCACCGGAATGGGCGTGGTCACGCCGGTCGGGCTGGGCATCGGCGAGACCTTCGACGCCCTGGTTCAGAAGCAGTGCGGCATCGCGCGGATCACCGCCTTCGACCCCAGCCGGTTCGCCGCCCAGATCGCCGGTGAGGTCAAGGCCGCACCGATCCAGGATTGCGTGCCCAAAGGCTATCGCAAGGCCGTCAAGGTGATGGCGCGCGACATCGTTCTGGCCGTCATGGCCGCCTATTACGCGGTTCGGGACGCCCGACTCAAGACCAAGTGCGTCTTGGAGCGCGGCGAGGAGACCGGCGAGCCGGACGTGGACCCCACCCGCTTCGGGGCCAACATCGGCGCCGGCCTGATCTGTGCCGACCTGAACGAGCTGGCCGGTGCCTTGGCCAGCGTGGCGGAGCGGCCCGAGGCCGCGACAAACCGGGGCTTCAGCATGACCCGCTGGGGCAGCGAAGGGATGCAGAACCTGACGCCGCTCTGGCTGCTGAAGTTCCTGCCGAACATGCTGGCCTGCCATGTGACCATCGTGCACGATTGCCAGGCTCCGTCGAACACCATCACCTGCGGCGAAGCCAGCTCGCACCTGGCCATCGGCGAGGCCTTCCGCACGCTGGAGCGGGGCGATGCCGACGTCTGCGTTTGCGGCGGCGCGGAGAGCAAGCTGAACCCGATGGGCCTGATGCGGCAGGAGTTGATGGGGCGCCTGGTGACGGACCGCAACGATCGTCCGGAGGCCGCCTGCCGCCCGTTCGATGTCTCCCGCGGGGGGATGGTCATCGCCGAGGGCGGCGGGTTGATGATCCTGGAGCGGCTGGAACACGCCCAGCGGAGGGGCGCGAGAATCTACGGCGAGGTGATCGGTTTCGGCGCCGCCGCCAGCGCCCGACACTGGCTCACGCCCGATCCGGACGGCCGGGCCTTGGCCCTGGCGGCTTCCAAGGCCCTCGGCGATGCCGGCATCCGTCCGGAGGAGATCGACCTCATCAATCCCTTCGGCGTCGGCACGCCGGCGGACGACGCCGCGGAGGCCGCCGCGATTCGGCGGGTCTTCGGAGCGCGGGCCGCTTCCATCCCCGTGTTGGCGACGAAGGGGTCCCTGGGCAACTGCGGCGCCGGCAGCGGGGCGATCGACCTCGCCGTCGGGGTCATGGCCCTGCACCGCCGCGTGATTCCCCCCTGCGTCACCACGCGGCAGGTGGATCCCGCCTGCGGCCTCCGCGTGATCTGCGGCGACCCGATCGACTCGCGGGCGGAGACGATGCTCTCCCTGGCCCGGGCCTTGTGCGGCGGGCAGACGGCGGCGTTGGTGATTCGGAGGACCCAGGCATGAACCGACGAGTGGTCATCACCGGGATGGGCTGGATTACCCCGCTGGGCCACGACCTCGACGGGGTGTGGGCGGCGATCCTTCGCGGGGAGAGCGGCATCGCCCCCACGACGCTCTTCGACGCCCGCACCTTCCCCACCCGTTTCTCGGCGGAGGTCAAGGATTTCTCGTTGGAGCGGTTCCTGGGCGCCGAGTATCCGCGGCACCGCGACGTGGCCCGGCAGACCGGCTTCGCCCTGGCCGCGGCCACCCTGGCCTGGAAGGATGCCGGGCTGGACCGGGCCCGCGACCTGGACCGGACGCAGGTCGGCGTCTATCTGGGCGGGGGCGAGGGGCCGATGGACTTCGACAACTTCACCGCCGCCGCCGTGGACGGTTGGGACTATACCGCGGGCGCTTTGGACACGCGGCGCTGGGCGGAGGTGGCCCGGGCCCGTTTTCGGGAGGTGACCGAGGCCGAGCAGGAGCCGCACATGGCCGCCGCCCACCTGGCCTGCGCCTTTGGCGTGGAGGGGCCCAACTGCAACGCCCTGACCGCCTGCGCCGCCAGCACCCAGGCCATCGGCGAGGCCACCAACATCATCCGTCGCGGCGATGCCGCGGTGATGATCTCCGGCGGCTGCCATTCCATGATCCATCCCTTCGGCGTGACCGGCTTCAACCGACTGACCGCCCTGTCCACGCGGAACGATTCGCCGACCACCGCCTCGCGTCCCTTCGATCGGACCCGCGACGGCTTCGTCCTGGGCGAGGGCGCCGGCGTGTTGATCCTGGAGGAGCTGGCCCACGCCCGGGCCCGCGGGGCGCGGGTGCTGGCTGAGGTGACCGGTTACGGCTCTACCGCCGACGCCTTTCGCATCACCGACATCCACGAGGACGGCCGCGGCGGCATCGCCGCGATGCGCCGGGCCCTCGCCGACGCCCGCCGCCGTCCGGAGGAGGTCGACTACATCTCCGCCCACGGCACCGGGACGCAGGAGAACGACAAGATCGAGACCCTGGCCATCCGCGGCGTGTTCGGCGCCCATGCCCCGAAGGTGCCCATCAGCAGCGTCAAGAGCATGCTGGGGCACCTCATCGCCGCGGCGGGGGCCTGCGAGTTGATCACCTGCGTCCTGGCCATTCGCGACGGCGTGATCCCGCCGACCATGAACTACTCGACGCCGGACCCGCTGTGCGACCTGGACTACGTCCCCAACCAGGCCCGCCGGGCCCACGTCCGGGTCTGCCTGAGCAATTCCTTCGGTTTCGGCGGGCAGAACGACACGTTGATCGTGGAGGCCTTCGACGTTTCCCGGTGAGGGCGGCCCGCGCGGGGGGTTCGCGGCCGGGCGGGCCGCCGGGCGGCCCGGTTCGGCAATATTTGCCCGAGAAAGGATTCGCGCACGAGGGGATTCGGCAATATTCGCCTGACGTACCCCGCCATTTGCCCGCTGCACGACGATGTTTCATCGATGCACAACGATATTTCATCCATGCACAACGATATTTCATGGATGCACAACGATGTTTCATGGATGCACAACGATGTTTCATGGATGCACAACGATGTTTCATCCATGCACAACGATATTTCATGGATGCACAACGATGTTTCATCCATGCACAACGATGTTTCATGGATGCACAATCGTAAAAAATGACCCGATAACCGCCGTGAACGGCGTTCTCAGCGTGAAAAACGCGGGTTCGGCGGCTTTTGCGCCCTTCGCGGCCGGTGCACAGTGGTTATCGGTCCGCGCGCCGCGGTCCGCAGCTTGTGCGCACTGTTGAGCGCCCGCCGCGCCGCGGTGCGCAGCTTGTGCGCACTGTTGAGCGCCCGCCGCGCCGCGGGGAGCGCCCGCCCGGCGCGGAACGGCCGCCCCCGTCCCGGGCGCCGACCCCGCGACCCCCGGATGCCGGCCGCTTTGACCGGGTTGCCGGTCCCGGGCATTGCCCGTTTCCCCGTCCGCCGTCATGATGCCGCCCGGCGGGAGCGGCCGCCGGCGCCCGGCACCGGGCGGCGGCCGAGCGGCACGCGGCGGCGCTCCGGCGGCGGGAGGATCTCGGCATGGGCGCTCCGGCAGGCCGGCGGTGGTGGGGGGTCGTCCTGGGGCTGTGGGCGGCGGCCGGTTCGGGCGGGTGCCACCCGCCGGGCCGCATCGGGGAACCGCCCGCGGCGACGCGGGCTGGCGGCGCGGCGACGCGGGATGGCCGCGGCTCGTACGTCGTCGTGGTCAGCCGGGCCACCTACGCCCAGCCCGACTGGCGGGAGGTCGTGGACGCGCTGCGGCACAAGCACCAGGCCGCCGTCGTCGTGTACGCCGGCGACGTGACGGAAAGCCGCGGCCCGCTGGGCCGGATCCGGCCGCGCTACGCCTGCTTCGTGGCCCGGCCCGAGGAGGCCGGGCGGGCCTTCGTGGTGAGCGTCCACCGCCTGACGCGGCGGCTGGACGACGACCCCTACACCGACGTGATCTGGGGTATCCTCACCGGCTACGAGGCCGCCGACGCCCTGCGCATCGCCGAACTGCGGGAGCCGCTCGTCGTGCGGCGGGCGCTGGCGGGCTGCGGCGTCGATCTCAACGCCTTCGAGGAGGGAATCAAGTTCAGCGAAGGGCTGGCGGGGGAGCGATTCGTCAAGCGCCCCGGCGAACCGGAGCGGCAGGAGGCCTGGGACCCGGATTCCACCGCGGGCCTCGTGCAGGGCTTCAACGAATTCCAGCCGGACATCTTCTACACCAGCGGGCACGCCACCGAACACGACTGGCAGATCGGCTACAACTACCCGGACGGGAGCCTGCGTTGCGCCGCGGGGCAGCTCTACGGGCAGGACACGCAGGGCCGCCGGTTCGACATCCGCTCGCCCAACCCCAAGGTCTATCTGCCGATGGGCAACTGCCTGATCGGCCATGTCTCGGGCCGTGACTGCATGGCCACGGCCCTGATGCACTCGGCGGGCGTGAGCCAGATGGTCGGCTACACGGTGGTGACGTTCTACGGCTTCATGGGCTGGGGGACCAACGACTACTTCGAGGGCCAGCGGGACTATTACACCCTGGCGGAATCCTTCTTCGCCATCCAGCAGGCCCTGCTCCACCAGTTGGAAACCCGCTATCCGCGGCGGCGCGGCGTCGAGTTCGACCGGTTCGAGGCGTCGGACCTTGAAGGCCTGGCCGCCGCGCACCAGCTCCGCGAACGCGACGAGCTGGGGCTGCTGTGGGACCGCGACACCGTCGCCTTCTACGGCGACCCGGCCTGGGAAGTGCGGCGGATGCCGGGCGATCGCGGCTGGCGCGCGGAGTGGCCGGCCGCCGACGATCGGCACACGCTGCGGATCATCGCCACCCGCGACGGGCACTGGCCCCCGCGGCCGATCCTGCTCTTTCTGCCGCGGCGGCTCCAGGTGTCGGGCGTGACGCACGGGGAGGAACTCGCCCCGGTGCTGACCGACGACTTCGTGCTGCTGCCGCTGTCGGGGGATTGCCGGGAGGGGGAGGTCAAGGAGATCCGGTTCCGCGCCCGGGAACTGCCGGTGGTGACGACTTCGGCCGCTGAACCGCCGATCTTCGTCGGAGCGGGCCAGGCGGCGGAGGCTCCACCCGACCTGCCGACGATCCCGGCGGGGGTTTTGCAGGAGTATGCCGCGGAGACGCGGGCGGCCCTGGGCCGCGCCGGCCCCAACGCGGCCGAGTTGATCAAGGCGCTGGACGCCGCGCCGCGGGAGCACCGCGCCGCGGTGTCTTTCCTGATCGCCAACATGCCCGATCGCGACCTGCGGACGCTCTCGGCGGCCTACCTGCTCGAGAATACCGCCGTGGCCTTCGAGGCCCGGGCGGCAATGCCCTGGGGGCCGGGCCTCCCGGAGGAGATTTTCCTGAACGAGGTGCTTCCGTATGCCGTCATCAACGAGCGCCGCGATGCCTGGCGGAAGGATTTTTACGAGCGCTTCCGGCCGCTGGTCGCCGACTGCCGAACGGCCGGCGAGGCGGCGATGAAGCTGAACCGCGAGGTGTTTCCCCTGCTCAATGTGCGGTATCACGCCACGAAACGACCCAAGGCCGACCAAAGCCCCTACGAGTCGATGGAGGCCGGCTACGCTTCCTGCACCGGCCTGTCGGTGCTGCTGGTGGACGCGTGTCGGGCGGTCTGCGTGCCGGCCCGGCTCGCCGGGATTCCCCAATGGCCCAACCAGGAAGGGAACCACAGTTGGGTCGAAATCTGGGACCGCCAGTGGTATTTCACCGGCGCCGCCGAGCCGGACCCGGCCGGGCTGAACCACGCCGGCTTCGTGGCCTCCGCCGCCGGGGCCGATTCGAAGAATCCGATGAACGGCATCTATGCGACTTCCTTCCGCCGGACGGGATGGTCGTTTCCGCTGGTCTGGGACCTGTCCATCAAGTACGTTTCCGCCCGCGACGTGACCCGCTATTACACCGCTCGACGGCCGGTCCGGTTGCGGGTGCTGGAGGAGGCGGGGGGTCCGCCGGTTGCCGCTCGCGTCGTGCTGCGTCTCGACGGGGAACTGTACGCGGCTGACGATTTTCGTCCCGCGGCGGGCATGACGCACCTGGCCTTCGAGCTTCCGGTCGAGGCGAACTACGAGGCCGAGATCACCCCGGCCGATGGGCCGACGGTTCGCCGATCGTTCACGCCGACGGAAACCGAGTCGGAGTTCGATCTGCCGTTGCGGTTGCCGGCCTTCTGATGCGGGCTATTCCGATTCGGCCGCATTGACGACCGCACGGCCTTCGCTAAGATTCGATTCCATGGCCGCGCAATGGTTTTCGCCGGGGTGCCGTCGTCTGACACTGGGGTGGTGCCTGCTCGCGCTGGGGGTTGCGGTCGCGGGGTGTCACGAGCCGGTGTCGCCGACGGCGGTGACGGCCCAGGCCGTTGCCGAGGAGGATCTGGAGCCCTTGTGGCAGGCGTCCCTGGCCGTACTTCGGCGTCATGACTTCGAGCCGGACCGGCAGGATCGGGCCATGGGCGTGATCGAGACCCTGCCCACGACCAGTCGGCAATGGGGCGAGTTCTGGCGGCAGGACGTCGCCGATGCCTACGGCGTCCTGGAGTCCTCCTTGCAGACGATCCAGCGTCAGGCCACGGTTCGTTTTGTTCGTGGGGAGTCGGGGTGGACGGTCCAGGTCGAGGTGCAGGTGTATCGGCTGGCCGTGCCCGAATCGCAGGTTACGTCATCGTCCTCGGTTATCCGCGGCTTCAGCGGAGACTTGCCGACGACGGAGGGCCGTGTCGTGCGGGCCGCGTCGGATCGGCAGCGATGGGTAAGCCTCGGCCGAGACGCCGCGATGGAGGATCGCCTCCTGACGCGGATCCTGTCTCGCGCGGCGGCGACCAAGTACTGATCGTGAGCCTCGGCCTGGCGGCGTCTGGGTACGTGGACCACGCGGACGGCTCATTTCCGTGCGCCGCTTGATCCGCGGCGGAGCTGACTCTAACCTGAGTGATGATCGAAAATGCTCGTCCGGGTGTGATCCCGGGGGCCTTCCCGGAGATGTCGGTCGTCTCCCTCCCATGACACGCCGGTGCGACCTGCGCCCCGATCCGCTGCCCGTCTGCGGCGGCACCACAACAGGCTCCTCCATGTCGTGCACCAATCCCCGCCCGAAAATCACCTTGTCCTCGCTATACGCCCTCAAGCGGAATGGGCAGCCGATCACGATGCTGACGGCCTACGACTATCCCACCGCACGAATCGAGGAAGAGGCCGGCGTGGATTGCATTCTCGTCGGCGATTCGGTCGCCCAGGTCGTGCTGGGGCATGATTCCACTCTGCCGGCCACGATGGACTTCATGGTCACGATTGCTCAGGCCGTTCGCCGCGGGGCGCCGTCGGCCTTTCTGATCGGCGACATGCCTTACTTGTCGTTCAACGTGTCTCCGCAAGAGGCCATCCGCAACGCGGGTCGATTCATGGCCGAAGCAGGGTGCGACTGCGTCAAAATCGAGGGCGATGCTCGCCTGGCTGAGACGGTCCGGGCCATGTCCACGGCGACGATCCCGGTGATGGTGCATCTGGGCCTTCGGCCGCAGGCCGTCCATCAGTTCGGCGGCTACCGGGCGCAGTGCCGAACCGCCGCCGCGGCTCGGGCGTTGGTTCGCGACGCCCGACTCATGGAGGAGGCTGGGGCCTGCATGCTCCTGCTGGAGGCGGTCCCGCCGCAACCCGCCCGGTTGGTCGCCGCCGGTACGCGGCTGCCCGTGATCGGATGTGGGGCCGGGCCGCACTGCGATGGGCAGGTGTTGGTGATCCACGATATCCTGGGCTTGAGCGAGTCAGCGCCTCCCCGTTTTGTGAAACGCTACGGTGCGCTCAGGGAGCAGGTTTCTTCCGCGGTGACGGCTTATCTGGCGGAGGTTCGAGAGCGCCGATATCCCGCCGAGGCGCATGGTTATCAGATGGACGCCGGCGAGGAGGCCTTGCTGGCCGAGGATCAGTAGAGCCTCCGGGTGCCAGAACGGCCCGGAAACAGTCAAAGCGATATCGGGTCGCAGCCACTCTTGATTCGACCGCGAGCCGGAAAGTCGGGCGACCGACGGTTTGAGCCGACCTGGATGCGACGTTGCAGCTTGGTCGTAGGCTCGCGGAGCGGTTACGCCATGCCCCGGCCCGCCCGTCGCAGCTCCTCGTCGAACGCGGACGCCCGCATCTATTGGCTTGCCCCCGTGTTTGGGATAGAATAATCGTCGAGGGTGGTGTGTGAGTCACGTGTTTGAGTCAAACGGGGGATCTCGCACACTTGCTTCTCGGGTCCATGGAGGCGAGGGAGGTCGGTCGGGCTGCTGGAGGCTGACCGGCCGGCGAAGGGCGGGCCTTCTGCGGCTCGTCAAGGCTATGTCGCAGTCGCCGCGTCAGCAGTGATTTGGAGTCGCCCCGGGATCCGGAGACCCCTGACCAGGATCGGCTGGCCTAGGATGAGACTGTTGCCGACTTCGGTTTCCCGAGCGTTCCTGGAAAGGTCTGGTTCATGGGTAAGCAGAACGTCAAGCTGGTGATCGCGATCGCCCTCCTGGTCCTGGCGGGCATCATCTTCTTCGTGACGCGAGGAGACAGCGAGCAGGAGAAGTATCTCGCGGAGTTGAACAAGCCCAAGGATCTGATCTGCACTGATTGCGGTCATGTGTTCCAACTATCAGCGCAGGAGACCAAGGCGGCGTTCGACGCCGTTCCCGCACCGACGCTGCCCGATACCGGTGTCGGCCGCACCCGCCGCGATGCGGCCCGACTTCCTCCGAAGATGATCAAATGCCCGAATTGCGGGAAGGATGCGGTGGTATTGGCGGTGAAGTGTCCGACCCACGGAGAGTTTTTTCCGAGCTTGCGACCGGATGGGTCCAAAGGCTCGTGTCCGAAATGCGCCGGCGGCGAGTGAGCCTCTGTTGAGCGCACGGACGGGGCGAAACGGCCGCCGGGCATGAGCCGAAACCGGCGTCCGCTACGCCAAGTAGAATAGGGAACGAGGGTGGTTGCTCATTCGAAGTCCATTCGCTGACTCACTCTCGAATGGACAGGAAAAGTGGGAAAACCGAAGCACTTGAGATGCGGGTTCCCGCAGCAGTGTCCGGAAACCGGGCGCTCCCTGCGGTGAGTCGCCTCAGACAGGCAAACGATGGGAGCAGTGCCATGACGAGACGCGCCTTCACACTGATTGAGTTGCTGGTTGTTATCGCGATCATCGCGGTCTTGATTTCTGTGCTCCTGCCGGCCCTGACGGCCGCCAAGGAGACGGCGAGCATCGCAACGTGCCAGTCGAACATCAAGGAGTGTGCCGCGACGGCGCAGATGTACAGCGACGACAACGACCGGTCCGGGTACGGTAGCTTCCCCACCCAGCCGTGGCACGTCGGGTTCTCTTACGGCTCGCTGAGTTGGAACCTCAGCTCGGAATTCGTGTTTGGCGGCTTCCAGACCAACATGGCCATGCCCGTTCATGGCACCAACACCGACGTCTACAAGTTCCCCACTGAATTACGGCCCTACAACAAGTACATCGCCCCCGGCACGCAGGGCCGCACGATTATCAAGTCCTACGTCTGCCCCTCGGACAAGAACAACTCCACTCCGACGGTGAACCAGAGCACCGGCCAGCCCGAGGAGGAGGAGCGAGCGTCGTCCTGGCAGGTGAACGGCAACAGCTACGCGATCAACTGGTACTGGATGGAGGGGATGCCTAACCCCAACTATGACCTCGCCTACATGAGCGCGTTGGGCAGTGCCATGTTGAAAGAGAAGGTCGGCGGCAAGGCGTCGGAGTTCGTGCTCTTCGCCGAGAACTCGATGAACTCCTACATGTACGATGCGCGACCTCCGGGACACCAGGAAACCAGCCCGCTCGGCTTGGGCATGGGCTGGCATCGCCGCATGTCGAGTTATACCGTCGGCTTCTATGACGGCCATGCCGAGTTCCGCTACATCGACACCCGCTATACTCGCGGACCGGGCTACAACACTTGGCCGGGGTCATGAGGCCCGCCGTCCGCGGCTCCATCGCGACCTGACACGCTTCTTCAGACCCGCAGGGGCACGCGGCTCCGCGGGTCTTGTGCTTGTGGGGTTCACGCGGCGGCGTGGGCGGTGATACACTGCGGGCATGTTGATCCACCGGATTCGCAACTTCTCCATCATCGCCCACATCGACCACGGCAAGAGCACCCTGGCCGATCGGCTCCTCTTGCGCTGCGGCGCGATCTCGGATCGCGAATTCCGCGAACAGTTCCTCGATGACATGGATCTCGAGCGGGAGATGGGCATCACCATCAAGGCCAACCGCGCTTGTCTGGCCTACGACTATCCCGGCGCCCCATCGGCGTCGGGTTCCGGGGCGGCGGCCGGTTCCGCCGCGGTGCCCGCGGCCGGAGAGTATCTGCTCAATCTGATCGATACCCCCGGTCATGTGGATTTCCACTATGAAGTGAGCCGGGCCTTGGCTGCGTGCGAAGGCGTTCTGCTTCTGGTGGACGCCGCCAAGGGCATCGAGGCGCAGACGCTGGCGAACGCCTACAAGGCCATCGAGGCGAATCTGACCATCATCCCGGTGATCAACAAGATCGACCTTCCTTCCGCTCGCCCGGATGACATCGCGGCGGAATTGGAGCAGGTGCTGGGCCTGCCGGCGGCGGGCGTGGTGCGGACCTCGGCCAAGACCGGCGCAGGGATTGACGACCTTCTCCGAGCCATCGTTGAGCGCATTCCGTCGCCGTCCGGTCGGGAGGATGCACCGCTGCGGGCCTTGATCTACGATGCCAAAGTCGACCCGCACCGCGGTACGGTTTGCCACCTTCGCGTCTTTGACGGGGTGATCCGCAAGGGCGACAAGATCCTGCTGATGGCGGCGGGGCGTGCCTACCAGGTCAGCGATGTGGGAGTCTTCACCCCGCGCATGACCAGCCGAAACGAGTTACGGGCCGGCGAAGTCGGTTTTCTTTTCGCGGGCATCAAAACCATTCACGATGTGCGGATCGGCGATACGGTGACCGGCGAGGGCCGACCCGCCGCCGAGCCGTTGCCCGGCTACAAACCCCCGCAGCAGATGGTGTTCTGTGACTTCTATCCCGGTCCGGGCACGACCAGCCCGCAGCTTCGCGAGGCGATGGAACGGCTGTGGCTGAACGACTCGAGCTTCAACTTCGTGCCGGCCAGCAGCGCCGCCCTGGGGACCGGGTTTCGCTGCGGTTTTCTGGGCCTTCTGCACATGAAGATCATCCAGGAGCGGCTGGAGCGGGAGAGCGATGTTGATCTGGTGCAGACCGCGCCCACCGTGGGCTTTGAAGTGGTCCGGAAGGGCGGGCGGATCGAGCTGATCGAATCCCCGGCGGAACTGCCACCGGCCGATCAGGTCGAGGAGATTCGGGAGCCGTATGTGCGAGCGGAAATCGTTGTCCCGGCGCGCTACATCGGCAACGTGATGAAGCTGAGCGACCAGCGGCGAGGCCGGCACCAGCGCACGGAGTACCTCTCCACCGACCGCGTGGTGCTGGTGTACGAGTTCCCGTTGGCGGAGATCATTTACGACTACTTCGACCAGCTCAAGAGCGCGACCAGCGGCTACGCGACGATGGACTACGAGCTGGTCGGCTACCGTGCCGACGATCTGGTCAAGCTGAACATCCTGGTGAACGGCACCCCAGTGGATGCGCTGAGCGTCATTGTCCACCGCTCCCGTGCCGAGGCCCGCGGTCGGCGGCTCCTGGTGCGGCTGAAGAAGGAGATCGACCGACACCTTTTTGAGATTCCCTTGCAGGCCGCGATCGGCAACCGGGTCATCGCCCGGGAGACCATCAAGCCGGTGCGCAAGGACGTGACCGCCAAGTGTTACGGCGGCGACGTGACCCGCAAGCGCAAGCTGCTGGAGAAGCAGAAGGCGGGCAAGAAGAGGATGAAACAAGTCGGCAACGTGGCCATCCCGCAGGAGGCCTTCATGGCCGTGCTGGACTCGTCGGAGTGACCGCGAGCCGGGAGACGTGATCCCGCGGTTGGAGGCATTGCCGCGCGGGGCAGGGGTGCTCATAATCCGCCACTGATGACCGGCGGCCTGGATGAGCCGCGACGGCCGAAACTCGACTGGGAGACCATGGATGAACAAGCTCAGGATGATCGCGTTGGCAGGGGGGCTGGTGTTCGTGTGGGTGGTGGCCGGCGGCTGCGTGTCTCGCGACGAATACTTGCGCGCGGACTACTCCCGCCGCAAGGCCCTGGAGCGAGCCGATCAGATGGAGCGCGAACTGGAAGACTGTCGCAACCGGGCGATGGCTCTGGAGAAAGAGCGAGCCAGTCTCCAACACGAGTTGGACGTCAAGACCGCGCTGGCCGAGACCCTGCAGGCTGAAGTGGATCGGCTCGACGCCCTGCGAAAGCGGCTGCAGGAGCAGTTGGCCGCCGCCGGCAAGCTGGGCGAGATCCAGGTGGTTGAGGTGAAGCTCCCGCCGGCCCTGGACCAGGCCCTGAAGGACTTCGCCGGCAAGTATCCCGACATGGTGGAATACGACCCTCTCCGCGGTGCGGTCCGCTGGAAGGGCGACCTGACCTTCGCTCTCGGCAGCGACGAGGTCCGCGGGACGGTGATGGATTCGTTGCGGGCCTTCGCCGAGATCCTCAACTCGCCCGCGGCCCAGCCGTTCGAGGTTCTGGTGGTCGGCCACACCGACAACGTGCCGATCAGTGCCCAGACGCAGAAGAAATTCCCCACCAACTGGCATCTCTCGGCCCATCGGTCGGTGGCCGTGATGTTCGTCCTCAATCGCTTTGGAGTGGACTTCCGCCGCTTGGGCGTGATGGGCTATGGTGAGCATCGCCCCCGTGTGCCCAACCCGCCTCGCGGTGGTGCGGAGGCCAATCGTCGCGTCGAGATCTTCCTCGTCCCGCGCGGCGAGGGGCCGGGCAGCGTGGAGCCTCCGCAGCCTGCCGCACAGCCTGCGCCTGCGGCGGCGCCGGCGGTCTCTCGTTCGATCACGCCCGCGGCGGCGGATGAGCCGCCGCCCATCAACACGGACGAGGAACCGGTTAACGAAGAGGAGTAGCCGCGACCGCTTGATCCAGCCGTCTCCCTGGAATAGGCGGGTCTGCTGAGCAGTATCGCGGCCTCGCCAAGAACGTATGGTCCTGGAGGTAGGACCCACAGCGTCGGACGCCCGTTGCACCGCAGCGGGCGTTCTTTCTTGGCAGGGCGTCTTTCTCGGTTGCCGGCGCAACGGAGAGGCGGGCCGCGGCCCCGCCGACTGGTGGACGGGGTGCTTTTCGTCGCGCGGGGACCTGCCGCGTTCCAGCCGCGGTACTCCGGTTATTAAGGGATCGAACTGGTCTTCGACAGTCCGGAAACGTCGCGCGGCGGATTGACTGCACTGCCTCCAGCGAATACAGTAGATAGGAGTATATCGCCGCCGCCGCGCGGCGCCCGCCGTCGTGCCGCCGCATGGGTAATCCTGACGCCCGCCAAGGCTGTGTATGCCCTCACGACAGTCCCTGGATGCAGGTGCAACAAACCGTCCCGATGTCGGCGACCGGCGTTCTGCCTCTTGGCGCCGCCGCGGCGCGGTGGGTCGGCGGTTTCGTGGGCGGAGCCGCTGGCGAGGGGCTTGTGTCGGCCGCCGTGGGTGACTGGGGGAAAGCCGGGGCAGCAGCGGGTGTGACCGCCGCCGTACGTTTTTCTGGAGACCGAGATGGCAGCCAAACTACCCGTATGGGGAATCGACGTCGGCCAGTGCTCGCTGAAGGCAATGAAGCTCCAGCAAGTCGGCGACGGGGTCGAGTTGCTCGATGTCGATATCGTCGAGCACGACGGCATCCTCTCCCAGGCGGAAGCCGAAGCCCCGCAGATGATCCGCAAGGCTTTGACGACGTTCATCTCGCGAAAGGATATCCGCAAATGCGTGATCGTCGTCTCCGTGCCGGGTCAGCAGACGCTGACCCGCTTCACCAAGATGCCGCCGGTGGAGCAGAAGAAGCTGCCCGACATGATCAGGTACGAGGCCGGCCAGCAGATTCCCTTCGACATGGATGAAGTGGTGTGGGACTACCAGATCTTCGCGGGCGAAGATTCCCCTGATGTCGAAGTTGGGATTTTCGCCATCCGCAAGGAATTGATCCGCAATCATCTGAGCCAGTTCACCGAGTTGGGCATCGAGCCGGTGATTGTGCAGACCAGCCCGATGGCCTCCTACAACGCGGCCCGCTTCGAGTGGGGAGTGGAGCCCGGCAAGGCCGCGATCCTTCTGGACATGGGGGCGCTGGCGACGGACCTCATCATCTTCGAGGGCAATCGTATCTGGTCTCGCCCGGTGCCCATCGGGGGCAACCGCTTCACGGAAGCCCTGGTGTCCGCCTTCAAGATCTCTTTCAGCAAGGCGGAGAAGCTGAAGCGAACGGCTGCTACCTCCAAGTATGCCCGGCAGGTGTTCCAGGCCATGCGGCCGGTCTTTGCCGACCTCGTTTCGGAGGTGCAGAGGTCGATCGGCTTCTACACTTCGACCCACCGCGATACGCACATTACGCGGGTGGTCGGCATGGGCAACGCCTTCCAACTGCCCGGCCTCCAGAAGTTTCTCCAGCAGAACCTGCAACTGGAGGTGGAGAAGATCAGCGGCTTCAAGAAGCTGAACACGAGTGGCGCCAGCCTTCCGCCGGAATACGCCCAGCAGGTGATGAGTTTTGGAGTGGCCTACGGCCTGGCCTTGCAGGGCCTTGGGCTGGCTGCCGTGGACGCGAGCCTGCTGCCTCTCGATGTCAGCCGCCGTCTGGCTTGGCGAAAGAAGACTGCCTGGTTCGGGGCGGCCGCCGCCTGCCTGGCCGTGGCGGCCGGATCTCTGTGGGTCGGCAACGTTCTGGCTCAGGGCCAGTTGAACGCCGCCTTCGGCACGAACCCCGATCTGCGGTCCCCGGCTTTCAGTTCCGCCGCCGACGCCATGCGGGCACTGGATGCCGCCGGTGCAGGAGGTCCGCCCCTTCAATATGCCGCGTCGATGGTCGGTGCCGCGGAGAAGCTCAAGCAGGAATTCTCGAGCGTCGCGGCGTCCGCGGGCTTCAACCGCGAAGACCTCAAGCGTCTGGCCAAGTTGCCGGAGAAGAACATCCTCGTCCCCCGCATCATCGACGTGATCCAGCAGGCCTTCGAGGCGGCCATGCCCGAAGAGATCCGCAACGCCAAGAACGTGCGGGACTACCAGCGGATCGCCAAGCAGAAACCCCGCAGTGAACGCCGCGAAGTCTGGGTCGAGCGTGTCGAGATGCAATACCATCCCGTCAACCCGGCCCTGCTCTGGTCGGAGGGCGCCTCCGGGGACAAAGGGGCCGGCAAGGCCGGCTGGGGCATCCAGATCACCGGTTTGACCACGGCCTCCGACATTGAGGCGCCCAAGTTCCTGGAAGAGCGCCTTATCGCCACGCTGGACAAGCTCGGCAAACGGCCCAATCGGGGTTTCTACTTCGGCAAGGTGACCCTGTTCAAAGTGACGCAGCGGCCGATCGGCACGAAATCCAGCGGGGAGGGTGCGGGCTTCGGTTCGGGCGGTGGTCAGGGCGAGTCAGGGCGGCGGGGCGGTGGGGGGCGTCGCGGCGCTCGAGGCGAAGGCCCCAGCATTTCCGGGCCGGGAACACCGCCCGGAGGCGCCGGCGGCATGGGCGGCTATGGACGTGGCTCCGGCGGAGGCGTCGAGAATACTGAGTTGGGCCAGTGGGAGCAGAAGTTCAACACGACCGACCCGCTGACCGGCGAGAAGATCGACGGCGATCAGCAGTTCGTCATCCACATTCTGGCCTACAGTGGGAATACTCCGGAGAAAGAGATCCCGGAGGAGTACAAGACCAAGGCGGACTCCGCGAAGACGGAACCCGGCAAGGAAGGCGGCGACGCGGAGCGGACCGTCCGCGATTGAGAGCTTCGGCGAACGGCCGTTGGAAGCGGAGTGCGCAACTTGCGTACCTGTCTGGTTTCCTGAGGATGCGTGATCATGGCGTTTCTTAAGGCGCAGTGGCGATTCCTGGTCATCGGAGCGGTGGCTCTGGCTTCGCTGGGCGGTGGGGCGTGGGCCTACACCAGCGGTTCCGCCGTGGAAGAGCGGATGAAGCAGGTGGAAGGGTTGCTCGGGAAGATCCGCACGCTCCAGCGCGATCCCGTGAACGATCAAGTCATCCAGGCGGAGAAGGCCGAGCGGCAGCGCATGAAGGAGGATTTTGAGAAATCGATGTCCGCCGCTCTGGCCATGCAGCAGGAAAGCGCCTTCTATGCCGAGCGGGACCGCGAGGGTCGGCTGGTCCGCCAGCCCCGCCAGTTGCTGGTGGAAGGGGTGCTTCCGGAGTCCCGTTCTTCGGTCCGCATCCAATTCAAGGAAGCCTACAAGCGGGAGTTTGAGCGGCTTCGTCAGCGCCTCAATGGGCGTTCCGGTCCGACTTTCGAGGAAATCCAGCGGCACCGAGCCCAGATCGAAGCCCTGCGGTCCCGCCCGGCGGACGAGGACCAAATTACCGACGAGTGGGAGCCGCTGCCGACGGCGCCCCGCGAACCGGGGCGAGCGACGACTCCTCAGCAGGAAAAGAGCCTCTCCGAGCTCCTGCGGGAGCACGCTCCGGCCCGGGCGGCTGACGAGGTGGCACGGTCGATCTACATGTATGTGGACGACAACGCCCTCGGCCTGCACGACCTGGCGAACAAGGAGACCGCGCCCAGCGAGGTCGAGGTGTGGCAGGCGCAGATGGCTCTGTGGATCCAGCAGGATCTGGTGGCGGCGCTGGCCCTGTGCAACGAAGACCGCATCGAGCAGCTCAAGAAGCAGAAAGTCGCCCCGCCCTATTGGGTGGGCCTGATGCCGGTCAAGCACCTGCTGCGATTCTGCATTGATGATGCGCTCGGGATGGGGGGCGGTTCCGGTCGGTGTGCTTTCCCGCAGTCCTTTACCGGCGTCAAGAACGACGACAAGCTGTTCATGGTCCCGATCCAGCTTCATCTGGTCGTGGAGGAGGCCGCGCTGGCGCAGGTGCTGGACCGAATTACTCGAATCGGGTTCTACACGCCGATCCGGGTGGATTACGTCGCGGTCGAACCGGAACTGCTCTTTCTTCGGGACAATTTGTTCATTTACGGCGACGCCCCGGCGGTGCGCGTGACCATCGATCTGGAGGGGTATTTCTTCCGCCAGGTCTTCGACCAGTGGATTCCCAAGTCGCTCAAATCGGTGATGAGTCGCCCGGGGGCGAAGCTCGACCCCTCGGAGCGCGGCGGCGGGGACGGCGTTGGGGGGAGAGAGTGAAGCATGGCTGAAGCCGCGGGTTCCGGGTGCTCAGGCCGGTTGCCGAACGATCGGGCACGATGGCATCTCGCCGCCAGAGGCATGGGGACCGTCGCCGGTCGGCCGGTTGCTGAGAGGACGGACAGTCGGGAGTCGAATTGATGGCCAGACGCAATCTTGGTTTCATCGACCAGCATATCGAGAAGGTCGTACTCGGCCTGTGCGGTGTGGTGGCACTGGGCGCCGCCGTCTTTGCTTTCGGCGGATTCCGATACTCGATCAACTCGATGGGGCCGAACGCCCTCGCCGAGGAAGCCCGCACCCAGGCGGCCCGCTTGGCGGATGCCGTGCGCAATGCCCGCCCTCGCCCGCAGCCGGCGGGGGCTCAACCCAAGGCTGGTGAGGATCCTGTTGCGGAACTGAGCCGGTGGTTCGCCGACGCGACCGGCGGGCTGATTGCCATTGCCGATATCCGTGCCGTATCTCCGCGGACCCAGCGGTTGCCGCCTTCGGTCGCGGCCCTGACTGATTCCGATTCCGATACCAAGCGGGAGCTGGCGCGCATCGTGGCCCCGGGGCCGTTGATCATGACCAAGGGCCGCACAACCTTCGACATCCCCCCGAAAGTCGAATTGCAGGAGCTGATCAGTCGTTCGGGCGGTCGGCCCGCCGGCATCGCGTCGCTGCGAAACTGGGTGTCGCTGGGGGCGCAGGTCAACCTGGTCGAGCAGGAAGTGAACTTCAACGCCGCCCGATATCCTGCGGATTCGCATCTGACGATTGTCAAGGTCCACCTGCAACGCAAAGACCTCACCGATTCGACCCGCGATTGGGAAGAGGTCGATACCTACCTCCCATTCAAGCCGCTGCCGCGGCCGCAAGTCGGCGAGCCGCTGGATGATTTCCGTCGCCTGTTGAAATCCGGTCGTCACTTCATCGCCCGCCCGCGTCTGCCGGAGCGGAAATCGGGCGATCGGGTGGAGCTGCCGTGGGTGCCGTATCTTGATGAGCCGCCGAAGCGGCCGGATCCGAACGAGAAACCGCAGGATCGGGTTCGCCGCATGGACCAACTGGCCCGCAAGTGGCTGGACAATGCCCGCAAGGCCCAGGCCGGCAGGACGCCCACCCGAACCAAGGACCTCGAATTGGCCGTCATGCTGGCCCGCGCCGCCAAGGGCGCCGGCCTTCCGCCGGAATCGGACACGGCGAAGCGGGTGGAGGAGTTTCTCGCTGCGGTATCCAAGGATAAGGACTGGCCCAAGGCCCGCGAGCGGGAATTGACCGCGTATGCCCCGCCTCCGGAGCGTTTGATGCCCATTCTGGCTCACGATATCGATGTCGAAGCGGGACACACCTACCAGTATCGCCTGTGCCAGGAGGTGTTGAACCACTTCGCGGGCGTTCCCGGCGCCTTGGTGAATCCCGCTGACGCTGAGAAGCTCACCCTGTTCAGTGATTGGTCGCCGCCCAGCTCGCCCGTCGAGGCCGAGGCCGATCTCTACTTCTTCTTGTCCAAGGCGGATGCCAAGGCTCGGCAAGTGACCGTGACGGTTTTCCGCAAGACCTCCACGGTGTGGACGCGGAAGGATTTCGTTATCGGCGTCGGCGATGAGATCGGCCGCAATGACCCCCGCGTGAAGCGGGCGGACTTCAGCACCAATGCTCTATGCGTCGACCTCGATTTCGATCGTGTCGCCGGCGGTGCCAAGACGACCAGCATGACCTACCTCGACCTGGCTTCGGGTGCGGTTCGCGAGCGCCTCCTGACTGACGATTTGCGGAGCGAGCTGCGGAAGCGGTTGCAGCGCGAAGCCAAATAGGGTCGGGCTGCGACGGACTGCGGTCGGGTCAGCGGCCCGTTGGCTGGTGCCGGAATCATGTTGGTCGCGCTCGAGTCCCCGGCCGTTTCAGGTTGTGGCACAGAGGTTGCCTATCTGTTGCTTATCTGGTTCCGTTGGTGATCCGGCAATTGGCCCGCTGCCCGCCAGAGGTTCTCTGGCCTTTGGCGCTGGGTTGTACGGTCGCTGTCGTCCGGGCGAGGTGGTTGCCGCGTAGTCGGCCGCAAAGCCCTCGGCAACGCTGTCGGATCCGATATTGACTCGATGGTGACATGATGAAGATTGTGGTGGCGATCGGCGGAAATGCGTTGGTGACGCCGGGGGGCACCGGCGATGTGCATGACCAGTTCGCCTGGAGTCGCCGGATGGCCAAGCCCCTCGCTGAACTGGTTCAGCGGGGCTGGCAATTGACCGTCACTCACGGCAACGGTCCACAGGTCGGTTCCGTGATCCGCCGCGTGGAAATCGCGGCCAAGCAGGTCTATCCGATCGATCTGGGATTGGCCGTGGCCCAGACCCAGGCGGACATGGGCTACATGATCTCGCAGACCCTGCGCAACGAATTGCACAATCGGGGCGTGGAGCGGGTCGTCTCCGCGATCGTGACCAGCGTCCTGGTTGATGCCAACGACCCCGCCTTCGCCCATCCGACCAAGCCGATCGGCCCTTTCCTCAGCCGCGAGGATGCCGAGCGGCACCAGCGGGAGGACGGGTGGGTGGTCATTGAGGATGCCGGCAGGGGCTATCGCCGGGTCGTGCCTTCGCCGCGTCCCCTGGCCGTGATCGAACTCCCCGCGATTCGCCGGATGATCGAGGCGGGCGAACTGCTCGTGGCGGGCGGTGGCGGCGGCATCCCGGTCATTGCCAACGAGATCGGCGAGTACCACGGGGTGGAAGCGGTGATCGACAAGGACTTGACGGCGGCCATCATCGCCGCTGAGGTCGGCGCGGATGTACTGGCCATCATCACCGGCATCGAAGCGGTGTACCTCAACTTCCGCAAGCCCAACCAGGAGGCTTTGCGCCAGGTAAACCTCGACCGCCTGCGAAGCCTGATCCAGGAAGGGCATTTCGCCGAGGGTTCGATGCTGCCGAAGATCCGCGCGGCGGTGCAGTTCCTGGAGGCCCGCAAGAATCCCTCCGCCCGGGCGGTCGTCACGGACTGGTCCGATCTTCCCGCGGCGTTGGAAGGCCGGACCGGGACGACGATTACCCTCTGAATACCACGGATCCGCCCCCTCTCCGGCGGCGGGATTGCCCTCGACGGGGAATGGTGTTAATGTTCCGCACGCGGTTTGGGCGGCGGAAGGACCACCAAGCACGCCGAAGTGGCGGACCGCCGCTCGTCCGTGGATAGGGACCAGACTTCAATGGCCTACAAGAGAACCACGAAGAGTGGAGACAAGTCGGCTGGCAAGGCCTGGAAGATCCAGGGTGAATCCTCCGACGGCAAGATCGTCACCCTCGGCCGCTACGATACCGAAGAAAGCGCCAAGGTGGATCAGGCCCGCATCCTCGAAGACGGCTACTATCGCAAGCTCAAGATCGTATACACGCCGCCTCCCTCCACGCCCGGTGCCGCTGCGGCCGCGAAAGCCGATGATGAAGACGCCGTCGAGGTGGCTGACGACCTCCCCGTCGACGAGGATCTCGCCGAAGTGCCGGAGACGGACATCGACTCCGGCGATTAGCCCGCTCTGTCCGTAGCATTCCGATGACCATTCCTTCACACTCAGATGTCGGGTCTGCTCAGGCTGTTCCCGCGTCGAATGTCCCGCCATGGAGTGGAAGACGGCTGTCTGCACTGACGCTGGCCGGGTGGTTGTTCGTCGCCTGCATCGGACTGTGGGAAGGGCCGGACCTCGGCGAACACGAGGTGATCGTCGCCCAGACCGCCCGCCAGATGATCCAGACCGGCGAGTGGCTCGTGCCGCATTACCTGGACACGCCGTTTCTGGTCAAACCGCCGCTGATGCCGTGGCTGGTGGCCGCGGCCGGCCTCGTGCTGCCCGCGGACCCGGTCACTGGATTGCCCGTTACCGATCTGGCCGCGCGAGTCCCCAGCGTCCTTGCGGCGCTGGTGCTGATCTGGCTGGTGGCTCGCTTGGGCCGCGAACTGTTCGGCCCGCGGATCGCCGGCCTGGCCGCGTTCGTCTGTGCCTCCAGTCTCGGGCTGCTTCTCTATGCCTTCAATGCGACGGTTGAGATGGTGCTGACCACGCTCTGCGCCTGGGCCTTTGCGGAGTTCTGGTGGGCGATGACCGCTCGTTCCATGCGGCGGCGGCTTCTTCATCTGCTCTTGTTCTATGGGGCGCTGGGGTTGGCGATGCTGGCCAAAGGTCCGATGCCGATGGTCCTGGTGGTCATGCCCCTGGCAGCATGGTGGTGGCTGGAACGTCCGGTTCGCTTGCTTACGGCGTGCGGCCGGCGGCGGGCGGGAGCCGCGTTCCGTCTAGCGGTATGGCAAGCGTGGCCCCGGCTGCGACAGGCGGTGACGAGGCTCGGTCTCTGGTGGGGGATTCCTCTTTTTCTCCTGTTCTTCGTTCCCTGGATGGTTTACGTCGCCGGGCGGGAGAAGTACGCCTGGCAGTTGTGGGAGTATGAGTACCTGCAACGCATGGAGGGGGATTATCCGGGTTCCGGTCAGGGTAATATCTTTTACTATTTGCCGATCGTACTGGGTTTGGCGTTGCCGTGGGCCCTCTCGGTTCCGGAGGCCCTGGCGGGACCATTCCTACGGGCTTTTCGACGGCATCGCCGGCCGATGGTCTATCTATGGTTCTGGGTCGTGGTCGGCGGCGTGTTCATGTCGGCCATGACCTTCAAGAAGCCTTACTATCTTCTGCCCGCCCTCCCCGCCTTGTCGCTGCTGCTGGCCGTGGTACTGGAGCGGTTCTTCTTCGGGGGAGGCGTGGAGCGGCCCCGGCTGGCCCGCGTGGCCGTGGCCGTCATCCTGGCAGCAGTCGTCGGGCTAGGCGTGGGGTTGTGGTGGTTCGGCTCGGTGAAGTATCCCGAGTTCTGGGACGACCGGCAGATTCGGTGGGGCGTGCCGCTGGCCTTCGCGGGGATGCTGGTCGGCGTGGCCGCGGCTTGCTTCCTCTATCTTGCTCGCCAACGCGGGGGCAGCTTTCTGGCGGTGGGTCTCACCAGCGTCGTCGTTTTCATCACCTGTTGGGGCGTGGCCGGCTCCAGGATCGCCAATAGCGAACCTCCGCGAGCCATCGTGGACGGTCTGCGGGCGGCAGGCGTGCCGGACGATGAGGTTCTCTACTGGGCGGGTCTGCGTCCCGACGGCCGGGCGCTGTTCTACGGCGGGCGCCCCGTGGGACAGTTGGTCGACCCCTACCGCCTCATCGCCGAGCATGGCGAGAAGGTCGATCGCGATCGCCTGAAGATGATGGTGGCGACCGAGATCTGCGGGCGGTTGGAGTCGCCCGAAGCGGTGTACATCGTGCTGAAACGGGATGCGTTCGAGTCGCTGATGACCTTCTTCAAGCCGCCGGCCGCGGTGTTGTTCGCTGTGGATCGTGGCGATCCCGGTGACGACCAGGGCGACTGGCTGGTGATCAGCAATGCCCCGGCGACAAGCCGGCCCGTCGGCCGGATTCCCTGACCGACGGCGATTCCGTCACGACGTCCGGCACTGCCCAAAATGCGGAGGGCTTCGCTCGGCGTGGCAGCCGAACGAAGCCCTCGTGCGGTCTATCGTTTCCGATTTCCGGCTGGATGTTGGTCTTCCACCAGCCGGCGTCTCTTCGTGCGGTGTTCTTATCGCCGCCGAATCAGGGCCAGGCCGCCAAGCGTCAGCAGCAGCAGCGTGGCCGGTTCGGGCGTCACTTCGATCTGGCCGGGGACGTAGCTGACCTGAGCAAAGCCGCTCATCTTGGCGAAGCCTTCGGTCAAATCCGCCGGGTAGCTGTCGCTGAGCAGCAGATCGGTGATCCCCAGGGCGTTCAGGTCCAGCGTGATCGTGGCCAGCAGGACAGCGGGGCCGAAGACGGCGTTGGGGAAGGCTAGCCCCGCCAGCTCATCGCCGTCCGGTGCGAAAGCCGAGTTGAACGGCGGGCCGATGGCCACGCCGCCGGGCGCGATGGAGACGCTGGTGCCGAGGAGCCCCAAGTCGAGGCCCCAGCCGATGACGGCGTCGGCCTGAGGAATGCTGGCGACGATGTCGATCGTCGCCGTGCCGGCCGAGAGATCCACGGCCTGGAAGGCCGGGGAAACCGAAACCACGATACCCGCTGTCGCCGGGGCGGCGGCCAGGCCGAGCAGCAGGGCGATACTACACAAGGTGGTCAATTTCATGAAAGGAAACCCTCCTTTTCTGGTCGTATGCGTGTTGGTCTGTCGGGGAGCCGCGTGTCCGCTCCCCAGGTAACAAAGCGATCTCGCCGAGGCCGGGTTCGCCGGCGGAGGACCGCCGGCGAACCCCAGCCGGATGCTGATGAGTTACCGAGAGAGCCGCGGCGCCGGGGCCGGAGCCGGGGTCTTCTTCTTCGGTACCGAGAAATCGCGACCGTTGTACATGCGGTAGCAGGTCAACCAGGCCTGGTAGTCCACCAGGTTGATGCAGCCGCTGCCGTCCATGTCCGCCGCCGCGTTGTACTTCACGTGGCCGACGCAGGTGCCATAGGCATCCACGAAGATGTAGTAGTCGACCGAGTCCACGTCCCCGTCGCCGTCCAGGTCACCACAGATCTCGCAGTGATCCGGCACGCCGTTGGTGTTGTAGTCGCTGTCGCACTCCGCCGGAATGGCGCCTTCGCAGTATCCGCCGAAGCTGACATGGATGTCGCACTCATCGGGCACGCCGTTCGTATTGCAGTCGTTGGCGGGCGCGCCGGCGGAGCCGTCGATCTGGATGTCATCGAGGACCGCCTGGGCACCGTCGGTGCCGACATAGCGGAAGCCGATGCGGAACGACCCGGCCGGGGCCGGGAAGGTGTAGGTGAACGGAGCATACGTCCAGTTCGTCACCCAGGTTTCCTGGTCGATCTTGCCCAGCAGAGTGTCGTCGCCGTCGCCGGCGGTGGCGCCGATGACAATCCAGGCTTCCAGGTCGTAATTGTCGTAGGGGGTGATGCCCCAGTAGACGCTGCCGTTGCTCCAGCCGGAGAGGGTCACGTTGCCGAAGAGTGTCATTGACGGAGAGAGCAGCCACTCATCCTGCGGGACCAGGTCCGGATCGTACTCAACGTCGGCGGCGTAGGTGCCCGAGTGCGGCGTCCCCGTCGTGGACAGCTTCCAGTTGTAGTTGGCGTTCAAGATTTGCTCCGTCCAATCCGCCGGAGGAATCACGCCGCCTTCGAAGCCTTCCGTGAGGATCACGTCGCGGCCGGAGAGCTGGCACTCATCCGGGATGCCGTCGCCCTGGCAGTCATTGCTGGTACCGAGGGCGATGTCGCAGTCGTCCGGGATGTTGTTGGAGTTGCAGTCATTGTTGGCGAGCTGGCAGAAGTCCGGAATGCCGTCGTTCTGGCAGTCGGGGCCGGCGCACGTGGTGCCCGCGCCGTGGAACACGCCGCCGGCGGCGATGCAGTCGGCCTCGAGCAGGACCTGGCAGTACGGGGCGTCCGGCAGGCAGCAGGCGCCCGTCGCGGCCACCACGTTGATCGTGTAATCCTCGGTCTCGCCATAGGTGGTGCTGCCGCAGGCCGGCGGGTCCGCGTTGTAGTTGATGCGGACGCGGAGCCGGGTCTGACCGAGCGGGGCCGCCGGCGGGACCGCGATCGTGCCCGTGTAGGGGCCGTTGCCGGGACTGCCGGCGAAGGTGATCAACTCGCCCGCCTCGAAGGCGTAGTTCTGGTTCCAGTCCACCCAGGCGGCGCAGCGGTCGCTGCTGTATGGGGTCCCGTTGGTCACCGTGATCGGGTAGCTGGCGCCCTGGGCGAGATCGGCCACCAGGGCAGTGTAGTCGCCGTAGCCGTTGACCGGCGTCGTCGTGCAACCGCTGGCGTTGTCAATCGTGGCGAACTGCACGCGGCTGATGTGCTCATCGCAGCCCGCGTAAGTGGAGCTGGCCGAGCAGTACTGCGGCGGGCAGGGCGTCGTCGTCACCGTGGCGACGTAGTCGCTGTACTGACCGCAGGGGTAGCCGGTGAAGATGCCGCCGGACGAATTGCCGACCGACACGAACAGGTAGTAGGTGCCCGGAGGCAGGCACTTGACCGCCGAGACGGTGTTGCAGTCGCCGCCGTAGGCGGCCGCTTCAGTCACCAAAGCTGCGCAGGTACCGCTGAGGATGAAGTTCGCCGAGGGGAACTCGGACGTGACCGTCCAGGTGATCTCCGTCCACTCCGTGGTGGTGATCCGGTACCAGTCGGTGTCGCGGGAGTTGACCGTGCCGTTCACGTAGGTGCTGGAAGTGCCGCAGACCGTGGTGCCGGCGGTAACGTCCACGAACGTGTTCGGCGTCATGTTGCAGCCGTCGTTGGCCACGTCGGCGGGCGTCGTGACGCAGACTTCGCCTTCAGAGATCGCCCCGCCCGGGCAGGTTACGTTGCAGGGCAACACTTTGTAATAAGCCAACGTGAACGTGTTCGAGGCCGTGCCGGTGCAGTTGTGCTGGTTGTATGAGCGATAGGGGGCGATCACCACGTAGTAGGTGCCAGCCGTGGAGCAGGTCCACGAGAAATTGTTGGGCAGGTAGGTGTTCGGGCCGCCCGAGCACGAGCCGTCCACGCCCGCCAGGATCGCACAGGAGGAGTCGCAAATCTTGATGTCAGCGTCGAAGTTCCCGGTGCCCAGCGTCCCAGGGGTCAGTGGGCACAGGTCCCAGTAGTAGGTGGCGCCGGCTTCGCCGGTGAAGGAGGCATACCACTTGCCTTCGGTGGCGCAGTCCGCGCTGATCGTGTACCACGGCGTCGAACCGATGACGCCGAGGTCCATGTTGGGCGTCAGGCAGTCGGCGCACGCCCGGGGCTGCTCGCCCATCGGCGGCTCGGGCTTCTCCACGACCGGCTCGACGGCCAGCAGGGCCGGGTCGGCTTCCTGGACCGGCTGCTGAAGCACCGGGGCATGCCGGGCACTCTCCAGCACGGGGTCGGCCGAAGAGACCACGCCCCAGCCGAGACAGATACACGCTGTCGCCAAGGCCATCACAGACACGATTGTTCTTTTCTTCATGAGCTCTCCCTTTCCTGCTAAAAGCTCCCTCGCGATCGAGAACTCGGCTTCTCTGGAGACGCACGCTCCAACCGAGGCCGCCTCGATCGCCTGACGTCCTGCTCCGCGCGCGGGAACCGATCCCGCACACACGGAACGCAATTTCCTAGCTTAGACTTGTGTCCACTTCCCGTTTCTGACCCTTCGGGGCAACTGGGCGGGTTCTGCCATCCGCGGAGACTGCGGAGCTATGCTGGCGCCTTATCCCCTCAATAACTCGCACCTGCTCATCTTATCCGAAAACGGACTCCGGGGTCAACGGATTGCCACGATCTCCTGGGATCTCATATATGGGACGTTGCTTGTACGGCGGGCGAACGAGACTCCCCATCTTTATTCGGATTCAACACCCGATCAGGGAAACCGCCTCAGCTCAGTCTGCTTCTGGGGCCGCCGTCGGTGGCGAAATTACAGCCAGGTCTTGAACCGAGCGACCGCAGATTCGCCCGATCGCGACGGCCGCGGTGGGGGCATCGGTGAAATCAAGACTCCAGAGAATGAAGTGGTCTCGACGGTCATTCACACCGACGACCGAGGCGGGACCTGCTCGCCCCCAGCGAATCCGCTGGTCGGCGCGGTAAGTGATTTCGGCGTCTTCCCCGACGATCGCCATGGTGAGACCGTATTGGTCTTCCGCGATGAGAAGCCGAGGGACGGCATCCGGGGCCAGCCAGTCCAGTGAGTGTACCCGTTGTCCGCCGTTGGCTCGGAGCGTTCTCGGCGCGTCGTCGCCGCAGGAGAGCGACCATTGCTGGATGACGCCGGACCGAGTGCCGGCGAAGACCACGCCGTCGCCAATCGCCAGAGCCGTCACTTCCGCGGAAGCCTTCCGTTGAATGGGGGGGGAGTCCATTTCTGGCAGCCATTCGATGACGCGGTCGTCCACACAGAACCAGAGGCGACCGCCGCCGTCGGCTTGGATCGCTCGCACGGCGGCGGCTCCCCGCACCAGGTCGGGCAGGCAGAAAACGGCGTTTTGCAACTCGGCCGCATGGCCGCCGGTTCGGACGACTTCCCAGCGAGCGAGTCCGAACTCCGAATGCGTGGCATACAGATGGTTGCCGAGTAATGTCGCCGAGTTGACACCTCCTGTCGGCTCGATGCCGTCCGGCAGCAGCCCGAGCGCCAGCCGTTCTCCATCGGGGCGTAGCATGTGTACACCCCGGCGGGCGCCGACCAGCAGCACGGATTGGTCGCCCATCCTGCCCACGCGGATGGAGCGCAGGGGGCCGGCAGCGGAGGCCAGGTTGACCCGCCTTCGCGGTTGATTCGGCTCCGCAAGGTCGAACCAGAGAACCTCTTCGCCCGCTACGATGGCCAGCGTCTCGGGTTCGGAGCGGCCGTCGCGTTGGGCCAGCAGAACGTGCTGGAGCGCGGGCCGCTGCGCCGGTGCAAAGGATCGGATGATATCCGCCAGAGACAGTTCGGGATGGGCCTCGCGGAGCTGCCGGGCCTGCTCTAGCAGCGACGACAACTCAGCCAAATGCTGCCGCCGGGCCGCTGCGGCCGCGGCGCGGATCTGCTCATCGACCAGTTGTTGCTGTTGTCGGCGTTCCTGCTCCTGCCGGATGCGGACGGCTTCGGCGTAGTCGGCGGAAGCGAGGCTGAGTCGTGCTTCGGCACCGAACAGCAGCCCGGACGAGAAGGCCAGCGGCTGCAGGTGGGCGACGACTTCAGAGACGAGTTGCTCTGCGGCTGCCGGAGCCAGCAGCACTTGGGCGGGGTGGTGCCCAACGACCTCGGCACAGGCGTGACGGGCCTCGGCGTGGCAATATTCGTGGAGGCGGTTCCGGCGAACGTCCCCGGTCGCCGCGGCCACCGCCTGATGGAAGGCCAGCAGCTCCGCTCGATCGGCCACGGGCTGGGCGGAGAACCGAAGGTTGGCAGAAATGGTGTAGCCGTCGCTGGAATTGAGGCTCGGAAAAGCGTATTCCAGGTCGCACGGTTCGGTGCGGACCAACAGGACCTGTCGCGCAGAGGAGGCATTGATCGCTCGGCCGGTGCCGACTGCTTCCGGAGGGCCCGCCTCGCCCCAGACCAGGGCCGCACAACCGGGCGGTACCAGGATCTCACGGCTTAACAACGAAAACAGATCCTCCGCCAGAACCCGGCAGGCGATGCGGTCGCGGTCGCGTAGAAACTCGCTTAGGACAAAGCGGCTGGACATGCAGGCCGTCTCCTTGGCGGTCCGGGCCTCTGGTTCCCGGCGTCAATTCTGCGCGGCGAATTGCTCGAACCGAAGCAAGTCCTTTTTGTTGACGGAAGGCGGCGTGGCTTCCAGCACGCTGAGCACGTCGCGGCGGGCGATGGGCCGCGGCTCGGTGCCGCCGATCGCCTCCATGAACGGCAGTTCGGCGGCTCGGGCCGCGATCGCCTTGATGTCCGCGCCGCTGTAACCTTCCAGCCGGCCGACCAGCTCGGGGAAGTCCACATCTTCCGCCAGCGGCCGACTTCCCAGGTAGATTTCGAGCAACCGGTGTCTGGCCGGCGGGTCCGGCAGCGGGACGTACACCTTCGAGTCGAAACGGCCGGGCCGCATGATGGCGGAGTCGAGCGCCCACGGCTCGTTGGTGGCTCCGACGAAGAGCAGCGGGCGTGACGCCGACGAGCGGTCGAAGCCCTCCAGCTCTTGCAGAATCTGCGGAACGACCCGGGTCATGACGCTGCTCTGGGAATCCCGCCGCGAGGGCACCAGGGCTTCGATCTCGTCGATGAAGATGATGGCCCGCGGCTCGGCCTTGGCTGCCTGGAACAGCTTGCGGATATTTTGCTCGGCCTCGCCCACCCATTTGCTCAGCACCTGCGCCGGCGAGACCACGAACATGGTCGCGTCGATCTCGTGGGCGATGGCCTTGGCGATCATGGTCTTGCCGGTGCCGGGCGGGCCGTACAGCAGCAGCCCGCCGCCGGTGGATATTTTGTAGCGCGCGGCCAGTTCCGGATGGCTGAAAGGATAGATCATTTTCATCCGGATCTCGTGTTTCACATCCTCCAGCCCGGCGATGTCGTCGAAGCCGATGGTGGGCTTCTCGCGGACAATCCAATCGGAAGCCTTGCCGCCGGAGTCGTCATCCTCGCGGGCCTTGGCCCGGTCGCCACCCTTCTTGCGGTCGGCCGCCCGTTCGTCGCACTGGCGGGCGAACTCGATCAACTCGGCGGCCATGGCCTTACGGCGGGCACGGCGGGCGGGGTCGGAGGTCTCGGCCGCGATCTTGATCATCGCCTCCGCCGCCTGCATGAGATAAGGCTTGGCCGCGGCATAGTCGCCGGCCTTGTAGGCGGCGAGGCCTTTCTCTTTCAGACGCTCGAAGGTGTCGTAGGAAACGGGCATGGTGCTATGACGCCTGAGGGACAACGAATGACCAACGAATCGCTCCACGTGGGTTATCGTGTCGTATGTGACTGGTGATGGCCAGACCTGGGCTGCGACTTCGTGAGGCTCGCTCGCCGTCCACGAAAGGGAGTTCGATCACATTGTGCCTCCCTGTCCAGGAGCTGATGGCCGACAGCGAACAGCTCGCCACCCTCAACTACTTGCTTTCCTTCTGCCCCTGCTCCTTGACGGCTTTCAATTCCGCCTTGAGCGCCTCCAACTCGTCCATGTCCTTCGCGTGCTCGGCCTGGGCCTCGGCCTCGATCATCGCATCGATCTCCTGCTCAGTCACGACTTCCGCCGGGATGCCCGCCGTGTCGCGGGCGGCGATGTCCTCCACCGTCTCCAGGAACATGGTCATCCGCTCCTCCATGCTCTGTGATTGGGCCATGGCCTTCTCCCACTCCAACTGCGTCCGGGTCAGGTCCGTTTCGCCGAACATGCGACTGATCTCGCGAGCCATCGTGCCCATGGCCGCGGCGAAGTCTGACGAAGCCTCCGCCTGCCGCTTGATGATCAGGGCGTTCTTCACCGCCAGAAGCTGCCGCTCCAGCATCTTCTTCACCGTCGCTGTCTTCTTGAGCGAGTTGCGGATGAAGACGTACTGGCTGTTGTCGCCGATCTCCTTCGCCCGGCGGGCGTTGCGGACGAACTCTTCAGTGAATTTGTTCTGCTCCGCGATGGCCTTCTCGATGCGGCGGATGCCCTGGCGGATCTTCATGTCTCGTTCAATGCGGCGTTCTTCTTCGGATTTGAAAAGGCTCATGGCTGGGTCCTGTCCGGCCGGCTGTGCCGGCCCGTCTCGTCGGAAGCGTGTGTCTCGATGTTCATGACATCGGCGGTATCCTGCGGGCGTCCCGCCGCCGCTTTGTTCTTCAGCAGGGCCTCCCGGCCGATCAACTGGACCGGGATTCCATCGAGCAGAGCGGGAACCCGGCCGGCCCAGGCTTCGGCGAAACTGACCCCGCTCACTCCGGTGATCAGGTCGATGCGTCGAGGCGGTCGGCCGAGCTGGATGATTCGGTCTGGTTGCAGAAAGTCCCGTTCCTGAAGCCCCAGACTCGCAAACCCGAAACGGCCCAGCACGCGCATCAGCCGCCCGGCGTTGTCGGATGACGCCTCCACGAAGAAGTCGAGGTCGCCGGTGAATCGCGGGCAGCCGTGGAAAGCGACCGCCCAGCCGCCGACGATCACGTACTTAACGCCTTCCGAGTTCAATAACTCGATAAACTCTCTGAAGTCCCGCGGTAGCTTCATCGTCGTCGGTCCAGGTTGCGGAGAGCATTTCCACCAGCAGGTCGAGCCGTTCTTGCGGGCTGAGGGCGGCGTAGGCCCGCCGCTCCGCTTCCTCGGCCTCGGCGAACGAACCATAACAATGGACGACCTTCTCCATCACTCCGCACCGCCTCCCTCATTGGTTTGCTGGTTCAGGACACCGCTCCGGTTCCCGGCCCAGCTTCGCTCCGCATCGGCCGCAGTAACTCGCCCGGATATTCGCCACGGCCGTGCCGCATTGCGGGCAGTGGGCGGGCGGCGGGCCGTCGTACACCCGGCGATCGCTGAGAAACGAGGTCAATTCTCCGAACAACTGCATGCTCTGCGCTGTTCCGTCAGTTCGGCCTGACAGGATCGTTCGACCCAGCCGCCAGCGGAGCGTCACGTCCACCCGGACGGGCCGCCCGCCGCCGGCGGATTGCTCGGTCTCGATTCGCCACGCGTTCCCGCTGTGGGAGGAGCGAAGCCGGTAGCCCCGACGTGCGGCGAACTGCACGACCGCGTTGCCGACGGCGTCTCTGTTCCATTCTAGCGCGACTTCGAGGGCCATCGGGTCTCCCGAAAATGGGCCAGGGGTGTGCCGTTCAGATTTACGTGCCTTCCGCTGCCTGATGTCGCTCGCGGACTCGGCGGTCGGCCTCGTCGAAACCCTCCGCCGTGTCGCGGATCAGGCCGGTATCCATCTGATCCCAGATGTCCAGCACCTGCTGACTGCCGGGCGTCAGGGCGCTTTCCCCGTCGGCGAGGCCGGTCTTGAGCATCGAGTCCAGCCTCTCCTGGTACATCTCGGCGGTGATGGAATCGTCGGAGATCATCCGCTCCAGGGCGAGCATGTCCTTCTCGCTGACCAAGCCGAGCCGGCTGCCCAGGGCGCGGGCCTTCTCGGCGTTTTCCCGCAGCATCCGCATGCGGGTGACGGTGAGTGCTTCTTTGCTGCGGATGTTGAGTTGGCGGGCGGTCATCAATTGCTCGGTGGTCTTGAGATCGAACTCCTGGGCGAGCACCCGCCGCACCTCGGGCGACTTCTCGAGGCGGCCGCGTTCGAAGACGGCCTGTTTCTCCTCGGCCAGTTTGCTGATCCGTTTCAGGAGCTGGTCACGGTCCCGTTGCAGCAGGAGCTCCTGCCGGCGGAGTTCCTGTCGGGTCATCTCGGAGAGGCTTTTGCGCCGCTGAGTCAGCCAGTCGAACAAGCCCATGAGTCACTCCGCCTGCGCCGGGCCGCGTTCACGCCCGCCGGCCTCCTGGTCCGGCGTGCCGGCCCGATCCGTCTTCTGCCGCGTTGGTTTCTCCTTGTCGGCAGCCTCGCCTTGCAGCTCCGCCAGGATGGCCGCTTCTTCGGCGGACATCGCCGATTCGGCCATGCTGATTTCCAGCCCGCTGACCAAGTCGTCACTGGCGTTGAGTTGCTCGAGCATCTCCTCCGCCTTGACCGCAGCCTCGGTCAGTTCCTCGCCGCTGGGCATTTCCGCGATGCTGCCGGTGCGGGACAACTCCAGGTTGTGGATGTGCGTGCTGATGATGTTGATCTGCTTGCTGAGCATGGCCGCGCTGGTATTGCAGCGGGAGATGTCCTTCCGCAATCGCGAGATCTGCGCCGCCAGTCGCCGCTTGGCGATCATCGAGGAGGCCGCCTTGCCCTCCTCGTGCAGTTCCGCCTCCTTCTTCTCCAACCGCGCGATGTCCTCGTACAGGCGATCGAGGCGGCTTGACAGCGTGGCTCGCCGCTCGGAGAGCACGTTGATCTTCTTGGCCTCCTCTCCTTCCCTGGAGAAGAGGTTCCTGATCCAGCCGGTCAACGACATGAAACCGTCCTCCTCGGCGGACGCGGCGGCGCCGCGGAACAGGATGACCTCTCCCGAACGACGCGAAACCCGCAACTCCGGGTTCGACTTGGCGACCAGCTCCAGGCCCTGCTCCACGATTCGTGCGGGCAGCTCCAGTTCGCGGGCCAATGAACCGGCCTCGATCGCGCCGGTCAGCAGATCCGAACTGCGGTCCTCAACGGCCCTCCGCACGCGGTCCAATTTCTGCGCAACGCTCTCCGGGTCAAACAGCTTCACCAGCCGCTCGTCCACTTCCGCACCGGGACTGCCGATCCGCCATCCGCCCCCCTCTCGCGGCGCCACCAGCACCACCTTCACGTTCGGCGGCGACGCGAACCCGCGCCAGACTTCTTCCTCGAAGCCGGAGGGGCTGCACACGCCGATCAGGTGCGGGGCCTTGGCCTCGGTCGTCGCGGAGCGGAGCTGCTCGGCCAGCTCCGCTGAGGACACCGGCCGCAATGGCTGCCCATCCAGCAGCGGCCCCGGGTCGATGATCACGGTTGCGACCGCCACGCTCCGCAGCCGGCGACCGAAAAGCCAACGCCGCTCGTAGCCGCGGACCACCAGTGTTCGACCGTGCGGCATCTCCGTGAAGCGGCGGCGGTCGAAGATTCGCCGGTCGACCATTGCGGCGCGAACTCGCTCGGCTGCGTCATGCTCCTCGTGCCGAAACCGCGACCCCGGCAGGAGCCGACCGGCCGCATCCTGGAGGTTATTGGCTGCCGCCGCCAGGAAATTCGACTCGATCTCCTTTGCCTGTTGCACCGCACTCTTCATGCCGTCCACTCACGCCAGCGGTCGGCCGCACCGCCGACAATATCGGGCCTCCGGTTCGTTGCGGGCCAGGCAGTCTTCCCCCACGCAGGTCCGCCCGCTCGGAAGCCGATCGCGGCGGGTTCGGGGGTCATCGCTGGTCGGTAATTCGTGCCCGGTGTCATCGGTATCCGCTTGCTCGAGTGCGATCCGGTCAGAACCCGCTCTGCATCGCCGCGGTCTCCCTCCCAGTTCGATCATGCGCACAAGGGTCCATACCGCCACGACCAGGAGGACTAGCCCCAGCGGCCTGCAAGCGGGACCGAAGTAGCATAGCGTGTCCATCACCTGCCCTCCGGCGGCAAAGACGCCCCGCAAAACATGCAGAAACGGTCCTCTATCGACGGATATCCGCCGCACTCTCGGCATCGTCGCGGCTGCTCCACGACTTGCGTTCCGCACATGATGCAGAAGTTGTCGCCATGTTCCAGCACATGCTGGCAGCTCGGGCACCGTCGGCGGCTTGGCGGCGGGGAGTGCGCCACGGTCGAATCCAGCGTCGCCGAGGCCGGGACAATGCGGGGCGGAATCGCCGTTGCCTCGATCATTCGCAGGGCTTCGCCGGCGGTGGGCAGCCTGCGATCGCGGCGGGTGTAGAGCCTCGAGTACACGGCGTCCACCCAGGAGGGCAGCCCGTCGCGAACGTGCGATGGCAGGTCGCTGCCGCTGGGCCGCTCGCCGCAGATCATCTCGAAGAGCACAATGCCGACGCTGTACAGGTCGCTGCGTTGATCAGCCTCGGAGCCGTCCCGCTGCTCCGGGGCCATGTAGGCCAAGGTGCCGGAGATGCTTCGCCCGTCTTCCGCGAGCAGGCTGCCCGATTGTAGGATGCTGGCAGTGGTCAACTGTCCGGCGTAGCCTAGGCCGAAGTCGGTGACTTTCACGTCTTCGACGCGAATCTCCTCCGCCGGGGTGGTGGCGGCCCGCGCCACCAGGATGTTCTCCGGCTTGATGTCGCGGTGGATCACCCCGTGGCCGTGGGCATGTTCCAGGGCCGACAGGATGCCGCAGGTAATCCTCTGGGCGGCGAGGATCGGCACCCCGGCCGGGTGCCGCTCGATCATCTGTCTCAGGGACAGCCCGTCCACGTATTCCATGACCAGGTAGGGAATGTCCGCATAGGGATCCAGCCCCAGGGCGCGAACGATATTGGGATGCCGCAGACCGTGGATGGTGAGGCCCTCGCGCTGAAGATTTCGGACGTATTGCGAATCGGTGGGGATCTTGACGGCGACCAAGGTGTCTTTCCAGATGTGGTGGGCGGCCTTCCACACCTGGCCGAAGCTTCCGGCGCCGAGCAGCTCTTGCAGGACATACTCGCTGACGCGGTCGCCCGCCTTCGGCTGGATCATTGGAGGTGACCTTTCCGGTCTTGGGCCGCTTGTGGTTTCGCTACGGGGTGGCAGGTATCTCTCCTAGCGGTCCACATAGCGGGCCAACGATTCGCAGATCACGAAATTATACGCCCCCGCCGCGATCAGACCAAGCAGCACAACGGTCCACGTGAAGGCCCCGTCGAAGGACCAGCCCCCGAGATACAGAGCCAGGAGAACATCCATGACGCAGTAGGCGGCGATCACCAGAACGCTGGTCGCCGCCGCCGTTCGGGAGGTCAGATGTTCCGATTGCCATCGCAGCAGAGGACGCATGAACAGAAAACTGGTCCAGGGCAGGGCCGCCGAAACCAGTAGCCAGAACAGGACGTACTTGACGACGGTACCGAAGGCTCGAACCGAGTCGGGGTTCTGATAGCACCAGATGCCTGCGGCCGTGACCGCAAGGAAAATAATCGCCGTGGCGACTTTGGCCCCGACGAACTTGCCGATTTCCGCGAGCATGGGAGGCTCTCCCGGTTCGGGGATCCTTGTCCTGCCTTGAGACTATAACACCCGCTGCGGCGACCGGCCCACTAGAATCGGCCCCGGTGTTTGGAATGCACCCTGCTTGACGAGAATGACCGCCTCGCCGATCATAAGGGACTTGGCAGGTGCGGCGGTCAACGGGTGGTTGACACGTTCAGGCCCGGCCTGTGCACCGGCCCGCGGCCGGACTGCTGGAATCGGATCATGGTCAAGGCGATCGATTTGCGGAAGGGTCAGGTCATCATGCATGAGGGGCAGATGTGGATCGTCCACGAGTCCCAGCGGGTGGCCAAGGGCAATTGGCGAAGCTACATGTCGGTGAAGTTGAAGAACTACCGTGCCGGCAACATCGTCGATTTCCGCTTTCGCATGGACGAGCAGTTCGAGTCTCCCTTCGTGGAGGACCGGCCCTTCGAGTACCTCTACCGCGAGGGCGATTCGTTCGTCCTGATGAACGTCGAAACCTATGACCAGATCCAGGTTTCCAAGGATCTCATGCCTGACGCAGAGAACTTCCTGAAGGGCAATGAGCGGCTCATCTGCAAGCTCAAAGAGGGCGAGGTCATCGGCGTGGAATTGCCGAACGTCGTCGAACTGGTCGTGACCGATGCCCCGCCGGTCGTCAAAGGCGCCACCGCCACGAACCAGACCAAAGAGGCCGTTCTCGAAACGGGCTACCGCGTGCGGGTTCCTCCCTTCATCACCAACGGAGAAGTGGTGCGGATCGACACCCGCACCGGGGAGTATGTGGAGCGGGCCTCCAAGGGTTGAACCGGGCCGTAGCAGCCGGGTGCCCTCCTGCCGACTCGCTGACCGACTCATCATGGAACCACCCCTGCGGCCCGGGAAGCCTCCGCGGCCGTATCATCGCTGGTGGAATCTGATCCCGTTGCTCGGCGGGCTGCTTGATCCTTTCGCAGGGGTATTCACCGCCTTTCTCCGCATATTTCGTCCCGTCGCCAAAGTCTCATTGGTGGTGACGTCAGAGCGACTGGAGCGGGGTTTGGTTCTTGTTCTCGGCGGGATGGAGGGACCGAGCCGTTACGCGCAGAACGTGGTGACGGGTTTGCTCGCCGGAGGTTATCCAGGCGCGATCGAGGTGTTCGACTGGAACGCAGGGCCTCCGATCGTGTGCTGCTATCGAAATCTGGCCGATCAGAGGCACCACCACCACCAGGCCAGGCGACTCGCGGAGAGGATCCGGCGACATGAAGCGGCCTTTCCCGGTTCCCCGGTCAGTCTCATTGCCCACTCCAGCGGGTGCTGGATTGTGTGGAAGGCTCTGGAACTCATAAGAGATAACAAGAGTGTGGATAGGGCTGTACTCCTGGCACCCTCGATTTCACCCGCCCAGCACCCGGGGACCCCTGCGGCGGCATGCCGCCGGGGTCTCTGGTCGATCGGCAGTCCGGGCGATTATTTCTTTCTCGGCCTCGGAACCACTCTTTTCGGGACCTCCGACCGCGCATGGACGCCGGCGGCGGGTTGGATTGGCTGGCATCACTTTGATGTCCGCGGCTTCGAGGAACTTCGCTGGCATCCTGCTTGGGTGCGGTACGGTTACTGGGGCAACCATACGACTTGTACGGCGGTCCGTTTCGTGCAATGCGTTCTCGCCCCAGGCTTGGCGGAAGGAGGATTGTCCCCATCCCAGATGGAGCCGCAGGCGGCAGTGACGCAACCCAGCGAGAGCGCCGAGACTTAAGGGACCCAAAGGAACACCTCGCTCAGTTGTAGCCACAGGCGTATGATTTGGCGCAGCCGCCAGTTGCTTCATCTTCAGGCAGGCGGTAGAATCACATGACAGCGGTCGGGGGACCGGTCGCTGCGGCGGAGGAGGAAGCAACCCGCTTGCACTGGGGACGCCGCGAGAACGCGGCCAGAAGCAGACGCAATCGGCGGCATGGCCCTCTGGATGGTGTTCCGTGCCGCCGCCCACCCTCGCGATTGACCTGCCAGCCCGGTTTTAGGAGAGAGAGTCATGCCATCCGTTGTACGGCGCCTCGCGGTTCTGACGGGAGTGTTGGGCGTTTTCGCCGTGTTGGGTTTCCTGATCATCGGCTGCAATGGCATCAGTCCGTTTGCCGCAGCCCAGTTCGCGACCAAGATCACCACCATTCAGGGCGGCGGAGGCCCGACGCCGCCTCCTGCCGACGATGACAACGACGGGGACAACACGGTCACACGGTCGGTCTGCGACCTGGACACGGAGCTTCGTGGGATCCAGATCACCCTGGCCAACCTCTCGCAACAGTATGTGAAGTTCTCCATGACCTTGGCGGTTTCCGCTGGTTCCGGCGGTTTTGTCTGCGACAGTGAGTTGGAGAATTACACGCGGGCCGGATATACCGACGCTCCGCTGATCAACAACACGACGACCATCGGGTGCGACACGCTGACGCTGCTGAGCGGCACCCGTCTGCTGGTGCTGGAGTACGGCATCAACCAGATTACCGCGACCCTGCCGCCGGCCACCGGCGACGCCAGTAACCCGACCCCCTCGGTGTTGCAGCTTACCCGCCGCGACAACGGCAGCCCGTTTATTCCGCTGCCGGAGTTGATCGTGCTCGGAAACGCGGATCCCAACTTCATCTGTAGCGGCACGCAGCTCTGCACCCAACGGGGGTTCGTGTATTACACGGCGCCGAACGGTCTGCCGGTCGGCAAGTCGGTGGATGCCTCCCGCATCCAGGGTACGGTATGCAACTCCGGCTTCGGGACCGCTCCCGAGTGGCGGCTGGACAAGACGCTCCTCGACAGCACGGTACAGCCGTTCCAGTACGTGGCCGGTGGCGCGATTGTGGCGACGGTCCTGGACCGCGCCGGAGACGCGCCGAATCTGACTCGGCGGCAAGTGGTCTGGCAGGTCACCAACAGCGGCGGCAACACGGTGCATTTCCCGGCGCCTTGATTATCGCGCCGGCGGCGTCAACGTTGCGCAGTCTTCCGGGAAGCCGCGGCCAAGCATCGGCCGCGGCTTTCGTGTTGTGCGGGGGTCACCCCCCTTTGGAAACGGCGATCTCCGTCGGCCGAGCGGTCCTCTCGCCGGTGTCGTCAACCATTTGCGAATTGCAGAGGGTCTGGTAGAGCTGGCAGCGCTGGACCAATTCCTCGTGTGGGCCGACGTCCACGATCTTGCCCCGCTCCAGCACGAAGATCCGATCGGCCTGCAGAATGGTCGAGAGGCGGTGCGCGATGATCAGAGCCGTGCGGCCTTCCAGGAACCGCTCCACGGCGTCGTGGATCTTCTGCTCGCTCTCCGCGTCGATCTGGCTGGTGGCTTCGTCGAAGATGAAGATCGGGGCATTTCTCAGGATCGCCCGGGCGATGGCGATTCGCTGCCGCTGGCCGCCCGAGAGCGTCGCCCCGTGCTCGCCCACGATGGTATCGTAGCCGTCCGGCTTCTCGCGAATGAATTCGTCCGCGTAGGCGGCGACGGCGGCCTGGCGGATCGTGTGCTGCTCATTTTCCAGGCGATAGTTCCGCTCCGGGTGGCGACGTTGAAGCACGATGCGCCGAAGCAGCCGCTCGTTGCCGTAAGCGATGTTGTTGCCCAGGGTGTCTGGGAAAATGATGGTCTCCTGCGTCACCAGGCTGATCTGGTTTCTCAGGGAACTGATCGAGAAATTGCGGATGTCATTTCCATCGAAGAGCACCGCTCCCTGCTGCGGATCGAAGAACCGCATCAGCATCGACAACAGGGTGGTCTTGCCGGATCCGTTGGCGCCCACGAACGCCACCCGCTCGCCCTTGCGAATCAGGAGCGAGACCTGATCCAGCGCCGGCCGGTCGCTGCCGGGGTACGTGAAGGACACGTTTCGCAACTCGATGCTTTCGCGGAGCGGCGGCAGCGGGGGCTTCCTGCCGGCTGAACCCAGTTCGTCCGGCAGTTCGAGCACTTCGAAGACCCGGTCGACCGCCGCGTTGGCCCGTTGCACCCGATTGTAGAACGAAGACATCTTGCGCACCGGGTCGAACATGCCCGCCATGCAGGCGGCCAGCGTGCCGAACTTGGCGAAAGAGAGCAGGCCCTCGAACATCTGGTTGGCGAAGTAAAGGATCGCCAGGGCGGCGATGATGGCTCCCACCGTCTCGAATACCGGGCTGGACAGAGCATCGATCCGCTCGATCCGGAGCTGGTGGGTGAGCATCTGGCGATCGACCGCGTGGAGGTGCTTCCGCTCGTAGCTCTCCATGGCGTAGCCCTTGACCACGCGGATGCCGATGAGGGCGCCCTCCAGGGCCGACAGCATGCGGCCGAATTCGTGCAGCAGCCGTCGGTTGGCCTTGCGGGTGATCTTGCCGAACTTCCGGATAATGATCGCCGCCAGCGGGGCCGAGACCACGGTGATCAGGGTGATTCGCCAGTCGATGAACATGGCCACGATGAAGACGAAGAGGGCCTTCAGCGGTTCGCGGAGCGACTTGGCGAACACGAAGTTCACGCCGCGGTAGATCTCCTGGCTGTCCTGCACGAACCGACTGACCGTGTCGCTGGTTCCGTGTACCGCAAAATAAGATAATGGAAGTCGCAGGACTCGCTGGAACATCCGTTTGCGGAGGTCCACCAAAGCCCGTCCGGCCACGAACGCAATCAAGTACTCACCGAAGAACCGGCAGACGCCGCCGACGCAGCCGATGACCAGTACGCCGGCCAGGATCAGCACCAGGGTCTGCATCCGCGCTGGGTTTGTGGATTCCTGCGGCAGCCAGGTGACGGCCCGCCTCATCGCTCGCTCGGGCAACGAGAGAGGCCTCGGCGTGATGTGAACTTCGTACGGCTGATTGGACGCCGCCGCAATGAAGGTCAGGCCGGTTGCCTGGTCCGGATCCACATACGCCAGATGCCGAAAGATTTCACCGGGTCCGCACGGTCGGCCATCCACCTGCGTCAGCAAGTCTCTGCGACGAACTTCCGCGGGCAGGACACTGCCGCCGCCGATCTTCACCAGCATGACCGCGTTGTCCGCCGTGCTGAAGACAACGCCCAGCCGCTTCTCCGCGATGCTCTGGTGGACCCAGGAGGGAATGCCCTGGTCGTCGGCGATCAAGGTGATCACCGGCAACAGGGCCATGATGTTGATCGAATAAGTCATCGCCACGAAGGCGATGCAGGCGATCCCGATCCACAGTTGCCGCAGATAGGGCCTGGCGAAGGGCAGGACCTTGAGCAGATGCAGCGGCGAGCGGGCGATGCGGGAACGTGGGGGGCTTGATTCCTTGGCGGGACCGCCTAATCGCATAGGGAGCCTTCTCCGAGTCGGTTTTTCCGAGGCGTCATGGGCGGCATTCTACGCAAACCGCCCCGACGGGGAAACGCCCGGCAGGTGGACAGCCGAGCCGGCGGCTCGCCGGCGAACGGGTTTGCGGTCCCGCGCAACAGGAGGATCCGCTGGGTCAAGCGATGTGGCGGGTGTTTTTCCAGAACGCGGCGGTCCGGGCGACTGCGTTGCGGAACTCCCTGAAATCTGTGGACTTCCGCACGTAAGCATTCGCCCCGGCTTCGAGGCATTGCTCGATCTTCTCATCGTCATCCACGGAACTGAGCATGACCACGGGAGTCCGCCGCCAACGCGATTCGCCTTGTCGGAGCGAACGCAGTAGATCAAGTCCCGAACGGCCCGGCAGACGCATGTCCAGCAGAACCAACTGGGGATGTGAAGCCTCGGAGGTTCCCTCCAGCATGGACTGGGCGGCTTCCGCCGAGCCGACCACCGAAATCTGCTGAACCCCGCACTCCGTCAACGTGCGTGCGATCAGCCGCTGATGGCCGGTGTCGTCCTCGACCAACAGGACTCGCAAATCCTCCGCGTGGTCGGGCGGACGCGGGGTCTCAGCGGGCGGCCCCAGTTCCTCTCGCCAGATGGGCACGCCTTTGTCGGCCTCGACACCCAGCAAGACCCGGTTGCGACTGGTTCGCAGCACCCTGACCACGATGCCGCCACCAATGCACACCGCGGCATCACGGCATCTTTCCAGCAGTAACATACGACACCTTGCCTCACGCCCGACGAACCCAAGAGCTTCTGTATTATCGGAACTTGCAGCGGGTTGGCTGCAGTTTTTGCGCCCTGCCGCGCCGTGGAGGTAGCGGGGGGGGTGTTGGGTGTTGCGGGAGAAGCGAGCGGGTAAGCCCCGGTACCCGGCTATCGCCTAGTCGTGGAAGATTTCGTAGGTCCGGGCGTCGTTGCAGTGCGGCCGGCGGATCTCCACGGTGATCACACCGTCGGAATCGCACCGGTAAACTTCGCAAACGGACGTACTTACGAATTCGTCTGTGGGTCGAATATCGGCTTCCAGAGCAGGCCCGCTGAGCGGCAGCGCGGGGTCGTACGGAAAGCGGATGTCAGACCAGTTTCGCACATCTCCGCGGGGGGTGCCGTCTTGGCTGATGTCGGTGCATTCAAGATACCGCAGGTGGCCTATATTGTGTCGAGGGGTGTACCAGGCCACACGCTCCAGCGGAGCCTCTCCTCGGCGGGGTAAGGGGGTTCCGGCCGGGAAGATCGGGTCGAAGCACTCCTGGGCACCGTGGTTTCGTAGGCGGATAAGCCCGAAGTGCCGTCCGAAGACTTCGCGCACGTTAACCCGGTCCGCGGCGCAGATGGCTGCGCCCATCGCCACGGAAATGAAGGGTTTGTCGCTCAGCACCACCCGGTGCCCAGGGAAGGCGTTCGCGACCATCTCCGAGACCAACGGCAACTTGCTGGATCCGCCCACCAAGTAGAGCAGCAGCGGCTCCCCGTGGTCGGCGACCCGCGGTTCCTTCTCGGCGGCGCGGGCGATCACCCGCTGGAGGAGGTCGATGGCCGGCTGCAGCAAAGGTCGAACGCATTCGTAGAAGGCTTCAACCGTGACCGACACCGATCGGCTGCGGAGGCCGAAGTCCATCGGATTAAGGAACATCCGTTTGACGATGCCCGTGGAGATGGTTTCCTTTTGGGCACGGACCTGCCGCAACAGCGCGTGCCGCGTCAGGCCGCTGATTTCCCCGATCGGAACCTTCAGGGCCTCCAGGAACATCCCCAGGAGCCGTTCATCGAGATCGTCACCGCCCAGATGCTCGATGCCGCCCGAGGCGAGCACGTTGAAATCGTCGCCTTCGACCCAGACCACCGCGGCGTCGAATGTTCCTCCGCCGAGATCGAACACGACGATCGCGGACGGCTTCTGGAAAGGTCGACGAACCTGGCGGGCCGCCAGGCAATTGGACAGTTCGATCGCCGACGCGGTCGGCTCGTTCAGGCTGTCGATGATGTGGAATCCCGCGTTCCGAAAGCAGGTGCGGGTCAAGTGTCGCTGCGCTCCATTGGAGTTCGCGGGCCAGGTGATGACCGCCTCGAACTCCTCCTCCCGTGCCGCGGCCGGCGCGACATCTTCGCGTGCGTTCAGCGACGGGGAGCGCCGAATCGACTCGGCGAGGGCCCGGAGAAAGCCGCTGAGCAGATCGGCCATGTCGTATCCCGTCTCGGCCCGAGTCGGGTCGGGAACCCGCACCGCCGCCGGACCTTCGCTGTAATCCCTGAGCCACCTCTTGAGCGAAGGGATGAACGCGAAGTGCGGAGCCGGGCCGTAGCGGCCGAAGAGACGGTCTGCTTCGAGACCGTAGTGACGTTGTCCGGTTCGCTTGTCGATGAGGATGGCGGAGGGGAACAGGGTCTGGACGATCGTGCCCGCGCCGGTCTCCGCCGAATGTTGCACCTCGGAAAAGAGGCCGCGGTCGTGCAGCACGGCGATGGTGTTGGTGGTTCCGAAGTCGATGCCGAAGCGAGCCATGGGCCGCTTACCTCCTGTTCACCTTGACCCGAGCGAGGCTGACGACCTTGCCCCGAGCGGTTCGGAAGCCCGGCTGGAGCGGCTCCGCGACGACCCCGTCGGGCAGGTCCGCGCGGTGCGTCTCGCCGACGGCGAGGTGAATCAGCGGGTCGAAGGGAACGCCGGGATTGGGGTCGTACCGGACGACGCCCGCCTGGCTCAGGGCCTGGTCCAGAGCATCAACGCTGCCGGTGATGAAATCCCTCCATTCCTGCGGGACGCCTGCGGCCGATTCGCTGTCTCCCAGACGGGCCGCCAGATCGTTCCGCAGAGCAACGATTGGCGGCAGAAACCCGCCCAGTTGCTCATCCACCACCTCTGCCACCAGTCGTTGAAAGGTGGTGGTCGCTCGGTCTAGCGGCAGAGGGCGTTCGACGGCCTCTCTCGGGCCGCGGTGGGCGACAGCCAGCTCGGTCAGCGTTGCGACCGCCGCGTTCATCTGGGTGTTCAGCGATTCGATCGCTGCGGCAATCGTTGCCTCGGCTTTGCTCAAGATCTCGTCAGCCTTGGCGATCGTCGGGGACTTGCCGGCAGCGGGAGTCCTCGGTTTGCGAGTGGACTGCCCCGCCGTGCCGGCCGAAGATCTGGTCCGACCCGCCAAGGCGGTCTTGCGGGCGGGGGCCGGCTTCGCGGAGGTGGCGACGTTGGCGACGGAGGAAGTCGTTCCTGTCGTGTTGGGCCTGGTTTTGCTCGTCTTGGTAGTTCTGGCGGCCATCATGGTGCTCCCGATCGGCGGCGGCTTCCGCTCAGCGCTGGACGTTCTCCGAGCCCACGGATGCCGCGGCGATCCAATTCAACAGCGGAATTATAGGGCCACCGACGAAGATTGCGAGATGCTTCCTGGGTGTCCGCATGCGGTCGCACCCGCGCAACGGACCTGACTTCCGACTCCAGCACTTCCATCTCGCCGCTCGGTTCAGGATCCATGACCCGATGCGCCTGCGGGGAGTCTCGAGGGCAGTGGACAAGCGGTGGACCCGTGTGGATGATGGACGGAAAGGGCTCAATTTCGCGGCGACTCCGAGGAGACGAGCGGTCGACTCTCTGTCAGCGTCGGGCTTCTCCAGCGGAAAAGCTCGTTTGGCTCGGCGCAATGGTCTTCCACGATGGTTGAATGGCTGCTGGCTGGCGGCTTGATGCTGGTGATGTTGGCGGGCCTGATCCTGGCGGCTCTTCAACTCCCTGGGACGTGGCTGATTCTGGCGGCGGCTGTCGGCTACGACGGGTATTACGCCTGGCAGCGCGTGGGATGGGTCTGGTTGCTGGTTGTGGCTGCCATTGCCGCGTCAGCGGAATTGCTGGACTCGATCGCGGCGGTGGTCGCGGCCCGTCGCGCCGGAGCCAGCCGCAGAGCGGCCATCGGGGCCTTGATCGGCGGCTTCGCAGGCATGCTCCTTCTCTCGTTGCCCGTTCCATTCCTGGGCACGATCATCGGTGGGCTGCTGGGCTGCTTCCTGGGCGGCCTGCTTGCGGAGTGGACGGTTCGGGAGGATCTGGCGGCGGGTGCCAGGGTCGGCCTCTTCGCCACCATCGGTCGGCTCGCGGGGCTGCTGTTGAAGTTGGCGGCGGCCCTGGTGATGTGCGGGATCGTCGCAGCACGGGCGATCTCGGCCCTATTGTGAGAGAAGGAACGCACCCTCACGCGTGCCGCGGATGGCCCGGTGTGAATGGAGTGTCGGCACAACAAAACCATCCGCCACGGCAGCCATGCCCAGCTGCGGGGCGGATGGTCTCGCGACGATTGGATCGTGAGGAGCCCAGTAGTCGGCGGACAACAATCGCCGTGCTTACTTCGGTACAGCCGGGGCGAGGAGGTCGGCCAGCGTCGTCTTGACGAAGATTTCCTTCAGCATCTCGGCGGCTTGGTCCTGCATCTTGGCCATGGCGTTCAACACGGGCACGGGCAGCCCCTTCATCGCCGGCCGCTTCTTGTCATTGGTGGTCAGGGCGCCCACGCCGTCGAAGATGTCGTAGAAAGTGATTTCCTCAATCGGCTTGTTGAGGCGAAAACCGCCGCGGGGGCCGCGATCGGAGTGGAGGATTTCGGCGTTGGCCAACTGGCTCAGGATCTTGGCCACATAGGCCTTGGGCAGCTTGTGCTTGTGGGCGATGTCGTGAGCGCGCACTCCGCCGGGATGCGGGTTGTCGCGGTGTTGCTCAGCGATCTCGTAGAGGGCCAGGACGGCGTAGGTGGCGGTTTTTTTTCGCAGCATGTCAGGCGATCCTGTTTTCCGTTGTGCCTCCCGTGCGTGTGGCTTCAGGCAAGATTCCTATTACCCCTTTCTGCTCCCACGGGGATTTGCCGGAGCGGCATGAAGCCTCAGGAGCAGATCCTCGGTATGATACTCTACCGCGGCAAAAGGGTTTAAGCTACACCAGATGTTCTTAAATCTGAAAAGATCTGAGTTGTCAAGCGGTGGCCCATCCAACTCCCGGGTTCCGCCGGCCTGGATTCGGGCCTTGGGGTCTGAAGATCCCCCGCCTGAGGTCGTGGTGGGGGAAAAATGCTATCGTCGCGCCACCATATTCAAGCACGACTTCTTCGCTGCTACGGGTTTGTACGTTTCCGAGTCTGGGAAGATAGTTGTCAAAATAGGCCGTGTGTCCGCATTGTCCTTTATTCCGACGCGATGGATCGGGGAGTTTCTGGCCCGCCACGAGGCTCGTCTTTTCGGGTTGGTCGCCGGCCTGTCCGGCGTACCCCGGTTCCTGGGCCGCGTCGGGCCGACCGGGATCGCCCACGAGTACGTCGAGGGTCGTCCGCTCGGCCGGGATGATCGTGTGGATGACCGGTTCTTCCCGCGTCTGGCGGAATTGCTGGACGCGATGCACCGTCGCGGCGTGGCCTACGTTGACCTGGAAAAACGCGAGAACATCCTGCACGGCGCGGATGGCCGGCCGTATCTGATCGATTTCCAGATCTCCTGGCATTGGCCGCGAGCGCGGCTGGGCGATACCTGGTTCGCCCGCCGGCTGCTGCGTGTGTTGCAGGAGTCGGATCGTTATCATCTGCACAAGCACTGGCGGCGTCAGCGCCCGGACCAGTACGCGGCGATGTTCCCCGACGGGGCAGAAGGACGCCCGCCGCCGTGGATCCGTCTGCACCGGGCGATCTTTCGCCCGGTGACGCTGCTTCGGCGACGGGTGCTGGTGTGGCTGGGGGCGAGGGATTCCGTCCGCGGCCGCTCGCCGGGGTAGGCGGGGGCGGCCGCGAGACCGAACGGGCGGGACGGATGGTCCCCGGTGGAGTCGATCGTGAGCGACGAACCCCAACGTCTGGTCGCGGCCGTCTGCCGCATCTGTGGTCGCCATCTGACTCTCGAGGAGTTCAGGGCTTGTCGCGGCATGGGGCACTACTGCGCCGCGCACCACTCGCTCGGGACGGTGAAGGCGGAGAACCTGCGGCCCTCGGGATCGCCGCGTCGCCGCGGGCCGAAGGCGGTCGCCCAGCGGGGCGAGACGGGCGGTTCGATGCGCGTGGTCGGCTACCCCTGCAAGGCCCAGTTCGCCAAGACCGCCGCCATCCGCCGCGGCCGACTCACCACGCAGCACCCTTCGTGCGTGGACGGGCAGGCCGTGTTCGTCTCGGACGGCGTGGGCTACGGCCCCGCCGAGATCGCCACGCTCTTCATTGCTCACCCCGAGGGGCGTGCTTTGGCCCGCCGTTCCGGCTACGAGTGCCACGAATGATCGCGGGTCGCGGCCGTCTCGGCCTCGGGGCCGCGGCGGGTGGCCGCGCGGAGAGCGTCGCGGGCGCGGGAGCCGCGAATCGGCTCAGCCCATGTGCCGGATGACCGCGTCCCCGAACTCGCTGCACTTCAGCAGCGTGGCCCCCGGCATCAGGCGGTGGAAGTCGTAGGTCACCGTCTTCGCGGCGATGGCCCCGTCCATGCCCTGGAGGATGAGATCGGCGGCCTCCTCCCAGCCGAGGTGGCGGAGCATCATCTCCCCGGACAGGATGACCGAGCCGGGGTTGACCCGGTCCTGGTTGGCGTATTTCGGGGCCGTGCCGTGGGTGGCTTCGAAGACGGCGTGGCCGCTCCGGTAGTTGATGTTCGCCCCCGGAGCGATGCCGATCCCGCCGACCTGGGCGGCCAGCGCGTCGGAGAGGTAGTCGCCGTTCAGATTGAGCGTGGCGATCACGTCGAAGTCCCTCGGCCGCGTGAGCACCTGCTGGAGGGCGATGTCCGCGATCGCGTCCCGCACCAGCAGGAGGTTCTTCCACCGCCCGCCGCCGTGCGACGCGCCGATCGTCGCCAGGGTCTGCCGCACTTCGTCCACCACCCGGGCCCGGGCGTCCTCGTTGAGCAGGTCGAAGCCCGGTTCGATCAGCCGGGCGTTGCCTTCCGCGGTCAGCGCCGGGTCGGCGTCCTGGTTGCCGAGGATCCACGACTCCCGTTCCGTGACGACGCGGTCGCGGAAGGCCGTGCGGGCGAGCTGGTAGCCCCAGTCGCGGAAGGCCCCCTCCGTGAACTTCATGATGTTGCCCTTGTGGACCAGCGTGACGGACCGCCGCCGGTGCTGGAGGGCATAGGCCAGGGCCGCGTGGACCAGCCGTTCGGTGCCGGGGCGGCTGACCGGCTTGAGGCCGATGCCGACCTGCACCGGCGCGTCCCGGGGCGGGGCCCCGCCGGCCTCCAGCCGGTTCTGCCAGTCCCGGCAGGCCGCGGCCGAGCCGAAGCGGATCTTGGCGAAGTCCTTGGGGAACTCCCGCTCCAGGAAGGCCAGGAGGCGGGCGGACTCCGCCGAGCCCGCCGCGTACTCGATCCCGGCGTAGATGTCCTCCGTGTTCTCGCGGAAGATCACCATGTCCACCTTTTCCGGCTCGCGGACCGGGCTGGGCACCCCCGGGAAGTAGCGGACGGGCCGCAGGCAGACGTACAGGTCCAGCGTTTGGCGCAGGGCCACGTTCAGCGAGCGGATGCCGCCCCCGACCGGCGTGGTCAGCGGCCCCTTGAGGCCGACGCGGTACTCGCGGAAGGCCGCCACGGTCTCGTCGGGCAGCCATTGGCCGGTGGTGCAAAAGGCCTTTTCCCCGGCCAGCACCTCCCGCCAGACGATCCGCCGGCGTCCGTGGTAGGCCCGCTGCACGGCGGCCTCCAGGACGCGGACGGCGGCCCGCCAGATGTCCGGTCCGGTGCCGTCGCCTTCGATGTAGGGGATCACGGGCTGGTCGGGGACCACGAGTCGGCCGTCGGGGGTCACGGTGATGGCGGCGGGGGGCATGGTTCTCCTTTCATGTGGCGGCCCGGCGGGCGGACGGTCCCGCGGCGCTGCCGGACGGTCCCGCCGGTGCCGTCCCGGAGGCACCGTCCGCCGGCGGGCCGGGACGCGGCGGGGCGTCCGGCGGGCGGCCGGGTCGGCCGGGTCCGTTCAGTTCACCGCGTGCCGGACCTTGCCGCTGGCCTGGAACTCCCGGACGATCTCGACGGTCCGCCGGGCGATGGCGTTCTGGGCCTCGTCGGTGGACGCGCCGATGTGCGGCGTGCCGAGGAAGTTGGGCAGGTCCCGCAGCGGGCTGGCGAAGGCGTCCTGGGCCGCGGCCGGTTCGTTGGCGTACACGTCCGCGGCGTAGGCGGCGAGGCGTTTCTCCTTCAAAGCCGCCACGACGGCGGCCTCGTCCACCACGTCGCCGCGGCAGGTGTTGATCAGGAACGCGTGCGGGGGCATCCGCCGGATCCGGTCCGCGTTCAGCAGGTTTTTGGTCTCCGGCAGGGCCGGCACGTGGAGGGTGACGATGTCCGCGTTTTGCAGCAGCTCGTCCAGCTCCACGCGGCGGACCTGGGGCAGCCGGTCGAACTCCTCGGCGGGGACCACGTCGCTGTAGAGGATGGCCATCTCGAAGGCCAGGGCCCGCCGGGCCACCAGGCGGCCGATCTGGCCGAGGCCGACGATGCCCAGGGTGCGGCCCTTGAGGCCGCGGGCCTTGCCGTACTCCTTCTTGTTCCACGAGCCGGCCTTCAGTTCGTTGGCCGCCGCGACGATCCGCCGGTCGAGGGCCAGGATCAGCCCCAGGGTGAGTTCGGCGACGGCGGTGCTGTTCAGCCCCGGGCAGTTGGCGACCTTGACGCCCTTGGCGGTGGCCGCCGGGACGTCGATGGTGTTCACGCCGGAGCCGGCCCGGATGACCAGTTTCAGCCCGTCGGCCGCCGCGAAGTGCGGGGCCTGCACCTTGGTGGAGCGGACGACCAGCACGGTCGGCCGCAGCTCCCGGAGGGCCTGGGCCAGGGCCTCGTCCTTCAGGTCGGGGTTGCTCACCACCTCGCAGCCGAGGCCCTTGAGGCCCTCGACGCCCACCGTTTCGAACTTGTCCGCGATCAAGACTTTCATAGGGCACCCTTTGGCGACAGCGTGGGCCGGGCCCACGGGCACAGCCTTCCCTCGTTCCGGCCCGAGGAGACGTCGGCGGACAGGATAGCGGATGGCGGCGGCGGGATAAAGGCGGGCGGCCGCGGGCGGCGGGACGCGGCGGGGCGACGGGCGGACGCGGCGGGGCGACGGGCGGACGCGGCGGGGCGGCGAGTCCGGGCGCCGGGACGACGGGCGGACGGGGCGGATCGGCGGGACCGCGCGGCGAGACGCCGGGGGGATTGGGCGCGGCGAGGGGTCCGCGCGGCGGGGCGGCGCGCCCGCGCTTTGGGGCGCCGGGGGGCCGAGATCGGCAGATCCTGCCGAGGATCGCCGTTATCGGGCCGGTTCCGGCGCACAGAACGGGCATTCCGGCGCACAGAACGGGCGCTTTGGCGCCCGGAATGGGCCGACCGGCGCCCGGAAGGGGCGTTCCGGCGCGGAGAAGGGGCCGCCCGGCGCGGAGAATGGGCCGTCCGGCGGGGGGGATGGGCAGACCGGCGCCCGGAAGGGGCGTTCCGGCGCGGAGAAGGGGCGGTCCAGCGCGTCAAAAGGGCGTTTTGGCGCGGAGAATGGGCGCTCCAGCGCGTCAAAAGGGCGTTTTGGCGCGGAGAATGGGCCGCCCGGCGCGGGAAACGGGCCTCCCCGCGCGGAAAATGGGCCGCCCGGCGGGCGGTGGGGGCGTTCCAGCGGGTCAGACGCGTCGCCGCGACGCCAGAACGCGTCGCCGCGCGGTCGAGACCCCCCGACGCCGACCGGAGCGCGGACCGGCTAAAACTCCCGGCGGCCCTGGATCGCGTCCTGCAAGATCGCCCGGCTGGCGTACTCGAGCTGCGAGCCGGTCGGCAGGCCCCGGGCCAACTGCGTGACCCGCACCGGATAGCCCGCCAAAAGGCTCTTGATGTGCAGGGCCGTGCCGCTGCCCTCCACGTTCGGGTTGGTGGCGATGACCACCTCGCGGATCCCGCCGGCCTTCACCCGGGCCTCCAGGGCGTCCAGCGTCAGGTCGCCCGGCTCCACGTTCTCCAGCGGGGCCACATGCCCCAGCAACACGTGGTACACCCCGCGGACCAGCCCGGTCCCCTCCAGCAGGAGCAGGTCCTTGGGCTGCTCCACCACGAAGACCTGCCCGGCGTCGCGACGGGGGTCCGCGCAGATCGCGCAAGGGTCCGCCTCGGTCAGGTTGAAACAGACGCGGCAATGGCGGATCTGGTCCTTCACCGCCCGGATCGCCCCGGCCAACGCCAGGGCCTCCTCCCGCCCCGCCTTCAGCACGTGAAAGGCCAGACGCTCGGCGCTCCGCGGGCCGATCCCCGGCAGCTTCTCGAACTCGTCGATCAGACGCGCCAGCGATGGGGGCAACGACTCGGCCACGACCCGCCCTCAACCTCCGCCCAGCAGGCCGTCCAGGCCGGGGAGGTTCAACCCGCCGGTCAGCTTCTGCATCTCCGCCCGGACCCCCTCCAGGGCCCGCCGCTGGGCCGCCGTGACCGCCGCCTTGACCAGGTCCTCCAGCAGCTCCACGTCGCCGGAGGCCGCGGCCTCGGGCCGGATCTTCAGGGCGGCCAGCTCCAACCGGCCGGTCACCGTGGCCCGCACCGCGCCCCCGCCGCTCTCCCCGTCGAACCGGGCTTCGGCGAGCTGGTCCTGCATCTCCTTCACGCGGGCCTGCATCTCCTTGGCCTGCTTCATCATCCCGGCCAGATTCCCGAGGCTGCCGAACATAAGGTCTCCTTGGCGCTCCGGGCCGGGGCCGCCGCCCTCGACCGGATCCCGCCCCGCCCCGACCGCCCGTCCCCGACGGGCTTAGTCCTCCCCGGACGGCGGCGGGGCCTCCACCGCCGGGGCCGCCGGCGTCCGCGGGCCGGGGACGCGGCGGACGTCCACCACCACGCCGTGAAGGATCTCCAGCGCCGCCCGGACCAGCGGATCCGCCGCGGCCGCCCGCCGGTCCGCCTGGGTCATCCGCCGCCCGACCGCGTCCCCCGCCCGGGCCGCCGCCCGGACGCCCGCGCCCGCCGGGGCCGCGCTCGCCCTCGCCGGGTCTCCCGCCCGGGCCGCCGCCCGGACGCCCGCCCCCGCCGGGTCCTCGCCCGCGTCCGCCGGGTCCCCGCCCGCGCTCGGCTGGGCCCCGCCCGCCCCCGCCGGGTCCCCGCCCGCGTCCGCCGCAGGCCCGCCCGCGCTCGGCTCAGTCAGACCGGGAGCGGCTTTTTTTTTTCGTCGAGCGCCGCCGGGGACCCGCCGGACGGACCCAGCCGCTCCAGCAGCGACTCGAGGGAGGACATCCGCGGGGCCTCGGCCAGCCGCACCACCGCGGCGTCCACCAGGGCCCGGCCGCTGCCGCTGTACCGCACGGCCCGCCGCAGCTCCTCCAGCACGGTGATCATATACACGAGGGCCTGGGCGTCGAAGCGCCGGGCCTGGACGGCGAGCCGCTCCCGCGGCCCCGCCGGCAGGTCGACCAGGTCCGTCTCCGGCCCGCAGACCCGCAACAGCAGCAACTCGCGGACCTGGTGGATCAGCAGCTCGCACCAGTAGTCCAGCGTGTGGCCCTGGGCCAGGCTGCGGTCCACCACGCCCAAGGCCCGGGCCGCGTCGCCGTCCGCCAGGGCCTCCAGCAGGTGGACGAAGTGCTCGTCGTGCGTGGCCGGGAACAACTCGCCGACCACCGCCTCGGTCACCTGCCCCGCCGCCATGGACAGCACCTGGTCCAACAGGGACAAGGCGTCGCGGAGCGAGCCCCGGGCCAGACGGGCCAGCCGCCGCAGGGCCGGCTCCTCGGCCGCGAAGCCCTCCGCCCGGCAGATGTCGGCCAGCCGGCGGGCGATCTCCTCCGGGGAGATGGGCCGGAAGTCGAAGCGCTGGACCCGGCTCAAAATCGTGGGCAAGACCCGCTCCGGCTCGGTGGTGGCGAAGATGAACTTGACGTGGGCGGGGGGCTCCTCCAGGGTCTTCAACAAGGCGTTGAAGGCCTCCTTGGTGAGCATGTGGACCTCGTCGATGATGTAGATCTTGAAGCGGGCCCGGGCGGGGCGGAAGACGGAGTTGCTCCGCAACTCGCGGATGTTGTCGATCCCGCGGTTGCTGGCGGCGTCGATCTCGACCACGTCCACGTCGTCGCCGCGGGCCACCGCCGTGCAGGAATCGCACCGGCCGCAGGGCGTCAGCGTGGGGCCGGGGCTGCTCAGGCAGTTGAGGGCCTTGGCCAGGATCCGGGCCAGGGAGGTCTTGCCGACGCCGCGGGTGCCGCAGAACAGATAGGCATGGTGGACCCGGTTCTGGCGGATCGCGTTCCGCAACGTGGCCACGACGGCCTCCTGCCCGACCAGGTCGTCGAAGCTCTGGCTGCGGAATTTCCTGGCCAGGACCGTGTAGGCCATCAACCGCCCGTCCTCACCGGCGCCGCCGGACACGCCGCGGGCGGAGCCGCACTCGGCGTCGATCGGCTCCGGTCCAGCTCCTCACGGCACATGGGTCAACGCAGATGGGCTGCTCTGTTTCCAGCCTGACCCGTTGTCCGCGCCACGCATTGCATGAGACCGAGCCATCAACGCTTCACGACGCCGAGTGCCGCCCCGCCCCCGGCCGAAGCCCCCGCATTATACGCGGACCGGCCGGTGATTCAAATCGCCCCCGAGGTGGACGCCCCGCCCCGCGCCCGGGCCGCCCTAGCGGCCTTCCTTGGCGGCGTACGGCACGTCGACCGCGGTCAGGCTGCGGATGAGCAGCGGCTGCACCGGCCGGTGCCGCTCGTCGACGGCGACGCTGCCCAGCTTGCGGAGGACCTCCAGCGACTGGGGGCCTTCCACGACGGCGAACGCGGTGTAACGCCCGTCCCAGGCCGGCTGGCGGGCCAGACAGATGAAGAACTGGCTGCTGCCCGACCGCGGGTCCCCCTCGACCAGGGCCATGCCGACGGTGCCCACGTCGAAGGGGGTGTCGTTGAACTCCGGATCGAGGCACAGGCCGTCGGGGCGCTTGCCGGTGCCGGTGCCGTTCGGGCAGCCGCCGAGGATGAACTGGTTGGCGTGGACGACGTGGAAGACCTTGCCGTTGTAGAAGCGGCGGTCGATGAGATCGAGGAAGTTGGCCACGTGGCGGGGCGCCTGGTCGTACAGCAGCCGCATGGTCAGGACGCCGTACTCCGTCTCCAGCACCGCCTGCTTGTATTGCATCACGCTGATCACCAGGGGTTCGGTCTGCACGGCCCCGCCGTAGGGCCGCCAGATCAGCCGATAGACGCCCGCCTGGTGCAGGCCGGGATAGAAACGGGCCACGTCGAACCGCAGGCCCACCGAGCCGAACGGGGCGATGGTGATGCTGGGGACCGGATACTCCGGCTTGCGGGTGATGCGGTCGCCCATCTGCGGCCGCTGGTCGGCGGCGATCTCCAGGGCGCGGAAGTCCGGCGCGGAGAAGACGTGCTCCAGCGGGAGACCCATCCCCGGCAGGGGGCGGTCCTTGCCCTTGGGCGCTCCCGGCACCGCCAGCGTCACCGGCTCGTCGGTGAGGTTCTGCACGACGAACTCGACGATCACCTGGCTGCCCACGGGGAGGATCGTTCGCGGCGTCCGCAGCTCGACGCGGATCAGGCTGGAGAGCGGGCGGTCGAGGGAGATCGCCGGCGTCGCCTGGTTCTCGCGGCCGTCCTCGTCCGCCGGCTGCGTGGCGGCCTCCGGTTGCGCCAACCCCAGCAAACCCCAGAACACCAGCCAGTTGATCGCCATGGTCATCGCCGCTTACCTCGGTACCGGCCTCGCGGGCCGTCATGGTTGCTGTCTCTCGGGAGCGTGGTCCGCCGCGCCCGAAGAGCGGGAAGTCATCCGGCAGTCTATACCCCCGTGCCGGCCAGGACGGTCGTCACCGTCCGGCACATGATCAGAAAATCGAGCTTCAGCGACCAGTGGTCAATGTAAAACAAATCCAAGTGCATCCACTCGTCAAACCCGATGCGATGCCGGCCCTTGATCTGCCAGAGGCAGGTCAGGCCCGGTCGCATGCTCAGCCGCCGCCGCTGCCAACGATCGTACTTCGCCACCTCATCCGGGATCGGCGGCCGCGGCCCCACGATCGACATATCGCCGGCCAGCACATTGAACAACTGCGGCAGCTCATCCAGGCTCCAGCGCCGCAGCCAGCGCCCGACCCGAGTGATCCGCGGATCCACCTCGCCGTCGAACACCTTGTGGACCGGCCCCGAGGCGCGGTTCAGGTGGGCTACCTCCGCCAGTCGGGACTCCGCGTCGGGCACCATGGTGCGGAACTTCAGCATGCCGAACTCGCGGCCGTTCAGGCCGCTTCGCCGCTGCCGAAAGAAGACCGGTCCCCGCGAATCCAGCTTGATCCACACCGCGCATATCAGCATTATCGGCGCGGTCAGGATGATTCCGCCAACGGCGATGATCAGGTCCAGCCCCCGCTTGAGAAAGAGCAGTTCCGGCGCGTGGCGGGCCGGGGCGTACGTCAACAGGGCCAGCCCGTGGAAGTCCAGCACTTGCGGCGCCGTATGTCCGACCAGGTCCGTGGCGAGTACGTGGGCGGTGACGCCGATCTCCTCGCATAGCCGGATATTCGGCATCAGGTCCGCCAGACGCTCCAGTGGCGCCGAAAACAGTACTTCATCAACCACCTCTCGGTCGAGGATTTCGGAGAGCCGGTCAATACCTCCCAGGGTCTCGGATGCCTGTTCGGCGGCAGGCTGCTCTTCCCAGGGAGCGCGGAGATGACCGATCACTTCGGGGGCCGCGACCTCCATAGTCCTGAGCAGCCGTCTGGCCAGCACGGCATCTCGACCGGTCCCGACGATCAGCACGCGGCGGCGGTTACGGCGGCCGATCCATCGTCCGATCTGCCAACTTATACGCCGCATGGCCAGGCCGGTCGCAGGGAGCAGCGCTGCCGTCAAGCCGATCTGGGCCCGAGGATACAGTTCGCGTTCGAGAAGGAGGGCCATACCGGCCATGAACATGGCCAGCACCGCCGCCGCCATGCAGACGTGATGGACCTGCCAGCGAATGGAGCGATAACGCGGCTCGTACCACCCGATCAGGCCCAGGATCAGGGGCCAGGCGATGGGAAGGAACGTCAGCACCTTGAGGTGGATCCGCACGCTGCTGCCGTAGCCGGGGATCAGCTCGGGCCACTCGGTCTGCATCCATATATGGCAACGTAGGATATCTGCCGCAATGTACGCCCCGACGATTGCCACCGCATCCAGCGCCACCATGCCTGCCCGAAGCTGTCGCCAGGTCGTGGATGTGGTCATGAGGGGGCTCGCTCTCTGGTGGATCCGCACCCATCGCCCCATATCGCGTCGGCAGCGGCAGGATGGGTTGCTTGGCCGGCGATCTTACATTTCTCCGCCGAGCGTCGCCATGTGGGCAGGCGAGATGACTACGAGGTGAATGCGGTTGGCACAAGGCAGTCTGACCAGTTAGACTTCGGGCCGAATTGGTTGCTTGCCAAGCCGTTAGAAGGACAGGCGGCGTTTCGGTGCTCTCAGTGCCGCTGCTGCTATCGGCTTGGCGGCAGAAAGGAGAAGAGCGATGTTCTCTTTCCTGGGTGGTGGAAACTGGCTGTTCCAGTACGGCATTTTCTTCCTCATCAACTTGTTTTTCCAGTTGATCCGAGGGTTATTCAGCGGCGGCGCGCAATGATACGCCGGGCTCAGTTCCCGGTGGGGGAACGGGATGGCGAGCCATGGAGAACCGCGGACGCTGCGGGATGCTTGTAGGCATGGGATGGTGCAAACCGCCTCCTTGGGCTTCAATCGTCGTGAGAACTGCCAGGGTCAGCGCCGCGGGGAGATGAACCGAGGCAGCCTCGGCTCGGCGGGGCTTCATCTTGCACGATCTGGTCGCGGTCATCATACCGAACTACAACGGGCAGCGATGGTTGCCTCAGTTGCTCGACAGCCTCGCGGTCCAGGCTGAGCGTCGATTCCAGGTTGTCGTGGTCGATGATGCCTCGACCGATGACAGCGTCGCCTATTTGCAGACGTGTCGGCCGGGCGTTGCGGTTATTCAGAACGACCGTAATCTAGGTTTTGCCGCTTCGTGCAATCGGGGAATCAAGGCCGTCGAGACCCCTTACGTCGCGCTGCTCAACAACGACACGCGGGTTGCTCCCGCCTGGCTGTCGGAAGGATTGGCACCTTTTGATGAGCCGGACGTGGGTTCCGTCGCCTCCCTGACCCTGCTCGCGGAGCCGCCCCACCTCATCGACACGGCGGGAGACCTGTACTCCGTGGCCGGCGGGGCAGTGAAACGAAACCACCTGCTACCGGCGTCCACGGCCGAGGGACTCACCCCGGATTGTTTCGCCGCTTCCGGTGTTTCTGCCTTCTATCGTCGTGAAGTCCTTATCAAAGTTGGCGGGCTGGATGAGCGGTTCGAAAGCTACTACGAGGACGTGGACCTGGGTTTCCGATTGGCGTGGGCGGGCTATCGCTGCGTTTTCGCCGTCAGGTCCGTTTGCTACCACCACCTCAGCTCCTCGTACAATCCCGGCGGCTGGCGATACCACTTCAACTCGGCAAGAAACGCCGAGTGGGTGTGGTGGGCCAACCTGCCCGCCAGTCTGCGGCGGCGATACCTTATGACGCACCTCGCTTTTCTTGGATTGCAGTCTCTGCACAAGCTTTGGCAGGGGCATTTCCTCGCCTACGCCGCCGGCAAGTGGGCCGCTCTGCGCACGAGGGAGCACATCCGCCACAAGCGTGGGATCGTCCAGCGGCTGGCGTCCGTGGACGAGGAAGAGATCGAAGACCGGCTGGTCTCTGATTGGTGGTCGCTTCATCTTCGGGGTCGAGGGCCGGGCAGGCGTAATGCGGTGCCGCCATCGTGATCAGCGTCCTGTCGGTGAATTATCGATCCGGATCCGACCTGGCCGGCCTGGCCGAGTCGATCGCCGCGCACCAGGGCGGCGATCCGGTCGAGCTCGTGGTCACCAATAACTCTCCCGAGGAACGCTTGACCGTTCCGTCCTATTCAACGTTGCCCATTCTCATCCTGCCCTCGGCCAACATCGGTTATGCAGCGGGGATCAATCTCGCCTTCCGGCACAGTCGCGGCGACATCATCCTGATCGCCAACCCGGACCTGCGGATCGGCCCCCGCTGCCTCGATCTCGCGGCGACCTTCTTGCGCGAGAATCCCCAGGTCGGCCTCGTCCTTCCGCTGCTTCGCGATGCGTCGGGTCGGGTACAAGCGTCCGTACGCCGGTTCTACACTTGGCCGACGGTGCTTTATGCCCGCTCTCCGCTCCGTTGGCTGGGGTGGAAGCCCGCCTTCTTTCGCCGTTATCTCGGGGAGGGCCTGGCCTGCGGCGGGCCGACGCCTGTGGACTGGGGCCTGGGAGGGGCGATGTTCCTCAGGCGTCGGGATTGCGGCGACGGCGAGATCTTCGATGAGCGGTTTTTCCTGTACTTCGAGGATGTGGACTTATGCTACCGCCTGTGGTCTCGCGGGCTGAGGGTGATGTACTGCCCGCAGTGCGAATGTCTACATGCCCATCGACGGACCAGCAGAAACCCGCTGAGCAAGGCCGGGTATCACCACTTCCGCAGCCTTTGCGCATTCATCTTGAAATATCGCGGCCTGCCGAGACGGCCGGAACAGCCGCCGGAGAGGTAGCCGTCGCGCCGGCCTCCCATGGCGCGAACTTCGCCGGATAGGCGTTGTTGGTGTTTCCGAGCGGCACTCAGGACATTGCGTCTGGGCGGCGCTCCAACGCGAGCAGCTCGCGAATTCGCTGAATCCAGGTGTGGGCGGCGTTGACGTAGGCTGCCGCCTCGGCCGTGCGGTCAGCCAGATCGCCTGGCGACTCGGAAAGGTGCCGGAGTTTGTGAAGTAATTCGGTTGCATTGCCGTACGTCACGACGTGGCAGGCGGGGTTCAGCACGCGGGGAGCAAGATCAGTCTGCGCCGCGGCCGGGTCTTCCGGCATGCGGACCATTGTCACCAGGCCCGCCGCAACACAGTCGAGCATTGGTTGCGAATCCCATCCTCCGGATCTCACGATGACGGCGACGCCTCGGGCAGCCAGCACGTCCCGCACCGCGTTCGGCAGCGGCCAGCGGCCTCGCCACCGGCTGGCGAATGGCGAATCGTGCTGCCAGCCCTCGCCGTAGAGATCAAACTCCTGCCCGGCCTCCAGCAGCCGCTGGCAGGTCTTCTGGGCGATGACGGCCGGACCCAGCACGCTACGAATCCGCGACAGAAGGCCCTGTCGAACCTCGCCGCTGCGAAGGCGAATGCCCAGGTGCTCCTCAGCGGCGGCCAGCGCCGCCTCTGCCTGGGCATCGACGTATCGGTCGGCCCGCCGCTCTATCCAGCTCCGAGCAGAATGCCATAAGGCCAGATGGGAGGACAAATGAAGGCCGACGGATTCAGGAGAGGGGTCCGGCCCATCGGCCACGACGATCAGCCCATTGGCGAGGTGGGCTCCCACGTTTTCCAGCCCAGGGGTTGCTGCGGGTCGGAGCAAGATGGTTCGTTCCACGGGGATACCAGCGGCCAGAACCTGTTCCCGCTGCGGCACGGTGCGGACGGACAATCCTACACTCGGCGGTATTCGGCGAAGCCAGTCTGCGGATAAGGTCTGACCGTGGGTCACCGCGATGATGCAGACGGCCTCGGGCAACCTCCACTGCAAGCCTTCGGGGAGCACGTCGGCCAACACCAGGTGCGTGGGATGCGAATCCCAGACCCGTTGCTCCACGGCGTCGGGATGCACGCAGACCGGACTGTCCAGCACTGCTTTGCAGCAAGGCAGGCCGGCGGCCGCCGCCGCGTGATGCAGTCGAGCGGCGAACTCCAGAACGCCGCAATCCGCGACGTTGGAGATGATGGCTACATTTGTCTCGCCGTTCGCTCGGCTCGGCGTCATCTCGCCCTGACGCGATGCCCGCCCGGCGGCGGCACGGCGAGTGGCCACTTCGGTGCTGACGGCCAGTAACCGATCGGAGACGGCGGCGATGTCCGCGGAGGTGAACCACGGCCAGCACAACACTCGTTCTGGAGTGAGGAATCCTGCGTTATTGCACAGAAAGTCGAGCATTTCGCCCCACGGATCGGAGCCGACAAAGAGCAACAACCGGCCTTGGCGAAGCTCCTGCGAAAAGTCGCGAAGTTGAAGGGCCAGGACGACGGCGGTCTCGTCGTCCTCAAGTACGAACACCGCCTGATGAGGCGCCAAGCGACCCAGCAGAAGCCGCACCTCCTCGCCGCCCCCCAGGCCGTGCAACAGGACGTTGCGTGAGCCGGGATCGAACGCGGCGACCAATTCGGCTGCCCGCACCGTCGGCATGGACGTCCGCCCCAGCCAGGCCGGCCGATTCTCGCTTTCACGCCAGACGAAGGTGGGCGTGCCGTCACGTGCTGTCATCGACCGGACGCCCGTTGGCGGCGGTACGCGGCGAAGGCGGGCGGCCGTCGCGGCGCCAAAGACCACGAGGGCTTCCAGGTTCTTGGCGAAGGTCGGGGAGTCCGTCATCGGCGGGCCGGACGGAAGCGGTTCCACGATCGGCATGGCGGCCCTCACCCCGGCGGTCACAGCCACTGCCGGACGGCCAGGACGGCGAGAAAGGTCAGCCAGATTGCATAGACCACCGCCGCCACGGCCACCTGTCGCCCGGTGACGCGCGGGGCGTTGGCCTTCTCCCAATGCGGGGCCTGACCCGTTGTTGCAGACATCGCAGTACCCTACTCGGCGCTCGCCCCCGCCGTCGGCTCGCCGCCGAGTTGGATGCGAAATGAGCGGGTGAACGCCGTATGGAAGTCGTACACGTCGTCAAAATCCTCGATGCAATCTTCCGGCTGCTTCTTCATGAGGCCGTTGTTGACGAGGGCGAAGACCATCTCGCCGAAATCCCTCGTACAGCGTATCCCCCAGTGTCGCAAGACCACCGGAGCCATGAACCCCCAGCGCTGGATGGCCAGCTCGCGAAGGCCTTGGCAGAGATCCTGGCCGCTGATATGGCGGTTCAACCGCTGCAAGGCGCCTTCCAGGCCGTCGCAACTTCGCAGGAACGCGGCAATGGCCGCAGGTAGCTTACCTTGCGCGGTGATTTCCACCAGATCGCTCAGGTCCAGCCCCCGCGCCTCCATCCACTCCAGCACCTGTCGCAGCCCCGGCAGCGGGGTTCCGTGGATCTTGCGCACGGTGTAATCCAGGCCGGCATGCAGGAATTCGTAGGCGGCGAGGTGATAGCGCCCGACCTCGCGAGCGACGTCGGCGACCGTCTTCTCAGGTTTCCCTGTCTTCTTGGCCATGGCCAGTCTGCTGGACTTCCTCGATCAATCCGACCCATTGTCGGGTTGCCGGATATTTGATTCCGCGCCGGGCGGCAGGGATCCTGGGGATGGCGGTCCTGCTTCCGTGGTGCGGCGGTCTCCCGCTTGTCCAGATCGTCGCCCGCGGCCTCCTCGTCGTCGTCGCCGGCGGCTTCGAGGTTCGCCGGCGGCGGCACTTGCTCCGGCAGATTGTAGCGGGACTTGCTCCTCGGCGGCGGTCGGGGCCTCACCGCTCGGCAGAATCTCAGCCGCCCCGCTATCCCCCGCTACCCTGGGGGCTTCTTGTTCCGGCGCCTGGGGCGGCCTGGGCATGGTCGGGCTGAGGCGGCGATCGGGACGGTCTCCTCTGGCACGGGCCGGCTGCCCCCTTCCTCCCTCGCGGGAGGCGGCTTCGCCCTTCTCATCTGCCGGACCGGGTGGCAGCGGCGGCCGCTTGGGAAGGCCGGTCTCCAGCAACGCCTCCACGCCGACGGCCTCCACGGTCCCGCCTTCGTCGTACTCCACCAGCAGCAACTGCGTCAGAATCTGGCGGTCCTTGATGGTGCCGATGCCTCGTTCCGTCCGCACGCGGGTTCCGGTCTTGGGCAATTTAGCACTAAGCTCCTCGTAACCCTCGTGTTCGTATCGCAGGCAGCATCGCAATCGCCCGCAACGCCCGGACACCTTGGACGGGTCCAGTGTGGCCTTTTGCAGCTTGGCCATGCGCATGGTGACCGGCCGGAGCTTCTTCAGGTAATTGCGGCAGCAGCATTCCCGCCCGCAGATCTCGTAATCCGCGACCAGTCGGGCTTCGTCGCGCGAGCCGATCTGGTGCATTTCGATTCGGGTGTGATACTCATGGGCCAGTTCGCGAACCAGGTTGCGGAAGTCGACGCGGTTCTCGGCCATGAAGTGGAAGATGATTCGCTCGCCGCCGAGAAGGTGCTCGCAGACGACGAATTTCATATCCAAGCGGTTGGCCCGAGCCAACTCCCGGGCGAAGCTCAGTTTGGCGTCGGAGTCTTCGTTGAGCCTGGCGGCCTCCAGCAGATCCTGGGGCGTGGCCTCACGCAGAATGCGGCCGGCTTTGGGCTGAAAGAAGTCGTTACCACTCACGCGGGCATACTCAAGCATCCGCTCCCGTTGGATGGAATTCCCGCAGCCGGTGCAGGTGAGCCCGAGCACCTGACCGATTTCGATGCCGCGGTTGGTCTGTACGACGACCTTCACACCACAGCGAGTGAACCCGCCCGGCGCATACCGGAACTCTCCGACATAAGCGAGGGCGCCATAGCGAACGGCACAGGTCAGCGGGATGCGCTCGCCGTTGTCATTCTGGCATCGGGCATCCGGGCGGCAGGAGGAGAGGGTGAAGCCCGCGGACCTGCCGAAGTCGGAGCGATCGAGGAAATTTGAGTCTGCGATGGACATTGTTTCTTGTCAGCGCCGCCGCCGGTCAAGGCCCGGCGTGGGACGCGGTCTCGCCGCGCGAGCCGCCGTGGATCAACACGTTGGCCGCGTGTTCCTATCATACCACCGTCGCGGTCGATAAGATACACCTCCGGCTGCATGGCCCGACGACGGCGGCGGGGTCGCGGCGGCATGTTGCGCCAGCGAGCGGGTGAGGCTCGCTGGCCCCCAGCTCGCCTGTCCACGGAGCGAGGATGATTCATGGCAACCGCAATCGTGATCAACAAGGCACAGATGGGCCACGGAAATCCGGAGTTGGGTGTCAAGCTCTTGGGAACGCTGCTGCGGAAGGCGGCCGGTAAACTGACTGATCTGGAGGCGATCCTGCTTTACAATGACGGCGTCCGCCTGGCCTGCAAGGATTCGCCGGTGGCCGTGGAATTGCACCAGTTGCATGAAAAGGGCGTCGACATCCTCGCCTGCGGCACCTGTTTGGACTTCCTCAACCTCCGGGGCCAGTTTGCTTTTCCCCAACCGAGCAACATGGACGAGATCCTGCAAGCCATGAATATGGCTGACAAGGTCATCACTCTCTGAGCGGCGTCGGTCCTCGCGGCGAGTTATCGCCGGGGCTGACATCGGGCGCATTCTCATCGTCGAACGGACGGCGCCACGCGGATGGCACGAATTGGGCGGACGGGGCATTGCTGTTGGCAAAGCCCGCAACCGACACAGCCTGGGCCCGATTCCCGGGGTTCCGTGATTCGTATTCGACCGCGATCGTCGATCGAGATGGCGGCCTCTCCCAATGGGCACGCCTCGACGCAGACCCGGCAGTCTTCTCCCCGGCTTCGCAGACAGATCACCTCGTCCAGGCGAGCGATTCCGATCCGCACCTCCAGGCGGGAGCGGCGCCGCAAGGCCCCACTGGGACAAGCGGCCATGCAGGCCAGTTCTTCGCACAGAACACAGGCCGCCTGGTGGGGATTCAGGTAGGGCGTCCCCTGCAATTCCTCATCGCGGCTGTGCAGGATGAGAATGGCCGAGACCGGACAGGACTCCGCACAGCTTCCACAGCGGTAGCAGGTTCGGAGAAACGCCTCCTCCTCGATCGCGCCGGGCGGCCGCAGCAGATTGGGTCGGGCAGACTCCTCCACCGGGAGTCGCGACTGCAAGTAGTCGGCCAGCGGCGCCACGAGCCGGGCGAGGCCCGCCGCGAAGAACCGCCGCCGATCATGGGGAGGCAGGGCGTCGAGGGGGTCGTCGGGCATGGTTTCGGTCTGCAAGTTGAGCATTACAGAAGGCCCGGCCATTCTATGTCCTGTCGGGCTTCGACACAACTTGACGGCGTGAACGGAAACCCTCTGGACGACGCGGAAGCCTTGGACAGCATCAACGGCACTCGCTACAGTGACGCCTTGGCGCCGCGGAAGGCAGACATGGCTCGCCTGGTTTCAGAAAACGGGATCCGTACCGCGGAGGAGGTCTTTAGAAACTACCTCCGCACCCGCGGTTTGAAGTACACTGCCGAGCGGCGCCGTGTCCTGCTGGCGGTGATGCGCAACAACGACCACTTCGAGGCGGAACAACTCGTCCTCGATATGCGACAGACCGCTGCCCGGGTCGGCAAGGCCACCGTCTATCGTACCCTCAAACTCCTGGTGGATTGCCGGATTGTCCGCGAGGTGCACTTCAGCAACAAACAGGTCCACTACGAACACATCTACGGCCAGGAGCCGCACGATCACATGGTTTGTCGCCGCTGCGGGCGGATCGTGGAGTTCGATGCGGCCGAAGTCGTGCGGCTGCGGGATAGACTGGCGACACGCCGCCGCTTTCAGGCCATCTCCCATCGTTTTCAGATCTTCGGGTTGTGCGAAGGATGTGCGCGGGGGCCTTCGTCGTCGCCGGATCGGTGAGCCGAGCTCCGGCCTCGCTCAGCACAGGGCGGCGTAGGTGAAGAAGGTCAGAAGCAGGATCTTCGCCCGGCGACGGAGGTAGTCCGTGGCCAGATCGGCTGCTGTCCGCAACATGGCTTATCCCCTCGCTTTCGTGGCGGCCTCTGGGGCCGCCAACCCAACTCTCATCCCGGCGTGGAGCAGGGCACACCGCAGGCCGTGGAAGCGGGCGGTTGAGCAACCGATTAGGACCTTCTAACCTGTTGTAGGCGAGCGAGTTACGAACGATGGGTCGAGACTTGCGCGAACTGCGGTTCGTGCCGATTGTGACGAGGTGTCCCCTGCCAGAACGGTTCGCGAGGTCAAGGGAGGGGGGCGGCGTCGTTAACTCTGTGCCGATGCTGGAGTAGCGACTATGATGCCTCACCGCCGCATCGGCGGGCGGGCGGCCCGGCAAGGCCAGAATCACCGCGGTCCCCTGAACTCGCTGGTGCTGCTTCGGCCGGCGGGGATTGCGTTTTCGCCGACTTCAGATGGGGCCTAGAAGAAGCCATTTGCTGCTGAGCAGTGACTGAGGAGAGACCATGGCCAAAGACAGCGAACGGATGGAGAAGATTGTCTCACTGTGCAAGCGCCGCGGGTTCATCTTTCAGTCGAGCGAAATCTACGGCGGGATCAATGGGTTCTGGGACTACGGCCCGCTCGGCGTCGAGTTGAAGCGGAACATCAAGGAGGCTTGGTGGCACGACATGGTCACCAACCCGCCGGTCGGCCCCGACGGCAAAGAGATCAGCATGGTCGGCGTGGACTGCTCAATCATCATGAACCGCAAGGTGTGGGAAGCGAGCGGGCATGCGACGGGGTTTGCCGATCCGATGGTGGACTGCAAGACGGAGGGTTGCAAGGGCCGGTTTCGCGCCGATCAATTGGACAAGACCCCTTGTCCGCTCAAGCCGAGCAAGTGCGTCGGTCAGCACGACAAATGCCAGTTGACGGAGGCTCGGCAGTTCAACCTGATGTTCGAGACCTACGCCGGGGCCATCAAAGACGAGGAGAATCTGGTCTGGCTCCGCCCCGAGACGGCTCAAGGCATCTTCGCCAACTTCAAGAACGTCTGCGACTCCTCCCGGGTCAAGGTGCCCTTCGGTATTGCCCAGGTCGGCAAGTCGTTTCGCAACGAGATCAATCCGCGGAACTACACCTTCCGCTCCCGCGAATTCGAGCAGATGGAGATCGAGTTCTTCTGCCACGAGAGCGAGAGCATGAAATGGTGGGAGTGGTGGCGGGACGTCCGCATCAACTGGTACAAGTCGCTCGGCTTGTCCGGCGAGAACCTCAAGCCCCGCAACCAGGAGGAGAAGGAACTGGCCCATTACAGCAAGGCCTGCACGGACATCGAGTACTGCTTCCCATTTGCCGACGAGCCGCAGGAGCTGGAAGGCGTCGCCCACCGCGGCAACTTCGACCTGACCCAGCACGCCAAGTTCAGCGGCAAGGACCTGACTTATTTCGATGACGAGCGGAAGGAGCGGTTCCTTCCGACCGTCATCGAGCCTTCCGCCGGGGCGGACCGCAGCACGCTGGCCTTCATCTGCGAGGCGTACACGGTCGACCCGTCACGGCCCAGTCCGGAGCTGCTGAAGTTCCATCCCCGGCTGGCCCCGATCAAGGCGGCGGTCTTTCCGCTGGTCAACAAGGATGGTCTGCCGGAGATCGCCGAACCGATCTACCGCGAGGTGAAGAAGCTCTGGCCCGCCGCCTACGACCCCAAGGCCAGCATCGGCAAGCGCTACGCCCGCATGGATGAGGCCGGCACGCCCTACTGCTTCACGATCGACGGCCAGACCAAGGAAGACGGCACCGTCACCGTCCGCGACCGCGATACCGGCGCCCAGCAGCGAATTGACAAGTCCCGCGTGGTCGAATACCTGCGAGAGAAACTGGCAAGGCAGGGCTGACTACCGCCTAAAATGCGGCTAACATGCGACCGACCGCGGAGAACGGCGTCATCGCGGAGGAAGCATGACTGACGAGACAAGTCCGCTCGATCAGAATCCCCTGTTTGGAAAGCTTCCCCTGGAGCTGGCGGAGAACCTCCGTCGTCTCAATCCCTGGTGGGAAGGAAAGCCCGGCCCGGAACTGCCGACCTTCCATCGCTGGCCGTTTCTACGGTTGCGCCAATCCCTGACAAGCGGACTAACGCCGGCGACGGTCCTTCGCGGACCTCGGCGCGTGGGCAAGACCGTGCTCCTCCGGCAGATCATCGAGGCGCTGCTCGCCGAGGGCGTCCCCCCCAATCGGCTCCTCTACGTGTCTTTTGATGAACTGCCGACGCTGGAGGGCATCGCCGAGCCCGTGCTGGCCATTGCCCGCTGGCACGAAGATCAGGTGCTGAAATCGAGCTTCAACTGCGCCGCGAGGGAAGGCCGCATCGCTTTCCTCTTCTTCGATGAAGTGCAGAACCTCGAGGCGTGGGCGCCACAAATAAAGAGCTTGGTGGACAATAGCACGGTTCGCGTATTCGTGACCGGCAGTTCCTCGCTGCGGATCGAGGAAGGACGGGACAGCTTGGCGGGGCGGATCACGACGATGGACCTGGGGCCGCTCCTGCTTCGCGAAATCGCCGAGTTGCGTTACGGCGAGAGGATACAGCCTGTCTGGGCGGAGAACGGAGCAGATGTCCTAACCAGACGGGAGTTCTGGCTTGAAGCCATCGAGCGTGGAAAGCGGGAACAAGGATTGCGTCAGAAGGCGTTTGCCGCTTTCTCCGAGCGAGGAGCCTATCCGATTGCCCATCAGGCGGGCGATGCCGCCTGGCCGGAGGTGGCCAGCCACCTCAACGAGACCGTCATCAAGCGGGCCATCCAGCACGACCTGAGGCTGGGCGAGCGGGGCCGAAAACGCGATGAGAAGCTCCTGGAGGAGGTGTTTCGCCTTTGCTGCCGCTACGCCGGCCAAACGCCGGGTCAGAGCGTGTTCGTGCCCGAGATCAATCAGGCGCTGGGAGGGGCGATCAATTGGAACCGCATCCTCAATTACTTGCGATTCCTGGACCGCACGCTGCTTCTCCGGCTGATCCCGCCGATGGAATCGCGGTTGACCAAGAAGGGGGCCCGCATTGCCAAGGTTTGCCTGTGCGATCACGCTCTGCGAGCCAGTTGGCTGGAAGAAGTGATTCCGCTCGACGTGGAAGGGCTGTCGGCCAATCCGCACCTGAGCGACTTGGCGGGCCACCTTGCGGAGAGCATCCTGGGCTACTTCTTGGCGTCGATACCCAACTTGGACGTGGCCCACGTTCCTGCCCGCCATGCCGAGCCCGAAGTGGACTTCGCCGTGACGGTGGGAACGCGTCGCATCCCCGTTGAGGTCAAATATCGCAAACGGATCGACCCGCACGAGGACACGCGGGGCTTGCGGGCTTTCCTGGAGAAGACGGGATACAACGCCCCCCTCGGAATACTCGTCACCCTGGCCGACGATGTGCAGATACCGGACCCGCGGATCGTCCCGATATCGCTATCCTCATTTCTGTGGTTGAGGTAAACCACGGGCGAGTGCCGCCGGGTGCTACCCCGTCGCGCGATCAGGGAACGGAGTATCTGCGAAGCAAGCCGACGAGGCGACCACGGGCTTCGGTTCCCGTTGGCCGAAGACCGGCGGTCCCAGACATCTTCCCTGGTCGCCGGCCTGTCCCGGGTCGGGCTGCGGTTCTGGGGCCATCGGTCGTCTTGCGGAGGTTCGAGTCTGTATGCGGTCAGAAGCGGAATTAGTTCCTTTTTCGCCTTCTTTGTGCCCGGCCTTGCCGTCACGATGCCGCGGGTTGACAGCTCTGCTGGCGTGTTCGAACCTAGTGCCGGGCGGCGGCTGAAGGCCGGAGGGTGCCGGTCGTCGCCGCAGGGCGTCCCGGGCGGTGACGGCGTGAGCCGAGGCCGTCGGTGGCCTGATTGACCCGCTTAACCGGACTCGGATGTGCGTCATGCCTGACCCGACACCGCGAGTCGCCGTCCTCCTGCCTTGCTATAACGAGGCTGCCACCGTCGCGAAGGTCGTGGCGGATTTTCGCCGCGAATTGCCCGACGCGGCCATTTACGTCTTCGACAACAACAGCACGGACGGCACCGCCGATCTGGCCCGCGCCGCCGGCGCGACCGTGATTCGGGAAAAGAAACAGGGCAAGGGTCACGTCATCGCCGCGATGCTGGAGAAGGTCGAAGCCGACTACTACGTCATGGCCGACGGCGACGATACCTATCCGGCCGACCGGGTGCATGACCTGTTGGCCCCGCTGCTGGCCGACGAGGCGGACGTGGTCGTCGGCTGCCGCCAGGCCGTTGATCGGCATGCCGCGTATCCGCGGTTCCACGTGTTCGGGAACCGGCTGGTCTGCACGCTGATCAACGTGATCTTCAATGCCCGCCTTCGTGATATCATGAGCGGCTATCGCGCCTTCACGCGGGAGGTCGCCCAAAACCTGCCGATCATCGCCTACGGGTTCGACATCGAAACCGAGATGACCCTCCAGTACCTCTACCGCAAGTGGATCGTTCGCGAGGTACCGGTCGCCTACCGCGAGCGGCCGCCCGGCAGCGAATCCAAGCTGAACACCTTGCAGGACGGCCTGCGGGTGCTGTTTCGGATACTCAGCGTGTTTCGTTCGTACAAGCCGCTGACGTTCTTCGGCGGCATTGGCATCCTGTTGTTTCTCGCGTGCATGGTCTTCGCCCTGACGGCCAAGTACGGGCCGTGGCCGCCGGGGTCCGGCTATCGCCTCGCGGCGGTGGTTCTGTCAGGCACCTGCCTGGCGATGAGCCTGGTTTCCTGCGGGATCGGGGTGACCGTGCAGTTGATCAACTTCCGTTTTTTGGAGTTGGATTCCGTGCTGCGGCGGCAACGTGGCCGCCGCGGATGATGACCGCCTGGGAGATCTGTGCAAATGACTCTACCGGAACCTTCAACCGTCGCCGCTCGACTGGCCCGGGCGGCGCAGGCCGCGGCCGTTCGCTCCAAGACTACGCCGGTCAGTGATCGAAGGTTGGACGACGCCTTGGCTGGCGCTCTGGATCCTCAGCGGCTCATCGACAACTTGGCGGAGGCTTGGCGGGTTTCGCCCGAGGAGGTTCGCCGCCTGCTGGAGGAGTACGGCTTCGGCGGGGTGCTGGCTCGCCTGCGGACGCCGGCGGCGGCCCGGGGCGGCGAGGCCCATGGTCGCCCGCTGGCCGCGACACCGCTGCTGACGCTCGCGGGCGGCCGCATCTCGCTCCTGTCGATGAACCCGACGCTGAGCGAACCGATTCCCGCCCCGCAGGCCGCCTTGGACGAGGTGGCCAGAAGCCTCGCGGCCTTCCTGCCGACGGCGGCGACGGACGCCCTGGCCGTCCTGTACCGCAGCGATCCCGCCGGTTATGCCGCCGCCTTCATGAAGGAGACGGCGCCGCGGATCGATGCCTACGTCCGGCAGCACTTCGGCGAGGCCCGGCTCAAGTACCTCGTCAACAGCGGCATCGGGGCCAACGAGCAGTTCAACTACCTGGTCGCGTCTCTGGCCAATGAGCGGCCGGATCGGCGGGTGTCCTGGCTTCTGGCCAACTCCCCGAAGGAAGTGGCGGGCCTGCCCGCGGACGCGACCGTGGACAACACCTTGTTCATGGAGTTTTCGCGCAGCGGCATCACCGAAGAGACCGTCAAGATGCACGAATTGACGCCGCGGGCCGCGCGGCGGGTGGTCTTCGCCAACACCGGCCCGCTGCGGGCGTTGGGCGAGCGGGACGGGAACCTGGTGCTGGACCTGCCGAGCGAGGTGTCCGGCCGCTACGGCCGCAACCAGACGCCGATCCTCATGGCCCCGATGCACGTGGCCGGGCTGGACGTGGCCGCGTACTGGGCGATCATCGCCGAGGCCTGCCGGGCCTTGGATCCGGGCGACGTGAACTCCGCCCCGGTGATGCTGGCCCAGTACCTCCGTTTGCAGCAGCTTCGCCACGGCGTGAACCACATTTATCTCGGCACGAACGACCGGCGGTTGATCTTCGCCGCGGATGAGTTCTGCCAGTATTGGAACGAAGGCGTGAACCGCGACGGCAACGACATCACCATGTCGCGCTATCTCGGCCTGCCGCGCGATTCGCACATGAACCTGGAGGCCATTCTCGGCACCGCCGAGCACAAGCTCGCCGTCTTCCTCCTGCGGACCGGCGAGGTGGGCGCGCATCCGCTGTTGAGCCGGCGGGTCGATCCGGTGAACCCCGCCCATGCCGGGCTGACGCCGGGCGAGGTGGACTTGGTGCTGGCCCTAGCCAACGTGAAGCGGTGCAGCGAGAAGATGCCGGTCGTGGTCATCGCGGTGGACCAGGTGGACCTGGCCGTCTCCGCCTGGCTGGGCCAGCTCTGGGCAGACACCACGCTGGTCTATTCCCGGCTGATCGGCGTGGATCCCGGTTCCAACCCGGAGGTGAAGGCCGTCCGCACGCGGGCGGGGCAGTGGCTGGCCGACAAGGCCGAGGCCTTGGCCCTGTTGCGACCCTGAGGGGCCTCCGCGGGCAGGGCGGTTCCCCGGCAGCCTGTGAAAAGCGGTGAATGGCGGGGTGGCGGCGGCGGAAACGCGGCCGGCGCGGGAGAATTAACCCGTTCTTAATCCGCCGCCGCTTGCCGATCGCCGCGCCGCGTCGTAAGAAGAGGGTTCTCCCGCCCGCTGCCGCCGTCCTCCCCAGGGTGGAGGGCCCGGCGGGGGCGGCCGCCCCGGCGGCAGCCGTGACCGGAGCCTTGCGTTGTTCAGCCTCATCCCCCGCGACACGCGTTTCTTCGACCTCTTCGACGAGGCCGCCGAGCTGCTGATCCGCGCCGGCGACACCTTCGAGAAGCTGCTCAAGGACTACGGCGCCCGCGACCGGCACGTGGCCGAGATCCGCCAGCTCGAGCACGCCGGCGACGACGTGACCCGGCGGACGCTGCACAAGCTGGACACCACCTTCATCACTCCCTTCGACCGCGAGGACATCTACACCCTGATGAAGCGGATCGACGACGTGATCGACGAGATGGACGCCGCCACCAAGCGGCTGACCATGTATCAGATCCCGCGGCCGACGCATTGGCTGGTGCAGATGAGCGAGGTGCTGGCCCGGGCCTGCCGCGAGGCGGCCGCGGCCATCCGCGAGCTGCGGAACCTCAAGCGGCCCGACGGTCTCCAGGCCCATCTGGTCGAGATCCACCAGTTGGAGAACGCCGGCGACGACCTCAACCACGCCGCCGCCGTGGACCTCTACCGGACCGCCTCCGGTTTCCCCGAGGCCATGATGTGGAAGGAGATCTACGACCTGACCGAGCGTTCCCTGGACAAGTGCGAGGACGTCGCCAACATCATCGAAGCGATCAAACTCAAGAACGCCTGAGCCGCCCGCCCCATGGACCTGGTCACTTACGTCATCCTCATCGTCGGCATCGCCCTCATTTTCGATTTTTACAACGGCATGAACGATGCGGCCAACAGCATCGCCACGGTGGTGGCCACCCGCGTGCTGTCGCCGCGGTGGGCGGTGCTGTGGGCGGCCTTTTTCAACTTCATCGCCGCCTTTTTCTTCGAGACGCACGTGGCCTCCACCATCGGCAAGGGGTTGATCGACCCGCGCATCGTCGATCCCCATCTGGTGCTGGCCACGCTGCTGGCCGGCATCCTCTGGGTCGCGGTCTGCACCCATTTCGGCCTGCCCATCAGCGTTTCGCACGCCCTGATCGGCGGCCTGGCCGGGGGGGCGCTGATGAAGGGCGGCCTCGGCGCCCTGATCTGGGGGAAGATCGGGACGGTGGCCCTGTTCATCGTCTTCTCTCCGTTGATCGGCCTGGCCATCGCCGCGCTGATCATGGTGGTGACCATGTGGATCGTGCGGCGCCAGCCGCCGCGCCGGGTGGACGGGGCCTTTCGCCTGCTGCAATTGCTCTCCGCCGCGGTGTACAGCCTCAGCCACGGGTTGAACGACGCCCAGAAGACCATGGGCATCATCCTGGCCCTGCTGCTCAGCGTCCCCGCGTTGACCGGCTACGCCACGCAGGACGGCACGCCGGACGGGCACCTCCGCTGGTGGATCATCCTGAGCTGCCACGGGGCCATCGCCCTGGGCACCTACATGGGCGGCTGGAAGGTCATCCACACGCTGGGCCACCGGGTGACCAAGTTGCAGCCCTTCGACGGTTTCGCGGCGGAGACGGGCGGCGGGGCCACCATCATCGGGCTCTCGATGCTGGGCATCCCGGTCAGCACCACGCACACCATCACCGGCGGCATCTTCGGCGTGGGGATCGTGCGGCGGATGCGGGCGGTCCGCTGGGGGGTGGGCGGCCACATCGTCGCCGCCTGGGCGTTGACGCTGCCCGCCGCGGCGGGCCTGTCCGCGTTGTTCTACGCGGTGATCTCCCGCACGCTGGCCCACGCCGTGGCCCGGTGAGGCAACGCGGGGGGGCGTCCGGGAATATACCCTTGCACGAGCGGTGAGCGCGCGACTGCTGGTGCGAGAATCCTTTCTCGCACCGGCGTTCCGGGGAATCCTTCCCCGCCACGACGGCGGCGGGCGCGAAAGGATTCTCGCACGGGCGACGAGTGGCGGCGGCGGGCGAGAAAGGATCCGCGCCCGAGCGTTGCCCCCCGCTTCCCGCGGTGGCGGCGGCGGGCGCGAGGGGGTTCGCGCCCGGGCGGGCCGGCGGGCGGCCCGGTTCGGCGATATTTGCCCGAGAAAGGATTCGCGCACGAGGGGATTCGGCAATATTCGCCCGACGCCCCCCGCCCTTTCCCCGCTGCACGACGATATTTCATCCATGCACAACGATGTTTCATCCATGCACAACGATATTTCATGGATGCACAACGATG
>CAZNFM010000003.1:0-191545 GCA_964572385.1 uncultured Planctomycetaceae bacterium | reverse complement strand
AACTCCGCGCTTCTGGCCAGAAACTCCGCGCTTCTGGCCAGAAACTCCGCGCTTCCGGCCAGAAACTTTACGCTTCAGGCCAAAGACTCCGCGCTTCGGGCCGGAAACTACGCGCTCCGCCCTGGTGCGAGAATCCTTTCTCGCACCCACTATCGCGGGAATCCTTTTCCCCGCAGGACCCCATTCCCGCCCCCTGGTGCGGGAACGGAATCCCCCGCCCTGGTGCGAGAATCCTTTCCCGCCCTGGTGCGAGAATCCTTTCTCGCACCCACTATCGCGGGAATCCTTTTCCCCGCAGGACCCCATTCCCGCCCCCTGGTGCGGGAACGGAATCCCCCGCCCTGGTGCGAGAATCCTTTCTCGCACCCCCCATCGCGGGAATCCTTTTCCCCGCAAGATCCCATTCCCGCCCCCTGGTGCGGGAACGGAATCCCGCGATCGCGCCGCTGCTGGCCGCCCTGTTCGGCCGGGCGGCCTGGCCTTCACGCTGGGCGGGGCCACGGTGGGGGCCGTTCCTCGGGGTGTGGATGTCTTTAGTGGCGTCGGACCGCGCCCCGCTCGGCGTGGCCCAGACGCTCTGCGGACTGTCGCCGGTGTTCATCCTGCCCTTCGCGGCCCTGATCCACAAAGAGCGGGTCAGCCCGCGGGCGGTGCTGGGCGCGGTGGTCGCCGTGGGCGGCTCCGCAGTGCTGTTCTTCGGACGCTAGGCGCGGCGAACCCCCCTGGCAGGCGTTTCGGGACCCGACCCGGCCCTTGACACCCCCGGCGGGGACCGCTTATAAGGAGAAACCGATCGTCGCCGCCACCCTCCCGGGGCCGTAGCTCAGTTGGGAGAGCGTCTGCATGGCATGCAGAAGGTCGTGAGTTCGAATCTCATCGGCTCCATTGATGAAACGCCGCTGACCCCGCTGTTCGGCGGCTTTTTCATGCGCAGGTCCGGGTTGCCGATGTCTTCGTCGGCGGCTTGCTTTCCCAAGACCGATCCAGGTGTCGGGAGAGTCCAGCGTCCGGCCCCGCCCACTCCTCCCAGGCCGAAGCATGCGGCAGCGCGCCGGTCCCGGCCGTGAATCGGGAGCAGGCCGGAAGCAGACCGAGCGAATGGCGGGCCGGGGTTGTCGACCCGTGACCTTGCCACCCGGCCATCCGGTGAGGAGCGATTCGTCGTTCGCTACAGTCTGCCGGCCAGGGTGGTCGCGGTCAGCAGTGCTCGGGCCTTGTTCATGGTCTCTTCGTACTCCGCCGCCGGGACGCTGTCGGCAACGATGCCCGCCCCCGCCTGGATGTCCACCAGCAGCCGCCCGATGGTTCGAGAGGGGGTGACGACCATGGTCCGCAGGGCGATGCAAGTGTCCATGTTGCCGGAGAAGTCGAAGTAGCCCACCGCGCCGCCGTACGGGCCGCGGCGGACGGGTTCCAGTTCGTCGATGATCTCCATCGCCCGAATCTTCGGCGCGCCGCTGACGGTTCCGACCGGGAGGGTGACGCGAAGGGCGTCCATCGCCGAACAACCCTCGGCCAGCCGGCCGGTGACGGTGCTGCTCAGGTGCATGACGTGGCTGTAGCGCTCGACGGTCATGACTTCGCTGAGGCGGATGCTGCCCGGCGTGGCGACTCGCCCGACGTCGTTTCGCCCGAGGTCGACCAGCATGATATGTTCAGCGCGGTCCTTGGGATCGGCGAGCAGTTCCTGCTCCAGCAGTTGGTCCTCCGCCGGCGTCGTGCCCCGGCGGCGGGTGCCGGCCAGGGGTCGGCTGGTCATGACGCCGTCCTCGACGCGGCACATGATCTCCGGGCTGGCGCCGATCAGGATGCACCGCGGGCTGCGAACGTAAAACATGAACGGCGACGGGTTGACCACGCGGAGGGCGCGGTAGATGTTGAACGGGTCCGCGGCGTACTCGACGCGGAGCCGCTGGCTGAGCACGACCTGGAAGATGTCGCCGGCCAGGATGTACTCGATGGACTTGCGGACGGCTTCCTCGAATCCTGCCCGCGTGAAGGTGCTGGGGATGTCCGACGGCAGAGTGGGGTGCAGCGCGAAATCGGCGGTCATCGCGGCAATCGGTCGATCCAATCGTTGCACCAGGGCGTCGATCCGCCCACAGGCTTCAGCGTAGTGGGCGGCGATATCGCCGTCCAGCCGCGTGTGGGCGACGACCAGAATACTCTTGTTGACGTGGTCGAATATGACCATGCGGTCGTAGATGCCGAAGGCGAGGTCGTCCAACTCGCGATCGTCGCAGGGCGTCCCCGGCAGCCGCTCATAGGACCGGATCAGGTCGTAGGCGGCATAGCCGACTGCTCCGCCCATGAAACGCGGTAGCGGCTCGACGCCGCGGTCGGTTTCCGCGTGCGGAACGGAGGCGTGCTCCCGCATGAGCTGGTGCAATCTGGCCAATGGATCGGCCGTGGCCTCACGGATCGTGGGGCCGTCCGGTCGGTCGATCAGGACGAGGCCGTGGCGGGCGCGGAACACCAGGGCGGGACCGGCCCCCACGAAACTGTAGCGGGCGATGTGCTCTCCGCCGACCACGCTCTCCAGCAGAAACGCGTGTTCCTCGTTTTCGCTCAGGAGCCGGAAGACCGCCACCGGAGTCAGATGGTCTGATAGCAATCGTCGGTAGACCGGCGCCGTCCGTCCCCGACCCGCGAGGCGGCGGATGTCGTCAAGCGATGGAAAGTAAGAGGCCAAACGGCACCTCCGCAGGGCTTGGGCGGGCCGGCGTGCGAGCCTGAGCCGATCGTCTTAAAATATCGTGGGGTCGGCGTCTGAACAACCATGAGCGGCGAGGCCGTCCGGGAGGGCTGTTGATGTATGAAATCGTGTTGCGGACGGAGTTCTCGGCCGCGCATCGGTTGCGGATGCCCGACGGGGACTATGAGCCTCTGCACGGGCACAATTGGGGGGTGGAGGTGTTTCTGGAGGGCCCGACGCTCGACTCGGCGGGTCTGTTGGCGGATTTCACCGTGCTCCAGCGGAATCTGGCCGGCGTGATCAGGCCGCTGCGGGACCGCTGCCTGAACGATCTGCCCGCGTTCTCAGAGCGGAATCCCTCGACGGAGTGGGTGGCCCGATATATCGCGGAGGCTTTTGCGCCGCAGGTTCCACCCGGAGTTCACCTGGCCAAAGTCCGCGTCTGGGAGACCAACGGCTGCGGAGCGGCCTACCTGCCGCCGCCTGTTCCGCGCACCAGCGATACATGATGATGACCGTTCGAGTTGACGATATGTCATTGACAGAGCTAGGATTTTCCGGACCCTTGCGGGGTTTGGGAAGGGCGGTCTTGACATGAATATCGCCTGTCAGGCATGTAAAAAACAGCCCGCCACGGTGCATCTCACCGACATCACGCCTCAGGGGGAGAAGCGGGAGAGGCATCTGTGCGAAAGCTGCGCCGCGTCGGAGGGCATCATGCCCAAGCCGAGCGGGCACGTGCCGGTGAACGAATTGCTGGCGGGTCTGGTCATCAGCAAGGCCGGCGCTCAGCAACTGGCTGATCTGGCCTGCCCGCACTGCGGCATGACCTTTGTCGAATTCCGCAACAACGGTCTGCTGGGCTGCCCGCGGGATTACGACGCCTTCGAGAAAGCGCTGGTTCCGTTGATCGAGCGGGCCCACGAGGGCGCCGGCCACCACATCGGCAAAGTACCCTCCCGGTTGGGGGCGCCGCGTTCCACGGAGAATGAACTGGTGCGGCTGAAACGCCAACTGGTCAAGGCGGTCGAGGAAGAGCAATACGAGGAAGCCGCCCGAATTCGGGACAAGATCCGCATACGGGAAAGCCAATGATCATCGACGACTTGGCCAAAACCACCGGAGACTGGCTCAGCGGTGCGGGGCCGATGGGCGATATCGTCATCAGCTCTCGGATTCGGCTGGCCCGCAATGTGGCCGGTTATCCCTTTCTGGCTCGGGCGACGCCGGCGCACCGTGAGGAACTCGTCGATCTGATCCGCGGCCATCTGGATTCCAAGGCGACCCGGGGGCGTTGGACCTACATCGACGTCGAGGAGATGGACGAGCTGGATCAGCGGATTCTGGTCGAGCGGCATCTGATCAGCCGCCAGCATGCCGGCGGCGCCGGACGCCGCGGCGTATCCATCGCCGAGAACGGCAACGACTCCGTGATGATCAACGAGGAAGACCACCTCCGCTTGCAGGTCCTCCGCAGCGGTCTGCGTCTGGAGGAAATCTGGGAGGAGATCAATCATCTCGACGATGAACTGGAGGAGAAGGTCAGCTACGCCTATCACCCGCGCTATGGCTACCTCACCGCCTGCCCGACCAACGTCGGCACCGGCATTCGTGTCTCCGTGATGCTGCACTTGCCCGGCCTGAAGTTGGCGGGAGAGATCGAGAAGGTTTTTCAGGCGGCCAAGGACCTGCACCTGGCGGTTCGCGGCCTGTTCGGCGAAGGGACCGAGGCGACGGGCGATTTCTTTCAGGTCAGCAACCAGGTCACGCTGGGGCGTACGGAAGACGAGATCATCGACGATTTCCGACAGACGGTGATCCCGCGGATCGTGGAATATGAGCGTCGCGCTCGTCAGGCCCTGGTTCAGGAGCGGCCCCTGGCCCTGGATGATCGCGTATGGCGGTCGTACGGCGCCCTCCTGCATGCCCGGACGATCAGCAGCGACGAAACCATGCTGCATTTGTCGCATCTGCGACTGGGCGTCAACCTGGGTCGGATCAAGGAACTGGATTTGGCGACGGTGAACGAACTCTTCATGATGACCCAGCCCGCCCACTTGCAGAAGCTCTACAACGCCCGCCTGAATGGAGAGCAGCGAAGCGCCGCCCGGGCCGACTATATCCGCCGCAGGCTCACGCAGGGCCGTAGCTGCTGACAGAATTGCTGCCGCGGGGTCAGGTGGGCGGCCCGGGGAAAACGCCTGCGGCTCCGCGCGAATCACCGGCGGGCTTATCCCAGCAGATGTGCTCGCCAGACGTTCTCGTCGAACCCGACCAGCAGAGTGGAACCTTGGCGCGCCGCGGGTGCCCGCAGATTGCCTGTCGGGCCGAGAACGGCATTCGCCACCGCGTCCTCATCCAGGGAGCGGTCCGCCAGACGGAAGGTCTGCTGATGGCGGCCTCGGGTCGTCACCACCTGTTCGACCGATCGGCAGAGAGCCAAGGCCGCCTGGCGATCGAAGCGACGTTGGTTCGCGGAGACCTGCTCATGGGGTTTGATGCCGTGTTGCGCAAGAAACTCCTGCGACCTCGCGCAAGCGGCTCAGCCCTGGCGATGGTAATACCAGTCGATCTCTCGATTCATTCGGTCCTGTCTCCCTGCGGGCCGGGGTTGGCGCGTGAGGAATGGCGGCGAGGCGCTTCAGTCCGGTGTGGGCGACACTTGGATGGTGATGCCGCCCACGCCCGTGACTATGTCCAGCCGCGGTGTTCGCAAGCCTCCCGCCACTCCTTCAAAATGGTGCGTCGTGGTGCGGATGTGCGACAGATTCAGGTCCTCCGCGCGAAGGTTGATTTCGCCGACGTCGGCATCCAGGATGAACAGGCCGGTACGGCTGCCGGGCACCACCACCGACACATCGCCGACCTGCGTGCGAATCCGAACGTCGGCGGCGTTTTCGGGGCCGATCTTCGCCTGCACTCCTCCGACATTGGTGGTCAACTCCATTTCTCCGGCGGCCGTGGCATCGATGCCGCCCACATCCGTGCGGGCGCTCACCCTGCCGCGGACCTCCCTCAATTGGATCTCCCCGACGTTGGTTACGACGGTTACGCCATTCTGAAAACCATCCGCAGTTACAACGCCCACTCTGTTCCTCACGTCCAGTTCGGCTGAAGGGGGAGCCGTGAGCTTCCATTGCACTTCGTATTGTCGCTGCCCGCTCCCGCCGGGATGCAGGGCTTCGGCCATCAACACTTGCGGGTCCCCCTCCGCCGGCGACAATCGGACATTGATTTCGGACAATGCCCGGCGGGCTTCTTCGAGCGAAGCGCCCTTGCCCACCTTGACGACGGTGGCCTGGATCTCGCTGAGGTTGCTGTCCGCAACCACTTCCACTCGGCCGACGCGATTGTCAATGCGTATCAGCCCCGCGGCCGCCGGCGCGGTCAACGTCAGTGTTTCCTGCACTTCGAACGGCGTTCCACAGCCCGACGCGAGTCCGCCGAATGTTGCTAGAATCGCGCCTACGAAACGGCAACGTTTTTGCGCCAGGGTATGGGGAAGAGCATTCATGGGTGGCCTCCTGCGATAATGAATTGCCCGCACGCCGCGAATTATCTCCGCCAGGGGACGGATTCGCCAGTCGGGGTTGCGGGGGTGGCTCGTGCCGAAGGACTCCCGCGGATCGTAGTCGGCCGGCGAGTGTGTTGCGCCGGCAAACCGCTTAGAATACGGGGAATGGGCAGCGCGGCAGGATCTCTGACGACCTGGGGAATGAGTTGGCGGAACCTCCGTCGCCAGCCGCTGCGAACATTTCTCACGGCCCTGGGCATCTCCATCGGGGTCGCCGCCATCGTGGCTTTCGGCAGCATCGTCCGGGGCTTCTGGGCTTCCACCAACGCCGCCATCCATTTCAGCGAGGGCGACATGATGGTCTTCCAGGCCGGCGTGGCCGCCGACCTGTTCAGTTCGCTGGATGAGGCCCGGACCCGTGCTGCCCTCCTCAGCGACCCGGACGTTGTCGATGCCGTTCCGATCCTGATGCATATCATGCCGGCTCCGCGACTGCGCTTCGGTTTCACCATCGGCATGCATCCGGAGGACATGCGGGCACGCGGGCAGCACCTGATACGCGGCAGATACCCGGAAGCGGACGACGAGTTGCTGCTGGGTTCCGTGGCGGCCCGCCTGGCGAAACTGGACGTGGGTGATCGGACGTATCTCGCCCGCCGACATTTCCGCGTCGTCGGCGTCTTCGAGACGGAGGTCGTGTATTTCAACAGTGCCATGGTCGTGCCGCTGACCGGCTTGCAGACGATTCTCAACCGCCCCGGCCAGGTGAGCAGTTTTCAGGTTCGTGTGCGCCCAGGAGCCGACCCCGCTCTCGTGGGACAGCGGATCGAGCGCAACCATCCGAATCTGTTCACCGTGACCGGCGCGGAGCAGTACCACAAGGTCGACCAGGGTTTGGAGATGGCCAACGCGATGGTCGGCGCGGTTTCGTTGCTGGCGTTCATCATCGGCGGGGTGATCATTGCCAACACCATGTGGATGACCGTGCATGAGCGAACGCGAGAGATCGGGGTCTTGCGCGCCGTGGGTTGGGCGCGGCGTCGCATCGTGGCGATGATCATCGTCGAGGCGGGCGGGGTGGGCCTTCTCGCCTGCGTCCTAGGCTGTCTGCTGGGCGTGGGGCTGGCGCTGCTCTCGACCCGGGTGTCGGTGACGGCCCAATTCGTCGACCCCATCTTCGATTGGCAGCCGTTCAGCCTGGCCCTGGCCACGGCGGTGGTGCTGAGCATCATCGGCGGGGCCTTGCCCGCGATCCGCGCCGCCGGGATCTCGCCGGTCGAAGCCCTGCGGCATGAGTGAAGCGCGCCGACCGCCTGGGCGTGTCGCATCGGTCGTGAACTGGAAACCATGCAGGATGCATCCGTCAACACGACCCCGCTCATCACCGCCCGCGGGCTGATCAAGCGGTACGACGACGGCCGCGTGACGGCGCTGGACGGCCTGGATCTGGACGTGGCCGCCGGCGAATTCGTCGCGGTGTGCGGGCCGTCGGGCTGCGGAAAGTCGACCTTGCTGAACTTGATCGCGGCCATCGACCGCCCCGATGCCGGCACGCTTACGGTGGCGGGCCGATCGCTCAAGGATCTGACCCGCGCCGAGTCCGACCACTTCCGCACACACACTGTCGGGCTGGTGTTTCAATTGCATAACCTGCTGCCCAACCTGACCGCGCTGGAAAACATCCAGGTTCCGCTGATCGCGGCGGGAGTGCGGCCGGCGGAGCGGGTGCGGCGGGCCAGAGCGCTCTTGGAACAGGTGGGCTTGGGGGATCGGGCGAATGATCGTCCGCCGATGCTCTCGGGCGGCGAGCGTCAGCGGATTGCGGTGGCTCGGGCGCTGGCCAATCGCCCCCGGCTGGTGCTGGCGGACGAGCCGACCGGATCGCTGGATTCGCGGTCGGGTGAGATGCTGCTTGATCTGCTCGGCGCTTTGCGCTGCGACGCCGGTGTCACCCTGATTGTCGTGACCCACGATGTCGGCGTCGCCGCCCGGGCCGACCGGGTCATACATTTGCTCGATGGCCGCCTGGCGGCACCCGTCGACTGATACCGAGATCATCGCCCCTTTGCTATTTCGGTTGCCGCCTTTCCGATAATTCCTTCCGTCAGAGCGTCGCCGATCTGCTTATACAGCGTTGTTCGTATTGCTTTAGCGGCCGGTACGCCCCGCCGATGTTTGTGACAGTCGGGGCAGGGCAAGTGATGTGGAAGGGACAGATGCGCGTGGGCGGGTCAGGCCGGGCCGTTCCCGAACCCGAGGGGGACCGCATGACGACCGATCCCGGGACGATGACCCCGCGGCGTGCCGTTCATCCGCTGCGGGAGGGCTGCTTTGCCGGTGGGGCTTTCCTGGCCCTGGCCGCCGTCGTCCTGCTCCTGCTGTATCGCAGTGCTCGCGAGGCTCACCGCGACGAGGTTCACGATGACCTGCTGCGTCTGGCGCACGCCGCGGCAAGTCTGATTGACGGCGATCTTCACCGCACGCTGGCATCGGCGGACCAGTACGACGGCGAGTCCTACAACCGTATTCTCCGGCCAATGCGGAGATTCCTCCAAGCCACGCCGGGCATCAAGTACTTCTACACGTCCCTCTTGAAAGACGGGCAGGTGTACTTCGGGGTGGATTCGGCCCTGCCGGTGGACGCGGACGGCGACGGCGTGATCGATCAGGCCGGGTTGTGGGAGCCGTACCGCGAAGCCCCGCCGACCCTGGAGGCCGCCCTGCGCGAAGGCCGGGCCTTGACCACGCCGGAGCCCTATACGGACAAATGGGGGACGTTCATCACCGGCTTCGCGCCGGTGTTCGATTCCAACGGTGAGCTGGTTTGCGTGGCCGCCGTGGACCTGACGGCGGAGGAATACCACCGCCGATTGGCCGGGCTGCGTCGAGAAGTGCTGGTCGGTATGGCCCCGGTCCTGCTGGTGGGCCTGGTGCTCGGTCTGGGCACTTATTCGCTTCGTCGTCGTGCCGAACTGGAGCGGAGGAAGATGGAGGTGCTGGAACGCACCTGGCGGGCCGAGCAGGATCTTCGCGAATTGTCCCTGCATCAGGCCCTCGCCCGCACGCGACAGCAGCAAGAGGTCATCGCCGCGGTGTCCGCTTCGTTGAGTAGGTCGGATTCCCCCGCCTTCTTCCGCGAGTTGACTGAGCGAGCCTCCGCCGCCGCCGACGTGGAGCGTGTGAGCCTCTGGTTGTTCAACGACGACGGGACCGAACTACGGTGTGCCGACCTCTACGAAGCGACACCGGGTCGGCACAGCGCCGGGCAGGTTCTCCGCGCGGGCGAGTTCAGTGCGGAGTTCGAGCACCTGCGGACCGCCAAGTACGTGGCCGCCGACGACCCCCTGAACGATCCCCGCACGGCAGGCTATGCCGGGAACTACCTGAAACCGTATCGCATCACCGCGATGCTGGACGCCGTAATTCGCGTGGAAGGACGCAACCTGGGCACGCTGTGCTTCGAACACGTGGATCGAATCCACTCGTGGACGCCGGATGAGATCGCCTTCGCCTGCCAACTGGGCGACCAGGTGTCGCTGGCGTTGCTGAACCAGGAGCGGCGACGGACGCACGCGGAGCTGGCCGAGGCGCACCGCCGGCTCGAGACCATCCTCGGCATCACCAAGACGGGGATCAACGTCACGGACGCGGAGTACAACCTGCATTACGTCGATCCGGCCTGGCAGAAGATTTATGGCGATCCGACCGGCCGCAAGTGCCATGATTACTTCATGGGGCTGGACCAGCCCTGCTCCTCCTGTGCAATCCCGAAAGCGTTGGCCACTGGGCAGCCGCAGATCACCGAGGAGACCCTGCCGCGAGAGAACAACCGGGTGGTGGAGGTCCACACGATTCCGTTCGCGGACGCGGAGGGCCGCCGTCTGGTCGCGGAATTCAACCTCGATGTGACCGAGCGAAAGCGCACGGAGGAAAGGCTCCGCGAGCAGATGCGGCTGCTGGATACGATCCTGGACGGCATTCCGGACGTAGTCGCCCTCCAAAGGCCGGACCATACCATTCTGCGATACAACCGCGCGGGGTGCGAACTGCTCGGCAAGACCCGCGACGAGGTGGAAGGCCGTCGGTGCTTCGAGCTGCTGGGCCGTTCCGTCTGCTGCGAGGATTGTCCGGCGGCCAAGGCGATGCAGACCCGGCGAATCGCCGTGGTGGAGAAGTACCTGCCCGATCGCCATCTGTGGATCGAAGCCCGCTCCATCCCGGTCCTGAACGAGGCCGGCGACGTCGTGCTCCTTGTCGAACAGATGCGTGATATCACCAAGCACAAGGAAACCGAGGCCCGGCTCCGGGAGGGCGAAGCCAAATACCGGCGACTCTTCGAAGATGCTTCGGATGGCATCATGTTGATGACCGACGTGTTCCTCGAGTGCAACGAGCAGGCCTGCCGCATTCTCAAGTGCCGGCAGGAGGATCTGATCGGGCGTTCACCCGTCGAGTTCTCTCCGGAGACCCAGCCCGACGGGCGGAGGTCGGAGGCGGCCGCCGCCGAATACCTGCGCGCGGCCATGGAGGGGACCCCCCAGGCCTTCTCCTGGGTGCATCGCTGTTTGAACGGGGAGCTCATCGACACCGAAGTCAGCTTGAAGGCGATCTCCGTCAACGGTCGTGTCCTCTTGCAAGCCATTGTTCGCGACGTCTCGGAACGCAAACGGGCCGAGGACCAGTTGCGGGAGAGCGAGGCCCTGCAAAGGCTCCTGATGAACAGCGTCACCGCGGGCGTCGTCATCGTTGACGCCGAAACGAAGATTGTGGAGCAGGTGAACCCCGCCGTCACCCGAATGTTGGGAACAGACGCCGGCGGCATCATCGGCCAGATCTGTCACCAGGTGCTCTGCCCGGCCGAGGAGTCCGCGTGCCCGATCACCGACCTCGGCCAGACCGTAGACAATGCCGAACGTGTCCTGATGCGGGCTGACGGGAGCCGCCTCCCGGTGCTCAAATCCGCGCGGCGCATCACCATCAAGGGCCGGCCCAAGCTGCTGGAGACGTTCGTAGATATCTCAGAGCGGAAGCAGGCCGAAGAGAGGCTGCGGGTGGCCCACGCTTTCCTTCAGAAACTAATGGAGACCATCCCCAACCCGATCTTCTATAAGGACACAGAAGGTCGCCATCTAGGGTGCAACCAGGCCTTCATGGATTTCCTTGGCTTCTCTCGGGACCAGATCATCGGCCGGACTGCCGCCGACATCGCCCCGGATGATTTGGCCAGGGACTATCGTGAACAGGACCAACATCTCATCGCTAACGGCGGGCCGCAGGTCTACGAGAGCCAGGTGCGGCACCGGGACGGCTCGCTTCGGGACGTGCTGTTTTACAAGGCGACCTTCGATAACCCCGATGGCTCCGTGGGCGGGAGCGTCGGCGTCATTCTGGATATCACCGAGCGTAAACAGAGCGAGCATCAGGTGCGGCGAGCGAACACGCTGCTCACCGAGGCCCTGGAGCGTGAACGGGCCGCGACCGTTCAGCTCGAGGCGGCCATGCAGCAACTCGCCGCTGCCAGCCGCGAGGCTCAGTCCGCCAGTCGCTCGAAGAGCGAATTCCTGGCGAACATGAGCCATGAGATTCGCACGCCGATGACCGCCATTCTCGGGTTTGCGGACACTCTGATGGATCCGGCGTTGTCGGAGGTCGAGCGGCAGGAGGCCCTCCGCACCATTCGCCGCAACGGTGAGCATCTGCTGGCCATCATCAACGATATTCTGGATATTTCCAAGATCGAGGCGGGCAAGCTGGACATCGAGCAGATCCCCTGCTCCCCCGCGCAGGTGCTGGCCGAAGTGGCTTCGCTGATGCGGGTCCGCGCGGAGATGAAGCGGCTTCGCCTGGCTGTGGAGTACCTGGGGCCGATTCCGGAGGAAGTTCGGACCGATCCCCTCAGGTTGCGGCAGATCCTCGTGAATCTGGTCGGCAACGCGGTCAAGTTCACGGCGGAGGGCGGCATCCGCCTGGTGGCCCGCTATTTCTCCGAGGACCGGCCGATCTTGCAGATCGACGTCATCGACACCGGCGTGGGCCTGACTCCCGAGCAGGTGGCTAACCTGTTCCAGCCTTTCCAGCAGGCGGATGCGACCACGACCCGACGGTACGGCGGCAGCGGGCTCGGGCTGACTATCAGTCGGCGGCTGGCCCGCCTGCTCGGCGGCGATGTGGTGGTGGCGGATACCCAGCCAGGGGTAGGAACCTGCTTCCGGGTTACGATCGCGGCGGAACCGTGCGCAGGGGCGAAAATGGTCGAACAGGCTCAAGAGTCGGTCGTCGCGCCGGTCCCGCCAAGAACCACGGTTCCCCCGGCGGATTCCCTGCGAGGTGCTCGACTACTGCTGGCGGAGGACGGTCCCGACAACCAGGTGCTGATCAGCTTCATCCTCAAGAAGGCCGGCGCGGAGGTCGCCGTGGTGGAGAACGGCAAGCTGGCAGTGGATGCGGTTCGGGACGCGGAGGAACGAGGGCAGTCCTTCGACGCCGTCCTGATGGACATGCAGATGCCGGTGATGGACGGCTACACGGCCTCGAATCTGCTGCGGGCCTGCGGTTACCAAGGTCCCATCATCGCCTTGACTGCGCACGCCATGAGCGGGGATCGGGACCGATGCCTGCGGGCCGGCTGCACGGAATACGTGGCCAAGCCCATCGATCGACAGGCCCTCATCGCGGTGATACACGGCGCTTTGGCGGCGCAACGGGAAACGATGGCGGAACCTGCGGCGACGTGAACCGCCGGTTCTCTCCACCGGTCGGGCAAACGGCCGGCAGAGCCCTGCCGGTCCGGTCACGCCCAAGTGCGGCGCGCAAACCTAGACGCCGTGTTCGGCCCGGCCTCTTTCAGATTCGTATTCGATCGGGCACGGCCCGCTACCACGACCACGCCAGCTTCATCCCGCCGTAGAGTTCGTCGCGTGTGCCCACGATGGGTCGGTAATGCTCGATCTGGTCCATCAGGTCGGTGAAGTTGAGGAAGCCAGAGATCGTGATGCTTCCCGCCCACGGTGGCAACTGGAGCAGTTCGGTCAGGTCGTAAGTGAGGTCGATGCCGTAGGTCATCAGGGCGATGCGGGTGTCTCGATCATCCTCCACGAATGGCCCGTACCATCCGGAGTCAATACCCAATACGTAGCTGGGGGTCAAAGTGAGGTTACGGGCCAAGGCGAACGGATGGCTGAGGCCAAGCTCGATCCAGTCTCCGCCCGAGATGTGCATGTCGTGATACCACGTCACCGTCGGGTTGAGGATGCCGGCCTCGCCTTGATAGCCTAGCCCCCGCCACAGCCAGGCGTCGTTGTGGGCCAGCGAGATGAACCACTCATGGGTCCGATCGTCGTTCCCGACCCCGCGAACGTTGGGGTAGGTATACATGACCCAGCCGAGCTTGACGTCGGTGGCGATCGGCTCCACGTGATACAGATACCACAGCGTATAGTCTATTTCCTGGATGTTCTCACCCGTGGTCGGGTTCAGCTTTTGCTGGGCCGCGTACCACTCGAACCAGGTGTCGAAGCCGATTTCCCCGCACTGGCCGGGCTTCCCGCCCCAGAGCGGGGCCAGGTCCAACGAGAGCGACGTGGCCATCTGGTGGTTGGGTCTCTCGCGGCCTTCACGAGCGTATTCGGAGAAGTTGATGCCGCGGAAGACATAGTCGCTAACCAGCGTATAGGAGATGGTGAAGCTCATCGGCAAGGGTTTCTGCCATTCCGAGTTTGCGGCGGTTGTTTCGGATGCGGTCGTTTCCGATGAGCGGATCGCCTCTCCGGATGGTGGATCCTGGGCATCGGCGTAGCTCAGCCAGGTTTCCCCGGGATCGGCTGGGAGGGCCACCGCCGGTGTCCAGCTTAAGATGCCGACAAGGATCGTCGAGATGATCAGCTTTCTGGCATGCATGTGTTCGGTCCTGTTCTTGATGAACCTTGTTGCCACGGAACCACCGGCCCAGAGGCGGGGCCGGTCACGCCTTGCGGTCCGGCATTCGCGGTCGATCCATGATGCGGATTCGGTCGGGGTCCGCAGAGACGTCGAAAGCCGATCGCACAGGGGTCGCTCCTGATCACGCGGCGGCGTCAGGGAGTGAAGAGACCCTCAAACCAGGCGACGAGCGCGTTGGTGATCCCCGACAGCGGAGAGAGGAAGACTGCCCAGAGCGTGCTGAAGAACAACGAAAGGAGGTTGCCGCCCAAATCAGCCCAGAAGTTGTGCGGAAGCATAGAAATCCCTTTCTGCCGAACCGAATTCCTTTGAGACGGACACGCCCATGCGTGGCCGGGTTCGTGTCGCCAGGTCGAGACAGAGTCGGCTGCTCGCTCGGTCTAGCCACACCGCCAAGTAGATTATCGGGCATTTTAATCCGTTTGCAAGAGGTATTGTCAGGTTGTCTCGTATAGCCGTCGTGTTTATCCCGCTGCGGATCGCCGGTCGGCGGTTCGTCTTGAGTCAAAAAAGTTAAGAAGCGTCCTTTTATATTATAAACAACCATCGCCAATCGGCCGCTAGGCCGAACTCAAGCGTGGGTTGCGATAACCCGAAAGCTGTCCTGCGACGCGGTATCCAGGGAGGCTGAAGACCGCGAACAAGAGGTTCTGTGTCGCACAACGCCCTCGGTTGTGCCTTTCGTGGATCGCACCAATGAAGAACAAAAAGAAGACCCAGGAAGACCCTCAGTCGGTTGTCGAACAGATGGGCCGCACGGTACGCACTGTCGAGAAGGACGACCTGGCGGGCATGGCCAAGCTGCACCACTGGTGCCAGACCCTGTTGGACTGCCCGACGATTCCGGGTGAGGACTCGGCTCCGAAGGTGCAGGCCGATGCCCGGGAAGCGGCGGCCCTCTTGGAGGCGGTCATACTAGGAGAGACTCAGGATCCGGACCTCTCCCTGGCTTCGGCGGTTCAAAAAATCGACGAACTGGTGCAACTGGTCCGGTCGGCCTGCGGGGGCGTCGAGGTGACAGCCGCGGAGAAGCCCGCCTTGGCTGACACAGCTTCTGTGGCGAGTGCTGATCTCACCGATGCGGCTCAAGTTCCCGCTCCGGCCGCGGATCCGGCCCAAGACGTCGTCGCGAATCAGGACCGCGGGGGCCACGACCAGGAGCCGAAGACCTCGGCGCGCGAGGATGAGATTTCGGCCAACGATTCCGTCTCCGCCGAGGTCGCACCCGAGCCGGTAGTCGAGCAGACCGAGATCCTCCAGCCCCTGCCAGAGGACACTTCCGCGCACATCGCCGAGCCTTCAGCAAGCGCGCCGCCGGCGGCACAGTCTGCGGAGACACCCGTCGCGGAGGCTCAGTCCTTGGCCGGCGAGGACGCCGCTCCTCCTTATGAGCAGGTGCCGCTGGTTATCGACGCCAAGGAGTTGGAGTTTCTCAAGGGCTTCGTGGAGGAGGCTCGCGAACACATCGAGGCCATTGAGGCGGCGTTGCTGGAAGTGGAGCGAGCACCCGATGATCCCGATTGCATCGGCAACCTGTTCAGGCCGTTCCACACCATCAAGGGCATGGCCGGCTTCCTGAATCTCCGCGACATCAACTGCCTGACCCACGAGGCCGAGACCTTGCTGGATCAGGGCCGCAAGGGTCAGCGGCAGATGACGGCGGGTTTCATCGACCTGATCTTCGACGTGGTCGACATCCTCAAAGCCCAGGTCGAGGCCATTTCCGCCTTCACCCTGCAACCCGGCTCCGATCCGGTGCCGCAGCCCCCGATCGTGGACATGATTGCCAAGCTTCGCGCCGTGGTCGCCGGCAAGATGGAGCCGCAGGGCAGCCAGAGCGCCACCCGTGACGGCCAGAAGGTCGGGGAGAACCTCGTGGCGCAGGGGGCCTGCCCGCGGGAGGTGGTCGATTTCGCTTTACAGGTCCAGGAAGGAACCGCCGGGTCACAGAAGAAGACCGGCGAGATCCTCATGGACCTGAACGTCGTCTCAGCCCGCCAGGTGGACCAGGCGCTTCGCTCGCAGAAGGGCGACGCGGCGGCACCGGACCGCGCCGCGGCGGCCGCGACGCCTGCCGCGGGCGGCGGAGCAGGGCCGGGAGCGAGCAAGGCGGCCGCCGGGGATTCCTCCGTCCGCATCGACACGACCAAGCTGGACAGCCTGGTGGATCTGGTTGGGGAGCTGGTGATCGCCCAGACACTCATCACCGCCAACCCGCTGGTGGCTTCCGATCCGAAGCTGCTCAAGGACGCCGGGCAGGTCTCCAAGATCGTGCGCGATGTCCAGGAACTGGCCATGAGCATGCGGATGGTGCCCATCGGGCCGACGTTCCAGAAGATGGCCCGGCTGGTCCGCGACGTCTCCCGGAAGGCCAACAAGAACGTCGAACTGCACATTGCCGGCGAGGATACCGAGCTGGACAAGAACGTCATTCAGCAGATCGGCGACCCGCTCGTCCACATGGTGCGGAATGCCGTGGATCATGGCGTCGAGCCGCCCGAAGTCCGACGCGCCGCCGGCAAGGACGAGACCGGCCATGTATATCTCAGCGCCTTCCACCAGGGCGGCAACATCGTCGTGGAGATCCGCGATGACGGGCGAGGCCTCGATCCGCGGAAACTGATCGCCAAGGGCATCGAGAAGGGGCTGGTGCAGCCGGGCGAGGAATTGACGGACCAGGAGGCTTTCAACCTGATCTTCGCGGCCGGCTTCTCCACCGCCGAGCAGGTGACGGACATCTCCGGCCGCGGCGTCGGCATGGACGTCGTGCGGCGCAACATCGAACAACTCCGCGGCCGGGTGGACATCACCTCCGAACTCGGCCGGGGTACGACCTTCTCGATCCGCTTGCCGCTGACTCTGGCCATCATCGACGGCATGGTCGTGAAGGTCGCGTCCGAACGCTTCATCATTCCGACCATTACCATCGACCAATCGCTGAAGCCCACCCGCGAGCAAATCAGCACGGTCCAGCGGCGGGGAGAGCTGGTCAACGTCCGCGGACAGTTGATTCCGGTGATTCAGTTGGGGGCATTGTTCGGGCTGAAACCGCGGGTGGATCCCTGCGAGGCCATGGTCATCATCGCCAACTGCGAAGGCCGCCGAATCGGGCTGGTCGTGGATGAACTGATCGGCCAGCAGCAGGTGGTTATCAAGACCCTGGGCGAGCGGTTCGAGAAACTGCGCGGCATCTGCGGTGCCGCCATTCTGGGCGACGGCCGGGTCGGCCTCATTCTCGAAATGTCCGGACTGGCTCAGGCCCATAAGACCGCCTTGCAGGAAACGATCGGAGGCCCGGCCGCGAGTTCCTATTCCCCGCTGAAAGACTCTTCGCCGTCTCCATCGCCCGCCGGGCAGACGGCGCTAATCGAGTCCCCTTCGGAATCCGAAGAAGTGACGGTGTCCGCGTAGGAGAAACACCCGATGTCCACCAACGCCGTTCAGCAGCATCCTGAGACTCCCGATACCCCAGCCGCGGCGGCGGCTTCATCCGCTCGCTCATTGGGAGGGAAGTACCTGACCTTCAACCTGGCGGGTGAGGAATACGGTCTCGAAATCCTGACCGTCCGCGAAATCATCGGCATCATGGATATCACCCGCGTTCCGCAGACCGCGGACTTCATGCAGGGCGTCATCAACCTGCGGGGCAAGATCATCCCGGTCATCGACCTGCGGGCCAAGTTCGGCCTTCCGCGGACGGCGTACAACGACCAGACGTGCATCATCGTGGTGGATGTGGGCATCCCGATGGGCATCATCGTGGACACCGTCCAGGAAGTGCATGACATTCAGGAGGCCGACATCGAGCCGGCGCCGGAACTGGGCACCGGCGTGGACACCTCCTTCATTCTGGGCATGGGCAAAGTGAATAACCGCGTCAAGATCCTCCTCGATATCCACAACGTGTTGACCGCGGACGAGTTGGTGGTGACCTCCGAGGCCGCTTGAGAAGCACACAGCACATGAGTGCGACACTCGACAAACCGATGTGCTCCCGCCGAAGCCGGCGACCGGGCAGGGATCCCGCCTCCGACGAGTTGATCGGCATCGAGACCACGGCGTGGTTGTCGCTCTTGCAGGTGGCCCAGGTGGCTCACGCCGCCTTGGGCATCCAGGCGTTCACCACTCACGCCCACGGTGCGCCGGCGGACCCGCTGATTGGGGATGCCCGCCAGGCTCCGTCCTCTCGCCGGTTGCCGTCTGCGCGGCAGGCCGATACCCCGCAAAGGGAACTGATCGGGCGAGCCTTCAAGCACATCGAAGCATCGCTCCGCAGTCAGGCTGCCTCGATTCTGGATGGCTTGACCGAGGGACTCACCCAAGCGGGATGCTCGCGGTTCGCTTCCGGGATCGCCGGGCCGGCGGATCTCGGCACGGAGCGAGCCGCCGACGCGGCAGGATGGGAGGGCCTGCTGACTCGGCTCTGCCGTGGTGTCATCGACGTCCTGGATGGCCGGGTTCGTGCCGAGGCGGATCTGCCGACTTACGCATTGCACATACTGCGGCGGCTGTGGTGGACAGGGGCGCAATCTTCCGACGATTTAGTCCGGGCCTTACAGGCTGATTCGAAGACCTCGGCCGCTTCGCTCGGGATCCTGACTCGGCGAAACCTCGTCGAGCCCGTGAAAGAGCCGCATTCCGGGGCAACTCCCGTTTTTCAATTGACCGCAGCCGGCCTGATCGCCTTGCGCCAGGCCATCGCCAGGCAGAAGGATCTCGTGCATCGAGCGATCGCACGGCTGCATCCGGAATTGCGGCGGCCGGCCGTGCGGTTGCTGACGCAATTGGCCGGCGGGTTGGCCCGTGAGGCGCAGGGCTTGATCAGCGGTTGCCCCGATTGCTGGGCTGGCGATCAGCGGACCTGCGTCCGGGCGGGTCACTACGACCACTGTCCGATTCGGCGGTCGGGGGAGGAGACTTGGGCTCCGGTGTGGGAAGAAGCCTCCCTGAGGCTGCTCGCAGACACGGAAGAGGTCGCTGCGAACTTGGAGCGGTCGTCAAGAGCAAACCTGGAAATGGTTTAGGTCAGCCATGGAACAAGTGGTGGACATAGCGGATTTCAAGGTCTCCCGCGATCCCCAGGATCAACTGGTGACCTACTCGCTCGGTAGTTGCATCGGCGTGGCCATTTGGGATCCAGTGGTGCGGGTCGGGGGCATGCTGCACTACATGCTGCCGGAGTCCGCTCTGTCTCCCGAGAAGGCCCGCAAGAATCCGGCGATGTTTGCGGATACCGGCGTGCCCGCCCTGTTTCGGGCCGCCTACGAGCTGGGGGCTTCAAAGAAACAGATCGTCGTCAAAGTGGCGGGGGGATCGCAACTGCTGGACGACAACGGCACGTTCAACATCGGCAAGCGGAACTACGTCATGCTGCGCAAGATCTTCTGGAAGAACGGCATCCTCATCGACAACGAGGATGTGGGCGGCTCGATCAGCCGAACGCTCCGCTTGGATGTCGGCACGGGCCGGTTGACCCTGAAAGCCCGAGGCAAGGAGATCGTTTTGTGAGTACCGCCATACGGGACATCCTGCAACGCGTCGGCAGCCTGCCGCCGCTGCCGGACACCGCGGTCCGGCTGATGAATGTGATCAACGATCCCCGCAGCACGGTGGATGAGATCGTCGAGGTCATTCGTTATGACCAGGCCGTGACGGCGGAAGTGCTGAAGCTGTGCAACTCCGCCTACTTCGGCATGACCCGCACGATCACCTCGCTGAGCGAAGCGATGGTCTGCCTCGGCACGGTCAAGGTGCTGCAACTGGTTATGTCCGTACACACCAGTGCGCTGCTCTCGAAGGCGCAGATCGGCTACGGCCTGGCGCCGGGCATGCTGTGGCGTCATTCGGTGGCCGTGGCCCTCGCGGCTTCGGCGACTGCTCAGCGGATCAACCTGGGCAACGTGAGCTTGGCCTTCACCGCGGGCCTGCTCCACGACATCGGCAAGGTCGTGTTGAATGAGTACGTGGCCGAGGAGTTCGTGGAAATCGTTCGCCGGGTACGGGAGGAGAAGCTGGCCTTCGTCGAAGCGGAGCAAGCCGTCCTCGGCTACAGCCACGAGGAGATCGGCGGCCGCATCGCCGACGTCTGGAAACTGCCGCAGCCGATCATTCAGAGCATCCGCCATCACCATGATCCGACCCGGCTGACGCCGCCGGATCCCTTCGTCGATACCGTCTATCTGGCCAACTGCGTCTGCCTGCTGCTGGGTATCGGCCTGGGCGAGGACGGCTTGTATTCCCGGGCCAGCGATGCGGTCATGCAACGCAACGGTTTGAAGGAGAGCGATCTGGAGAACATCGGCGCCCAGATGTTGCTGGACCTTCGCAAGGTGGAGCAGATCTTCGACGGTCAGTCAAGCCGCCCGAGCAAGCCGACTCCCGGCCAGGGCGTGGAGCATACCCATGACGCGTAACGTGTTGATTGTGGACGATTCCGAGACTATTCGGCGGATGGTCAAGCGGACCATGGAAATCGCCGGCCTCGACTTCGGAGAAGTCTACGAGGCCTCCAACGGCATCGAAGCCCTGGCCCAGCTCAACGACCATCCCGTCGCCGTCATGCTGGTTGACATCAACATGCCGACGATGAACGGCATTCAGTTGCTGACCCGCATGAAGCAGAACCACCGTTTGCAGAATATCCCCATCGTGATCGTGTCAACGGAGGGGAGCCAACAGCGGATCGAAGAGTTGGAGCACTTCGGTGCCGCAGGGTACGTCCGCAAGCCGTTTCAGCCGGAACAGCTTCGTGACGTGCTCAAACCGATTTTGGGAGTGAAAGACGATGCCAAACTTGAAGCCTGCAACGCTGGCGACGATCTTTTCTGAGGTCCTGGCCAATCTCGCCTTCATGTTCACGGAGGATGAGCCGGCGGATCCGGAAGTCGGCGATCTCTGGTACGAAACCGTGATCGCTTACGAAGGCCCTCGCCGCGGAACTCTTCGGCTGCGGTGCTCCGCCGCCTTCACTGTCAAACTCGCGGCCAACCTGCTGGGCGTCGAACAGGACGAGGCCGAGGCCGAGCGGCAGGCCGAGGACTCCGTCAAGGAGTTCATGAACATCCTTTGCGGGCAGTTCGTGACGGCCGTGCACGGCACCGCCGACGTGTACAACCTGACGATTCCCCAAATGCTGCCGATGGCGGAGATGCCCGACCTGAACCTGCCGGACACCCTGGAGCGGGCCACCCTTTCGGTCGATGGGCATCGCCTCCAACTCGTCTATGAACCGGAGTGCTGATCGCGGAAGCACCGGGGGAGTACCAGCCGATGGAGGACATCCAGGACCTGACCAGAACCGATTACGAGCGGATCGCTCGTCTGGTATACCAGCAGAGCGGCATCAATCTGGGCGACCAGAAGATGCAACTGGTGCGCGCCCGACTCGGCAAGCGGGTCCGTCAGGGCGGATTCCGCTCCTTTGCCGACTACTTCCGCCATGTCGAGTCCGATCCGACCGGCGAGGAACTGTGCGCCCTGCTGGACGCCATCTCCACCAACACGACTCATCTCTTCCGTGAGATTCGGCACTTCCACTTCCTGCACCGCATCATCGAGGAGTGGGTCGCCGACTCCGCCTGGCGCCGCAGCCATCCGATCCTCCGCATCTGGAGCGCCGGCTGTTCGAGCGGGGAGGAGCCGTACTCGATCGTCATGACGGCGGACGACGCGCTTCGTCGCCATGCGGGCGTGGATCTCAAGATTCTCGCCACCGATATCTCCCTCCGCGTGCTGGCCCGCGCCAAAGTCGGCGTCTTCGACTCCCACCGACTCGGCACGGTGCCTCCCGAGTATCGCCACCGCTACTTCACCAAGGTCCGGCACGAAGATCAGGAGGGAGTGCAGGTCGTGCCGGAGTTGCGCCGGAAGATCCACTTCGCGCGTTTCAACCTGATGACGCCCACTTTTCCGTTCCGGCAGGGGTTTGACGTGATCTTCTGCCGCAACGTGATGATCTACTTCGACCGACCGACCCAGCAGACGCTGGTGAACAAGTTCGCCCAACATCTGCACAAGGGGGGGTATCTGCTCATCGGGCACTCCGAGAGCCTCAACGGACTCGATCACCAGTTGGAATACGTGGAACCGACGATATACCGAAAGAAGTGATGCCGTGCCGGGTGTGAACGTAAACATTTCGAACCTTGAGGCACGCCGGTCTCGCTCACGCCGACCGCGGATCCGCGTCAGGAGGCCGCTATGAACCCGTCGGGCGTCATCAAAGTCCTGATCGTTGACGATTCGGCCTTGGTTCGGTCGGTACTTCGGCAGGTGCTTTCCGGGACCGAGGGAATTGAAGTCGTCGGCGGGGCCAAGGATCCCTTCGAGGCCCGCGAGCTGATCATCGCACACCGGCCGGACGTCATCATCCTCGACGTCGAGATGCCGCGGATGGACGGGCTGACCTTCCTGCGAAAGCTGCAGGTCCACTATCCCGTGCCGGTGATCATGTGCAGCAGCCTGACGACCGCCCATAGCGCTCCGGCGCTGGAAGCCCTCGAACACGGGGCGGTTGACGTCGTGGCCAAGCCGACTGCCGGCGGAAGCGCGGCTTTGCGCCGCCTGGGCGAAGAGCTTGCGGAGAAAGTGCAAGCGGCAGCCCTGTCGATCCGCCGCAAACCGCCCGCTCCGGCCGGCCCGCCACCCTTGCCGGCGGGTTGTCGCAGTCAGGGAATCGACCCTGCCCAGCATCTGGTCGCCATCGGCGCTTCGACCGGCGGAACAGAGGCGATTCGTGCTCTCCTGGCCCGCACCCCGCAGGACTTCCCGCCGATTGTCATCACCCAACACATGCCGGAGGGCTTCACCCTGGCCTTCGCCGAGCGGCTCAACCGGCTGAGTGCGGTCCGTGTCTCGGAGGCCGTGGATGGAGTGGCTCTCTCGCCCGGGATGGCCGTTGTGGCTCGCGGGGGCATCCAGATGTTGGTGGATGGCGGTCCGGGCCGATGGAGAATCCGCCTTGGGACCGACGAACTGGTGAATCGCCATTGCCCCAGCGTGGATGTACTCTTCGATTCGGTCGTGCGAGTTGCCGGGCGGCACGCGGTGGGTATCTTGCTGACAGGGATGGGGGCCGACGGAGCACAGGGTTTGTTGAGGTTGCGACAGGCCGGCGCCCCGACCATTGCTCAGAATCAGGAGAGCTGCGTGGTCTTCGGCATGCCCAAGGTCGCGATCGAGCTGGGGGCGGCCCTGGCGACGGCTGCCCCAGCGGATATTCCGCCGTTGGTTCTGCGGATGCTGAAGCGGACGGGAACCCCGGTGGCCTCCGCCTCAGCGGCCGCCGCCCGCGTTTGAGGGCACCTGTCGCGTCCACAGTTGGGTCAGACCCTATGCCGGACCCCGTCTGCGGGGTGGGCGAATTCCGGTTGAGAAGGCTGTCCGGCAATGCAAAAAGGGGCTTGACGCAGCCGGCCTGACTTGCTAAATAATTCTTTGCGGTGGGTTGGTTCCCCCGCGATGCGGGTGTAGCTCAGTGGTAGAGCGTCACGTTGCCAACGTGAATGTCGTGAGTTCAAGTCTCATCACCCGCTCTTAGCGATCGTCGCACCGCCTTGGCGGACACTGCGGCGTCGTGTGCGTACATCCGATACCGCCCACGGGTTACCGACCGTCAGGGTCAGGCGTTGGCCGTGGGCAGGCGGAGCTCCGTGGATCGGCGTAGGGCTGGTCAGGACTTCCGATGCCTGACCGGCCTTTTTCTTGCGCGGTCCGATGCGGTCCGATAGTTTGACGACCACCCGACGCCTTTAGTAAGGAGTTGCCATGCCTGCTGATGAGGAACTGGATGAAATGCCGGGCGCCGAGGATCAGGACAGCAAGACTGCGGAGGCCGCCTCCGAAGGGGTCGCCGAGGCTACCGCCGAAGACACCACTGAGGGGGAGCCGGATCTAAAGGAACGGCTGAAGAAGGATCTTGCCGTGCAGATGGCCGATGTCGGCGTTCTGCGGAAATCGCTCAAGATCACTGTTCCGCGGGAAACCATCCAGGTTGAACTGGATAAGGATTATCAGGAGATCATCGGCGAGGCCGTCGTGCCTGGTTTCCGTCGAGGGCGAGCACCCCGGCGGTTGGTGGAGAAGCGGTTCGGCAACGAGATCGGCGAGCAAGTGGTCACGCGGCTCGTCTCCAACGCCTTCCTTGCGGCGACGGAACGGGAGAATCTCCAGGTCATCGGAGACCCTTCCTTTCGCGTTGCGGTGAAGGACCGCCAGGCTGCCGGAGCCGAAACCGCGTTCCGACTGGTCGGGCTTCGCGAGGCTCTGGCCAATCTCAAATTGCCGGACGAGGGCGATTTCACTTTCGAATGCGAGGTCGAGATCAAGCCGGAGTTTGACCTGCCTCCGCTGGAGCGGATTCCGGTCAAGAAGCGGGTCTTCAAGGTGACCGATGAGGACGTGACCAACGAAATCAAGCGGATGTTGGCCCACCACGCCAACTGGGTGCCGGTGGTGGACGCCGCTGTGCAGGCGGATGATCTACTGATCTGTGACGTCCGCATCGTGTCTGATGGGCGCGAAGTCAAAAAGCTTGAGAACGCCTCGCTGGCGGCCCGTCCGCAAGTCATCGAAGGCATGGCTTGCGTGGATTTCGGCAAGACCGTTGCCGGCGCGAAGAACGGAGAAACGCGGACGCTGTCGGGTACGCTGCCGGATGACTACGAATTGACCGACCTTCGCGGCAAGGCTGTCTCGATCGAGGTGCAGATCAACGAAGTCAAGAGGCTTGAGTATCCCCCGCTCGACCAGGCGTTCTTTGACGCGGCAGGTTTCGATTCGGAGGCGGACTACCGCGATTGGATCAAGTCCCGGATGGAGGTGGATCTGAACGAGCGGGCGGTAGCGGACCAGCGTGCCCAGATTCGGCAGTACCTGCTGGCCAACACCAAGCTGGATTTGCCCGAGGGCCTCTCTTTGCGGCAGACTGCCAGGGCCATCACCAGAATGGTCGTGGACATGCAGCGGCGAGGCGTCCCGGATGCCATCGTGGCGAAGTACGCGGACGAATTGCGTACCAGCGCCAAGGAGCAGGCCATCAACGACCTGAAACTGACGTTCATTCTGGACAAGATCGCCGAGCAGATGGATCTGGATGTCACGGAAGAGGAGGTCAACTCCGCCATTGCCGAAATCGCCAGCAGCTACAACCGGCGGTTCGATCGGGTCCGGGACGACTTGGTCCGAAGCGGTGGACTGGAGAGCCTGTATACCAATTTGCGGGAGGAGAAGTGCATCGACAGGTTGCTGGCCGATGCGGAGATCTCCGAGCTGGCCGAGTCGTCGGAGGAGGCGTCGCCTCGGCCGGCCGAGCCGTCTCCCACTGCCGCGGGTCCGGAATCGGCGACGCCCGAGAAGCAGACCGTCACGGAAGAGCCGGAGAAGCCTCGCCCGAAACGCACGCCACCGCCGAAGAAATCCGATGCCTAATTGGGTGGGCTTGCCGGCCGGGCCTTGACTCCGTCCGCCCAAGACCCTGCGGGGAATCGTGCCGATCCGGGATCGGCTGTCGAGACAGAGAGGTGCCACGCATGGATGAGTTGACTTACCCGTTTCGCGGTGCGTTACCGCAGCATGTGCTGCCGTCCCATATACAGGGTGGCGCTCCGTATCAGCGGATACGGGAGATGTCCATCGAGGACATGCTCCTCGAGAACCGCATCATCTTCTTGGCCGGCCCCATCGTGGAACGGACCGCCAGCCTTGTCATCATGCGGCTCCTCTATCTCCAAAGCATCAAGAAAGACCAGGACATCCACCTGTACATCAACTGTCCGGGTGGGCTGGTCGATCAGACCCTGGCCATCTATGACACGATGCAATTCCTGACTTGCGATATCGCCACATACTCCATCGGCCAGGCCGCCAGTGGTGGAGCGGTGATCCTTGCAGCGGGCACCAAGGGCAAGCGGTTCGCGCAACCGAACAGCAAGATCATGCTTCATCAGCCTTGGGGCGGCATCACCGGCCAGGCCGAGGATATCCGCATTCAGGCTGAAGAAATCCTGCGCGACAAACGGACCTTGAACGAGATCATCGCCCGACACACCGGTCGTTCCCTGGAACAGATCGAGTTGGAGACCGAGCGGGACCGCTACATCTCCGCCAAAGAGGCGGTGGAATGGGGCTTGGTCGACGAGATTCTCGACGGTCACCGCAACGGGCCGACGAAGGCAGCGGAGAAGGCGTAGTCGCGGTCATCTGCTTGCTGGACGGCGGCGTCCGCGAGCGCGTCAAAGGAGAAGCTTCATGGCCGGCAGTTCGTCATTGATTCCGTTCGTGATCGAGAAGACAGGCCGCGGGGAGAGGGCCTACGACATCTACTCGCGGCTTCTGAAGGACCGCGTGGTGTTCCTGGGTGGCGCCATCGACGACGAGGTCGCCAATGTGATCGTCGCCCAGTTGTTGTTCCTTTCCAGCGAGGATCCCAACGCCGACATCAGCTTCTACATCAACTCGCCCGGCGGCAGCGTCTCGGCCGGGTTGGCTATCTACGATACGATGCGGTTTGTTCGTTGCGACGTGGCTACCTACTGTGTGGGCATGTCCGCCAGCATGGGAGCGATCCTGCTTTGCGGCGGCACCAAGGGCAAGAGATTCGCCTTGCCGCATTCCCGCGTGCTGCTTCACCAGCCGCTGATCGGCGGCGTCTTGCAGGGGGTCGCGACGGACCTGTCCATCGAGGCCCAGGAAATCCTGCGTCTGCGGCAGGAGCTCTACAACATCATCTCCGAACACACTGGCGCCGACGTCAAGAAGATCGAGAAAGACTGCGACCGCAATCTGTGGCTGTCGCCGCAGGAGGCCGTCCAGTATGGACTGGTCGACCGCATTCTCGAGCGGCAGCCTGAAGGTACCCAGCGGCGCGGCCCCGAGGACGCCTAGTCGGCTGGCGTCTTCACCGTCGGGCCGCAACGCGGAGGCGTGGACTCACCATGCAGCGATTCTGGCAAACGGCGGGCGTTCTGTTATCGATCGGGATGGGAGGGAGTCTCGGTTGCGGTCCGGAAACGCCTCCCGGCACGGTGACGGAGCTCCAGCGGCTCCGCGACCAGGTGATCAGCCTCAACCAGCGCCTAGTATCCCGCGAGGAACAGATCCGGGAGCAGGCCCAGAGAATTCAGGAGTTGCAAAACCTCTCCGGCGAGCGGACGCTGGACCGCCTGGTTCACGTTCAGCGGGTGGAGATCGACAGACTCAGCGGCGGCTACGACGACGACCGCGATGGGGTGGACGACGGCGTGGTGGTCTATCTGCGGCTGCTCGACGCCGAGCAGGGAGGGGACGCCATCAAGGCGGCGGGCTCAGTGGGCGTGCGACTGCTGGATCTGGCTCAGGCCCCGGAATCGCAGCTTGTCGGTCAGGTCCATCTCAGCTCCGAACAACTGCGGCCGATGTGGTATGGAAGATTTCTTACCTCTCATTATACTATTAAGGTGCCCTGGGCCGATGACAAGATACGCCCCACCCAGAAAACCGTGACCGTGTTGGTTCACTATACCGACCTGCTGACCGGCAAGACCTTCCAAGCTCAGGGGACCGTGGAAGTACGCGGCGTCGGGGCATGGGACACGCCCAAGCCGACGGCCACCCGACCGGTCTGACCTCCCTTGCTGTGCCAGAGCCGGGCTTGGATCGGCAGAATCCTTCTACACTCTATCCCTCCTTCCGCTCGATATTATCGGTATCGGGTCAGAATTGATCCGCAGCGCGGATCACTCCCGGACGGATGCCCCAGCCCGGCCCGAACCGTGCTCCGCAGACCCGTGAGCTACGGCCGGCAGGTGGTGGAGACCTCTGCTGGGAATCCGGCGTTGGTCCGCGAGGACCTACGCACCGTGCAGGACGAGGCGGCGGAGACGCCTTGAGGCTTGCAGCATTGGCCTCGCGGCGTGTTCTCCCGGTCGCCTCCGGGACAAGGAATGCGCCCGTGACCGAAAAAAACAATTCCCTCGAAGCCTCGGCGGCAGTCATTCGTTTGGTTCCGGTCGTCCACCATGCCGTTCAGGTACCGAGACCCCTGCACGGATTGGTCACGATTCTGGGCTCAGGAGACGGTGCGGATTTGATCCTGGCCTCGACCAAGGTCGAATCAGCCCATGCGGCCATCGTCCGATTGGGGCATTCCGCTTATCTCTGCGACCTGGGGGGCGTCGGCGGCACGACGGTCAACGAGCGGCGGTTCAGGTGGGTCCGGCTGGCGGATGGGGACATTCTCGGTATCGGGCCGTTTTTCTTTCGGGTTGAGTTGGAGGAACGCGCAGAATTTGCCGGTCTCGAAGAGCCCGTCTTCACCCTCCGCAACGATGGGGTGATTGGCGCGATCAGCAGCATCGACCCAGCCCTGCTGGTGGGGAGTGACCCGGCTTGCGACGTGGTGATCCGCCATTCCGCCGTGGCCCCGCGGCATTGCCTGATTGTCTGGACCGACGAAGGACCAGTGGTCCGCGATCTACAACGTCGGGAGCAAACCCGGATCAATGGATCCAGAGTCAACCTGGGCAGGCTGGTCAACGGAGACTCCGTCGGCGTCGGGCCTTACGAGTTGCTCTTCGAGACGCCCGTGGCAGCGGTGGGCAAGAGTGCCTCGCCCGGCAGCGGGCCGGCGGCCAGGATGACGCTCGACGCCGGGGTATTGGTGGCCGGTCGGTTGCCGGTGGACCAAATCCCCGATCTGGGTTCGATCATCGGAGAGGCCGCGATTCCGCCTGTCTCTTTGGCCGATAAGAGATTGTTCCGGGCACCTGCCCATGCAGAGGACGCTTCGGCGAATGCGGCGGCTACCGGGTCAACTGGTTCGGACGGGCCGCGCCGGGAGGCGCGTGGTGGATCGCTTGTCCGACACACGGCGCAGGATGCGACAGACCATGCGGTACACGATCAGGGAGAGAACCTGATGTCATCGGTCGAACCTGCCGCCGGCGTGGCGGACGAAAAGGAGCTGAGGCTCCAGCGGAAGTACGCGGAATTGCGATCCCGGGTTGCCGCCGCCCAGCAAGCCCTGGACGAACGCGCCCGCAAGCTACGGCAGGGCCTGGATGAGGAGCGGGAGTATCTCCGCCGGTGTCGGGATGATTTGCACAAGCAGGCCGAGAAGCTGCTGGAGATGGCTCGAGGTCGGCAGGACGGCGACTCCGGCGGTGTGTCGGGCACAAGCGGCCCTTCGGACCAGGGGCGGCTCGATTTGGAGACTGAGGAAATGACGGAGCAGAAATCTCCCGGCGGCAGCAGCCCGACGAATGGGTCGGCACGTGAACGCCTGACGTCCCCACGGTCTGCTACCACATCCGGCTCAGATGCCCGGGACCAGCGAAACACGCTCCACCAGTATGCGGGGGAACTTGCCGAGACAGTCCGCGCCGGCCGCGAGCAGATCGAGCGGGCGGAACGTCGTTTGGAGTCGCTGCGGCAGGATATCAACCGGCTGCGGAAGCATCTGGCTATCGCCCGGCAGCAGCATCAGACGCGGGACACCGAATTGGAGGCCCGGCTGGCAGCGCTTGAGCGGGACCAGGATCTGCTGCGGGCCGAGCGTGAGAAACTTCTGGCGAGAATGCGGACGCTGAACGCTCAGGAGGCCGCCTTGCAGCGGCATATCCAGGAGGCGGAGCGGTCACGGCAGGAGTTGGAGCGAGAAGCGCAGGAGCTCAACGCGGTCCAGCAGAGCCTCGATGATCGCCAGCGGGCGTTGCGAATGAGCATCGAGGAAGAAAGCCGGCGGATGCGGGCGCATCGCGCTGAACTGAAGCGGAAGACGGCCGACCTGGCCCGCGCCACCCGCGAGAGGCGGTGCTCCATCGAGGCCGCGATCGCTGAGAAGGAGGCGGAATTGGCCTTGCGGGAGGCCGAACTGCAAGCGCATCGGCAAGCGATCGAGGAGGCTGGCCGCAGCGAATTGGAGAAGACCAACAGCGAGTTGGAGCAAGTGCTGACCATCGGCCTGGATGAGATCGAGGCGGAGCTATCCGCCAGACAGGCCGAGCTGGAGAGTCAGACCAAGGCGTTGCTCGATGATCCGGCTTTCGACGTCGGTGCGCCGGACGGTTGGTTCGACAACGCGGCGAATTTGCGGCCCGCGGCGGCTCAGCCTGTCCGGACTCCCGCGTCCGACGTTTCCACATCACCGGAGCGACCGTCGTCTTCGCGATCAGCGAGTGGGGGAGGTCGTCTGGACGTGTTAGTGCGCGAGGTAGAGGCCTTGCAGAACGCGCTCTCCGCGATGAATCACCGGACCACTGCATTTCGCGACCCGCCGGAAGAGGCCGCTTCCCAGATCGGTGCGAGAAGGCCGGGGTCGCGGGTTTCGCGACTGGGCGGCCTGACCGTCTCGCAGCTCCGCGAGAAGAATGCCACGCTTCGCGGAGCCCCGGAGCACTCGTCGGAACACGCCTCCGTTGCTTTGCAGGCCGTCGAGGAAGACGCTACACTCAGCAACGATTTCGGCGAGGATGCGGTCTAGCAGGATGAATTCGCTTCGCCGGGCGTTGCACGGGGCCGCCCCCCGCGGCCGGCGACCCGGCGATGGTGGAGGAATCGGCGACTGCCATCCGGCATGCCGCTCGCTGGGCGGATCAGCCGGCAGTAAAGTGCTGCTGCCTTGCCTATATCCGCGGCGGAGTCGCAGGATATGGAGCAACACTCCCAGAAGCGGGCCGACCGCGACGGCCTGGAGGCCATAACGGCTTTGCCGGCTTCCCCAGACCGGGTTCATCTCCCTTCTGAATCGGTTCCGCTGTCTTTAGCGCCGAATCGCCTTGACGAACACTTGGCCGGCGATCTGGCTCGTCTGAGTCGGGCCTCCGCCCTTCTGGCTGCTGAGCAGTGGGCGGACCAGTACCCCGATGAGGCGTCGGCCTTGGCCGCTCTGGCCCGCGATGCCGCGGAGGTCAGGGCCGAAGAAGCCGCGCTGGCCGGGGCGGCAGCCTTCTCCGTACCGCCTCCGGCCGGCAAGGCGCGAGCGGAGGCGTCGGTCCTGGTCGCGGCCCAGGACGCCTCGCCCGCCGGTCGCCGGCGGGTAGAATCCAGCAGAGGCTTGGTTGAGCCGGCCAGCGGGCTGGACTCTGCGGAGGCCGTTTTGCCGCCGATCTCGCTCGGACGCAGCCGCCTGTCCACTCCGGATCGTTCGCCCACCCCAGATGGCGGCATGACGAGCCTGCCGGACGAGGCCGGCCGCGAGCTACACGGCCGCGGCCGCAGCGGGCACTTGCCGCTGAACGCCGTCGGTTCGTCGCCCGACGCCGCAGACCGGCTTCCCGCCCATGCGGATGACCAGTTGAATGAGGCCCTCATGCAGTCCGCCGAACGATTGGAAAACGAGCTGAAACAGGCCCGGGAGGAACTGAAGGGCACCGCCGCCATCGGGTCGGATGGTTCCGGCGGTGAGGCTGCGGCTCTTTCGCTGCGGCGTCTGGACCTGCGGGCCGCCGAATTGCGGGAGCGCGTGATCCAGGCCCAGAAGGCCCTGGACGAGCGGGCTCGGAAGCTGCGGGAAAGCTTGCTTCGGGATCGCGAGCGGTTGCAGGAGTACCACGCGCGACTCAGGGAGAAGGCACGCGAGTTGACCGAAGCCACGCGGGCCGAACGGCGGCAGCGCGAGCAGGAGTACGCCGAGCGAGAAGCCCTGCTCCGGCGGCAACAGGCGGAGCTTGAGCAGCTACGGAATCGCCTGACGGAGGCCGAGTCCGCGGTACGTGCCCGCGAACAGGAACTGGCCTGGCGTCTGAATGAGCTGGCGGCCCGCGAAGCGGAGTTTGACCGGCTCTCTGCCGAGTGGCAGGAGCGTCTCGAATCGCGGCGGCGGGAGCTGGAGGAACTGAGCCAGAGCGAGTTGTCCGAACGTCAGGCCCGCCTGGAGGAGCGTGCTCAGGCCTGGGCGGAGCAGGCGGCCAAGGATGCCGCTGCCCGTCGGCAGCAGGTGGAGGCTCGTGAGCAGGCTCTGGAGGAGCGGGAGGCCCGACTGGTCGAGCGCGAAGCCGCGGTGGCGGCGGAGCGAGCGGACCTCAACGCTCGGGTGGAAGCTTTCGCCTGCAGCCAGGTGGCCCGCGAGGCGGAACTGGCGGGCCGAGCCGAGGAGCTGGAGCGGCAGATTGCCGAGCACCAGCAGAACCTGGCGATTCGGGCGGAATCCTTGCGGGCGGAAGCCGAGCGGTCCGCGGCGCAGGAGCGCGCCGACCTTGAACGGTTGCGGAAGTTGTTGGAGGAAAGAGAGGCAGCGGTCGCTCGTCGCGAAGCGGCGGCCGTCGACTTGCAGGCTGCGGTCGAGGAGCGCGAGCGACGGGTGGAGGAGCAAGTTCAGGAAAATGCTCGCCGCGACGACGAGGCGGCCCGCCTGTCCGCGGCGCTGGAGGTCCGCGAGCGGCGATTGGCCGAGTGGCAGGCCCGTATCGAGTCTTCCCAGATGCGGATATCCGAGGCGGAGACGGCGCTGGCGGCGCGTCAGGCGGAGCTGGATGCCGCATTGGAACGGCACCGAGAGGCCGAGGCGGAGCTTTCTGCTCGCGGTCGGGAACTGGACGAACTCAAGGCGGAATTGCGGCGCAAGCGGGGCTTGATCGACGCCCGACTGGATGAACTGGAGCGGCACCACGACAAGCTTCGCGGCAAGGCAGAGGAGATTCGGCGCAAGCGGGCCGAACTCGACGCGGAGGAATCTCGTCTTGCGGAGGATCGCCTTCGTTTCGAGGACTTGCAGGCTCGCGAGGAAAGCCTCGTTCGACGCGAGGCGGATTTGGCGGCGGGCCTGGCGGATCTTTCGGCCAGGGAGGCGGCCGTTCGTGAGCAGGTCGAGGCTCAGATGCGGGAAGTCAGCCTGCTGGAGCAGGCCCGCGAAGATGCCCGGCTGGAGCGGGTGCGGCTGGATGCTCGGCGCGAGGAGCTGGAGCGGCGGGTGGCGGACGCTGATGAACGGGTCGCCCAGGCGGAGCGGCGAATCCAGGACATCGAGGATCGTCAGACCAAGGTTGCGGCCGCGGAACGCTCCCTGGAGACGGAGCAAGCCGCGTTGGCGGCGGAGCGCGCTGAGTTGGCGGCTCTACATGCCGCTTGCGAAGAGAAGGTGGAGTTCCTCAGGACCGAGCGGGAAAGCTTGGCCGCGGAGCAGAGCCAGCTTGCGGCCGAGCGTGCCAGGCTCGCGCAGGAACGCGACGAAGCGGCGAACCAGCGGCAGACCTTGGCGGCTGAATGGGCTTCCCTTCACCAAATGAAGGACCAGGTCGCCGCCGAGGCGGCCGAACTGGGCAGGCTCCGCAGCCGCATGGATGAAGAACGTGCCGAATTGGAGCGCGGTCGTCGCGAGCTGTCCGATCAGAAGGCCGCCCAGGACGAAAGCGCTGCCCGACTGGATCGCGATGCCCTGGCCCTTCGAGATCGTGAGCGGGGTGTGGAGGAAGAGCGGCAGCGGATCGAGGCGGTTCGAGAGGAGCTGGCCGCCGCCCGCCACCAACTGGAAGAGAGCCGGATCGTGGTGGAGGCGGATCGCCAGACAGTGGCCGCGGAGCGGCAGGCCCTGGTCGCCGAGCGGGTTCGCCTGGATCAGGATCTCGGCACGCTGGAGGAGTGGCGTCAGAGCATGGCGGCGGAGGAGGCTGCCATCCGCCAGATGCGCCAGGACCAGCAGCAAGAGCAGGACCGGCTCGCGGAAGATCGTCGCCGCCTTGCTGCTGAACGAGAGCAATTCGAGCGCGATCGCGACGAACTGGATCAATCCCGACGGACCTTCCAGGCCGGGTTGAGAAGTCTGGATGCGGATCGCCGGGATCTTGCCGAGCGAGAGGCCCGCTTGGCCGAGCGCGCGGCGCAACTGGAAACCTACCGCGACCGCCTGGAGGAAGAATACGCGGAGTTGCAACGCCAGCGGGAAGAATTGCTGGCCATGCAGCAGCAGCGGGGCGAGGCCGGAGAGCATATCGCCGCCATGATGCGTGCCGCCGAAGCGAGAGAGCAGGCGGTTCGCGAGCGGGAGCAGGCCATGCTGGCGCACCAACAGGCGCTGTCGGCGAGGGCTGCGGAGTTGGCTCGGGCCGAGGAGGAGTTGCGCCAACAACGGGCCGCGAGCGAGCGGACGGCGGAGGAGGTGCGGGCGGCGCGGGCCGAGCTGGCCCGTCAGCAGCAACTCTGGCAGACGGAGAAGGAGAACTGTCAACGCGAGATCGAGACCCTGCGCCGTGAGGAACAGGCACGAATCGATGCGGACCGCGGTGAATGGGACCGTATGCGGCGGGAGTGGGATATCGAGAAGGCCGGTCTGGTCGCGGAACTGGAGAAGGAACGGGCCGCCATCGGGCAACGCGTGGCCGAAGAAACGCGGCGACAAGTGGAGGAGGCTCTTGCCGCGCGCCGTGCCGAACTGGAGGCCCGTGCGGCCGAGCTGGACCGAATGGGCGAGGCGAGGCGCGCGGAACTGGAGGCTGATATCCAGCAGCGACTGAATGCCCTGGAAGCGGAACTCAAGTCTCGCCGAGAGCGGTCGGAGCAGGAACTACACGACCGACGGTTGGTTCTGGAGGAGGAGTTCGCCAAGGTCCGGTCGCGTCTGGACGAGCAAATCGAGGAATTGCGGCATCGTCAGGCCGCGGTCGCGGAGGAACAGGCCCTGCTGAACCAGGACCGTCGGCGTTTGGAGGCCGAGCTTGCGGCGGTTCGAGGAGCAGGCGAACAACAAGCGCCTTCTCGAAGATCGGATTCGCCCGCTGCGGTCGGGCGGCTTCCCGGCTCGCGGCAGGCGGCCATTTCGACGGAAGCCGACCCGCAATGGTCGGATATGCCGTCCACTTCCAGGCACCGCGGTCTGCGTCCCGTGGTCACGCTGGCCGGTGGCTTGTTCCTCGGTATCTTGACGACCTTGGTGATCCTGAGTCTGCCGCCGGACACAGCGACGGTTCGCGGGTTGCTGCACATCGAACAGACAGAGGACGGCCCTTCCGTGGAGCAGCGAATCGCGTCGCTCTCGTCTCCGGGGTTCCTTCAGGCGGTCTCGCGGCGCTCGTCCCATGATCTCGCCGCGCTTCACCAGAGTGGCGGTTTGAGCTTCACCTCGGCCGAGCAGGGCCGGGCGATCGAACTCAGACTCGTGGTTCCCGCTCGCCAGCGGGCTGAGGCGGAGAAGTGGGTACAGGATCTGGCACACGAGTACGTGGCGTCCTTGAACGTTGCGCAGTTGGCGGCTCCCGAGCGAAAAACGAGAATCGAAGAACTGGAGGCCAACTTGCAGCGTGTTCGGCAGGAGCTCGCGGCGGCGGAGAGTCGTCTGAAGGAGTCGCGGGCCGCCATGGACGACGATCCCCGGCTCCGGGAGTTGGAAGCGGCTCGGACGCGGCGGGCGGAAGTCGCCCAGCAGATCACCGAGGCGCTGGCCGAGGTGGCCGCGGCGCAGAAGGCCCTGGATGATTTCCGCCAAAGCGCGGCGGCGGAGCAACCCGTGGCGCCGAGTGAGGAGCAACTCCAGCAGGCCTATCACGGCGACCTGGACCTGATGCAGGCGCAACAGCAGCGGGCGGCGAAATCGGTCGAATTCCATCGAGTGCTCATGACCGCCATGTCCGAATCGCAGATGCCGTTGATGACGCTTTTGGGGGCCTTGGATGCCCTGCAGACCGATGTGAAGAAGCAGCAGGCCAGTCAGGCCGATAGCGAGATCCTGGCGGAGATCGAGCGGTTCGCCATCGACGTCGATGAGTGTCGGGAATATGCCCGACGTTTCGCGGCCGCGTGGGACGAGCTGACTCCGAAGGTCGCGGCCTGGCAAGCAGCCGACGGACCGGAAGTGTTGCTGGACCACCAGCGGCAGGCGGAGCTGCTGGTGCGCGAACTGCACAAAGCGTCCGGGCAATGCTTGGGCCAGATGATTCAGAAGCTGGAGGCGCTGGATCGGGCCGGCGGCGAGATGACCAAACGGCGAATTCTCCAAAGCGCGCTGCGCAAGCTGGTTCAGGCTTGCGACGAAGCGAGGGGAGATTGGATCAAGGCCGCGTGGGGTGTCGTGCCCGCCAATGCTCTGGAACTGAAGGCCCTGCGTTCCGCCATCACCGACTTGACGCCGCGGATCGAGCAGCGGCGAGAGTTGCAGCGTAAACGGCTGATCGATCGTCTGCAAAAAGAACGCCAGGCCGAACGTAGCCTTCGCGAGCAGCAGTTGGTCGACGCGGTCGCCGTCGCCACGCGTCGCCATCAGCAATTGAGCGCGGAGTTGCTGGAGCTCGACGCGAACCTGACCGCGGGGGACGAGGCTGTTCGCCGAGAGCATCAACGCCGTACGGCTGAGATCGCCCAGTTGGAGGCGGATATTGCCGGCCTGAGGGAACAGCAGGAAGCGCAAAGCCAGGAACTGGCCCAGGCTCAGGAGGATCTGCGGATCGCGGCTCCGGGAACCGTGCGGTTCGAGCGAATACCTGCTCATCAATGGGCGGGTCTCCATCTGGACCGGTTGGCCTTGGCCGGCTCCGGCGGTGGCGTCGTCGCAGTGGGCTTCTGGTTGCTCGCCTACCTCTACGCGGGACGGCGTTCGCGGCGTCGGCCAGGTGATTCAGCGGACGCGGAGTCGTCGGCCTGAACCGCCGGGGGGATTGCCGGGCAGATGCTGGGGATGGTCTTGCTTTCTCGGCGGATCAGGCATGCCGCGGGTATTGATGCTGGCGACGGATCTCGAACGCGGCGGGCTGCCGCTTCGTCTGGTGCGGCTGGCGGTGCGACTTCCACCGCTCGGCATCGAACCGGTCGTCGGTTGCCTCGCCGGAGAAGGCCCGCTCCATTCGCTTCTGCGGGATGCCGGCGTCGCGACGTTTGCCTGCGGCGCACGGGCTCCTCGCGACCTTAGCGCCTTGGCCCGGCTGGCCGGCTTCATTCGGAGCTTCTCGCCCGATCTGATTCACGCGTCGCTCCTGCATGCCAACGTGGCCGCGCGCTTACTGGGTCGTCTGGATCGCCCCCGACCCATCATCACCGCCACGGTGACCATCGAGATCGAGCGAGCCTGGCATCGCTGGCTGGAGTGCCTGACCGGCGGTCTGTCCGATGTGCATCTGGCCAATAGCACCGCGGTGGCGGAGCATCTCCAGGTCGATCTGGGTTTCTCACCGGGACAGGTCGTCACGGTGCCGAACGGCCTGGATCTGGCTGCCATCGCCGCGGCGTCTCCCATAGATCGCCAGGCTCATGGCTTGCGGCATGACCTGCCCCTCGTCATGTGGGCCGGCCGCATGGACCCGGTGAAGGATCTATTCACCTGGGTGGAGGCGGTCGCTCGTCTGCGTCGGCGCCTTTCCGTGCAAGCCGTATTGCTGGGGGATGGCCCGCAGCGGCAGGCGGTGCAGCGCAGAATCGCCGACCTCGGAATGAGTGATGTCATTGTTATGGCACCGTGGTCGGACGCGATCTGGTCCTGGCTGAAAGCGGCGGACGTCCTGCTGTTTACCTCCCAAACGGAAGGCTCACCCAACGTGGTGATCGAGGCGATGTTGTGTCGGTGCCCGATCGTGGCCGCGGACGTTCCGGCTCTGCGGGAACTGATTGCGCCAGGTTGCCACGGCCTGCTCTGCCCGGTCGGTGATGTGGCGGCGTTTTCGGCAAGTCTTGAGTGGATGCTGATGCAGCGAGGCTCGGCGCAAGAGATGGCTGCCAGGGCCGCTGAGCGAGCGGCCGCACGACACGACCTGGCCCGGATCGCGTGCCGCATGGCAGATCTTTACCACGAGCTGATCCGGCGTTATCGGTCCATGTAACACCCAGTCCGGCTCCCGATCGCGGATTCGATCGTGCAACCTAAGCTGGCAGCGAAGGTTCTAAATATCCTCAAGAACTGAGGCAAAAAGTGCGATCAGCCCCTTGCATTGTGGTGGGGCAGAGTGTAGGTTTTCCCCACAGAGTGGAAAGAAGTGGTGGAAAGCTCGTCGGTCGTCGTTCGGCAATGAAAGCATGGGCGTCATCTTCACCGGCTACTATGAGCACGCGGTCGACGCGAAGAATCGCCTGGCCATTCCAGCCAAGTTCCGGAGCCGCATGGATCCGGAGCAGGACGGGCAAGGCTTTGTCGTCGTTCCAGGCCAACCGCCGGATCGCCTGTGGTTATATACCGAAAAGCACTTTGACCGACTGGCCGCCAGGGCGAATTCGGCGCTCATCCCCGACGACAACCAGCTCCAGTTCGAACAGATCTTCTTTCCATTGGCGGAATATCTTGAACTCGATTCGCAAGGTCGAATCCTTCTGCCCGAGAAGATGCTTTCTCGGGCGGGATTGGGGCGGGACGTGGTCATCTGCGGCGTGCGAGATCATCTGGAGATCAGACGTCGGGATGATTTCGAGCGGGAATTGGAGTCCTCGTGGCAACGCTATCGCGAGCTTCAACTCAAGGCCCGCGAGGCGTACGGCGATGTCGGGCGGCACCCCGGCCCACCAGAGGCCGGATCATCCTGACCAGCGGGCGATGCGTTGTCGCCCGGGGTGAGGTGGGTTCGAGTACAGGGTGGCGGAAGGGATTCCGGAGAGTTTCCCTTCCGCCATCCAAGTTCTTCAGTTTATTGACCGTGGCGCGGCGGCGCAGGGATGGCAAACGCCGCTGCCAACAACGCGAGGAGACGGCCGGCCGATCGATGGATCTGTCCACGCGACATTAGGGCGGAGAACTCGAAGCGTGTTCCCATCGGCTCCTCTCAAGCTCATGAGCGGAACTCGCCGCGGAGCACTCCGACCTGTGAGCGCCGTCACAACCACCATGGGCGGCCGCGGTGCGGCCGAGACCGGATTGCTGTCGTCGGTCAAGCCCATCGTCGATCGATGCCCGCAGACTCAGCGCGTTGAGGCGTTGCCCGATCATCACGGATGATGTTCGGGCCGCCCCGGGTTGACGTTCCCCACTTTCTTCAGGCTCCTACTCCTCATGCCAGGTTTCACCGTCCGATCAACAGGACGGTGAAACCCTGCACATCAGCTCCGTCAACGATCTCGTCGCGGTTCAGGTCGGCGCGGAGGCGGTCGCAGGCGGGGTACTGGGCGGCGAAGCCGTCTTCGTCAAGGAGGGCCAGGACGAAGGCGGGGATGTCGTCGAGATCGAGGCGGCCGTCACAGTTCAGGTCGCCCGCCACGGTGGTGACCGGTTCGGGTCCGATGGCGAAGTGGTGGGCGATCTCGGCGGGGGCGAGGGCGCGCTGGTAGATGGCGGCCAGGTGGAAGGTTCCGAGCCAGGGTCGATTGAGGGAGGGTTCATTGGCCAGGGCCAGGGGGTAGGCGGGATCCCAGTTGGAGAGGTTCCCGCCGATGGTTCCGCTGGCGCGGAGGACATTATCGAGGTAGATGCGGGCGACGCCGGCGGCATCGCGGGTATAGACCACGTGGGTGAGGGCGGGGGTGAGAGAACCGGCGGCGGTGACGATGGAGGGGCTGGCGTTGTTGGTGGTGGCGGTGGTGCGGAGCTTGGCGTCGATAACGTCCTTGGGAAGGGTACCGGAGAGCCCTTGGACGAGGGAGGCATTGCGATTGTTGGTGTCCGGGGAGAGGGTGAGGATGCGGGGCGGGCCGGTCTGGGAGACGGAGAGGGGGGTGATCCAGAGTTCGAGGGTGAGGGCGTTGGAGGCGGTGAGGGCCTGGAAGATCTTGGTGGCGGGGCCGCCGGAGGTGATGAGGGTGGCGGCGTTGACGGCCAGCCCCCCGCCGGTCCAGGTGGTGTAAGCGGGATGGGCAATGGTGAGGTCCAGGGGCGTGCCGACCGCGGACCGATCATGCACGACGTCGCCGCCCGACTCATCGAAAGTGTAATAAGCGATCTGGCCGTAGTCGATCCGACGCCCTTCTTGGAGGGCCAACACCATCAGGTCATCACTGGTCTGATACTGGCCGTCTTCCGCCGTCAGGCGGAGAGTGTACGGTCCCGGCAGGTCGAAGTTGACCGTGGTGGCGGCGTCGTGGGGGGCCGTGAAGACGGCCGTGCCTGGTCCGTCCACTTGTGACCAGGTCAGCGTAAGTTGTCCTGGCGGGTTTGGTAAGCCATCGTCGCTGACGGCGGCCGAGAGGGAAGCACCGGCCGGGAGGGTGATCACTTGGTCGTCGCCCACATTGACGGAGGGAGGCGAGTTGAAGTCCGGGTCGCAGGCGTCGCCGATGCCGTCTCCGTCGTCGTCATGCTGGCCGGGGTTGTAGATGAGCGGGCAGTTGTCCTGGGAGTCGCTGATCGTGTCGTAGTCCGTGTCTGCACGTGTCGGACTGGTTCCGTGGACATGTACCTCGTCTCCATCGCTCCAGCCGTCCCCGTCGGTATCGGGGTTCAGTGGATCGGTCAGGTCGGTGTATACTTCAGGACCGTCGTTCAGTCCGTCATCGTCGGTGTCGGGGTTGGCCGGGTGAGTGCGGCGCTGATACTCCTGGGTGTTGTTCAGGCCGTCGCTGTCCGGATCGTGGCTCCCGGAGAGGCTCAGATTGCTGAAGTAGTGCAGTTCCCAGGAGTCCGGCAGTCCGTCGCCGTCACTGTCGCCGTTGGCTCCCGGCAGCTCCAGCGTGTAGTATGCGTCCTGCGTGTTGCCCTTCCAATACTCCATATTGAAACTGGACGCCTCGACGAAACGATACCAGATCTGGCTACCCTGCTGGATCCGGAGGATCATGACGCTGTTGGCGATTCCATAGGTGTGCTGGATACTCGTGCCGCCGGTGAAGGGGTTGCGCGGCATGGTGATATACCCGTTGGCGTCGGCGTCGTACTCCGCGTCGTAAGTGTTGTCGAAGGTCTTTCCGTACCAGCCCGGCCCCGACGTGGCGCGGTAGATGCGCACGTTCACGTTGGCTCGCGGCCAACCGTAGGCATCCACGAACCGCATATGGTTGTTCTGCGGCAAGTCCTGTAGGTAGACACCGATGTTGCAGGGCGAGTTCATGTTGCCGCAGACGGCGCGCTGTCCGGCAATCAGGTTCAGAGCGCCGGCCTCGTAGGGCGACCATTGGAACCCGTAGGGTCCGGTCATGACGCCGCCGTTGGTGTTGTAGTGAAGCACTTCTCCAAAAGCCAAAAACGGCATATAGGTGCTGCCGGCGACATAGACGTCGCCTTCCCAGATCTGAACGGAGTCGTATCCGCCGTTGTGCGCGGTGTTATGAACATCAAAGCCATAGCTGTCAATCAAATAGCGCGCATGGCCCAGCTCGTGAATAAGCGACTGCTCGATGTAGAAGGGGTTGTTGATGCTGACCGACGTATGATCGGCGTAGAAGGATCCGGCAACCTGGTCAGCCGTGAATCCCCATTGCAGGTCGATGGTCTTGTCCGAGCTGTCCGGATTATTGGTGGGCAAGCCGCCGTTCACCGGCAACTGACCATCGGGAACCACGATAATCCGATCAATGCGGACCTTCTGCTGCACGCCTTGCGGCGAGATGTCCCATATGGCGGCGGCATATAGCTCGTTCTGTTTGGCCATCTGCCGCTGGATCCAATCCTCCCAGGAGTTGGACCCCACGCCGAGCAGGTGCTGATACTCGTGGAAGTAACGCCAGGCGCCTTCTTCTACCCAGAAGGAGGCCATGATGGCGTTGGTATAATCCAGGCGGCTGTTGTTGGCTTCGGTTTTCTCCGTGATGGCGTTGTTCGGGTCGACGACCAGCTCGACCGTGTGGGAACCGGTCTGCCAGATCCACGGCAGGGTGACGACACGGAGGCCGGTCGGCGGAGGATTCGGGAAGGCGGACGGGTTCTTGGGCCAGTTGGCGGCGTTTCGCAAGGCGGAATCGCTGTAGGGATTGGGATACCCGGCGTAGTCGAAGCTGAAGGGAGGCCGCACCGGCTCGAAGGCGGTTATCGTGCCGGACCCGACCTGCTGGCCATCAATCTTCCAGACATAGCTGACCGACGGAAGGGTCGGCGAGGTGGCATCGCCCCAGTGGCGGATATGCGCGTGAAAGGTGACCGGATCTCCGACGTTGGGCCATTTCTGAGTGGCGTCATAATCGTACTTGGGCGTCCGCTCGATCAGGATGACGTCGAGGTCGGTCTCCACCGCTGTGGCCCAGGCCGCAGGCCATACGGCAAGCGAAGCCAGGATCGTGAAACTGAGCAAGGTCGGCGAGTTCCGGCTCATCTGCATGGGATGCTCCTGAGGTTCGAGGGTTTACTCCGGTTTGCGGCGGGCGTGGCATTCAACGCGGACCGCCATGCCTGCTTGTCCTGATGATCGACCGGCTCCGCCGTGGCCAAGAGATCATGGTCCTGTCCTTCAATTGCCCGCGCAGCCCCCGTTGCGTCCGGGATCCGACCTCAATCCGCAAGCCAGGTTTGTACCAGACCCTGCACATCGGCGCCATCGACGATACCATCGTGGTTCAGGTCGGCGCGGAGGCGGTCGCAGGCGGGGTACTGGGCGGCGAAGCCGTCTTCGTCAAGGAGGGCCAGGACGAAGGCGGGGATGTCGTCGAGATCGAGGCGGCCGTCACAGTTCAGGTCGCCCGCCACGGTGGTGACCGGTTCGGGTCCGATGGCGAAGTGGTGGGCGATCTCGGCGGGGGCGAGGGCGCGCTGGTAGATGGCGGCCAGGTGGAAGGTTCCGAGCCAGGGTCGATTGAGGGAGGGTTCATTGGCCAGGGCCAGGGGGTAGGCGGGATCCCAGTTGGAGAGGTTCCCGCCGATGGTTCCGCTGGCGCGGAGGACATTATCGAGGTAGATGCGGGCGACGCCGGCGGCATCGCGGGTATAGACCACGTGGGTGAGGGCGGGGGTGAGAGAACCGGCGGCGGTGACGATGGAGGGGCTGGCGTTGTTGGTGGTGGCGGTGGTGCGGAGCTTGGCGTCGATAACGTCCTTGGGAAGGGTACCGGAGAGCCCTTGGACGAGGGAGGCATTGCGATTGTTGGTGTCCGGGGAGAGGGTGAGGATGCGGGGCGGGCCGGTCTGGGAGACGGAGAGGGGGGTGATCCAGAGTTCGAGGGTGAGGGCGTTGGAGGCGGTGAGGGCCTGGAAGATCTTGGTGGCGGGGCCGCCGGAGGTGATGAGGGTGGCGGCGTTGACGGCCAGCCCCCCGCCGGTCCAGGTGGTGTAAGCGGGATGGGCAATGGTGAGGTCCAGGGGCGTGCCGACCGCGGACCGATCATGCACGACGTCGCCGCCCGACTCGTCGAAAGTGTAATAGGCCACCAGACCATCCACGATGCGATAACCCTGCTGGAGAACGAAAACCGCTAGCTCATCGGCGGTCTGATACTCTCCATCGCTGGCCGTCAGACGCAGAGTGTAAACGCCCGGGGCGTGGAATTGAACCGTCGTAACCGCCTCTTGCGGGTTCGCGAAGATCACCGGCGTTGGTCCACTAACCGCTTCCCACAGGAAGCTCAACTGTCCCGGCGGATAGGGCAGCCCGTCGTCGGACACGGTCGGCGACAACGTCGCCGCCCCAGGGTCGGGGTACGGTACATAGAGGTCTGCTCCAGCGTTGACCAGTGGAGGCTGATTGGCGGGCGGGTGGACCGTGATCGTGACGGTGTCGCTGCTGGTCAGCGCACCGTCAAACGCCGTCAGCCGTAAGACATATGTGCCTGGTAGTGTAAACGAAGCTGTTGTGTCAATAGACTGTAAGTTGCCAAAAGTAACCGTGCCGGGGCCGTCGTCGCGGCTCCAGGTGACGGTGACCGCCTGTGGCGGCCGAGGCCAGCCGTCATCAGTCACGGTGGCGTCCAGGAAGGCGATCGCAGGCATCGTGATTGCCTGCTCCGCCCCCGCATCGACCACCGGCGGCAGGTTGATGCCACCGGGGCATTCGTCAGGGATCCCGTTGCCGTCCGTGTCCTGGCTCGTGCCGTTGGTCAGATCGCAATCGTCCGGGACGACGTTTCCATTGCAATCCTGGGCCGAGCCCTGCTGAATCTCCAGATGATCGAGGATGCCGTTGTTGTTGCAATCCGACTGGCAAGCGTCCCCGACGCCGTCTTCATTGGAGTCCTGTTGGTCCGGATTGTGGGTGCTGGGGCAATTGTCCTCCCCGTCCGCCACACCGTCTCCGTCGGTGTCGGCATTCTGGGGGTTGGTGCCGATTTGCTCCTCGAGCCAATAGGGCAGCCCATCGCCATCGGCATCGGTAAGCAACGCGACGGTCGGATCACCATAGAGATTGAAGCGCAGCGCGTCTTCAAAGTAACCGCCCCAACCGTAGTAGTCGGCCGCCGCCGCCGTCGCGCAGGTATCCCCGTAAACAACGCCGAACCGTTGGTTTTGCTGAATCAGCCGCGGCATGATCAACTGGTAGCCCATGTCCCCCCATCCGTAGGAGACCCGACTGGCACCGATCGCGGCGATGCCGCCATTGAAGAGGTAACTGGCGCACAAATTATTGGTGGTCTCGGGCTGTCCCGTGCTGCACGCTTTCGAAAACACGAACGACGGGCGCGAGTTGTTTAGCTGGGAACACTGGCTGGACGTGATGATGTCCGAAGCCGTGGTCGCTGAGCCGTGGGTGTTATAGTACACCACGCCATATGTTTGCTGCCATTCGGGAATGACGTACGGCTCGATGGACTTGTGCTCTTCGGTGAACATCCGGAACTCATTGATCCGCACGGCTTGCGGGGCGGTGCCGGTGTACTTCAGGCGGATGTAGCGGCGATAGCTGACGGCGGTCAGCGTTGTGGGGTAGTCGTACTGAAGTTGCCAGTAGCCGCTGTTGAGGACGGCATGGGCGGCCGCATCGGATTCCGTCACGATCGTGTACGCATCCGAGAAGGCGGCATTGGCAGCCATCTGGATGGTGAATTGCTGGGGCAGCAGGGCGGCGGAGGTGCTGCGAATGATCACGCGGGCCGGAACGTAGTTGGCTTGCAGCAGATCGGCGTGCGTCTGCTTGAACTGGAGATAATGGTTCGGCTGAAAGGATGTGTTCTCGTAATAGGTGCTATTGTTGTTATCCGTCATTTCTCCAATGGGATAAGCCGCTACCTCTTCGGAGGTTGTGTTCAGGGCGGCCTTGAAGCGTCGCGCACTGTCGTAGTAGGTCACGCAGGTGTAGCCCACTCCGTCGGGAATTCGCTCGGGGTCTGGTGAAACGTTAAGCGGATACCAGTTGTACTTGTGTTCGTACAGCCGGTAGTAGGCAAACTCCGCCGGCACCAGCACGGAGTTCTTGATCCACTCCGCCATGGTGATGGGGGACAGATTGCCCTCCTGCCCATAGTTGTCGGAGTAGTCGATCGGGTTGGGCAGGAAACACTTGCGCTTCCAGGCCTCCGGCGCTCCGACGGTTTCGTAGTCCATGATTTTCTGGAAGATCGAATCGAGATTGGCAAGGCTGGTGGTGTAATAGGGCAGCCTCCCGACATAGAGGTCCAGGCCGGCCAGGTCGATGCCGCCGGGACCGCGATCGGCCTCTTCCCCGAACAGCCCATTGTCGCTCAAATCCCACCGGCCGGACAGGTCGCAATAGAACTGGTCCGTCGGCGCGAACTTGGTGCCGTAATGGTTGTCCGGAAAGCAGAATTTCATCGGCACGTTGCCGACGGCATCGGACCCGTCCAGCGGATTGTCCGGGTCGGGATTGCCCACCAGCATGACGTAGCGGATGCCGTAGGCCAGGTACTTATCCTTGAGGAAAGCTTTGATGCGGTCGGCCCGTTCGTCAGTGCTTTCAAACAAATGGCCGTGGGTGAAGCGAGTGTATTGGCCTTCGATGGATTCGACCGTCTGGAGAAGAACGGTATAACCTTGCGCGGTCTTATGGGCGATGTAGACTGGCAACTTGGTGGAATTAGTGGCGATGTGATTGGACGTGATGATGACGTAGTTGTAGGTGGGCTCCCGATGCGGGGAGGGCGCTGCCGGGGGGTAGAAGCAAGCCAGCGGCACCGGATTATCGACCGCCGGTCCGGGGCAGGCGGGCGAAGCGTGGTCGACCTCAGGCCGAACCGTCGGATCGTAGGCGTAGCGAACCCGTACTTCGACGGGGGAGACGATCCGCAACCGTTGTTCGACGGGTCGATACTGCACGGGCGCATAGCAAAGGCGGGCAAGATGAACCGCCCGCTGTCGCGAAGGACCGAGAAAACGCAGCACCGGGCCGGGATACTCGGAAGAGGTCCCGCACACCTGTGGGTCAACCGGCCCGGCCATTGGGCGGTCAGACCTCCAGAAGGAGGCGTCCCGGACGCCGCCATCTCCGCTCGGGTGAAGCGGTAGGCGGGCCGGCTCGACCGGCAGCGGCACGTCGCGGGATTCCTCCTCCCACGATAACACGTCCACGCTGAAGGTGGACCAGTCGATGCCGGGGTGAACGGCCAGCGTGATCGTGGTGTAAGGCAGTGCCGGGCAGCATGGGTCCGCGAGAGTGGCGTAGCCGGGCACTTGTACCCGGGTGAAGCAGTCGATCGCCGAGATCCGGACCTCGGGGACGTGAAGGGAGAGCAGTTCCTCGTGGTTGACCACCGAGGCGCTTGCAGCGGCAGTGGTGGCCGCCACGAGAATCCATGCCGAAAACACGGCGTCGGCAAGAGGCCGGCGGATGCGTCCCATCATTCGTCCCTCCGGTCGTCGGCACACCGAGCGCCCGAACACAGAAGTCCCGCTCTGTTGCGCCGGGCAAGACCCCGTCTTGCGGCTGCGAATGACGACGCGGCGTCGTGGGAGGCCGGGTTGCGGCGACGGCTACCAGTCCCAACCCTTCTGCAGCCGGATTTCGCTGCTCCACTGTGCTTGCGAGCCGTTGGAAGCCGCCCCGGATATCTGGTAGGGATCGATGTCGGCGGGGAAACCCGCAGCCGGTGCGCTGCCACCATTGGTTCCGAGGGCAGGATAGACGTTCAGGGGCTCTCCAGGGAAGGTCACAAAATGGTAATTGGTGCTGATGCCGTTGAGGTAGTTGGCGATGTCGTAGCGGGCCTTCTCAACGTGCAGATCCTGCTTGAGCAGGTTTGCGGCGGGCTTGCTGTTGGAAATCAGGCCGTGACGATATCCGACGGTGTTGTTGTACCAGGCGCCGGCGCTGAAGTTGTTGAACTTCAGCCCGTAGCCTGACATGTTGTGGATCCAGTTCCACCAGCCGTCCGCGGCCAGAATCCGGCGGTCGATGTTGCGCTGGAGGAGGTGACGAGTAATCTCCGAGCGGCTGCCGTCGGGGTAGCTGTACACATTGTCAGAAAGATGGGCTCCGGACGCCAGCGGGATGCTGATCGCAAAGCTGTAGTCCGTCCCGCTGATGTTGGCTCGCGAAGTCTTCGGCGGAGGGTACTTGAACCCCCAGCTCTGCCCCCGCTGCGCGTTGAGGAAGTCCGGGCGTTCGTCATTCGGGCAGTATCCGGCGTCGACGCTCATCATGTTGCGGTGCTTCAAAGCGTCGATCCAGGTGGCGATGATATTGTCCTGAACCGTGTTTCGGGCACCATCGTCCCACATCGGAAAGAAGCCGTTGTATTCGCTTTGACAACTGGCCAGGGCCAGCCCGATCTGCTGCAAGTGGGTCGCGCATTTGATGCTCTTGCCTTCCTCGCGGGCCGTGCTGAGCGAAGGGAGCAGGATCGAAATCAGCATGGCAATGATGGAAATGACCACGAGTAGTTCAATCAGCGTGAAAGCGTCAAGTCGGGTTGGCCGCATTCGTCGGCCTCGAGTGCTGGTTCGACCGAACTTGTGAGACATGGGTCCGACCTTTCAGAACATCTCTAAAAACTATCCGGAATAATGGCCGGTTCAGGCTGTCCGTCTTTGGACACGCCCACCGACGTGACTTTCTTGTCGTCTCCGCACCGCGGACACTTCGGGATCGCCACCGGGTGGGGGGGATCGCCCGTCAGTTCAGGCACGAAGTATTCGCTGCACTTGGTGCAGTAACGGCATTCCCACCCGGCGTCCTTTCCGCAACTGGGGCATTTTCGGGGGGCCTGCGGTTGTCCGATATTCAGTTCCGCCGGCCACTTGTGCCCGCACTCCTTGCACATCACGATCGAGTTCCAGGCTTCGCGGCTGGTACCCGGTTCGCGATTTCCGAGGCTGCGGATGAGCGCGACCGCCGTGACGGCGACCGCCACCACGATGATGACCAGCCCGATTTTCTGTCGATTGCCTTCGATTGCCATAAATCACGATCTGAGTTCGTCGGATGCGATGATCTGAATTAGCTCCGGGCTTCAAGCCCGCCACAGGCTCCGGCTCGCAGCAGACCCGGGCACCTGTTAACGTTATCATTTCATAACGCAATCCTATTCGAATTATAACGCTGAGTTGTCGCATCGGCAAGGATTTTTCCGGCAGAACCATGCTGCATCCGCATGGCGTCTTGTTGCCATTGTCGCGATGTCTATGGCCATCTTGGCATGGGCTGTCTAAAAATAACCAGCCTCTTGAAATATTAATATGCCGTCTGCTCCGTGGGCGAAATCCTAGCTACCTTTCGGCGATTGCCGGATGGCACCGCTCGACGAGAGCCGCACCCTCCAGCTAGAGCGACGCATCGCGATGGTTTCTGGTTTACTGTCCGCGGAGGCATGCGCAGCCAGGGTCAAGGGTGAGGGCCGGGCGAATCTGAGCACCCCCGGCCGGGGCAGGTGCTCGACTCAGAGGCGCAAGAAGCGAGGATGGAGTCCGCTGGAGGCCGCGTTATGATGACCTCTTTGGTGGTGGAATTCAGGGCAGGCAGGCTCCGGAGAGACGGCCTCGGGGCAGCGAGCAGCGGCCTGCCGCAGACCCAGGGACCATGACGAGAAATGACCGAGAATTCGCTTAACGCGGTGGTGAGTCAAAGGGTGGAGGTCGCTCCGGGTCTCTGCATTCTTCGCGTGGTGCCGGACGTGTGGCCGGACAACGAATTCAAGCCGGGTCAGTTTGTCCTGCTCGGGTTGCCCGGCACGGCCCCGAGGTGCCCCATGTCGGAGCCGGAAGACGAACCACCGAAACCCGGCAAGCTGATCATCCGGGCCTACTCCATCGCGTCTTCCTCGGTGCACCGCGAGTATCTGGAGTTTTACCTGACGTTGGTGCGTTCTGGGGCGCTGACGCCGCGGCTCTTCAATTTGAAGATTGGCGATCGGCTTTACATTTCTCCCAAGTACTCCGGCTTCTTCACGCTGGACGAGGTCCCAGCGGAGGCCAATCTGATCCTGGTGGCCACCGGCACCGGCCTCGCTCCCTACATGAGCATGGTGCGCACGCAGTTGGTCAATCGGGTGCGGCAACGGACCGCGGTCATCCACGGGGCGCGGAATTCCTGGGATCTGGGCTACCGCGCCGAACTCATCATGATGGAGAGATTCTGCCCGGGGTTTTCCTATCTGCCGATCATCAGCGAGCCCGACAAGGAGCCGGTGCGGTGGGGCGGGCACGTGGGCTTCATCCAGGATTTGTGGCGGGCCGGCGCGGTGGAGAAGATCTGGGGCGCTCCGCCGACGCCGCAGGACACCCATGTGTTCCTGTGCGGGAATCCCCGGATGATCGAGGCGATGAGCGAGTTGCTCGAAGCGCAGGGCTTCAAGCGTCACTCGCGGAAGAATCCCGGCCAGTATCACGTCGAAGAGTATTGGTGATCGCTCTCGCGGTTCACTAGAATCCCCAGGCGATCGGCGGGGGGCCGATTCATGGAGACCCTTCCATGGAACTCGACGCCCTGTTCTTGTCGCGTCTGCAATTCGCCCTGACCGTGATGTTCCACTACCTCTTTCCGCCGATCACCATCGGCCTGGGCATGATCATGGTCGTGATGGAAGGGCTCTATCTGCGGACCGGCGACCGGCACTACGAAACGATGGCTCGCTTTTGGACGAAGATCTTCGCCCTCAATTTCGCTATCGGCGTGGCCTCCGGAATCGTCATGGAATTCCAGTTCGGAACGAATTGGGCCACGTACTCCCGCTTTGTGGGGGATGTTTTCGGCTCGGCTCTCGCTGCTGAGGGCATCTTCGCTTTCTTCCTGGAGTCGGGTTTCCTCGCCGTGCTGGTGTTCGGCTGGGACCGTGTCTCGCCGCGGATGCACTTCTTCAGCACGGTCATGGTCTCGCTGGGTTCCATCTTTTCAGCCATCTGGATCGTCGTCGCCAATTCCTGGCAGCAGACGCCCGCCGGCCATCATCTGGTGACCCAGCACGTGGGCGGTGAGGTGTTTGTGCGGGCGGAAATTGTTGATTTCTGGGCCGTGGTGTTCAATCCGTCCACCGTGCACCGCCTCACCCACACGCTGCTCGGCGCGGTCATGATGGGCGGCTTTTTGGTGATGAGCGTTTCCGCCTTCTACCTCCTGAAGCGGCGGTACGAGGACTTCGCCCGCAAGAGCTTCACGATCGGCCTGGCCTTCGCTGCGGTGGCCACCGCGGCGATTCTCGTTTCCGGACACTTTCAGGCTCAGAACGTCGCCTTCACGCAGCCATCCAAGCTCGCGGCCTTCGAGGGCCACTTTGAGACCGGGGAGGGCGGGGCCGCATTGCAACTCTTCGGCTGGCCGGATGCCGAGTCACGGGAGGTTCGCTACGGCGTCGCCGTGCCGGGCCTGTTGAGCTGGCTGGTCCACGGCGACCGGAACAAGCCGGTCCAAGGGCTTGATCAGACGCCGCGCGAGGACTGGCCGCCGCTCGTGATCACGTTCTGGAGCTATCACCTGATGCTCTACATGTGGGGCTTCTGCGCCGTCCTGGTGGTGCTGGGCCTCTATCTGCGTTGGCGGGGAACACTCTTCGAACGCCGCTCCGTCTTGTGGGCGTTCGTGTTCGGAGTCGCCGCGCCGCTGATCGCCAACCAGCTTGGCTGGGTGGCGGCGGAGGTAGGCCGGCAGCCCTGGATCGTCTGGGGCTTATTAAGGACCCGCGATGCCGTGTCCAAGTCGGTCAAGGCTGAGGAAGTGCTGGCTTCGATCATCATGTTCGGGGTGATCTACCTGCTTCTGGCGATCGTCTGGCTCTACATTCTGGACAGCAAGATCAGGCAGGGACCGGCTGAACTGGAATCGGCCGAGGCCCGCGGCAGCGGCCTGACGGCGGTGGCCGCCGCCCTGGGTGGGCGGAAGAAGAAGGGCCGCTAGGAGGCGTCGAGGCCGATAAGCTCAAGCGGAGGAGCCGAACTGATGGACCTCAACCTGTTCTGGTTCATACTGATGGGGGTGCTGTTGGCCGGGTATGCGATCCTGGATGGGTTCGACCTCGGGGTCGGCATCCTGCACCTGGGGGTTCGCTCCGATCTGGAGCGGCGGCTGCTGATGAACTCCATCGGCCCGCTCTGGGACGGCAACGAAGTGTGGCTGGTCACCTTCGGCGGGGCCTTGTTCGCCGCTTTCCCGCATGCTTACGCCACGGCCTTTTCCGGCTTCTATCTGGCCTTCATGGTGCTGCTCTTCGCCTTGATCTCCCGAGCCGTGTCCATGGAGTTTCGCAGCAAGAAGGAATCGCCCGCGTGGCGGTCTTTCTTCGACTTCACCTTCTTCGCCGCCAGCACGGTGGCGACTCTGTTGTTCGGCGTCGCGGTGGGCAATTCCATCCTGGGCATCAAGGTCGGCCCGGACTTCGAATACGTGGGGAGCTTCCTGGACCTGCTCAGGCCGTACCCGCTTCTGGTGGGCCTGTTCGCCGTCGCGACCTTCGCCATGCACGGCTCGATCTACCTTTACCTCAAGACCGAGGGCGAGCTTCAGCAGCGGATCCACGGGTGGATGTGGCGAACCTTCGGCTTCTTCCTGGTGGCCTACCTCCTCACGACGATTTACAGCCTGGCCGCAGTGCCGAACACGACGGCGAACTTCGAGAAGTACCCGTGGGTCTGGGGCGTCGTGCTGCTGAACGTGCTGGCCATCGCCAACATCCCGCGAGCCATCCACCAGCACCGGCCGTTCTATGCCTTTGTCTCGTCGGCCTGTTCCATCGCTGCGTTTGTGTTTCTGTTCGGCGTGGCTCTCTATCCGAACCTCATCGTGTCCAGCCTCGATCCGGCCTACAGCCTGACCATCTACAACGCGGCCTCCTCGCCGAAAACGCTGCGGATCATGCAGATCATCGCCTTCCTCGGCATGCCGTTCGTGCTGGCGTACACGGTGGTGATCTACTGGGTGTTCCGCGGCAAAGTGGAACTGGGGAAGTTCAGTTATTGACCGGGCTTTCCGAGTTTCTCGCGCAGCCGCCGCAGCACGGCGGGTGGAACGAGCCGGGACAGGCGGTCGCTCTGAAGCCCGCCCATCTCGCAGATCTGGCGGATCAGCGTGCTGCTGATCAGCGCGGTCTGGTCGGTCGTGAAAAGGAAGACGGTTTCCACGTCGCCGGCGATCATGTTGACGTTCGCCTGACGCAGCTCGTTCCGCAAGTCGTCCGTGTCGCGGATGCCCTTGACCACGACGTCGGCCCCGCGGTGCCGCACGTAGTCCATGGTCAGGCCGTCGTAGGCATCGACTTCCACGTTCGGCTCCGCGCCGAGGAGTTCCCGCAGCATCTGAACGCGTTCCTCAGGCGAGAACATCGGCGTCTTCTCGGGGTTTCGGCCGACCGCGACGATGGTGCGATCAAAGAGCCGGCGGCTCCGCTTGATGAGGTCGAGGTGACCGAAAGTCGGGGGATCAAAGGATCCCGCGAACACCGCGGTCAGGGGACGGCGATCCACCATGGGAACATCCTGCTCGGCTGGGGTGATGGATTGGGAGCGGCTTGTCCGATCCCATTTTCCTTCAGCCGGCATACTTACTCGTATCTTAACGCTTCCACGGGATCCAGGCGAGAAGCCTTCCAGGCCGGGTAGATTCCGCTCACGATGCCGACCATCGTGGCCATGCCCAAGGCCATGATGACGGCTCCGGCCGTGGTGATTGTCTCCATGACACGGGTGATGCGCTCGATCGTCGTGGCCAGCCCCCAGCCCAGCAGCACGCCCAGCGAGCCGCCCAGGAAGGAGACGATGCTGGCCTCCACCAGGAACTGCCGCAGCACATCCATCCGCTGCGCGCCCATGGCCATCCGCACGCCGATCTCGCGGGTCCGCTCGGTCACGGCCACCAGCATGATGTTCATGATGCCGATGCCTCCCACCACCAGGCTGATACCGGCGATGGACCACAGGACCACGCCCACGATCCGTTGAAAGCTGGCGAACTGTTCCACGAACTCCTTCTGAGCCTGCACCTGGAAATCGTCCTGATTGCCCGCCCGGATCTTGTGACGCTGGCGGAGAAGTTTTTTGATCTGGTCCTTGGCCACCTCGATGTCCGAATCCGCGGGGGAGATGGCCTCGGCCAGGATCGCCTGAACGGCCTTGACGCCGTAGAGCTTGTCCATGGCCGTGGTCACCGGAATAATGACCTGCTGGTCCACGTCGGTGAAGGCCACGTTGCCTTTCTCCTCCATGATGCCGATCACGGTGAAGGTGCGGGTTCCCAGCGGGCCGCCTATCTTGATGCGTTCGCCCAGGGCCGGACGTCCCCCGAACAAATCAGTCTTCACCTTGGCCCCGATGACGGCGACGCTGGTTCGGCCCTGTACATCGGACGCCTTGAGAAACTCTCCGTCCGTCACATTGTGGCTGTTGATGAGGGGATACCGCTCCGTGGCGCCCAGGATGGTGGCGTTGGTGCTCTTGGACATGAACTTGACCAAAGCCGCGTTGCTGATCTGCGGCATGGCCAGGCGCACGGCGCTGCATTCCCGGTCGATGGCCCACGCGTCTTCCAGCTCCAGCGAGTCGAAGTTGCCAACCAGCCGGCCGCTGCGGCGCTCGATGGCCGGGGTGACATAGAGCCGGTTGGAGCCCATGGATGAGAAACCGGTCGCGACGCGAGCGCTCATCCCCTCGAGTATGGCCATCGCCGCCACCACCGCCGCCACGCCGATGATGACTCCGAGGGTGGCCAGCACGCTGCGGAGCGGGTGGATGAGCAGGCTGCGGAGGGCCATCAGCACGATGCGAAGGAAGAAGAACATGGGGATGCGTTCGACTCCTCTTCAGACGCCGCGCGGCCCCGCCTGCGGGGCGATCCGCGGGGCATGGTTCCATCCGCTCATCCGGCCACCCATCCCGCCGGTCGGGCCACCGGCGGCTCGTCGGCTCCGTCGGCCTGAAACCTGGACCGCGTTCGCTGTCGGGTCTGCTCGTCGACCGCGCGGTCTTCGATGATGCGGCCGTCCCGCATGCGAATGATGCGGCGGGCCTGCATGGCTACGTCCATTTCGTGGGTCACGAGAATGACGGTGACGCCGGAACGGTGCAGCTCGTGAAAGACCTCCATGATCTGTGTGCCGGTCCGAGAGTCGAGATTCCCGGTGGGTTCATCGGCCAGGAGGATCTTGGGCTCCGCGACGATGGCCCGGGCGATCGCCACCCGCTGCCGCTCGCCGCCGGACAGCTCGTTCGGCTTGTGGGCCGCTCGCGCCGACAAGCCCACCCGCTCCAACGCCCGGAGCGAAGGCTCGCGCACCTTGGTGCGGCGGGCGTAGAACAGAGGCACGGCGACGTTGTCCACGGCACTGGTCCGCTGGATCAGGTTGAAGGTCTGGAAAACGAATCCGATCTTGCGGTTGCGGATGACCGCCAACTGCCGATCCGACATCGCGCTGACCAACTCACCGTCCAGCCAGTACTCGCCGCAGGTCGGCCGGTCCAGGCAGCCCAGCAGGTGCATCATCGTGCTCTTGCCGCTGCCGGAGGCGCCGGTGATGGAGACGAACTCGCCTTCTTGCAGCATCAGGTCGACCCCATCCAGCGCGCGGACCACCGTTTGCCCCATCTGGTAGTGTTTGGTCAGGTTTCTGATCTCGATCAACGGCGGCATGGTCTGGTCACTACGGCAACGTGTGGCGGCGGCCGGACGAGGGGCGTCCCGTCAAAGTCATCTGCGGCGGCTACTTTTTGCCGCTTTCGCTCTTCTCTTTTTCCGTCTTCTGCGGTCGCCGAGTGAAGACCTGATCACCCGGCTTCAGGCCGGACTTGATCTCGGTGAAGGTCCCGTCAGTAATGCCGATCTCCACGGGAACCTTCTTCTCCTCGCGCGGACGACCCTCGGCCGGCACGTACACGAAGCAGTTTCGGCCTTCACTGTGCAGGGCCTCGTTCTTGACCAGCACCAGTCCAGTCTTCTTCTTGGTGGTAAAGGAGAGATCGGCCTGGAGCCCCATGAGCTTCTCAAGGTCTGAGCCGACCAGCCGCACGCGGACGCGAAAGGCCACCGCACCGCTCACGCGAATCGGCTCCGGCAGGATCCGTTCGATGACGCCGTGGTATGTCTCCCAGCGGTAGGCGTCCACTGTGGCTTCGACGCTTTCGTCCAGCATTTCGGAGACGATCTTCTGCGCCCGCTCCTGGTAGTCGGCTTCGTCGAGCTTCTCGGTGAGCCCCGGTCGCGCGTACTCGGGGGCGATCTCGCGGATCGCGCCGATGTCGGCCTCGTCGACCTGGGCCATGACGAACATCGCACTGGTGTCGGCGAGGATCATGAGCTGCGTGCCGCCCATGAGCGACATCGTGCCGCTCTGGATCATCTCGCCCTCGCGGATCGTGATGCTATAGACCATCCCGTCGCAGGTGGTTCGGACCGTCGTCTCATCGAGCCTGGTCTGCGCTTCGTCAAGCTGCTTCTGAGCCTGCCGCAGAATGGCCTCGGACTGTTTCAGATCCTCCGTGGCGCTCTTGAGCAGAATCTCTTCGTTGTTCTGGGCCCGTTGGTACTCGACGGCCGCCAGGTCGCGGGCCGCCATGGCGGCAAGCCAGTTGGACTTGGTGGTGACCGCCTCCACCTGCCCAGCGGTCTGGCCTTCGATGTAGCCCTTCATCTTGTCCCAGCGAAACGCGGCGTCCTCGTAGCGGGCCGTGGCGTCGTCCAGCCGCGCCTTGGCCAGCGCCGTCAGTAGCGGCAAATCCTGCTGGTAGTTTCGCAAGGCGATCTTGGCCTTCTCGTGGGCGGAGGTGGCCCGGTCCACCTCGGCCTGCCGGGCTTCGACGGTTCGCCGCTCGTCGATCGGGTCCAATTCCACGAGAATATCCCCGGCCCGCACCATCTGGCCTTCGACCACATGAATCTTCGTGACCTGGCCACTCGCCTTGCTCTTGATCTGGATGATGTTGGCCGGCTCGACCGTGCCCGTGGCGGTGACGGGGATCACCAGGTCGCCCAGTTCGGCCTTGTCGATCTGTCCGTCCAGCCAGGGATTCCTCATACTGATGTCGAAACGGGAGAGAATCACGAGGCCGACGATCAAGATCACGGCGACCACGCTGATGACTATCGCCTTGCTGGTCATGCGGAAGTCAATCCTTGTCGGCGGCGAGGCCCACACTCTGAGAAGCAGCGGCGAAGACGTCGTCCGCCGTCGCGTCCCTTTCAGTAAGCGATGGCGCAGCCACGATCTAACGCAAAACCGCCTCTGCCGCAAGCCGATCGGGCGGCTCGGTGAGAACGCCGCGGCCCGGCGGCGACCTTTTTCGCCCCCGGGCCGTGGTGCGGTTTGATTCGGCTACTGCCCCCGGTCTTCACGGCTGGTAGGGGCGGTATTCCAGGCCGAAGGTCTTGGCCACGTCCTTGTTGCAGAGGAAACCTTCATACGCGTCCACACCGTGGGCCAGCCCCGGATCCGCTTTGGTGGCTTCCCGCCAGCCCAGTTCGGCGAGCTTCAGGACGTAGGGCATGGTCGCGTTGGTGAGAGCAAAGGTGCTGGTCCGGCCCACCGCTCCCGGCATGTTGGCCACGCCGTAGTGAACAATGCCGTCCACGATGTAAGTGGGGTTGTCGTGGGTGGTCGGCCGGATCGTTTCGCAGCAGCCGCCCTGGTCCACGCCCACGTCGACGATAACCGCGCCCGGCTTCATCAGTTCCAGGTCGGCTCGGGAAACCAGAATGGGGCATTTCGCGCCGGGAATCAGCACGGCGCCGATGACCAGGTCGGCTTGCTTGATCTGCTCGCGGATGCGGGCGGCGTCACTGAACAACAGTTGCACGTTGGCGGGCATGACGTCGGACAGATAGCGGAGCCGATCGAGATTGACGTCCATCACGACGACTTGGGCGCCTAAGCCCGCCGCGATCTTGGCGGCGTTCGTGCCCACGACGCCGCCGCCCAGGATCACCACCTTGGCCGGCTCCACGCCGGGGACTCCGCCGAGGAGAATGCCGCGGCCCATCATCGGTCGCTCCAGATACTTCGCGCCCTCCTGCACCGACATCTTCCCCGCCACTTCGCTCATCGGCGTCAGCAATGGCAGTCGCCCTTCGCGGTCGCGCACCGTCTCATAGGCGATGGCGACACAGCCGCTCTTGAGAACGTTCTCCGTCAGCTCCCGATCTGCGGCGAAATGGAAGTAGGTGAAGAGCACTTGCCCGCGGCGGAGCATTCGGCACTCGACCGGCTGCGGTTCCTTGACCTTCACGATCATCTCGGCCTTGGCGAAGATTTCCCCCGGCCCATCGATGATCTTGGCACCGGCGGCCACATATTCGGCATCCGAGAAGCCGGAACCGGCGCCGGCATCCTTCTGAACCAACACCTTGTGCCCAGCTCGGGTTAGTTCGGCAACCCCCGAAGGGATCATGCTGACTCGATACTCATGCGGTTTGATTTCTGTGACGACGCCGATAATCATATCTTTGGACTCCGCAGAGAAAAAGATACTCCTCCACTCCCACGGAACCGCAGCCTTCGCCACGAGTCGGAAGGCACGGCAGCGACTAGGCCGATGTTAGGCGAACGCGCATAGCCACGCAACGAGCGCGGCAACACCCGCTTTCGCACGCCGGGAAGGCATCGTGGGTGCTCCACCGGGTCCATTTGCAACATCCGTGCCCGCCTCCAGGGTGACATGATGCAGAAAAACAACATTTGCCTTGATCCACCGCGGCGATAGCCGATACTGGTTCTGGTCCAGATTGACCGGGGTGCGTTGGGGCTGCCGCCTTGCACTCCCCCGGGATCGAAGACCGAGAACCTCAAGCCATGCCGACCAGTGGACCGCGCGAGCCCGACAACCATCGCCACTCTGTGCCCGGCACGGGGGTTTCCCGCGACTTGGACGCAGAGCTGATGGCGGTCGTTTGCGAGTCTATCCCGATAGGCTTGGTGGTCTTTACTCGGGGGTTGGACATACTCCTGAGCAATCAAGCGGCCCGGCTGATCCTCCCGGCGACAGACGACCTCAGAGCGGCTCTGTCCGGGCTGGTCGTGGAGAGCGGTTATCAGGATTGGGAGACGGAACTTCGCCGGGTGCTGGACACGGGCGTGCCCCTGCGCAGCGACGTCACCGTCCCGGGGCAGGGCGATGCCGCCGGCTCGTTTCTGAGTCTCACGGCTTCCCCGATTCCCGACGGACCGGGCCGACCAGCGGCGATGGGCATCCTGCTGATCGAGGACATCACGGCGCGGATCAGCATGGAACGGCGGTTGGCGGTGTCGGAACGGCTCGCGGCCGTCGGCAAGCTGGCTGCCCGCGTCGCTCACGAATTGAATAATCCACTGGACGGCATCCTGCGCTACACGAACCTGGCGATTCGCTGCGCGGGCGAGGGGAGAGACCCACGGATCGGTCAGTACCTGGAGAAGGCCCGGTCCGGCATCCTGCGGATGGGCGAGATCATCACGACACTGCTGGAGTTCTCGCGTTCCACGCCCTGCACGTTCGAGCAGGCCACCATCAATAAGATCGTCGAGGACGCCATTTCCGCCATGGAGGGGCGCGCCGGAGACAGTCGGGTCACTTTCGTCTGCAACTTCCAGCAGGCGGACATACCGGTGGTCCGGGGCAGCAGCATCTTTCAGGTCTTCTGCAACCTGATCAAGAACGCGATCGACGCCATGCCCGAAGGCGGCACGCTGACCATCACGACGGCGGTGGTGGGACCGGACGTGGTGGTGCGGTTCGAAGACACCGGGATCGGCTTGCCCGAAGACATCGAGAAGCTGTTTGAGCCTTTCTTCACCACCAAGGACCCCGGCAAAGGAACGGGTCTGGGTCTGGCGGTTTGTCGCGAATTGATGGAGAAGCAAGGGGGCACGATTCACGCCGAGCGGCGTGTGCCCCAGGGCGCGACTTTCACGGTGCGGCTGCCCTTGCGGGGTTGCTCGCCGGCGGCCCCCGGTCGTTCGGGCGGCGGCATCGAGAGAAACAGGGAGGCAGTCGTCACTACAGGGAATAAGCCGGAGTGACGGTTTTTCAGGAGCCAGACACCATGTCGTCAAACAGCGGTGGCCGATTGCCGGATCCGGCTGCGACCAAGCCGGCCTCGTCTGCCAAAGCGGTGAAGGGACGAATTCTGATCGTTGATGATGATCGCATCATCGTGGACTCTCTCGGAGAGTTCCTGCAAATGGAGGGCTACGAGACGCGAGGCGTCGGTTCGGTTGCGGAGGCGGTCGCGGTGCTGCGCCACGAGGAGGTCCACATCGTGATCACCGACGTCAACATGCCCAAGGCCGACGGCTTCGAGCTGCTGCGGATGATGAAGCAGCAATTTCCGGAGACAGTGACCATCGTCATCACCGGCTACGGCACGATCGAATCCGCGGTGGAAGCCATCAAGATGGGGGCCTACGACTATCTGACCAAGCCCATCGACGACGATGAGCTGCGGTTGGTGGTGGAGCGGGCCCTTCAGCAGCAGGCCCTGGTGCGTGAGAACCGCGCCCTGCGGCAGCAGCTCGACCAACGCTATGCGCTGGAGAACGTCGTCGGCCACGATTACAAGATGCTGAAGGTCTTCGACTTGGTCGAGACCGTGGCCGAGACGCGGACCACCGTGCTGATTACCGGAGAAAGCGGCACCGGAAAAAGTCTGTTGGCCAGGGCGATTCACCAGCGCTCCGACCGCAGGAATCGTCCGTTCATCGAGGTATCCTGTGGGGCGATCCCCGAGGGGTTGCTGGAGTCTGAGTTGTTCGGGCATGTCAAGGGGAGTTTCACCGGCGCCGTCACGGACAAGGAGGGCAAGTTCAAGGCGGCCGAGGGCGGCACGCTGTTTCTCGACGAAATCAATTCCGCCTCGGCCGGCTTGCAGGTGAAACTGCTGCGGGTGCTTCAGGAACGACGCTTCGAACCGGTCGGCTCAAACACGACGCACCAGGCGGATGTGCGGGTGATCCTGGCTTCCAACGTGGATCTCAAGAAAGAGGTGGATGCCGGCCGTTTCCGGCAGGACCTCTACTATCGAATCAACGTCGTCACGCTGCACATGCCGCCGCTGGTCGAGCGGCTCGGGGATATTCCCCTGCTGGCGGAAGCTTTCTTGAAGAAGTACCGGGCGGAGGTCCGCAAGGAGGTGCTGGGCTTCACTCCCGAAGCCGTGCAGGCCCTGCAGCGTTACTCGTGGCCGGGCAATGTCCGCGAACTGGAGAACGCCGTGGAGCGGGCCGTCGTGTTGTGCAAAGGCCACTACATCACGCCCGAGGATCTTCCCGCCGGCGTCCTCGAGGAAGCGGCCCCGCCGGCGTCGAACCAGGTTGCCCACCGACCGATGTCGCTGAAGGAGGCATTGGAGGAGCCGGAACGCCGCATCATCGAGGCGACGCTTCGAGCCAACAACTGGAACCGGCAGCTCACCGCCGAAGTGCTGGATATCAATCGCACGACTCTCTACAAGAAGATGAAGCGTTACGGGCTGGAGTACGACCCCGAGAAGCACGGCAAGTGATCGGGTTGCCGTGGTGCAGGCCCGCTACAGACGGGCGGCAAGCAACTCTTCGACCCGGACCGCCGCCAGGCTGGCCGCGCGATGCCGCACGGTCGGCAGGCGGGCGGCCTCTCCGACCGCGAAGCACGCCATTCCCGCCCGGCGGGCGGCCTCCACACCGGCGGCGGCGTCTTCCACCACCAGACACTCGCGGGGCCGCAGACCCAGCCTCTCGGCCGCCAGCAGGAACACCTCGGGATCCGGCTTGGAGCGACGGAGGTCGTTTCCATCCGCCACGGCGTCGAAGCAGCTCCGCAGCCCGAGCCGCTCGAGAATCAAAGGGGCATTGCGGCTGGAGGATCCCACCGCCAACTTGAGTCCCCGCTTCCGCAGCTCGCTTAGAATCGCCTCCGCGCCGGGCAGCAAGTCCGCCGGCGTCATGGCTTGAAGACATTGCCGGTAGGTGTCGTTCTTGCGTTCGGCGAGGGCGGCCTTCTCCTTCGGCGTGTAGCGCCGACCGGCCTTCTCCAGGATGATCTCCAGACTGTCCATTCGGCCGACGCCCTTCAAACGCTCGTTCACCCGGCGATCGAAGGGAATGCCCTCTTCATCGGCCAGTTTCTTCCAGGCCAGGTAGTGCGACTCATCGGTGGCGCAGAGCACTCCATCGAGGTCGAAGATCACGCCGCGAACGGCGGGGGTGGGCCAGGCTCGGCTGCCGGCCGGAGGCACGGTGTCGGGAGTCGCGAATACCGTGACCTCCAGAGGGGTTGAGGAATGATTAGTGATGACGACGGCGTCGGGGGTGATCTCGACAAACGCCTTCTGACCTTTCCAGCAGATGGGGAAAGCGAGGCGTGACCAGCTATTGGGCAGCAGCGGTTCGATGGTCAGACGTTCGGCCTGGAGCGCCGTTCGCACGCCGGCAAAGCCGAAAATCGCTACCTGCCAGTTGGCCGCGGCCCCGGCGATGTGGATGCCTTCCGCGGCGCCTCCCTGGGTCGTGTCGAGGTCCAGCATCTTGGAGGCGTTCCAGAACTTCCAGGCCTCATCCTTCAGGCGCAGTCGGGCGGCCACGATGGCGTGGATGCCGGCGGAGAGCGACGAGTCATGCGTGGTGTAGGGTAAGTAGTAATCCCACGCGTGGCGGACTTCCTCGTCGGTAAACTCGTGGGGAAACAGGGCCATCAGCATGAGTACGTCGGCTTGCTTGAGGCACTTGCTGCGATACAGCCGCTCCTGAGAGACTTGAGCGGCGAAGCCCCGCGTGCGATCGGTCCAGAGCCTGTCGAACTGCGGCTCGGCCAGAAGGTCGAAGCCCTCGCATTGCAGAACGAGCGTGGGGTCGGAATGCCGCACGATCGACAGGCCCTCGGCGGCGGCGCGGAACTGCCGCTGTTCATCCGCGGTAGCCCCCGCGGTTGCTCCGTGGGTGGCGGCCAGGTGGAGGGCGAACGCCACGAGTCGATTCGTGTAGCTGTTGTCGTTGCTGATCGGCGTGTATTCGTCCGGGCCCATGACGCCCAGCAGATGTGGGTGAGGGTCTCCCGGTCGCCAGTCCAGTCGTTCCAGCCAGTAACGGCCTGTCTGCACCAAGACCGCCCCCGCGGGGCCGCGAAGGTAATCTTCTCCTCCGGCGGCCGCGGCATAGTGGGCCAGTCCATATGCGACGTCCGCGGTGACGTGGACCTCGTGATCGGCGTACTGCCAGTTGGGGCAGCACTCCAGGCCGCGCGCGTCGGACTCCCACGCGTAGCGGGCGCCTGAGTACCCGTACCGTCGGGCGTTGGCCTTGGCTCCTTCGAGGCTCTGCACGCGGAAGTCCACGAGCGTCCGGGCTCGAGCGGGATCGGTGTAGAGGAAGAACGGGAGCAGGTACATCTCGGTGTCCCAGAAGAACCGGCCCCAGTAGGCTTCCCCGGCGAAGCCCTTGGCATCGATGGCCACTCGCGGATCGTCGGCTACGTGAGCGCGAAGCAGATGATAGAGGGAGGCCCGGAGGGCCAATTGCGATTCGGGGTCTCCGTCGATCTGCACGTCGCACAGCCGCCAGCGGCGGCGCCAATGATCGGCATGTTCGGCGTGGAGGTCATCGAAGCTTGCGCCGGCAGCCTCGTCGAGGTAGTGCGCGGGAGTCCGCATGACAGGGTCGCGGCTCGTGCTGACAGCCGTGCGTTTCTCAACCACCAGCGGCCGGTCGGCAGTCAGGTGCAGTTCGCCGACCAGGGCCAAGCGGCGATCCATGCTTTCCGGAAGCCAGTTCGCGGCACCGGATAGACGGGTCTCGATGTAGACCTCCTCCGCGCCGTCCGTTTGCACGGTACAGCGAACGCCCGCGGGGCCGATCGGAGCGAGTCGGGTCTCGCGGAAGTGGTCGTAACCGTTCGTGCGGACGTCCGCGTCGATGCCGCCGCGGATCGTGACCGGCGTCGGGCGGTCGGACCGGAGGGTCAGGCGCTGAAGACAAAGGTGCGGGCGAACGCCGCTGACGAAACGCTCGAAGGTGACGAGTATGGTGGCCCCGGCCGCCGTCTGCCAGGTCAGTTCGCGGCGGAGCACGGCGGTCTCCAGATCCAGCGTGCGTCGGTAAGCCGTAATCCGACTGTGTTCCAGGTCGAGCTTCTCGCCGGCGATAACGGGCTCCAGCCCGAGGAACCACGGCAGGTTGATCATCTCGCTGTTGAGAAGCGGATGAGGGCCGAAGACTCCCGGCACGTAGGTGCCCCATCGGGCTCGCGTCTCGCGGAACTTCTCGCTGGTGACATTGGCGGGCAGACGAGTGTACGTTTCGTTCTGCGGTGCGTCGCGGAGATGTTCTTCCAGCGAGCCGCGAACGTGCAGATAGCCGCTTCCCTGCGTGAAGAGCCCTTCGAAGGCCTTGGCCGTCGCCGGGTTGAAATGCCGTTCTTCGATCAACCAACCTTGCTTCATGTCACTGACTCCCGGATCGCTTCCGGAGACCCACGGTCCTGCTGTGTAAGCCGCCGTGTCGCGGGCCGAAGCCGCGTAATCTAACATGTCGCCGGCAATGCGGCAGGAGGCGGCCGGTGTTGAGCGTCGTCGGCCGGGGGAGATAGGCATCGCGGAACCCGTCTTGCGGTGTTGTGCGGCGGGTCGTTCAGCTTTACAATCATGTGTCTGATAACTGGTTAAGGAAGCGGTTCCCGCGGTGGTACCAAACCGGCCGTGGGCGGAGGCGTCGGCTTGGTTCCCATCCGGTTGTTAGTTCTGGACGTGGATGGCGTTCTAACCGGCGGTGAGCTGCCCTATGGGGCCGATGGCAACGCGGTGAAGACTTTCCACGCCCTGGATGGGTCGGCGATCCGTCTGTGGCTGGATGCCGGAAACACCGCGGCGATCATCAGCGGACGCTCGGCTCCCGCTGTCGATGTGCGAGCGCGGGATTTGGGCATCAAGTTCGTGCGGCAGGGCGTGCCCGACAAAGTGCCCGCCTACGAGGACGCCCTGCGGGACGCCCACGTCGGACCGGAAACCACGGCGGTCATCGGTGACGATTACCCGGACCTTCCGCTGCTGCGCCGCTGCGGTTATCCCATCGCGGTAGCCAACGCGGTGCCGCGCGTGAAGCGAGCGGCACGCTTCGTGACTCGCCGCACCGGCGGTGCCGGGGCGATCGGCGAGGCGATCGAACGGCTGCTCAGGCTCAACGAACAGTGGCCTGCCTCGGTCCGCCGTTGGGACCCTTAAGACCGCGGATGCGATCATGCACAAGAAGATCCTTCTGGCCGCGATCACGTTTCTTATGGCGGCGGCGGCGTATCTGGTCCTCTCCATGGGAGACCAACGCATCGTCGCGCCGCCTGACGGCCGAGGTGCCGAAGCGTTGCGACGTTTCGTTACTTCGCCGACTACCCAGGGTGGGCAGTCCATTACCGAGGCCGGCGTCGCCTTCAGCCCCGGCGAAAAAACCCTGGCCCGCGTCTATGACGACGTCAGTGGGCGGCTCAAGTATCAGTTCGAGGCGAAGACCTGGGAGCCGGTATCCGAAACGGATTTTCGCTTGCAGGAGCTGCAGATTCAGATCTTCTCCCCCCGGGGTGAAATCACGACGATCACCGCCGCGGAGGCGGAGGTGACCCTGGCGCGACGAGCCAAGAATCGAGTCGAACCGAAGCGAGGGCGATTGCACGGACCTGTCCACGTCGTCATCGACCGTACCACGGCGGAATGGCGCGAAGCAAACCCCGAACTGGCTGATCGCGACGCTCACCCCGAAGAGCTGACCCACATCCACCTTGCCGACGCGCGGTTCGATCTGGAGCAGGCCGAATTGACCACCGAAGGCCCGCTCGTCGTGGAAAGCGTCGAGGCTGATATTGACCAGGTGCAGGGGCTGAAGCTCCAATGGAACCAGGCCGACAATCGCATTGATGCCCTCCGTTTCACGCAGGGCGGGCGGATGATACTCCACCGTGGGGGACGGGTGATCGACTTCGCCATGCCCGGTGCCGATCGGGATGTGATCGTCGCGGAGCCACTGCCTGAAGGAGCGGCCGCGGACGAGCGCCGGGTGCCGCAGGCGCGGGCTATGCAGCCCATGACGGTGCGAGCGCCCAGCGCGGATGAGGCTGCGGCAGAGGTTCGCCGAGAAGGCGGACTCGTGGTGGCCAACCAGCCCCGCTCGCTGGATCAGCCGTTGCCGGCCGGTGCGGCTCCGCGAAGGGGCGAGCTCCGCGACCCGGAGTCCCTTGCCGCGGACGTGGCGGCCCTTCGCGCCGAGGCCCGGGCCGCCCCGGACGTCCTGGCGGACGACGGGACCGGCGTGGCGATGGAATCCGTGCGGGGCGGGAAGCGGATCCACACCTACTCGGCGGTGTTCCAGAATCGCGTGGTCCTGGAACAGAAGGACGGCGACCGGACGATCGGCCGATTGGAGGCGGATCGTCTGGAGGTGAACTTCGATTTCGGACAACGGCTCAAAAGCCTGACTCGGTCGCGGAGTAGCCCCGCTTCGGCGCCTGCTTCGGCCGGGACCGATTCCCGGAAGGCGGAGCCGCCCGCCGCCGGGGGACTCGATGAGACACAGTTGGTCCTGACCTGGGACGGTCCGTTGGAGATGAAACCCATGCGGGTCGATCCCGCTGCCCAGACGGGGCATCGTTTTGACGCCGTCGCCGTGGGGAGTCCGGTGAAGGTGGCGAGCGAACAGGGCAACGCCCGCTGCGATCGGCTGGTTTACCGCCACGAGAGGGGTCAAGTCTGGCTGGCGGGTACCGAGGCGGCCCCGGTGGAACTGTGGGTGAGTGAAACCCGGCGTCTGAGCGGGCGCGAAGTCTTCTTCGACCAGAAGCGCGGCTTGGCACGCGTGGATGGCGCCGGCCGGATGGTCGATGAGCGGGGAGACCCCGCAAAGGACCGTGCGCTGGGGTTGGCAGCGGTGCGGAACGCGGGGTCGGGGAGTGAGCGAGGTTCGCGACACAGTCGCGAGCCGGTGGAGATACGCTGGTCTCAGGGCGTGGACATCGAGTTGGGTTTCTTCACGGTCTCCAAGACTCATCCCCAGACAGGGGAGAAACTGGAAAAGCGGCGGGAGTATCTGCAACGCGCCTGGTTCCATGGCGACGTGCGGATGACGCAGGGATCTTCCTCGTTGCAGGGTGATGAAGTGGCGGCGACCTTCGGCCCGCCGACCGCGGAAGGGCAGCTTGCGGATCACATCCGGCACCTGAACATGACCGGAGATGTTCGCTTAATGCGCGAGGACGAGCAGATCCGTGCCCAGCGGCTGGATGTCCAGATGGTCCTGACGGAGGATCAGCGGAACGTGCCTTCCGTCGTCGACGGGGCCGGTCGAGTCGTGGTGCGTCAGGGCCGGAGCGAATTCCGCGCCGAGCAGATGCACGTCGTGTTGGGCGTCGAAACGGAACCCCGCGACGCACGGAGAGCGACCGGACCGGCTTCCGGCCTGGTAGCGTCTCGCGTGGGGATTCGCTCGTTGGATGCCTCCGGCAATGTCTACGTCAGCGATCCCGAGCGGAATCTGCGGATTCGCCAGGCCGCCACGCTGCAATGCCTGATGCGCGATGGGAATCAGTTGGTGCGGGCTACGATCATCGGAGCAGACCCCGACCAATACGCTCGCGTTCGCTACGGGGACGTGGCCATCCACGGACACCGCATCGACGTGGACATGGATGCGGAAGCGGTGGACGTGGCCGGGCCAGGCGCGGCCTGGATGGTCACCCACAAGGACTTCAGCGGCCGCAAGTTGAAGAAACCCACTCCGGTCAAGACCACCTGGGAAGAGCAAATGCAGTTCCGGCTGGCCAAGGACTACGGGTTGTTCCTCGGCCGGGTTCGCAGCACCTCACAGTCCTTCGCTCTGGCCTGCGACAAGCTGACCATCCGTTTCGGCCGGACGCCGCCCGTCCGCGAAGAGGAGGGAGGCCGGCTGGTGGATCGTTTCTGGCTTCTGGGCCCCATCAGCGGCGATCGAGCGGAGATCAAGCCCGCTGAGCCGCGCCTGCCGGGCGAGGAGCGGAGTCGCCCGGTGTACGTCGTGGCCGAGGGCCATGCCGAGGCCCTGCACAGCAATTACCAGGCCGCCGGAGCGGACGGCTCTCGCGGCCGTCTGCTCAGCCGCTTGAGGTTGGCGGGCGATCGCATCGTGGCGGACCTGCTGCGGGAGCAGATGTCGATCCCCGGGGCAGGCTCACTCTTGATCGAGGACTATCAGTTCGACGCCGAAGGTCGGCAGCGCAAGATCTCGCCCACCGCCCCGCTCAGTCGCGATCCGCTGATGAGCACCGTGCGAGGTGAAGGCCCCAGCCAGACCCTGGTGACCTGGCAGAACTCAATGGACTTCTTCGTCGATCGAAACCTCGTGGCGTTCGACAAAGGGGTGACGATGGTGCATCGGAGCGGGCAGGAGGTGGTGTTACAGGACGAATTGGCGGCGTCGATGAACTTGAACATCCAGGCGCTGCGAGAGCACCGCATCGGCCGCAAGGCCGAGTTGACCTGCGGCTACCTGCTGTTGGAGTTCGCCGCCGGCGGCCTCTCCGGCGCGGAGCAGGAAGGCTCCACCCTGGGGGTGCGGGCTACGGATCTTCAGCGTCTCATCGCCAAGCAGGCGGTGCATCTTCAGGAAGGCACCAAGAGCCTGATGGGGGCCCACCTCCAATACCTCAAGGACACTGAAGAGGTCCGTCTGGAAGGCAGCGATCGCCTGGAAGCCCGCATCATCGATCAGGACGAGGCCAACCAGCGGTTCAACATGTGGAAGGGGCCGCTGTTGACGTGGAACCGGGCGACGAATCAAATCGAGGCTCCCGGCGCGACCATACGGGCCAGCCGCAATTGAATCGCGTCAGGCGGTGGCTGAAGGGTGCAAAGAGCATGATCGGGCGAGAGAGAATCTCGCGCCGCTGCTCTCTGCAATACATCTTCCCCGCCGGATGCGGCCCAGCGAGACTTGCCGCTCGGCCGGCCCGGCTTGGGCCTCCGTGAGGAAGCCCTTCCCAATGACCGGATAGTGTACGCGGAGATCGCCTCGCCGTCCACTCGTCGGCGTCCCGACTACCGCAGGGTGATCACTCCATGACCCAGAGCACGAACGGAGCCGCAGTCGCCTCGGAGACGCGTCGACACTGCATCCTGGGAACCGCCGGCCACATCGACCACGGCAAGTCGGCCTTGGTCAAGGCTTTGACCGGCACCGATCCCGATCGCCTGCCCGAGGAACAGGCCCGAGGCATGACCATCGAGTTGGGCTTCGCTTGCTTCCAGGCCCCGCATCCGGAAGGAGGCGAGGTCCGCGTCAGTGTGGTGGACGTACCCGGCCACGAACGCTTCGTGCGGACCATGGTCGCGGGCGCTACGGGCATCGATCTGGGCCTGCTGGTCGTGGCCGCGGACGATGGAGTGATGCCGCAAACCCGGGAACATGTCGAGATCCTACACCTGCTCGGCGTACAATCCGGCTTGGTTGCCATCAGCAAGACGGATACGGCCCATGCCGACCGCGTTAAAGAGGTCATGGGGCAGGTCGCCGCGTTGGTGGCGGGCACGCACCTCGCAGATTGGCCGGTCGTAACGACGTCAGCCCGAACCGGGGCCGGGTTGGATGACCTCCGCCGCACGGTCGGCTGCTTGGCTGCGCGGCTGCCGGGCCGGACGACGGGCGGAGTCTTTCGGCTGGCGATTGACCGCGTCTTTGCGGTCCGCGGTCGCGGGACAGTGGTGACCGGCTCGGTGTTGGCCGGTCAGGTGGCGGCAGGGGAGACCCTGGAGTTGCAGCCGTTGGGTCTGGCCTGCAAGGTCCGCGAGGTGCAGTCGCACGGCGTCGCGGTCGAGGGCGCCGCGGTCGGTCAGCGCGCCGCGCTCAACCTGACCGGCATCGATCGCGAGCGAATCGATCGCGGCATGGAACTGGCTACGCCCGGATATCTCACCGCGACCCGTTACGTTGATGCCCGCGTGCGGCTGCTGGGTCGCCGCGACCGGCCCTTTCCGTCGCATCAGCGGGTGCGGGTTTGCCTCGGCACGACCGAGGCCATCGCCATGCTGGTGGTGGTGGGCGCCGAGGAGATCGCGCCGGGCGGCGAAGCGTTGGCGCAGTTGCGGTTTGCCCAGGCCGTGGTGGCGTCTCACGGGCAGCGGTTCATCATCCGCAACGAGACGGCCCAGGCTACTCTGGGAGGCGGCCGGGTGATTCGGCCCAACAGTCGCCGATTTCGCACCAAGTGGCCGGAGGAACTGGAATCGTTGCGACGCGCGGAGTCCGAAGACGCCTTCATCCGCTATGGAGAAGCCGTGCGCCAGGCGGGTTTCGAGTCGCGGACGCCGCAGCGTCTGGCCTGCGAGATCGGTGTGGATCCCGGGTCCGTCGAGCAACTGGCCGGCCGTCTGGCGGCCGAGGGCGCTGTGCGGGTGCTGGCCGGCCGCACCGTGCATCGCGACACGATCGCTTCTCTGAATCACCGCGCCTTGCGGTATCTTTTGCGGCATCATCGCCTCAACCCCGCCGAGCCGGGCATGCTTCGCGACCGGTTCATCGGCTGGTTGGAGGCGAGGGCCGGCCAGGGCTGTGGCAAGGAGCTGAGCGCGTTGCTGGAGCAGTCCGGCTGGGTTGTGCCCCGCGGTCCTTACGTGGCCCATCGTGATTTTCGGCCGGCCCTCTCGCCGGATGATGCCGCGTTGCTGGAACGGGTGGTGCGGGAGATCGAGGAAGCCGGTTTCGATCCGCCGCCGCTGACCGGCCTCAAGGCGGCGCTGGGTCTATCTCGCCAGCGGCTGAAGCTGCTGGATGACCTGTTGCGGTGCGAGACGCGGGTCGTCGCGTTCGCACCCCAGCAATTCGCGTCCGCTGCGGCGATCGAACGGCTCAAGCAAACGGTCCGCGTGCTGGGCCGTGGGCGGCCGTTCAAGCTGGCCGAAGTGCGCGACGCGCTCCAGCTCAGCCGTCGCGTCGTCCAGCCGATGCTGGAATACCTGGACCGCATCCAGTTCACTCGCCGTGTGGGAGATGAACGTGTGCTGCAGCAAGCCGGTCCGCCGTCTTCTTAGGGGATGCCCATGCCCGAGCCATCCAAACCGGATCTCTCTGCCATACCTTCCATGACCGTATTGCTCGGGGAGTCTCGTTCTGTTGCGGAATTGCGGAGCGAGGCACCGGGTGTTCTGGCGGACGCGCTGCGAACGGTACTGGAGCGACTCCGGCGGCGACTATTGGACGGCACCGCGCGGGAAGAGGACTGCCGCGCGGAAGTCCTGCTGGAACAAGCCCGCCAGGAGCTCGCCGCGCGACGATCCGCGCGGTTGCGGCGTGTCATCAATGCCACCGGCGTCATCCTGCACACCGGTCTGGGAAGGAGCGTTCTGGCGGCGGCGGTGGTCGAACGTCTGGCAAGTCTGGCGGGGGGGTACTGCAACCTCGAACTGGACCTCGACACCGGGCGGCGGGGCCGCCGCGGGCAATACGCCGAGAACCTGCTGTGTCGGCTCACCGGGGCGGAGTCTGCCCTGATTGTCAACAACAACGCGGCGGCCACGATGTTGGCGCTGAACCATCTGGCCCGGGGACGCGAGGTGATCGTATCCCGGGGCCAGTTGATCGAAATCGGCGGCTCCTATCGCCTGCCGGAGGTGATGGCGGCTGGCGGGGCGGTCCTGCGGGAGGTCGGCACGACCAACAAGACTCACCTTCGGGATTACGAGGCTGCCATCAATGAGCACACCGCCCTGCTCATGCACGTGCATACCAGCAATTATCGGATCGTCGGATTCTCCGAGTCTCCCGCTACTGCGGAACTGGCCGAACTGGCCCATCGTCACCGTTTGCCGCTCTTTGATGACTTGGGCAGCGGGGCGTTATTGGATGATGAGCTGTGGACCGCAGCGGCGGAGCCGACCGTGCCCGCCAGCCTGCGCCAAGGGGCGGATCTGGTGGCCTTCAGCGGGGACAAGTTGCTAGGGGGTCCGCAGGCCGGGATCCTGTTAGGCCGCCGCGAGATGATCGAACCGCTGCGGCGTAACCCAATGACCCGAGCGCTGCGGATCGACAAGTTGACCATTGCCGCTTTGGAGGCCACGTTGGAGTTGTACGAGTATCCGGATCGAGCCCGGCGGGAGATACCCGTCCTGGCGGCATTGTCCACGACCACGACCGAACTGTCGGCGCTGGCGGCGCGACTGCGGGACAGCCTGGCCCGGCGCATGCCGGAGGCCCATCTGCAGGTGACGCCGGGCGAGAGTTTCGCTGGGGGTGGTTCGTTGCCGGCTTGGCCTCTGCCAACGGTGGTGGTTCGGTGGCTTCCGGCAGCGGGGCAGAGGCTCGATGCCGTCGCCGGACGGCTCCGGCGAGGCGATCCCAGCGTGTTGGTGCGAATTCAGGACGATGGAATCGTCCTGGACCTCCGCACTGTCGGCGAAGGGGAAATCGAGGATCTGGCCGAAGCCGTCGCGGCGGCCTCCGGAACATGATCGGTTTGTGATCGGATCGTTGCGCTGCCCAAGCTTGGCACAATTCGCAGCAGCCGTACACTGGGAACATTGCTGCCTTGCCGAGGGCGGATTAACGCCCGACGGGGCGGCCCACGCGGGTTTCGCGGGAGCTGGAATCATGGAGAAGCTGCTGTGCTCTCTGTTGTTGCTGATTATTGGGGATGTCGTCGTCGCCTTGGGCGAGCAAGCTCCGCCGGCCGCCACGCAACCGGCAAGCATGGGGCCGGCGACCACGGCGCCGGCGGTCCTGCCGGTGCGACCGCCGGGCCTGCCTCAGCCGACGGTCGCCTTGAAACCGGGAGAAGCCCCCGCGATTCGCTTCGATACACCGGACTACTACTTCGGCAGGGTGCCGGCCGGGCACGAGGTGGTGCATTCCTACTGGTTTGTGAACACCGGCACCGGCCCGCTGGAGATCCTGCTGGTGCGTCCCTCGTGTGGTTGCACAACGGCGGGCGACTATGATCGAGTCGTTCAGCCCGGAGAGGCGGGCCGCATTCCGGTGCGGTTGTTCACCCCCAAGGTGAGCGGCGAGGTCAACAAGCCTATCACGGTCTACACCAATGTGGAGGGGCCGGATGGCGTGATCACGTTGCAGTGTCGCGGTCTGCTCTGGCAGCCGGTGGAGGTGACCCCGGCCTCGGTGAGCTTCGGGCGCATGAATCTCGCCGAAGTCCACGCCGAGCCGACCCGGACGGTCAAGGTGGTCAACCACACGGACGAGCCGGCGCAGATCTCCGACCTCCGGGTCACCAACCCGCTCTTCACCGTCGCGCTGGCGACGAATGAGCCGGGCAAGCGCTACGCGTTGACGGTGGGCTTGGCGCCGCCTTTCAACTACGGGAGTCAACAAGGTGTGATTGAGTTGCGGACCGGGCTTGCCCAGGCGCCCAGCCTTCAGATTCCGGTCGCTATCTATATCGCGCCCGACGTGATGGTGGTTCCGGAGACCCTGATGCTCTCCGCCGATCGCCGCGAGCTGGTGACGCGGCAACTCACTATCCAAAACAACGCCCGCAATCCCTTCAGAATCACGGGCGTGTCCACGGAAGATCCCTTGATCAAAATCGAGCCGCCGCCTACGGAAATCGTCTCGATTTATCGCCTGACGGTGAGTATCCCGCCGGAATACCGGCCGAAACCCGGTCACGACCGGATCATCATTCGCACGGACCATCCCGATGTTCCGGAGTTGAAGGTCGTGCTAGTCGAGCAGCCGCCGGTGGGTCGCCCGACATCCGGACCTGCCGAGCAGGTCGAACCGCCGAGTTGACCGGGATGGCGTTCAAACCCGGTTTCCCGTTCACTGAAGACAGCTTTGGGCTTCGGACCACGCCGCGCCCGTACGATACTCAGCGGCGACCAGCACGATGTCTCCGTGTACTCGTTCTGTACGACAGATCCGTGCCGTCCGCACTTCGCCCAGGGCGAAGCCCGGCTCGTGGTCGGACATTTGAACAAGCATTCCGGGCACCGCTCGGACTCGTCCCCGGACGAGGAAAGCGGCTCCGCCGGAGGATTCCTCGATCATCCAGCCCGGCGAGAACTCTCCGGCGCCGGGGTACTTGAGCCACACCGGCGTTGAACAGTTACGTCGTTCGGATCGGCGGCGGTCTTCCCAGCGGTGGTGATTGCCAGGCGTCATGCGGTTCCTTCCTTTCCGGCTGACTCTTGTTTCGGTCGAAAAGCGGCTCCGTTCCATCGGATAATCGCCCGCGGAAACGGACGGAGGGATACCGCTACCGCGCTTGTGACAACTGTCGCTTTCCGGTAAAAGCCGCGGCATGAACGGTTACCTCTCGATGTTTCTGGCTGTGTCGCTTTCCGGTTCCGCATTCAGCATGGCTCACGAACGGGACGCCCTGGACGAGGCCCTGGCGATGGTCGGTCTGGCTCGCGCCGATCTCGGTTGGCAGCCCAAGGGCTGGTGGCCCAAGTTTCCAGCGGAGATACCGCACAAGCTGCGGCTTTTCGATAGCCTCTTCGCCGAACCCCTCGACGCCGTCACCTACACGCGTCTGTTAGGGCAGGCCGCTCGACAGCACCTTGACCCGGCAGTCCAGGATCAGACGCTTGGCAGGGGGGACACCCATCTCTTCCACGCCGCGCACATCCTCGGCGTGAACCCGAAGTACGGAGCGATGCGAGGGTACGCCACCAATCTCAGCAAGGACGAAGTGCCGCTGGATATAGCGATCATTAATGTGTATCGCGCCGCTGGACGGACGACCAAGCCGTTCACTTTTTACATGGATTTGCCGTACCCGCTGGTTGAGAAAGAGCTGGCGGAGAAAGTGCAGGCGGTGCCCGAGGCGGCTCGACCGGTACTCGGGCGGCTGGTCACGAATATCGTTGATGCTCATCGCTGGGCGGAGCTTGCCTTTCGTCGTGTGGATGGCGGCGACCGGCTGACGGTTTCTCGTCGATTCGACCTCGGGCACGAGCAGGTGGATGCCTACGACTTCTGCCCGGAGCTTGACGACCTAACGCGGACCTGGGATCAGGCCTGTTTGTGGTACGCCGCGGAGAAGTGCGTGCAGGCGGTGGACGACGCCCGCCAGGCCTTGCAAAAAATCGATGATTTGAAGCCTCCGCCGTCCTTCGTTTTCGACTGGTATACGCCGTGGGGGTGGGTCCGCATTCGTGGCGGAGGCAATGACGAGGTGGACGGGACCGACGCGCTGCTTATCGTCGATCTCGGTGGCAACGACAAGTACACCGGCGGAGTGGCGGCCTCGACGGCCGATCGTCCGCTTGGTCTCCTGCTGGATCTTTCCGGGGATGACCGCTACGAGTCTGCGGTGCCCGCCCAAGGCGCGGGGCTGTGCGGCGTCGGAGTGCTGGTTGATGCCTCCGGGAACGACACCTACCAAGCCGAGCACTACGCCCAGGGCGTCGGGCAATTCGGCTTTGGGTTGTGCGCGGATCTGGCGGGCGACGACCGCTATTTCGTCAAGTTTAGCGGCCAGGGTTGCGGCTACTTCGGGATCGGCCAGCTTTTCGATTGCGATGGTAATGACACCTACCGGCTGTTTGCCGATGGTCAGGGCCTGGGCGGAATCTCCGGAGTAGGCCTTCTGGCCGATCGTCGCGGCAACGATCGCTACGAGGCCGTTCGGGACGCCACGATCACCGGTCGCCCGTCATACCATTCGCCCGGTGAGAACATCTCGGTCAGCAATGCCCAGGGTTGCGGGATCGGCCGGCGCGGCGACGGGTGCGACGGCCACAGCTACGCCGGCGGGCTGGGGGCGTTGCTGGACGTGGAGGGCGACGACCACTATGTGTCGGGCAGTTGGACGATGGGCACCGGCTACTGGTTCGGTACGGGCTTGCTGTACGAGGGCGCGGGTGATGATGAATACCGAGGAGTCTGCTACTCGCAGGCCACGGGCGCCCATTTCTGCATCGGCGTGCTGGTCGACGAAGGCGGGAACGATAAGCATCTGGCGGAGGCGACGGGCAACTCGTCGTTGGCCTGGGGGCATGACTTCTCGATCTCGCTCTTGGTCAACATTGGCGGCGACGACGAATACGCGGTCAGGGAAAACGGGATCAGCTACAACATCAACCGCAGTGTGACGGCTGTCATCGACATCGGCGGGAACGACGTCTACCGCGGCAAGGAGGGCAACCGGCCGGGCTTGGCCATGCCGGAGGCGAGGTTCGAGGCCGGTGATGCCGAGCGGCCCGACGTGGGCTATTACTTCGCCGACGTGACCTCTGTCGCTCTGTTCCTCGACGTGGGCGGCGAGGACAGATACTGGAGCGGGCAAGCCGACAACAGCACTTGGCAGGATCCCGAGGATTCACCAAACTGGAAGACCCGCAACTTCAGCATCGGCGTGGACCGTCCGGATGGACGGGTCAGTTTCGTTCCGCGGCCGCAACGCCGACCCAGCGGTCTTCTGCGGCTGCCGGCGACGGCTCCTCCGCCGGCGGGGGAGCACGCCGAATAGAGCTTCGGCCGACAGGCCCGATCGCGGGCTCTTCAGCGATAGAACAGCGAGCGGGCCTGCCCGGCGGTTACGGTCTTCTGGTGTGCGGCGTAGGCGGTCGCGGCGGCCTCGATCAATCCGTCGTCCACGTGCCCGGATGCCAGACCCTCCAGCAACCCAGCGACGATGTAGGCTTCCGTGACCAGCGGCCGCCGCGTGAATAGCAGCGGATAGAGCCCTTTCTCTTGCACTGCCGGGTAGAAGTAGACCCCGCTCATCGCGCAGATATAGAACACGCCGACGGGGCCGCGGTTCGGTTTGCCGTCGAGGCCCTCCAGCGGGTCCATGTACTGATCGGTCAGCGGATTCAGGCCGAAGTACCCGGTCAGATCACTTCCGGAGCCGAATGCTCTGGCCGCGCCATCGATGTGCAGGACGATTGGTTCTCCGTTTAAGGCGTCGCGCAACGGTTGCCGGATCGCGGTCGCGACCTCGCCCGCCCGCCACGCTACGGCGAGGACGTAAATATCGAAAGAATCAGAGATGCCCCGCCGCTGCCAGACGGGAGAGGGAACGAATCGTCGGTGGAACACGGTTCGTCGCAGGGTCCGAACCCCGTCGCCGCCATCGCGGTAGGCCCGTCGCCAGCCCGCCGCATTCAGTAGATGGTTCTCCAGGCCGTACAAGGCGCCCCAGTAGTAGTTTCCGGCGGGGTCGTTCCCGTCGCCGAAACGAGCGGGCACGCGTTCGCGGCTGGCGTCGGCCAACCCCACGTGGATTGTCGCGGTCAAGGCTCCATCTTGGCGGATCGAACCAGCCAGAAAGTCGGCGAAAGCGTCGGGTGTCGGCTGACTCAACGCCGGTGCCGCGGGCCGCGAGACGGCGGCAAGCGGGACGTGCGCTGCGGCTTCGGGTTGAAGCGGCGGTTTTCGCCAGGCCAGATAAACCCCGGCGGCCATCGTGCCCGCACCCAGTCCCACGAGCGACCACACCAGTACTGCTCGCCCGCTCAAGCCGCGTGCCGCCGAGTTCCTTGAACGAGTGGTCCAGGTGCGGGTCATGGTTTGGATACGGCCGTGCGATGGCGGCGGGGGTGGCCGCAGGCCCGGCCTGCGCACGATCGCTACGGCTCGCTCTGCGGCGCTTCGGCTGTCGCGGCCGCGGCCGTGAGGCGGACATCGAAGGTTTGCAGCCTGCTCAAGGGGTCATCCAGGAAGTAGACCTGCATGGTGTGCGGCCCTGGGCTGATGCGTCGAAGGTTCAGCGCCAGCGGCACCGAGACGCTCTTGCCCGGCTCGATGGTCAAGGGCAATCGCGGGCTGGCGGTGCGGTCGGCATACACCAGTGAGCCGTTTATCCGTACGACGGGCCAGCAGGTTTGTGGCGCCGCCGACGTGTTGGTCAGTTTGAGTGTGACGGGAGTTTCAGATGTGTAGTAGCTCAATCCGAAATCCGAGACCTGGCGATTGAAGACCCACTCTCGCTCGCCGTCCAGTTCTACCGTGATCGGCAGGGGAGCGGGCACCGCGGCGGGGTCGGTGGCGGCCACGATGCGGACGCCGCCTTTGTCGGGTAGGTCGACGGCGACGTCACAAGCCCAGTAGTCGCCGACATCAATCATCTGGCGGACACGACCCGGCTCGACGATGGGTTTGCGGCCGTCCTTGCTCTTGGCCACGCGGATCCAGAGCCTCGCGTCTGCGAAGCGCTGGTTCAGGGCGTTTTGGAGGGTGACGGCAACTCGCGAGGCCGAACCGTCGTTGGGGGCCTCGTAGTAGGCCCGCAGCCGACCGGTCGGGATGGAGTGCTGAAGCTTCTCCGCGGCGGTGTCGTCCGCGTATACGTAATCGACGCGGTCACCATCGACTTCGATCACGCGATAATGGCTGAAACCTGTGGCTCGATCCCGCAGTGACGTGCTGGCTTGATGCGTGCGGATCAGATGGAAATCGTCCAGTCCTTTCAGCTTGTGGGCGAACTCCTTGTAATCCCAGTCCGTGGATCCGCCCACGATGAACAGCTTGAGCTTGTGGTCTTTGACGAATTGCTCAATTCCTCCACGTTCTCGCCAGATGTCCAATAAGGCCAGTTCGTCGCTGTGGGCGACCAGGAAGTTGAAAGTCTTGTCGCGGTTCCGCTTCAAGTCTTCCTCCACCCAGGCCACCTGCGCCAGGTCCTGATCGATCGGGTTGCCGGGATGATCCAGCAGCAGGAGGCCGTGATAGTGTCCGTAGTCGATCGTGCCGATCGGCTGCTTGGCCACGAATTCCGTGAAGCTGGCCTCGTGATCGGTGAGTCCGCAGAGCATGAAGACGGGTGCGTGGAATTGCTCGAAGAACTTGAGCACCCGCGCCCAACTGCCGGCGTCGTCCCGGGCCCTGGCCCATTCCGTGTAGTTGCCGGTGGCCACGATGAATTCCGGAGCCAGCAGATTGATCTCCCGAATCAGCATCTCGTCGAAGTTCGGGGCGGTGAGATCCCCGATGTTCATGTTCGATAGGTGCACGAAGCGAAATCGCGTCTTGAACGAATCCACCACGCACACGGAGCGCCGCGCGGCATGTGTCTCGCGCGGGGATCGGACCTCGATGTCGTAGAGGCCGGGCGGAGTCGCGGGCGGGATTTCCAGCACCAGGTTGCAGTACTCGTTATTGAAGTAAGAAGGCGGGGTGGTGGCCCGCAGAGGCACACGGATGGATGGCTCCAGGCTGTGCCGCAGACCGAGGCTTACCTCGCCGGTCAGGCCGGGCGGCAGACGCATCACGAAGAAGAACGTCTCCCCGGGAGTGATGAAAATGGGCCGGCCCTGGGAAGGCTCGCGAATGATCGCTGAGGGTCGGTCGGTCGGCAGTGGCCGCGGCGGGCTCTGCGTGGACCGCAGCGTCACCCGATCTGTTTCCGCGGCTCGATCGGCAGCCCGCTGATCATCCGCGGGGGCAGTGCTGGCCTGCGGTGGCGCAGGCCTGGCAGTCTCCACAGGTGCACCGGCGGGCGGGGAATCGGCCGCGGTTCGCCCCGCATCCAGCGCGGCGAAGAAAACCAAGGCGGACAGGATCATGAACCGTGGGAAGATGAGTCTCAGCGCGTTCGGGGTCATGGCAGGCTGCCCTCAGTACCGGGTGTTTCCGGGAATAGTCCAGATAACTATTGCGGCTCCGGGGCAAGATGTTATGATGAGATTGGGTGATTGGGAAGCCTTCGGGCGCAGCCCGGCAAATCTTTCGGGCTGTAGGGCACGACAGACGGGAGATGCGACATGAACGGCGGCAAACCGTTCCACATCGTCGTGGCTGAACCCATCGAAGACCCGGTGGCCAGGAGCCGACTCGAGGAAATCGGCGAGGTACATGAACTGAAGGACGTGGCTCCGCAGACGTTAATCGACGCCCTTCAGGATGCAGATGCCTTGATCGTGAGATCCAAGGCGCATGTGACCGCCCGCGTCCTTGAGGCCGCGCCTCGTCTGAAAGTGATCGGGCGAGCCAGTCCCAATGTGGACCATATCGATCTCAAGGCCGCGCGGCGCCGCAACGTCAGCGTGGTTTACGCGCCGCATGTGGCCGTGAACAGCACGGCGGAATTTGCCTTGGCCCTGGCCTTGGTACTGGTTCGCCGGATTCCGTATTTCGACAGCGAACTACGGGACGGACGTTTCGATGCGGCGCGGACCTCCTGCGGCAGCGAGATGGGCCGCCTGACCCTGGGCTTGTTGGGCATCGATCCCGTGGCTGAGCGGCTCGCGGAAATCTGCCGCGCAGCGTTTGGTTCGCCGATTCTGGCCCACGATCCCACGGGCCGCACCGCCGCGGATTATGGCGGCACGCTGCTGACGGGCGAGCGGGTGGTCGAGCTCGACGTTCTCCTGCACGATGCGGACATCCTTTCAGTCCATCTGCCGCTTTCCCCGGCCACTCGCCGGTTCCTGAATGCCGACCGCTTGGCGTTGATGAAACCGACGGCGATCCTGATCAACACGTCCCGCGGCCCGACTGTGGACACAGTGGCCGTGGCTCAGGCTCTCCGCAAGCGGCGGCTGGGCGGGGCCGGTTTCGACGTATTCGAGACCGAGCCGCTTCCGGCCGCGCATCCGCTGCGCATGGCTCCGCACTGTATCCTAACGCCGCATGTGGCCGGGGCGACTCTCGACGCTGCGTCCAGCCGCTTTCGCGTGGTGGAGGACGTGGTCCGAGTCCTTCAGGGCGAGCCGCCCCGCCATCCCGTCGTGTGAGGAGCCGGTTCCGCCGCTGGCCCTGGTCTAAACTCAAGGCCCGGCCCCTGGCTATCCATCACGCACCAAGCCCCAAACAAAACGCGGCCCCTCGCGGGGCCGCGCCGAAGACCAGAGGTCTTCTATCCACTCACCCTCCCGGGACGGGAAGGAGTTGCGGGCCGACTGGCGGCCCTGTGGTTTAGGGGACTACTTGGGCAGAAGGACCGTGTCGATCACATGAATCACGCCGTTGGCCGCGTCAAGATCAGTCGTCACGATCCCGGCTGAGTCAGCGTAAGCCTTGCCGTTCTCGCTCTTGATTCGCAGCTCCTGTCCGGCGAGCGTCTTGGCCTTGCCTGCCTTGAGCGCCGCGTCCGAATAGACCCGGCCACTGACCACGTGGTACTTCAGGATGTTGGCGAGCTTGTCCTTGTTCTCCGGCTTCAGCAGGTCATCGAGAGTCTTCTGTCCCAGCTTCGCAAAGGCCTCGTCCGTCGGGGCAAAGACGGTGAAGGGACGGTCCTTGGCCAGGGTATCAGCCAGGCCTGCGGCCTTGGCAGCGGTTAGAAGGGTGCTGAATGTCTTGGCCTTGCCCGCAACTTCCACGATGTTGTCCGAGACCGGCAGGATGACGGCATCGATCACATGGATCACGCCATTGGAGCAGAGGATGTCCGTCTTTACGACCTTGGCGTTGTCGACCATCACCGTCTTGTCTTTCACTTTGACCTCCACGCGTTGACCGTTGACCGTGGCGGCCGAAGTCAGCTTGACGACATCCTCGGCCAGGACCTTTCCGGAGACGACGTGGTAAGTCAGGATCGACGACAGCTTGCCCTTGTTCTCGGGTTTGAGAAGGTCGTCCAGAGTCGCCTTGCCGAGCTTGGCGAAGGCCGCGTCAGTCGGGGCAAAGACCGTGAACGGCCCCGAGCCTTTGAGGGTTTCCACCAGATCGGCGGCTTTCACCGCGGCGACCAAGGTCTCGAACTGGCCGGCGGCGATCGCGGTGTCGACGATGTCCTTGGCCGCTTCCTTGCCCTTAGCGGGGGGCTCGGTTGCCGGGCTGTTGCTGCCGCAGGTCTGGGCGTAGGCCGAGATGCTGCACGCCAAAGCGGTTCCTAACACGACTAGGTTCTTCAGATTCATCTTCTTCTCCTGGATCTGCTGTGAAGCCCCCAACGGTCCGGCGAACGCTCGCCCGAATCGACCGATGCGGGTCTGACGAATGGCTGGCTGGTTCGTTCAAAGACCGGCTCATTCGTCATGCAGTGATAACCGGGCGGCGTGAGCGGGTATTCCTTCAAATCATTTTTTTTATTCACGGATATTACTACTGTAAGAACTTTTGTTCTGATGATAATGACAATTCTCAATAATTGTGGGATTGCATGGAATACTTGGAAATGTTAAAACGTTCAATATGATCATGGTCATGAACAAGTTGCTATCGCCTAAAGAGCTGGCCGAGGCGATCGGGGTGAGCGAATCCTCGCTGAAACGCTGGGCGGACAGCGGGTTGATTGAGTATTCCAGAACGGTCGGCGGACACCGCCGAATCACGCTCGGCGAAGCGATTCGGTACATCCGCGAGACGCGAACCCCCGTCGTGCGGCCGGAAGTACTGGGCATCCCCGATCTGAACTTGTTTGCCCAACCGCCCGCACCCGGAACGGAGGCCGATCAGCTATACAAAGCCCTCGTTGAGGGACGGGCGGCCGAGGCCCGCGCCCTGTTGCTCTGGCTGTATCTTTCCGGCCGCGGCGTGGCCGAGTTGCTGGACGGTCCTCTGCAAGAGGCCCTGGCTAGATTGGGTGCCCTGTGGCAGCACGATGAGGAAGGCATCTTTCTGGAACATCGTGCCACCGACATCTGTCTTCAGGCCCTTAATCAACTTCGCCTAACGCTTCCCCGTTCTGACGACGGGCCTCTCGCCATCGGCTCCGCTCCCGCTGGTGATCCTTACATCATTCCGTCCACGGCGGCAGCCTTGCTGTTGGGCTCGTTGGGGTTCCGCGCGGTCAATCTCGGGCCGAACACGCCCTTCGATACGCTGCGACTTGCCGCTGAGAACCAACGCCCCCGCTTGGTCTGGCTGAGCGTCAGTTACGTCGAGGAGCCGGACGCGGTCCAACGCGGTTTGGCCCTTCTGGAGGCGAGACTAGCGGAACTGGGAATTCATTTGGCCGTCGGTGGCCGGCAGGGGCATCTGGTGACCGCCGACATCGGCCCGCGGGTCTTCTGCGGGGCGTCCATGACCGAACTGGCCGCCTTTGCCCGGGGCCTGCTGGCGGCGCAGACCACCCCCAACGAGTCGAAGGAGCCGCGATGAGCCCTGTGGTGAAGACGTGGATCCTGTTCGTACACTTGCTGATCCTGTCCATGCTGGCGGTCCAGACGCTCTTGACTCTCGGTTGCGGCAGCAGCTTGCAGCCGTTTGAGGAGGTGCGGGCTGGCTTGCCCGCCGAACAGTTCCTGCGGATTGACGGTCAGTGGGTCCATTTTGAGCGAGCCGGTAGCGGGCCGCCGCTCCTGCTGATCCACGGTTTTGGCGGCTCGACCTTTTCGTGGCGGGAGGTCCAGCCCGCCTTGGCGGCGGATTTCGACGTGATCGCCGTCGATCTCAGCGGCTTCGGCTACACGGAGCGACCCAAGGCCGCCGCTGCGTACACGATCGAGGCCCAAATCGGCTTGCTGCTACGGCTGCTTGACGCGTTGAGCATCCAACAGTTGAACGTGGCGGGGCACTCCTACGGCGCTGGGCTGGCCCTGCGGCTGGCCATCGAGCATCCCGAGCGGGTCCGCACCCTGATTCTGGTCGATGGTGGCCCCAATGAGGGCGCTCCGGCCGGCGTCGCCACGATTCCGGCCTTCCTTCGACCCCTCTTCGCCTGCTTCGTCGAGCGGTTCTTTTTGACGCCGGACGGCATTCGCGACCTGCTCTCCAATTTCGTGCACCGCCGCGAGGTCATTACCGAGCCGGTGGTCCGCGGCTATCTGGAACGCTTGCGGGTGGAGGGGCTGGCGGACGCGTTGAACGGGCTCTTCGAGGCCGCCGCGCGGACGCCGCCACCCGTCGATCCGACCGCAGTCCGGCAGCCGACGTTGATCGTTTGGGGCACGCACGACCGCGTTTTTCCCATCGCCACCGGCCGCGCCCTGGCGGAGCGGATTGCCGGGTCTTCCTTCGTCGAGTTCGAGCGTTCCGGCCACCTGCCCATGGAAGAGGAGCCGGAGCGGTTTGTGGAGGCGGTCCGATCCTTTCTGTCTGCGAGGGGCGGAAGCTGATCCATCAGGCGGAGGTGCGGCGGCGGGCGGGGCGGGCGTCTCCTCTGCTGGGGGAACGAACGAGGACGAAGATCAACGTTGAAGGACGGGGGGCCGCGACGGAAATCCGGCCTTATTCCTCATCCTCGGTCGCGGCGGCGGGGACGTCCAAAGCGGCGGCAAGCCGGAGGCCCTCCTTCGCCCGGCCGGAGCAGGGCGGGGGCCGCGGCGAGCAAGGCTGCCATTCCGCCCGCCTTGTCCTGGATCCCTTCACCTTCCGTCCGTGCCCACCGCCCAACGACCGAGAGATCAAGGACGAAGGAACGTCCGCGCGACGGGCAAGGCGCCGCCGATTCCGCTTCACCCTTCGTCCTTTGACGGGGTTGCCGACTTGCGGCTTACTGTTTCGCGCCGCGGGTCGCGGATTGCAGCTTTTCGTACTGCTCATGCAGGTCGGGCCGCTGGGCCTTCATCGCCGCCACGTCGGCGAAGGTCTGTACCCGCTCCGCGTCGCCCTGCCGTTGCGTGACGCGAATCCCGCCATCGGGGAGCAGCTCGAAGCGGATCCGCGGCGGAGCCGCGAAGTTGCCGTCGTCCATCTCCGCTCGCGACTGCTCTCCGGCGGCCCGCTCGCGGGCCTTGGACCAGTGCCGGTTGGCCTCTTCGAACTGCCGGAGAATCCCTGCTGGGTCCGGCAGGCGGTGCCTGCGGGGTTTACGGTCGTCGGAGCCAACTCCGCTCTTCTTCAGCAGCTCGTATGCCTCCGGGTCGGCCTTTTGTAAAGCGTCCTCATCGGCATAGGTAGTCGTGCTGGACCGCGTGTCACCGTCCGGGTCCGTTTCCACCCGCGTCACTTTGATCTGCCCGTCGCTGCTCCGCTCAATCCGCACCGACCCGGATTTCTGTGACTTGAAGATCAAGGTCTCCGTGCGGCCCGGGACCGCCGCGTCCGGCAGCTTGAAGTTGAAGAGCAGGTCCTCATCGTCCGGCCACCACTCGAACATATCGGGCAGGTCCGGCAGGTTGAGGTCGCGAAGGACCCAGTTGCCTTGGTCGTCCTGCTCCATCAGACCGCCGCGGCGGAAGATACGGCCCTGCAACAGCTCCTCCGGCTCGGGTTCGTACTTGTAGCGGGTCGCACGGTCGGCGGTGGGACGCTCGCCGACGGTGAGTTTCACGTCCCGCCGGACCCCAGCCTGGATAATCTCCAGCGTCGTCGTGGTGCCCGGCTTCAGGGCCGCCACCTGTTCGAGAAAGGCCCGGGCGTCGGCTTGGACAGCGGTGCCGTTCAGCGACATGATGACGTCGTACTTGGTGAGGCCGGCCTCGTCCGCGGGAGAGCCCTGCACGACGTTCAGTACCATCTGTCCTTCATTGGCGGCCAGCTTCAGGTGGGCGGCCAGCGGCTTCGGTACCGGCCCGTACTGAATGCCCAGCCAGGGACCGTCTGCCGCGAGGTCCGCGGAGCCGCCGCGATTCTGCTGACGGAGCGTGATCCGTTGGTCCGTCGCATTGTCCGGCTGAAGGGCTTGAATGCGGATCTGCTGACCCGGCGGGGCCGGATCTTCTTCCGCCAAGCGGACCACGACCGCGGCCTTGGCAGCCGATGGGTCGGGCGGGGGCATGGCGTCCAGGCCGATCGGCGGCCAGAGCAGGCCGGTGAAGGAAACCAGGAGCATCTGCATGGGTAACATCGGTTGATCCTCCTTGCACAAGCAGGTTGGCTCGTCCTCGCAAAAGTACCGTTTGCTTGCCGATCGACGACGGAGCGGGCCGCGGTTAGAGATCGCCGGAGATCGGCACGATGGTGGTGGATCGCCGGCTCCGCTCGATGAGGTAAATCACGTTCTTGTCTTTCGCGCGAATCCCGATCAAGTCGCGATACAGGTTGTGCAGCGGCTGGGTCGGCACATGGTCCACGGCCTGATACTCCCCGGCCGGCCAGCCCGGCTGCGGAGATGGTCGGGCGACCAGTGCCGGGGCGACGGCTCGGGGCGGGACCAAGGCCTGCGGCGTCGGGTCCGAAGGCGGCCGCCACAGCGGGACAAACGACAACGCCACCACGGCTGCGGCCGTCGCCACGGCCCCCAGCGTTGCTATCCGCCAGCGGCTCCACGAGGAACTGTCCTCGCCCGCCTGCTTGGACCACTTGCTCCCGGCGGTATCCGGGCAGATTGCTTCGGCGGCCAGGGCGTCGAGGCGGCGGTACTCTTCGTACATGCATTTCGCATCGGCGTCGCGCACGAGGAGGCTCGCCAACTCGGCCCGCTCTTCCGGCGTGGCTTCCTGGTCGAGGCATCGGCAGATGAGCCGCTCCACGCGATCGTCGGCGCCCGGGGGCCGGATTTCTTCAGGAGTCCTCATTTCGCCTGTCTCTTCGTGTCGGCGACCAAGTCGCTCAGGGCTTCACGCAGCAACCTTCGAGCACGCACCAGCCGGGTCTCCACGGTATCTACCGGCAGATTCAGGGCCTCGCCGATCTGGGCATAGGACCAATCCTCCACATGCCGGAGAATGAAGGGCTCGCGATAGATCGCGGGCAGGCCGCGAATCGCATCCATGACCCGGCGATGCTGCTCCGTTCGAGCGACACTTGCGGCCGGATCGGCATCGCCGGCGATCACCGGGGGACCGCCATCGAGCGTCACCCGCCGCCGCCGCTCGCGAGCCGTCCTGACGCCGGCGTCGATCGCCGCATTACGGGCCGTGACATACAGCCAGCTTCGCCAGCGGGCCGGATCGACCAGCGTGCCGATCTGCTCCCACACCGTGGCCCAGACCTGCTGCACCACGTCGTCGACCACTGCGGAATGAGCCACGGTTGCGTAAACCACGTTTCGGACCCACCGTTCGTGACGTCGGACGAACAGATCCAACGCAGCGCGTTCGCCGCGCTGGGCTGCTGCGATCAATTCGTGGTCGCCTGCGTCCGCGGTCACGGCCATAGTGGCGTTCACTCTATGAGGGTTAGACGGCGAACCCGGCACTATCCTGTCAGGATTTCCGCGGGCTGGCGGCGAATTGCTGCTCACAGCCGAAAACGTGCCTCCTGCAATCCGGCCTGCCGGTGCGACGTCCCGGGCGAGGGACAGCAGGCACTCCCGTTCGGCTCAAGGGATCGGCTGCGGATAAGCCGGTCGCGTTGCGGCCGGTTGGCCGGGATACCGCAACTGCGGCAGATAACGCTCCCACTGATCGCCGCGCAGCACCAGGCCCAACGTGATGAGCGTCCAGAGGATCGCCGTCAACAGGAATGGGCGGTCATTGATTAGCACGTCGGTCGGCCCCGTGCGCTGACCGCGGGCGATCACCATCGCATATCGGAAAATGGCATACACGACCAGGGGGGTCGTGAAGACCATGGAACGGGGGCTGGGCGTGTGCGGATCCAGCGTGTATAGCAGAAACGTGATCACGGCGATCCCGCCGGTCGTCGAGAGCAACTGCGTTAAGAGTTCCGGAGTATAGGAGGCCAAGGTAGCTCGATGCGAGGTTGCCTTCTCGTTCGACATGGTCGCCAGCTCGCACCGCCGCTTGCCGAAGCCCAGGAACAGGCACAGCGTGAAGGTGCAAATGACCAGCCAGGCGGAGACCTCGACCTCGACCGCCTGTGCGCCGCCCAAGGCCCGCAGCACGAAGCCGACCGCAATGAGGATGACGTCCAGCAGAACGCGGTGCTTGCCCCACAAGGTGTAGACGAAGTTCAACGCCAGATACGTCAGGGCGGTGATGCCGAATCCTTGGGGCATCCGCAGCGAGACGAACATGCCGAAGGCCGCCAGTGACACTGCGACCACCCCGGCGGCGGGCGGACTAATCGCGCCGCTGGCGACGGGGCGGTTGCGTTTGGTTGGATGTTGGCGATCTTCGCGATAGTCGAAGAGGTCGTTGAAGGCGTAGACCGACCCAGAAAGCAGGCAGAAGACCACGAAGGCTTCCACGGCATGCAGCACGGCGTCCGGGTCAAACTGCTTGGCGAAAACCAGCGCGGCGAAGACGAACACGTTCTTCACCCACTGGGCGGGGCGTACCAGACGAAGAACCGCCAAGGCGAATCTGGCCAAATCGCTGTCTCCTAGGTGCCACCAGAAGATGTAACTTACGGTCAGGAAGACGCCTGCGTCAAATCCGGCCACTGTGTCCGCCGATATTGGCTACCCCGCAGCAGCCGGTGCATCGTCGCGAACACGAAGTCCCGGTTCTCAGGTTGCCCGGTGGCCTGCGCTACGGGCTCGTGCAGCGGCCGGAGGACTCAATCCCATGAATCCCCTGCTTTCGGGTTGGAAGGGAAAGTCCCCCCGGGCCTAGGTCACGCGGGCCTGGCCCAAAATTGAATAGGCGTGGTGGGGCAATTGGCTGCACGGATGGCCCAGTGGATGCTGGGGAACCCCAACACCAGGAGTGATCTTGCCGTCGAGGGGGAATGGGCGGCAACGTAGGCGGTTGCATCCGCTCGTGAGAAGGCAGGAACGACCTTGTGGGGATGGCGAGGGCCGGAGCAGATAGCGTTCACCCTGGTGTGCAACCGGGAAAGTCAAGTTCTTCAAGACGAGCGATCTCTAGGGGCCGCCGAAGACCTTCCGACCCTCGATAGAAGTAGACTCACGCGCCCTCCCCGCAGCAGCATCGCGGCCCAAGACTCCCGGCCCGCCAGCCCTTGGGTTCTCGCAGATTCTTCGGTCTTCGCCTTGACAAGACCTTCATCCCCTCCTATCTTTGCGAGTCTGACCGCTGTCGTCGGCAGCAGGTATGGCTGCGGGGTAGAGCAGTTGGTAGCTCGTCGGGCTCATAACCCGGAGGTCGCAGGTTCGAGTCCTGCCCCCGCTAGTTGACGCGTCGCGTCGAAATGATGCGACCCGCGGGTTAACGCCGAACGCCGCTCCAGAGACGGAGCGGCGTTCGCGTTTCTATCGCGAGTTGCCGCAAGAGCTTAGCGACATGCCCTGACCGCTTCAGGTCTCTCCCACCACCACCCTCACGACCACGTCGCGCCCCCTTCCGTCGCCCGACGGGCGCCGTGGGTCGGAAGTCTCTGAGTCTCTCGCTCCGACCGACCCGCGGGTTATATGGCGGGTTTCCGTTCGCCCGACGGGACAACACCTTCTCCCGAACATTTCAGCGGCGCGATGCGCGACCCGCGGGTTATGTGATTCCGGACACCTCGCACGCGGACGGCATAGGTAACGGGTAGAGAGCGGCGGCGCGGACGCATGTCGCGAGCGTGAACGCATCTTGCGAGCGCGGCCGCCTGCATGGGGCCCGTCATGCCGAAGCTGCGCTCGAACGAAGAGCTTTCCCCCGCCGATCGCCGGCGCCAGGTCGCATCGATCTTGGCCAGGGGCGTCATCCGCTGGTGCCGGCGCGCGAAAGGGACGGGAATCATCGATGCTCAAAAATCTTCGGAGGGCCGCAAAACTGGCCTTGAGCTTTCCCGCGGAACGAGGCTCAGTGTCGTTGACGGTACCCGCGGGTTGACGGGCGAGACGCCCATCCCACCCCCGCGGGACAACGGAGACGAAGCATGAGCCTGAGCATCAAGAAGGCGCTCGCCGCCCTGGAGCAGATGACGGTCGGGCAGCTCCACGAGCGCTACGCCGAAGTCTTCGGCGAGGCCGCACGTAGCCGCCATCGGCAGTATCTGATCCGGCGGATCGCGTGGCGGCTCCAGGCCGACGCGGAAGGCGGCCTGTCCGAACGAGCGCTACGCCGGGCCGAGGAACTGGCCAATATCGCCGACGTTCGTGTGACGCCGCCAAAGGTCGGCCCGGCGGAGTGCACGGCGCCGTCCGTAGCCGCCGTTCGCGTCACGGCCGACCCGCGCCTGCCGGCGCCGGGGGCCGCGATCACGCGCAAGTACAAGGGCCGGACGCTCACTGTGACCGTTCTGGCCGACGGGTTCGAGTACGCCGGCGAGCGATACCCGTCGCTGACGGCCGTGGCCAAGGCGATCACGGGCTCGCACATCAACGGTTTTCGCTTCTTCGGCTTGGAGGACAGGGCGTGACGGGCGCATTGGCAACGCGTAAACTCGCCAGCCGGCGCAAGCGGGCGACGGCCAACGCGTCCACGGTTGCGACCATCCGCTGCGCCGTCTACACGCGCAAGAGCAGCGACGAGGGCCTCCAGCAGGAATTCAACTCGCTCGACGCCCAGCGCGAGGCGGCCGAGGCGTACATCACCAGCCAGAAGGCCGAGGGCTGGGTCTGCCTCCCAGACCGCTACGATGACGGCGGCTTCACGGGCGGGAACATGGACCGGCCCGCGCTCCAGCGGCTGCTTGCCGACATCGAAGCGGGCAAGATCGACTGCGTGGTCGTGTACAAAGTCGACCGCCTGAGCCGGTCGCTCATGGATTTCGCCAGGATCGTCGAGACGTTCGAGCGGCACAACGTCTCGTTTGTTTCCGTTACGCAGCACTTCAACACGACCAACTCGATGGGCCGGCTGACGCTCAACATCCTGCTCTCGTTCGCCCAGTTCGAGCGCGAGATCATCGGCGAGCGCATCCGCGACAAGATCGCGGCCTCACGCCAGAAGGGCAAATGGACCGGCGGCACACCGATCCTCGGGTACGACGTCGACCGATCGAACGGCAGCCCCAGGCTGGTCGTCAACGCGGCCGAAGCGTCCCGCGTGCGGCAGATATTCGACCTCTACCTCGAGCTGGGAGCGCTCCTGCCGGTCGTGGCCGAACTCGAGCGTCGCGGCTGGCGCAACAAGGTCTGGACGACGCGGGACGGCCGCAGACGCGGCGGTCTGCCCTTCGACAAGTGCCGGGTCTACAGCCTGCTGACGAACGTCCTCTACGTGGGCAAGGTCACGCACAAGCGCGAGGTGTACCCTGGCGAGCACGAGGCGATCGTCCCGGAGGAGATTTTCCAGCGCGTGCGGCAGCAACTGGCTCGCAACGGCCGAAATGGCGCTGTGGAGGGCCGCAACCGTCACGGCGCCCTGCTTCGCGGGCTGCTCTACTGCAAGGCGTGCGGCCGGGTCATGTCGCACACGTTCACGACGCGCGGCAACCGGCGCTACCGCTACTACACCTGCACGAACGCAGCCAAGCGCGGCCGGGCCGCGTGCCCGAGCCGGTCGTTGCCCGCGGCGGAGGTTGAACGGGCGGTCGTCGACCAGATCCGCTGCATCGGTGAAGACCCCGAAGTGCTACGCGACACGCTCGCTCAGGCTCGCAATCGAGGGGAGGGCTTGATCGAACGTCTCACTGGCGAGCGCCGCGAGATCGAACGCGCCCTGGCCCGGCTCCACGCGGAGATCCGTCGGGCGGCTGCGGGCAACGGCGCGGCCGCCACGGCGCCTCGTATCGCCGAACTGAACGAGCGCGTGCGCGACGCCGAGGCCCGCGTGGCGGAGATCGACGCGAAGTTGGCCGAGTTGCGCAAGGAACTCGTCGGCGAGGCAGACGTCACCGCCGCGTTCGCCGACTTTGACAACGTGTGGGGGGCGCTGAGTCCGCGCGAACGGATTCGCGTGCTACGCCTGCTGATCAGCCGCGTGGAGTACGACGCGGCCGACAGCAGCATCGAGATCACGTTCCATCCGACGGGCATCAGGTCGCTGGCGGACGGCCACACCGAGAAGGAAGCCCGTGCGGAGGATGCGGCATGATCAAGGTTCGACGCAAGCTGTACCTCGCCCGTCGGGAGCACGGGCGCCAGGTCGTGGCGGACGCGGCCCCACGGGTCGCGGCGGCCCAGCCGGTCCGAATCCCGCGCGTGTCTCGCCTGATGGCGCTGGCGATCCACTTCGACCGGCTGCTCCGTGAGGGGAAGGTCCGGGACCAGTCCGAGCTCGCTCGCCTCGCCCACGTCACCCAGCCCCGCATGACCCAGATCATGAACCTCAACCACCTCGCGCCGGACATCCAGGAATCGATCCTGCACCTGCCCCCCGTGTCCGACGGACGCGACACCGTTACGGAACGCGACCTTCGCCCGATCACGCAAGTACTGGATTGGCGGGAACAGCAGAGGGCATGGGCAAACGTGGCGCAACAGGCCGTCAGCTGCCGTCTCAGTCATCGGCATCGGGAAAGAGTTCTTCTTCGGGCACGGTGAGAAGCACGAGCAACGTCTGCATCGACGGAACACCGTAGTAATACTCGTACACGGGGGCTTCGGCGGCGCGGTCGTTATCGTAAGTCTGGCACCACTCACGCACGAACGCCTGCCCCTTGTCGTCCGCGAGGTCGCCGCCCACAAATGCCTGCCACTTTGATCGAGCATCCGGTGGCAGATCGCTGCCGCGCGGGCGCGGATAGCAGCCGCCCTCGATCATCGCCTGCGAGTGGAAGCTGTACGCCACGCGCCCCTCGCGCACCCCGATCAAGGCGCAGGGGAAGTCCGACAGCTCGACCGCGCGCCGGGCCGTGCTGGTCGCCGAGGTCTTGAACTCCCCGGCCCACCTTTCAATGTCCGCGAACGACATCTCGCCTTCATTGACCATCGGCGCAAGCAAGCTGGTGGGCATGAGCAGCCCGGCGGCGAACGCGTCGGCTTCCGTCTCAATGGTCCGGTCGCTCAGGAACTCGCCCCGGGACGGGTGGGACTTGCCGGTGCGCCGCAGGAACGCGCCATGGGCCTCGATGAAGTAGTGTCCCAACTCGTGGGCGACCGAGAACCGCGTGCGCGGGTGATGCTCGCCTGCCGGTGCGTGAATGTCGTACTTCGTGTTGTAGAAGAGCAGGAAGCGGTTCTTGGATCGGTGGTACTCCAACTGACCGTCGAACCGATCCCGGAAATCCGCCCCCACGGCCGAGAGCAGCGGCTTCTCGCTGGCGGCCACCGCCAACGGGTCGACTGGCGCGGCCGTCATTCGCAGTGCCCCCAGCACCTCGGCGGCCCGCTCAACCGCCCTGTCTTGGCGGTTCCTGATCTCCGCCCACTCCAGTCGAGTCTTCTTTCCCATCGGTTTGCCCATCCTCAAGCGCCTTGCGGCGCAGTTCGTCCAGGAGTCTGTCCGTTTCCGCGTCGGCCTGTCCTTCGTTGCGGTTGAGCTGGAGCACGTCCTCTTCGATGGCTTCGGGGTCGAACTCAGTCATGGCGTCGTCCACCGGCGTAGCCGTCCATACGGCGAGCTCGCCCGAGGTCACCTGGTCGACGATGGAGTCGATCTCCGCTTCGGAGAGCTTGCTGTCCGGCAGCGACTCGAACTCCTTCTGCGCTTCCTCGGGTGTCAGAGGGGCATAGCCTGACCGTCGCGCCAGGCCCTTCGCCACCTTCTGCCAGAAGTTATCTGCGTCATGGTTCATGACTATCTCCTCTTGCCAGCAGGCTGGCGGCTGAGCTGCTCGACCTGCTTTCTGAGGGTGTCGCGGGCCTTGGCTCGGGACACGTAGATGCTGTTGATGCTCGTGCCGTAAATCTCCGCCAAGCGGCTCGCGTCCGCCAACCCGCCGGCGGCCAGGTCCGCCTCGATAATCGCCTTTTGAAGCGGGGGCAGTTTCTGGATGGCTTGACGCAGGTGGTCAAGTTGGGGGTCCTCGGCATCGTCTGCCGGTCCTACCGCGTCACCTTCGTGTGGGTCAGCGGGGTCATAGTTAGGGTCGTACTCCAGATTCTTGTCGCGGTATTTGGTCTCGCGCCTGACGATGTCCTTGGCTGCGTTCTGGGCGATGCGAATGCACCATGAAGCGAGCGTGCCCTTGCTCTCGTCGTAGCGATCCGCGAATCGCCAGATGCTGTAGAACGCCACGTTGAGGGCCTCGTCCAGCTCACCTTCCTGGAGGACGCCCCCGAACCGCTTGAAGAGGAAGGCCTTCAGGCGGCCGCCGTACCGCTCGATCAGGAGGCGCAGACCATCCCGGTCCTGCTCGGCCATCATCAGGACGATGTCCGAATCGCTGACCGTCGCTTCGTGGTCTGCCATCGCATCCACCTTGTCCTGCCATCAGGACTACGCGGCCGCCTTAACTCGGAGGGGCTGAAAAAGGCTTGGGCCGGGTTAAGGCTGTGCTTGCCGCCGGCGTAATCGTTACGAGGGGACGGGTGTTCCGCCCTCTCGCCGTGGCGGTCCGGTGCCAATCTATCCGCTGAGCGGACCGATTGCTACCGGGCAACGATTGCTACCAGGAAACATCGGAGGCCACGCGGGCGCTCCGCCTCGCGTGGGGCCACGAACCGGCGGAGCGAGGAGCCATCGGTATGGCCAAGCCGTTTGATCCCCGGAAAGTTCTCAAGCACATCTCCAATCCCCTGCTGCGCGAGTTCTTCACCCGCCGCGGCGAACTCGCCGACCTCCCCTGGGACGAACTGACCGAGCACCGGATCGAGCCCATCTTCGAGGCATGGCAGGCGCTGCCCGAGCGACAGAAGCTCGAGGTCCAGGTCATTCTCCGCGATATTCACGAGCTGGCCGACCACCGCGGGCTGGCGGTGCTTGCGGAGGAGATCCTGTGGCGCTGCCCGGAGCGGGCCGACGAGTTCAAGGCTCAGGTGAGCAAGGCTGACAAGGCGATGTGGACGTACCTGCACATGCCGGAGGCGTTCGACGAGGCGGCGATGTTCGCCCGCGCCGACGCCCTCGCAGCCGGGCGCTACTGGAACCGCCGCAACGGCCTGCCCAAGAAGGAGATCGCGGTAGACCAGGCCATGCGTGAGAAGCTGGCGCAGGCCTTGACTTCGTTCTATGGCCCGACGCAGATGCGCGGCAGGCACTGCCATGTCGTCCATTATCCGCGATCCGGCGGCTCAAACTACTTCTTCGCCTATCTCGACGACTATCCCGACAAGCGCCTCGTGTTCGACGGCGACGGCGACGAGCCGACGGTGCGTGCGGACCGCTACGCTTTCGAGAACGTCTTCGTGTACAACGGCGACGACGGGTCGATGGAGCTCTTTGCCCAGGGCGGCAAGAAGGTGTCAGAGCCGCTCCAGGCGGCGTTCTGCCAGGCGGTGCTCGGCGAGGATGTCGATCCGGCCGATCCTTCGCGCCCGTCGTTCCGGCTCGATCACCTGTTGACCCCCGATTTTCCGCTGCTGACAGATCCGCAGGACGGCGTCGAGGAGGCTCGGATCACGCGTCTGCGCCTGGCGCCGCACGGCAGCGGCGGTTACGTCGAGATCAAGGCCGATTCCAAGGCCCACCCCAACGACATCTACCGCAAGATGCAGCGGTGGCTCAACGCCGGCATCGTCACGCCGGGCGGCACGCGCGTGCTCCAGGCGACATTTCATCTCAAGTTCCGGCACGACGGCCCCGGTCGGCAGCCGACACTGACGTTCGATGTCCTGGTTCCGGATTCATGCAACCTCAAGAGCAAGCCCGACGAACAGCGCGAAGTCGGCGAGCGATGCCTGAAACTCTGGGAGATCGTCGATGCCAACGATGACGAAGACTGACCTGCTCGGCGTGATTCTGACCGCCGCCGATGACGACGGGCGAGTCTTCGATCACGCTGAGATCGCCCTCTGGCCGCCGGGATCCCTCGAACAATTCTGCCATCTCAAACTGATCCGCCGTGGGCCCGGCGGGCTCTACGCTCCGTGCCCAAACTGCACGGATGGGCACATCGAGCCGGTCACGATCCGTGCCGGTCCGGACGGAACGAAACGCTTCTACATCTGGTGTCCGGAGTCGATGCGCGTCGAGGTCCAGCCGGAAATGTGCAACGGCTGGCAGGTGGACCCTGCCGGCTTGGCCGCTGTGCTCGCCGGGACGCTCGGACTCAAGGGAAATCCGAAGCCCGTCGTCGCCGACCGGTTGTGGAGACTGGGGCGCACGCCCTGGCCACCGGGCAGCAGCAACACGCGTGAGGTTATCTTCGCGCGGCGAATGCAGGACGACGACGCCCCCTCCCTCGCTGCCCATATCGGGCCAAGCGGTCGCGCCATCGTGCTCGTTCCGAGGTACGTGCCCGATACGCGGGTCTGGTCGGGTCCGGTACCGGCGGTGATTCCGCTCAGTGAGATCATGACCTGGGAGGATGATCGGCCCGTTCTGGATGTCATGGCGATGGCCGACGCCGTTGGAGCCGCCGACGATCTCGCCGCATCCGCGGAGGCGATCGCGCTGGGGCCGACGGGGAAGAAAATGGTTCGCAGGCAGGTGAAGGCCGAGATCAAGTCGCTGCTCGCGGACGACGCGTATGCGGCGGCTTACAAGGAACACGGCTCCTATCGCAAGGCGGCGGAAGCGCTGACCCGACAGACCGGCCAGCCGATCAGCAAGGACAAAGTCCGCCGTGCGGTCGAACGTCGCGGTGGGCGGGCCGACGTCATCTCCGATGAGGACTCAGCATCCGTCGCGAGAACTGTCGCGTCGCAACGCCGCGACAGGTCGAAGAAATTCATCGAAAGGCGCTAACGCCTTCACCATCACATCTTAGGAGACGCGCGTGCGGGCCAGTGGCCCGCTTTTCTTTGCGCCAGCCGCGACACCGCGGGCCTCGGTCGAGGCCGGCCGGCTCATACCGGCCAGTCACGACCGCACCTGTGTTCTCCTCGCGGCATGTTGTCGCGGCACAGACATCGACGTGTGATCGCTGATTGGTCCGGGAGCAAGTGGACCGGCCTTGAGGAATCATGGCCGGGCGCCACGACATCGTTTCGGACCCCTTCACTGTCACTCTCATCCGCATCAAGGCCCGTCAGCTCTGTCGGCGGTCCGACTTCTCCCGGTCGGACTACGACGACATCCGGCAGGGCATGCGCCTGTACTTGCTGGAAAAGGCGCACTTGTTCGACCCGGTGCGGGGCAACCTGGAGGCCTTCGTCACCAAGGCCATCAACACATGGGTGGGGATGCAACTCCGCTATCGAGAGCGGGATAAGCGCCGCGAGTCCTACAAGGCTGTTTCCCTGGAACGCACGCCGGTGGAGTGCGACGGCGACGTCACCACGCTGGGTCAAGTGCTGCTGGAAGAGGATGGCCGGCGTCTGACCCAGACGGACCCCCTGTCTTCCGTCGAGCAGTTCGAACTGCGCGAAGCTGTCCAGCATGCGATGCAGAACGTGCAGCCTGAAGACCGGGCGATCCTGATCCACGCGGCCGAGCACGGCGTGGCCAGTGCTGCCCGTGCGTTCAGCCGATCCCGTCGCCAGGTTCTCAACGTGTTGGCCCGGGCCCGTGTTCACTTTGAAAAAGCCGGTCTCGGGAGCAATTGAGCGGGCAGCGCGGTCCTGCGCGGCATAGATAACCAGAGAGGACACCACGTGCGAAGCTCCTCGGAGGCCCCGGCAATCGACGCCGCGGGCCTCCGAGGAGCGCGAAGTGGCCACGCAACAGCAGGGATGATCATGAACGTGAACATCAACCTCGGCTTCCTCGTTCGGGAGCCGGCGGACGTTTATCACGCCAAGGCGAAGGACTTCCTGACGGCCCACGCGCTGAACGAGTTCCGACGCTGCCCGCTGCTGTATCGCAAGAAGGAGCTCGGCTTGGTGCCCGAGCGCGACACGACCGCGTACCTCGTGGGCCGCGCGGCGCACGCGCTGATCCTCGAAGGGCGCGAGCGCTACCAGCGCGAGTTCGCGGTCGGCGGGCCGATCAACCCGAAGACGGGTCAGCCGTTCGGCTCGCAGACGAAGGCGTTCGCCGAATGGGCGGAGAAGCAGAACAAGCCCGTGCTCTCCGATGCACACGCCGCGCTGGTCGAGCAGATGGCCGCGGCCGTGAAAGAGCAGCTGTTCGCCCGCGAGCTTCTCAGTGTGGGCGTGGCCGAAGGCGTGGTGCGGTGTGAATACGCAGGGCATCGCTGCCAGGCGCGGATCGACTGGATCAACCCCGTCGAGGATCGCGGGATCGTCGACCTGAAGACGGCCGACGAGATCGATTCGTTCGAGCTCTCGATGCGCGCGTTCGGCTACCTGCACCAGGTCGCGTTCTACCGCGCCTTGGTCGCGGCGGTGTCGGGACACTGCCTGCCCGTGCACATCATCGCCGTCGAAAAACGCGAGCCGTTCCGTTGCGGCGTATGGCAGGTCGCGCCGGCGGTGCTCGACCAGGCGCAGCGCGAGAACGAGGAGGCGATGACCGATCTGCGGCGCTGCCGCGAGACGGGCGACTGGTTCACGCGCTACGAGTCGCTGCGGCTGGTCGAACGACTGTGAATCCGGGCCCGGGGCCTGACGGCCGAAGCGTCCCGGCCACGGAGGGCTAGGCGGGACCGCCGCGGCCCCGGACCCGGATGCGCAGAGGACGAAGCGATGAAACGACGAAGGAGAACGATCACATGAAACTGATGGAACAGCTGCAACGAGGGCCCGTCGCGGCTCCGCGCCGCACGCTGCTGTACGGCGTGCATGGCGTCGGCAAGAGCACGTTCGGCGCGAAGGCCGACGCTCCGGTCTTCATCCAGACCGAGGACGGGCTGACCAACATCGACTGCCAGCGCTTCCCGCTCGCGACGAAATACGCGGACGTGATCGCCGCCCTGGGCGAGCTCTACACCGAGCCGCACGAATACCGCACGGTGGTCCTCGACTCCGTCGATTGGCTCGAACGGCTGATCTGGGCCGATGTGTGTCAGAAGCGCAGCGTCGAGAGCATCGAGGACATCGGCTACGGCAAAGGCTACGTCTTCGCTCTGACCAACTGGCGCGAAGTGCTCCAGGGACTTGACGCGCTGCGCAACGAGCGCGGCATGGCGGTGATCCTGATCGCCCACGCGCAGATCGAGCGCTTCGCCAACCCTGAGACGGACACCTACGACCGTTATTCGCCGCGCCTGCACAAGCAGGCCTCGGCGCTGGTGCAGGAGTGGTGCGACGAAGTGTTGTTCGCGACCTACGCGATCCACACCAAGACGTCCGACGAGGGTTTTGGCCGCAAGCGTGTCCAGGGTATCGGCACCGGCGAGCGGATCATTCGCACCACTGAGCGCCCGGCGCACGTAGCGAAGAATCGGCTGAACCTCCCCGACGAATTCCCTCTCGACTACCGCATCTACGCCGCGCTCGCACGCGGCGAAAACCCTCTGACCGAGACCGCTGAAACCACCGAGAAAGGAGTCTGATCGTGCCAACGCTGAACGGATTCAACGCCAACGAGGTCGATCCCAACTTCGCGTTCGAGGCCATCCCGGCCGGCAAGTACTTGGCCGTGATCACCGATAGCGAGATGAAGCCCACCAAGTCGGGCGTCGGCCAGTACCTTCAGCTCACCTTTCAGGTGATCGAGGGCGAGTACAAGGGTCGCCTGGTCTGGTCGCGGCTCAACCTCGACAACCCCAACGCGACGACGGTCAAAATCGCGCGAGCGGAACTCTCGGCCATCTGCCGCGCCGTCGGCGTGCTCGCACCCAAAGACAGCGTCGAGCTGCACAACATCCCCCTGGTCATCACGGTCGGCCTGAAGAAGCGCGACGACAACGGCGAGATGGGCAACGTCATCAAGGGCTACTCGAAGAAAGACACTGTCGCCCCGCGCGCCCCGGCAGTCGCCGGCAATAACGGCACGCCGCCGTGGAAGCGGTGATGCGCGATCGGCTTCGTGGCAAAGCGGTGTCGGGAACCGCAGTCCGGCCCCGCGCCAATCGACACGCGGAATGGAGACAGGGATGTCCGGCGAGGTCGAATGCTGTCTGTTCTGCGGGCGGGATACACGGGATCGGTCCCGCATCTGCCGTCGCTGCTTGAACGGCGAAAGGCGCACCGTGCGGCGGTCGGAAGATGACCGGGACCGACTGCCCGCCGAGGACGACTACTCCGAGGAATCAGGGCCGGACAGCGTGTGCGACGACCATGTCGGTCTCGATGCGTTCCCGTCAGACCCTCGGTGGCTGCGTTCCGGGCAGCGCCGCGGGCGGCTCGGGAGACCACTATGACCGAACCCATCTCGCTGCCCTGGCCGCCCAGCGTCAATCACTACTGGCGCACGTGGCGCGGCAGCGTGCTCGTCAGCCGGGAGGGCCGGACGTACCGCGAGGACGTCCGTGCCCTCCTGGCCGGCGGCGGATTCCATAAACCGCCACCCGGCGCGCGCATTGCCTTGTGCATGGACGCCTATCCGCCTGACCGGCGCAGGAGGGACCTCGACAACCTTCTGAAAAGCGTGCTCGACGCGCTTGAACACGCCAGCCTCTACGCGGACGACAGTCAGATCGACCTGCTCGTGACACGCCGGCGCAGGCTCGTATCGGGCGGAAAGCTGAACATCTGCATCGGCGCGCTTCCCCTGCGCGTTTGCCCCGTCTGCGGTGCCACGGTCAACCCGGAGAACAACTGAAGCGATGTCTCAACCCCGACGCATCTACATCTCCGGCCCGATGACCGGCTATCCCGACTGCAACTTCGCGGCGTTCCACGCTGCGGCCGAGCGGCTGGCCCGCGCGGGATGGAAGGTCTTCAACCCAGCCGAGAACTTCGGCGGGCGCAAGGACCTGCCGCGCGAGGCGTACCTGCGGCTCGACCTGGCGATGCTGGCGCAGTGCGACGCCATCGCGCTGCTGCCCGGCTGGGAGGAATCGCGCGGCGCGAAGCTGGAGTACGTCGTCGCCCGCGAGCTGGGCTGCGAGGTCATTGACGCGGTCACGCTACGGCCCTTGGAGAATGCCCCAACGCCGAGCATCGACCTCCATCGCCTGCGGCTCGTCGAGGCCCCGCAATACGAGTCCATCCTCGACGAGGCCAAGCGCATCACCGAGGGCGCGCGCCGAGCCGAGTACGGGGCCCCGGCCGACGACTTCGCGCGGGCGGCGTACATGTGGACTGGCATCCTGGCCCGCAAGCTGCGCGACGGCCAGCCCATCACCGCGATGGACATCCCGCTGTGCATGATCGCCATCAAGCTGGCGCGGCAGAGCCACTTCCATAAGCGCGACAACTTGGTCGATATCGCCGGCTACGCCCGCACTGCGGCGATGGTCGCGGGGGAGGAATGATGGCCAGGCGCCGCAGCACAACCATGCTGGCCTTCGGCGATGTGCACATCCCACACCAGAACGAGCAGGCGGTGCGGGTGTTCTGTCGCGCCGCCGAGCGCCTGCGGCCGGACCTCGTCATCTGCCTGGGCGACCTGCTCGACTGCGGCCAGTTCTCAGTCCACCCGCCCACCTACGGCATGAAAGAAACGGACTACGTCGACGACCTGCGCGCCGCCAACGCGCTACTGGATCGGCTTCAGAAGGTCTGCGACCGCCTGGTGATCGTCGAGGGCAATCACGAGTACCGGCTCGACCGGTGGGCGGCGGCGACGGCCGAGGGGCGCGGGGCCTACTCCATGCTCGCGCCGCGTGTGCAGTTGACCAAGGGCCGCGCGAAATGCGCGTATGTGCCGTACGGCTCCGTGGGCGGCACGTACCCGCACTACGCAATCAATCGCCGCATCATCGCCGTGCACGGCTGGTCCTACAGCCGCAACGCGACGCGGCAGCACCTCCAGATCAGTCAGGGCCGCAGCGTCATCCACGGGCACACCCATCGCGCCGAAGTCTCCATCGTCCAGAACATCTGGTCGCCGGGCGAGATCGTACAGGCGCGGAGTGCCGGATGCCTGTGCAAGCCGGTACCGCTCTACGGTACAGGGCGTCCCGTCGAATGGGTCAACGCCTTCATCCTCGGCTACCTCGGCCGGCGCAGCGACACGCTCTACACCATCCCGATCATGGACGACCGCTGCATCCTGCCGGATGGAACGGAGGTCGCGGCATGACGCAGGCGCTTCCGTTCTCGAACAGACCATCGCCGGTGATCCAGTTGCGGTCGTATCAGGTCGAGGCCGTCAACGCTGTTTACGACCACCTGCGCACGCGAGATGACAACCCGTGCGTGGTGATTCCCACGGCCGGCGGCAAGACGCCGGTGATGGCCACGATCTGCCGAAACGCCGTGCAGCTCTGGAACGGCCGCGTGCTGATTCTCGCGCATGTGAGGGAGCTGCTCGAGCAGGCGGTCGAGAAGCTTCACGCGATGGCCCCGGACCTGTGGAACCGCATTGGTGTGTACTCGGCGGGCCTGAAGTGCCGTGACACCGAGCACCCGATCATCGTCGCCGGCATTCAGTCGGTCTATCACCGGGCGGCGGAGCTGGACCGGTTCGACATGATCCTGATCGACGAAGCGCACATGATTCCGCCGGACGGCGAGGGGATGTACCGCACGTTCCTGAGCGAGGCGAAGGTGGTCAACCCGCACGTGCGCCTGATCGGCCTGACCGCCACGCCGTATCGCATGGCCGCCGGCACCATCTGCGGGCCGGACAATCTGCTCAACCACATCTGCTACGAGGTCGGCGTCCGTGAGTTGATCGTGCACGGCTACCTGTGCCCGCTGAAGAGCAAGGCCGGAAAACGGAAGGTGGACACCTCGGGCCTGCACCTCCGCGGCGGCGAGTTCTTCGCCGGCGAGGTCGAGCAGCTCATGGACGACGATTCCCTGGTCCGGTCCGCCTGCCGGGAGATCATCGAGTACACGCGGGATCGCCGATCGGTCCTGATCTTCGCCGCGGGCGTTCAGCACGCCCTGCATGTCCAGCACGTGCTCGGCGAAATGGGCCAGGAGTGCGGATTCGTCTGCGGCGACACGCCGCCTAGCGAGCGGACCGAGACCTTGACGCAGTTCCGCGACGGCACGCTGAAGTACCTGGTCAACGTGAACGTGCTCACGACGGGCTTCGATGCGCCGAACATCGACTGCGTCGCGCTGCTGCGCCCGACGAACTCGCCTGGGCTCTATTACCAGATGGTCGGTCGCGGCTTCAGGTTGCATCCCGGCAAGATCGACTGCCTGGTCCTCGACTTCGGCGGCAACATCCTGCGGCACGGCCCGGTCGATGCCCTGCGGTTGCAGGACCGCGATTCCGGCTCGGGCGAAGCGCCGGCCAAGGAGTGCCCGCAGTGCCAGGCCGTGATCCATGCCGCCTACGCCGCCTGTCCCGAGTGCGGTTTCGCTTTTCCGCCACGCGAGCGCCGGCGGCACGACCGGGAAGCATCGACCGAGGGCGTTCTCTCCGGCGAAACCACCGACACCGAACATCGTGTCACCGAGGCCTTCTACAGCGTACACGTGAAGCGCGATGCGCCGGAGGATCACCCGCGCTGCATGCGGGTCGATTACCGCGTCGGCTGGAACCAGTACGTCTCGGAGTGGGTGTGCGTCGAGCACACCGGTTACGCGCGGGCCAGGGCGGAGGCCTGGTGGCGGCAGCGCAGCAACGATCCCGTCCCCGACACGGCCGAAGAGGCCGTCGAACTGGCCCAGGCCGGAGGCCTTGCCCCGACGCTGGCGATCACCGTGCGCACCGTCGCCGGCGAGAGGTACGACCGCATCGTGAAGCATGTGCTCGGCGAGAAGCCCCCGCCCGTCGGCGGCGGCGATCTGGCGCAAGGGGAACCTGAGTACGTCCCCAGTTGTGATGACGGAGTGCCGTTTTGACCCTGGCAGAATCCGCCCACCGTTACCTGGCCGCCGGCCTGAGCGTCCTGCCCGCCAAGCGGGAAGGCGAGCAGAAGCGGGTGGCGCTGCGCGCGTGGAAGCCGTACCAGGCGCGCCTGCCGACCGAAGCCGAGGTGGGGGCGTGGTTCGCCAACGGTCACGCGGCGCTATGTTTGGTCTGCGGCGCGGTCTCCGGCGGACTCGAGATGATCGACTTCGACCTGGCCGGCGATGCGTTCCCGACCTGGTGCGACGTCGTGCGCGAATCCGCCCCGGGCCTGCTCGAACGGCTGGTCATCGAATCCACGCCGTGCGGGGGCCGTCACGTCATCTATCGCTGCGAAGCGCACGTCAGCGGCAACCTCAAGCTCGCCCAGCGGCGACTGGCAGCGCCCAATGGCGAGCCGATCGCGGTCGCCGGGAAGACCTTCGTTCCGCGCCGGCAGCCCGATGGCACGTGGTCGGTGCTGCTGACGTTGATCGAGACCCGCGGCGAGGGCGGCATCTTTCTGTGCGCCCCGTCCGAGGGGTACGAACTGCTCCAGGGCGACCTGGCGGCCCCGCCCGTCCTGACGACTGACGAGCGCGAGGCGCTATTGGCGGCCGCGTGGGCGCTCAACGAGTTCGTCCCGAACCCGGAGCCGATCGCCGCCGCCGGCGCGAACGTGGCGCGCCCGGGCGACGACTACGCGAAACGGGGCGACGTCCGCGACGTCCTCCGCCGCCACGGGTGGACGCTCGCCCGGACCGCCGCCCCTTTGGGCGACGGGAACGAGTATTGGCGCAGGCCGGGCAAGACGAGCGGCTGGTCGGCCACGTTGAAGGAGATGTCCGGCGGCGTGGTGTTCTATGTGTTCAGTTCCAACGCCGCGCCGTTCGAACCGGGCAAGGCGTACGGCCCGTTCGCGGTGTACGCGCTGCTCGAGCACGACGGCGACTTCGCGGCCGCCGCGCGGGCGCTGCGCGCCGCGGGCTACGGCGGCGATTCAGAGGATGGTTCGGCGGGAGTCGACCTGGGCGGGATCATCGAGCAGATCGCCGAAGGCGACGCGACCGAGCCGCCGGTCGTCGACCCGGGACCGATGCCCGACGACCTGCTCGCGGTGCCGGGTTTCATCCGCCAGGTAGTGGACCACATGCTGGCGACCGCGCCCTACCCCCAGCCGATTCTGGCGTTCGGGGCGGCCCTCACGTTGCAGGCGTTCCTGGCCGGGCGCAAGGTCCGCGACGCCGCCGACAACCGCACCAATCTGTACGTGCTGGCCTTGGCCAACAGCGGCGCGGGCAAGGACCACCCCCGCAAGATCAACCAGCGCATCTGCATCGAGGCCGGATTGCAGGACTGTCTCGGCGACAGTTTCGCCAGCGGCGAGGGCATCGAGGACCGCATGTTCGTCACGCCGGCGCTGCTCTTTCAGACCGACGAGATCGACGGATTGATGAACGCCATCAACCGCGCCTCCGATGCCCGGCACGAGAGCATCATGAACGCGCTGCTGAAGTTCTACACCTCCAGCAACGCCATCTATCCCATGCGGGTCAAGGCCGGCAGGCAGTCGCCGGGCGTGATCGACCAGCCGTCGCTGTGCATGCTCGGTACGGCGGTGCCCAGGTATTACTACGAGGCGCTGTCCATCCGCATGCTCAACAACGGCTTCTTCGCCCGCCTGCTGATCCTCGAGGCCGGCAAACGAGGTCGCGGACAGACGCCGGTGGACAAACCGATCCCGCGGACCGTGATCGACATCGCCCGCTGGTGGGCCGACTTCCGGCCCGGCGGTGAGAACGCCAACCTCCAGCAGTGGCATCCACAACCGGCGCTCGTTGAGGCCACTGCCGCCGCCGAGGCCAGGCTGGAGGAGTGTCGCGCCTTCGCGGACAACCGCTACGAGGAGGCGGAGCTGAAGGACGACCAGGCCGGCATGGCCATCTGGGCTCGCGCCCACGAGAAGACCCGCAAACTGGCGCTGATCCACGCCGTCAGCGCCAACCACCGGAAGCCGAGGATCGACGAGGCCGCCGTGGATTGGGCCTGGCGGTTCGTGGACCACCAGACTCGACGCATGCTCTTCATGGCCAGTCAGCACGTGGCCGAGGGCGAGTTCGACGCACGGTGCAAGCGCATGCTCGAAGTGCTCACGTCGTGGCGACAGCGGAAAGGCGAAGCGTGGATGCCGCACTGGGAACTGTCCCGGCGGCTGAAGTGGTCGGACAAGGACATCGAGGAGGTTCGCAACGCCCTGCGCGGACAGCGGCGGATTGAGTACGAGATCGGCTCGACGCCGGATCGCGGTCGTATCGGACAGCGTTACCGGCTCGTTCAGCCGCCGGACTAATTGCCACGCGGGGATGAGGTAATTGCAGGCTGGAGGGGTTCAATTGCCACACGGACCGGCAATTACCACACGAAGCGATGCGGCAAATGGAAAGGTCGTAAGTCATGGAGTATAAAGAAACAACAACTCTCTCTCCTCTATTCCCTCATTCCTCATCCCCACCCCCTCGCGCGACGCCCGGCCGCGCGCATACGCGCGGGATGGTGCGGCGCGCTGCGGGCAATGGTTCCTTCCCGGCGGTCGGGCGCGAAGACCGCCGCGGGAACAGCCGCGAACCCAGACAGACTTTCTTTCGGCTGTCCGGTCTTGGGGACGGCCCAGGTCGCGCCCCGTTGGGCCGTGGGCGAACGGACGCGGCCGGGGCGTACCAGGCCACGCCTTCGCCGCCCCGTTGGCCCCGGGCGGCGTTTCTGCGCGTTTGGGGCCGAGGCACGCGGCGGGTAGCCGCGACAACGGCGAATCCGGCGGCCTGAGGAAAGGGCCGCGATGCGAGACAAGGAGGTCAACGTGAACATCGAACTTCGGCCGCTGGGCGCGATCAAACCGTATGAGAAGAACCCGCGGATCAACGACGCGGCCGTGGACGCCGTGGCCGAGTCGATTCGGCGTTTCGGCTTCCGCCAGCCGATCGTGGTCGATGCCGACGGCGTCATCGTCTGCGGGCACACGCGCTACCGCGCGGCGCAGAAGCTGGGCCTCGCCGAGGTGCCGGTTCACGTTGCAACAGACCTGACGCCGGAGCAAATTCGGGCGTACCGCATCGCCGACAACAAGACCGCCGAGCTGGCGGAATGGAATCTCGAACTGCTGCCGATCGAACTCGGCGAGTTGAAGGATGCCGGCATCGATTGGTCGCTGCTCGGATTCGACAGCGACGAACTCGCCAAGCTGCTCGACCCCGGCGTGAAGCAGGGGCTCACCGACCCGGACGACGTGCCCGAGCCGCCAGACGAGGCGATCACGCATCCCGGCGACCTGTGGCTGCTGGGCGACCACCGACTGCTGTGCGGCGACAGCGCGAGCGCCGCCGACGTCGACCGCCTGCTGGATGGCGCGGCGATCCACCTGGTCAACACGGACCCACCCTACAACGTCAAGGTCGAGCCGCGAAGCAACAACGCCATCGCCGCCGGCCTCTCTTCCTTCGGCGAAGCCGGTCTCACGCACCACCAGGGGTTCGACGTGGCGCGGCAGGGCGTGAAGAGCGCGACCACCGCGAAGCTGCGCCCCAAGGATCGGCCGCTGGCCAATGACTTCGTCAGCCAGGACGAGTTCAACCGACTGCTGCGCGCCTGGTTCGGACAACTGGCCCGTGTGCTGCTGCCGGGTCACATCGCCTACATCTGGGGCGGCTACGCCAACTGCGGCAACTACCCGCCGGTGCTCAAGGAGGTCGGCCTGTACTTCTCGCAGGCCATCATCTGGGACAAGGAGCACCCGGTCCTGACGCGCAAGGACTTCATGGGCGCGCACGAGTGGTGCTTCTATTGCTGGCGGGAAGGGGCTGCCCACCGGTTCTTCGGCCCCAACAACGTCACCGACCTGTGGCGCGTCAAGAAGGTCAACCCGCAATCGATGATCCATCTCACCGAGAAGCCCGTCGAACTCGCCGTCCGGGCCATCCAGTATTCATCGCATGCCGGCGAGAACGTGCTGGACCTCTTCGGCGGCTCGGGCTCGACGCTGATCGCGGCCGAGCAGACGGGGCGCCGAGCATTCTTGATGGAGATCGACCCGCTCTATTGCGACGTGATCTGCCAGCGCTGGGAGAAGTTCACGGGCAAGAAGGCGGAGCGCCTGCCTGCCGGCGAGGCAGGGATTTCAGGCCGAAGCAACGCCCCCGTTGTCGCGGAGGCGTTGATGCCTGCCTGCGTCGCGGACGCGACAGGCAGGGAGGGTTCGTGATGTGCGTTACGCAGACGATGCGTCGGTCGGCCCACCCTCGGGCGCGGGCGCGCCCGGGCGATAGATCGTGCGGCAGCGCTGGCACTCGACGCGCTCGTCGTCGAGCCAGACCAGTTCGTCGGATTCCCGCTCGCCGCAATTGGGACAGGCATCGTCCTGGGAGACGGGATCGACGGGGCCTTCGTCGTGGTTGCCGTTCATCGCGCACCCTCCTCGCCGCCGACCTGCGCGTCGCACGCGGCCGGGCGGCTCTGCACGATGGTCACCTGGAACTCGCTGCCGTCGCGGGCCTCGATGACCAAGCCCTTGTCGCGCGTGATCATGCCGACGTCGTCGTAGGTTGCGATCTGCCGGATGCCCTCGACGTGCTCGGCCAGTTCGCGGACCGGGTCGTCGGCGTCATCGCGGGCGAACATCACCGCCTCGAGCAGGTCGCGGAGTTGGTCCTGAAGTTGCCGGGCGTTCATGGGCTACTTCCCCTTCCCGGCGAACTCGAACTGACCCCGTTCGACCTTGCGGAAGCGCGACTCGCCGCCCTTGTCGCGTTCCTCACGCATCATCGCGGCGTACAACGTCGCGTGCGGGGTCTTGCCCCCGGGGCTGGTCCACAGGTTCTGCTCGGCCATTGCGGCAATCAGTTCCTGGGCCCGCATGGGCCTGCCGGCCTTCTTCAGCACCACGGCGGCAGCGTCCAAGGCGCTGACGCGCTTCTGCTTCGCCTCCGCCGTCACCTTCGCCTTCGGCGCGGCGGCCTTCTTCTCACCCTTGGCCTTCGCCGCGACGGGCGGGGCCTTGGTCTTCTTCGTGGTGGACTGCTTCTTCGTAGACTTCTTCTTGGACATCGCATTCTCCTGTTCTGGGGTTTCCGAATCCTCTGTCGGGCGACACGCGTCGCCCGCGCTCTCACTGACTTCGCTGGACTGTTCTTCTTCGCAGTGCCGGTCCCAGCACGCCTGGCACAGCGGGCGTTCGAGGTACGTCATGACGGGCGTACCCTTGCAACGCGGCGTCGCGCAGCGCGACGGGTCGTATCGGGGTGCGTCGTCAGCCTGCGCTTCGGATTGAGCCGCCTCGGCGCGGGCCCGCCGCTGCTCGTAGGGCACGATGCTCGGCGGCGCGGCGGCCAGACGCTCGTCGATGTCTTGCGGCGGCCGGTCGTCCTCGACGACTGCCGACTCGACCGCGGCCGGCTCAGCGGTCGTCTCGGATGCGACCTCGCGCCGCAGGCGCTGAGCGCTTTTGATGCGGACCTTGCGATTGGTCGCGATGTTGGTCGCGTCCCAACCTCCGAAGCGGCTCTCCGCGTCAATGCGCACCCGCGCGAGCTGCCCGCTCACTTTGGCCACATAGGCGCGGCCAATCTGCACCTGGTCTTTCTTCATACGCATCTCCTGTTCGCAAGGACCTCGTTCCGCCGCGTCCACGCGACGCGGCGTGGCTACTCAGTTCACCGGGACGGTCACGATGCGATGCGTGCCGTCCGGCATCTCGTGGTCATGCAGGTACGCGAACTCGACGCCGGCGGCGGCCAAGCGGTCGGCGTCCGCCTGCGATACCACCTTGGGGCCGTCCAGCAGGATCGCCACACCTCGCCCGTCGGCCTCCGTCCACTGAATGGCCTCATGGGCCGTCTCGAAGTCAATTGCCTCGAACTCGATGGTCATGGTCATTCCTCCTGCGGCCGCCGATCAGCGGCCGACCTCGATGGTTCGAATCCCGCCGCGCAGCCGGCGGCCGACGAACCGCGCGGTCTCCGGCCCGCCGGCCTTGTCGATGCGTTCGCAATCGCGGGCGCTGATCGCCAGATACCGGCCGCCGGGCATGCTCAACGCGGCACCGCCGCGCTGGCCGGCGAAGGCCTCCGCCTCCTCGTAGGTCTTGAACTCCCTGGCTTTGCATTTGATGGTCATGGTCGATGCTCCTTTTGTTCAGTCGTTCGGGGGCAGAATGATGTCCGCGACATCCCAGATCTCGCGGCCGTCGCTGGTCAGGACGACGTAGGACGTCGCCTTCGTGCGGCTGCAGTTCTGCGTGCAGACCTCGACGACCCGCCCCGGTTCGCCGTCGAGCGTGGATACCACCAGCGTCCCCGCCGGCAGGTTTCGCAGGTCGTTGGTTGCGTCGTTCGCCTTCGTCATGTTCCGCTCCTTCGCGTTCGGTACGCCCATCGCGTACAGCCCCATGAGGGCGACTTCCGCGAACGGGATCAAGCGAATCCGGCCGGAATTCCGGCCGGAATTCGCAGATTCTTCTCCATGTACCCACGCGGGATTGGGCGACTTCAGGCACACGGACTGCCTGTGGGCCGCGGGTTGCAGGCAAGGGGCGTGCCTGTCGTGGTCGACGGGCTGCCCGCAGCCGCGAGGAGGGCGGCGTGATGGCGGAAGGCGACTTTACCCAGCCTAGCAGGCCGACCCTGAATCCCACGGCGCTGCCCGTGGCCGACGCGGCGCGCCTGCTCAGCGCCGCGGGCGGAACGCGCGTGACGGCCGAGATGATCCAGGCGGACATCGACGCCGGCGCGCCGACGAACATCGACGGCACGGTCAACCTCATTCAGTACGCCGCCTGGCTGATCAGGGAGATTTCCAGCCGTGTCGATTGACCCGCGCCGATTGCGACCGACGCAACTCGTGCAGCTGCTCAACAGCTCGCCGCTCGGCGAGGTCATCGGCGAGCGGCAGTTGCATCGCCATCGCACGCGCGCGGGGCTGCGGATCACGTCGACGGCTGATCCGCGCAACATCGACCTGCTGCGCTACGTCGCCTGGCTGGTCAGTGAACGGCACAAGCCGAAGCCCGAGCCCGAAGGTCTGACCGGATACGAGGCGCACAAGGAGCGCGCGCGACAGCGGAACATCGAGCTGTCGCTGTCCGGCCGCGACATCGGCGAGATGCCGGCGGTCGTCAATGCGGTTCGGAAGATGCGGGCGGCGCGCGACTTCCGCTTCTTCTGCGAACAGTACTTCCCGCAGACCTTTCACCTGCCCTGGTCGCCCGACCATCTGAAGGTCATTGCCAAGATCGAACAGGCCGTGCTGGGGGGCGGGCTGTTCGCGATGGCCATGCCGCGCGGCAGCGGCAAGACCTCGTTGTGTGAGACGGCCTGCCTCTGGGCGCTGGTCTATGGTCACCGCGAGTTCGTCGCGCTGATCGGCAGCGACGAGGACCACGCCGAGAACATGCTCGATTCCATCAAGATCGAGCTGGAGACCAACGACCTGCTGCACGACGACTTCCCGGAAGTGTGCTTCCCGATTCGGGCACTCGAGGGCATCCACCAGCGCGCGGCCGGCCAGCTCTACCAGGGCCGGCAGACGCACATCGGCTGGACCGCCAAGGAGATCGTGCTGCCGACGATCCCCGGCTCGCGGGCGAGCGGCGCGATCATCTGCGTCGCCGGCATCACCGGGCGCATCCGCGGCATGAAACACAAGCGCGTCGATGGGACGAGCGTGCGGCCGTCGCTCGTGCTGATCGACGATCCGCAGACGGACGAGTCGGCCCGTTCCCCTTCGCAGTGCGCGGCGCGCGAACGCATCCTTGCCGGTGCGATCCTCGGCCTGGCCGGACCGGGTCGCAAGATCGCCGGCCTGATGGCACTGACCGTCGTGCGGCCCGACGACCTGGCCGACCGCATCCTCGACCGCGAGAAGCACCCGCAGTGGCAGGGCGAGCGCACGAAGATGGTCTACTCGTTCCCGGCGAACGAGGCGCTGTGGGCGCGGTACGCTGAGTTGTGGCGCGAGGGCATGCGAGCCGATCGGGGCATCGCCGATGCCACGGATTTCTACCGCGCCAACCGCGAGGCGATGGACGAAGGCGCGAACGTCGCCTGGCCGCAGCGGCATCATCCCGATGAGCTGTCGGCGATCCAGCACGCGGTGAATCTGAAGCTCGACCGCGGCGAGGCGGCGTTCTGGGCGGAGTATCAGAACGAGCCGTTGCCCGAGGAGCAGGCCGATGACGACCTGCTCAGTGCCGACCAGATCGCCGCGAAGGTCAACGGCCTCAAGCGAGGCGAGGTCCCGCTGGGCGCGACAGCGCTGACGATGTTCATCGACGTGCAGGGCAAGGCGCTCTTCTGGCTTGTGGCGGCGTGGGAGGATGACTTCACCGGGTACGTCATCGATTACGGCACGGAGCCGGAGCAACGTGAGCAGTACTTCACGCTGCGCGACATCCGTCGCACGCTCGCCAGCACGGCGTCGCGCGCGGGACTGGAGGGCGCGATTTACGCCGGGCTGGAGCGCGTCACCGATGCGCTGCTCGGCCGCGAGTGGCGGCGCGACGATGGTGCGATGATGCGGATCGACCGCTGCTTGATCGACGCCAACTGGGGCAGCTCGTCGGATGTCGTTTATCAATTCTGCCGGCAATCGAAGTTCGCCAGCATTGTGATGCCGTCGCACGGGCGCTACGTCGGCGCGTCGAGCATCCCTTTCGCCGAGTACAAGCGCAAGCGCGGTGACCGCGTGGGGCTGAACTGGCGCATACCCGTCGTCACTGGCAAGCGGGCCACGCGGCATGTCGTGTTCGACACGAACTACTGGAAATCGTTCACGCATGCCCGTCTCGGGGTCCCGATGGGCGATCCCGGCTGCCTATCGCTGTTCGGCCGCAAGCCCGAGGCGCACCGGCTGCTCGCCGATCACCTGACCAGCGAGTACCGCGTAAAGACCGAGGGGCGTGGCCGCACGGTGGACGAATGGAAGCTGCGCGTCGAGGGTCTCGACAACCACTGGCTGGACTGCCTCGTCGGCTGCGCCGTGGCCGCGTCGATCCAGGGCGCTGTCCTTTTCGGTACCGACGCCAAGCCTGCGCCGCTGCCGCGAATCAAACTGTCCGAACTGCAGGGGGCCCGGCGATGAATCTCCAACCTCCGAAGCCCCCGGCGAAGCCGGACGAACGCCGTGGCATCGTCTGCCCCCGGTGCGGCTGCCAACATTTCCGGGTCGTCTACACGCGGGCCTCGTGGGGCGGTCGCATTCTGCGGCGACGCGAATGCCGCCACTGCGGTAGGCGCATCACAACGTTTGAGCAAAGCAACGAGAGCCCTCAATAGCCCCGTCTCTGCGCGTCAGGTTCTACATATGGAACAATTCCTGGCCTTTCCAGAGATTTCCGGCATTTCGCGGTGCGCGGGGCTCGCCGCGGCATAGGTAACCAATGTCAGGGCACTGTTGCCAGGGCGCGATGGTCGCGCCGCTGGTTTGATCGCGTTTTTCGAGGAGGAACACGATGTCGTTCGGCCCGGTCACGATTGCAACGCTCGACACGATGGACGTTCAGGCGCCCGGGGCTCCAGGCTTGTCGGCCCGGCAGGTCTCCAACGGGCGCGGCGAGTTCACGCTTACGCCGCCCACCACCGACGCCGACGGCACGCCGCTCTCCGGCCTGACCTTCGGCCAGGCGGTGGTGATCCAGGCGGACGCCGAGACTGCGGAGCTGTACCGCAACGACTTCGACGCGGCGCTCCAGTTCAACGGCGCTCAGGTGTTCGAGGTCGACCTGAACGATGGCGTGCCGGTGACGCGCGAGTTCGTCATCGCCGAGCCGGGCCGGCCGTACTCGATCCTGGCGCGCGTGGCGGACCATGTCCGTGAGTAGCGGCCCATCCACCGTCATCACGCTCACCACGCGCCGCCGGCCGTGGTGGGCGTGGTGGCTGATCCGCTGGGCGCGATGGCTTGACGGATTGACCGGGGCACTCGTGATTCGGATGGAGCGGTGAGGCAATGGCGGAAGACCTTGAACAGAACATCCGCGAGAACGCCGCGGGGCCGAAGCGGGCCCAGGGCGATTCGGGCAGCGTGGAACAGCACGATCTGAAGGACCAGATCGAGGCGGATCGGTATCTGTCGTCGAAAGAGGCGGCCAAGAAGGGGCTGGGCGTGCGGATGACGAAGGTGGTCCCGCCTGGAGCGGTTTGAACGTGTTCAACTGGCTGCGACAACTCGGTTCGCGGAAGGCCGGCGGTGCCCATGCATCGCGCGGCCGCCTGCTCGTCGTGCGGGGCAGATACGACGCAGCGCAGACCACGCACGAGAACCGCCGCCACTGGGCCAACGCCGATCACCTGTCGGCCAACGCGGCCACAGGCGCCGACGTGCGGCGCATCCTGCGGAGCCGCGCCCGCTATGAGGTCGCCAACAATAGCTACGCCAAGGGCATCGTCCTGACACTGGCGAACTACGTCGTCGGCACCGGCCCGCGGCTCCAGATGCTGACCGGCGACCCCGAGGCCAATCGCGTCATCGAGAAGGAATTCGCCCGCTGGGCCAGGGCCGTCGGCCTCGCCCACAAGCTGCGGACCATGCGGATTGCGCAGTGCGAGAGCGGCGAGGTCTTCGCGCTACTGGCGACGAATCCGCTGGTGGATGCCCCGGTGCAGCTCGACGTGCGGCCGATCGAAGCGGATCAGGTTTGCACGCCGTGGCCGGTGCCGCGCGGCGATCTGAAAGCCGTGGATGGGATTGCCTTCGACGAGTTCGGCAACCCGGTCGCATATTACGTCCTGCGCCAGCATCCCGGCGACAACGCCGCGTGGAAGGCCGGGGGCGTCGAATTCGACATCATGTCGGCCGAGTCGGTCATCCACCTGTTCCGCGCCGAGCGCCCGGGCCAGAGCCGCGGCATCCCTGAAATCACACCGGCGCTGCCGCTCTTCGCCATGCTGCGGCGCTACACGCTGGCGGTGCTGGGCGCCGCGGAGATGGCGGCGCTGCCGTCCGGCGTGATCTACACGGACGCCGCGGCCGACGCCGAGGCCTCGCAGGTCGAGCCGATGGACCAGGTCGAGATGGACCGGGGCACGTGGATGACCATGCCCTTCGGTTGGAAGATCGGGCAGATCAAGGCCGAGCAGCCGACGACCGTCTACGGCGACTTCAAGCACGAGGTGATCAACGAGATCGCCCGCTGCCTGAACATGCCTTTCAACATCGCGGCGGGGAATTCGTCGGGCTACAACTACGCCTCGGGGCGCCTGGACCACCAGGCCTTCTTCAAGGCCATCCGCATCGACCAGGCCTATCTCGCCGACGTGGTCCTCGACCGGATTCTGAAGGCATGGCTGAACGAGGCCGTGCTGATCGAGGGCTATCTGCCGCAGAGTGTCCGGACACTGGACGCCGAATTCCCGCACCAATGGTTCTGGGATGGCTTGGAGCACGTCGACCCGCAGAAGGAGGCGACGGCGCAGGCCACGCGACTTCAAAGCAATACCACCACGTTGGCCGCCGAATTCGCCAAGGCCGGTCTCGACTGGGAATCGGAACTTCGCCAGCGGGCCCGCGAGGTGGCGCTCATGCGCGAACTCGGCTTGACGCCGCAGCAGGCAGCGCCGGCCGCGCCGGCAGACAACGAAAACGACACGGAGGATGAAGACGATGTCACGGAAGACGCAGATGCCCGACAGGCCGCGTGAAAGCGCCGAGCAGGTCCCCGACCGCATCGTGCTCTGCTGCACGCCGGGGAACATCTCGCTGGTGGCGCTGGCCGCCGAGGGCGACGAGCAGGCTGTCCCGCGTTTCAGCATGATCGCCTACACCGGCGAGCCCATGCGCGTCGAGGGATGGCGCTTCCCGGTCGTGGTCGATCTCGAAGGCCTCTCGATCCCTTCGCAGCGCCGGCCCGTCCGATTCGGACACAGCATGTATCAGGGCGTCGGCCACACCGAACGCATCGCCGTCGAGGCGGGCCGGCTGATCGCCGAGGGCATCGTCAGCCGCGACACGACTGCGGCCCGCGAGGTGGTCGCCAGCGGCAGGCGCGGCTTTCCCTGGCAGGCCTCGATCGGCGCCCAGGTCGCCCAGGCCGAGTTCGTGCGGAACGGCAAGAGCATCACGGTTAACGGCAGGACCTTCGAGGGCCCTCTGTACGTGGCCCGCCGCACCGTCCTGGGCGAGATCAGTTTCGTCGACCTCGGCGCAGACACGAATACGGCCGCGACCATCGCGGCGCAGTCCGCCCCGGCGGACCTTCGACAGGAGAAGGCAGTCATGGATGAGCTGAACGACACGGAAGTCACGCCGGCCGAGGACAAGCCGACGCCGGAACCGACGCGCGCGGCGGAGGCGGGCGGGCATGGCACGGAGGCCAACCCGTCCGCCAGCCCGGCGACCGGTGCTCCCACGCCGGTCACTGAACTGAGGGCGCAGGCCCTCGCGGAGACGAAGCGCATCAGCGCCATCCGCCGCATCTGCGCTGGCAAGTTCCCCGACCTCGAGGAGCGGGCCATCGCCGAGGGCTGGACCGAGGAGAAAACCGAACTGGAGAAGCTCCGGGCCTCGCGGCCCAAGGCGCCGGCCATCCACGCCGTCGAGAACGCGATGGGCGGCCAGGTCCTCGAGGCGGCGTGCATGCTGACGGCCAAGCTGGCCGCGGTTGAGGAGCAGTACGACGAGAAGACCCTCGACGCGGCCTCGAAGCGCTTCCGCGGCGGCATCGGCTTGCAGGAACTGCTGCTGGAGGCCGCCTGGGCCAATGGCTACACGGGTCGCAACTTCCGCGACAGCCGCAGTGTGCTGCGCTTCGCCTTCGGCCAGAATCTCCAGGCCGCCTTCTCCACGATCGACATCGGCGGCATCCTCTCCAACGTCGCCAACAAGTTCCTGCTGGAGGGGTTCTTCAGCGTCGAGCGGACCTGGCGGAACATCACCGCCGTCCGCAACGTCAGCGACTTCAAGACCGTCACCAGCTACCGCCTGATCGGCAAGGACCAGTACGAGAAGGTCGCGCCCGGCGGAGAACTGAAGCACGGCACGCTGGGCGAGCAGAGCTACACCAACAAGGCCGACACCTACGGCCTGCTGCTGTCCATCGACCGCCGCGACATCATCAACGACGACCTCGGGGCCATTACCACCGTGCCGCGCAAGCTCGGGCGCGGCAGCGGCCTGAAGATCAACGACGTCTTCTGGTCGGTCTTCATGAATAACGCCGCGTTCTTCACGGCCGGCAACAACAACTACATCGAGGGGGTCGATACCGCCCTTGGCATCGACGCCATGAGCCTGGCCGAGCGGACGTTCATGGACCAGGTGGATGCGGATGGCAAGCCCATCGGCATCATGCCGCAGGTGCTGCTGGTGCCGACCAGTCTCAGTGCGATGGGCACGATGCTGTTCAAGTCGCTGGAGATCCGCGACACGACGGCGAGCACGAAGTACCCCGTGGCCAACCCGCACGCGGGCAAGTTCCGCGTCGAGGTGAGTCGTTACCTGAGCAACGCCCAGTACACGGGCTTCTCGGACAAGGCGTGGTATCTGCTGGCCGACCCGGCCGACCTGCCGGTGATCGAGGTCGCGTTCCTCAACGGGCAAGAGTCCCCAACGATTGAGACCGCCGAGGCCGACTTCCATGTCCTCGGCATCCAGATGCGCGGCTACCACGATTTCGGCGTCGCGCTTCAGGAGCCGCGCGGCGGCGTGAAGAGCAAGGGCCAGGCGTAACAGAGGCGACGTGGTGACGGAGCCACGGAGCGACGAAGGGAGATGAAACGATGGCACAGGCAACCTTTGTGCATGACGGCGAGGCAATCGACTACACGCCCGGCACCGCCGTGGCGGCGGGCGACGTGGTCGTGATCGGTGAACTGGTGGGCGTTGCGAAGAGTCCCATCGCGGCCAACGCGCTGGGTGCGCTGGCGGTCCGGGGCGTCTTCGACTTCGCCAAGGCCACGGGCGGCGGCACGGCGATCAGCGTCGGGGCCAACTGCTACTGGGACGACACAAACAACGTGGCCACGACCACGGCGACGGGCAACAAGCTGATCGGCAAGTGCGTCAAGGCCGCGGCGGACGCCGATGCGACCGTCCGCGTGCGGATGTTGCAGTGAGAAGGCTGGAGACCGGAGGCCGGAGGCTGGAGGCGCTCAATGCAGTGCGTCACGCCGTTGAGGCGATACCTCCGGTCTCAAGTCTCCAGCCTACAGCCTGTCAGGAGGTAACACGTGCCAGCAAGGTTTGTTCAACGTGGCCTCGCGGTGGACTTCGTCCCCACGGTCAACGTCGCCATCGGCGAGGTGGTCGTGCAGGGCGACCTGGTGGGCATCGCCCGGCGGAACATCCGGGCCAACACCCAGGGATCGCTGGCGGTGTCGGGCGTCTTCGACATCCCCAAGGCGACCGGCAGCGGCACGCAGATCACCGTCGGGGCGAAGGTCTACTGGGACGCCAACAACAAGGTCGGCACGGCCAGCGACGGGGCCGGGGCGAACAAGCTGATCGGCAAGGCGGTGCGGACCGCCCCCGACACCAGCATGTTCGTCCGCGTGCGGCTGACGCAGTGAGAAGACCGGAGGCTGGAGACTGTAGGCTGTAGGTGCGGCGAAGCGTAAGACCGTGACCGCGAACCCTCCAGTCTCCGGCCTCCAGCCTACAGCCTGAGGAGTTTTCTCCATGCGAGCGCGGTTCATCCAGCGCAGCAGCGTGATCGAGCACATCCCGGCCTACGACGTGGCCGCCGGCGAAGTGATCGTTCAGGGCGAGCTCGTCGGCGTCGCCCGGCGCGACATCCGCGCCGACACGCCGGGGCCGCTGACCATCGCCGGCATCTTCGACATCCCGAAGTCGACAGGCGTCGGGACGGAGATTCGGACCGGCACGAAGGTGTACTGGAACGCGTCGCGGAAGACCGGGGACCTGGCCGACGGCGGCGGGGCGAACAAGTACCTGGGCAAGGCGATCAAGACGGCGGACGACAACGCGGCGTATGTGCGTGTGCTGCTGTCAAACTGAGGCTGTTCGACCGTTCGTCTGTTCGACTGTTTGGTCAATATTGGTCGTCTGAGCGAGCGCCGAACAGTCGAACAGTCAAACAGTCCAACAGTCCGGAGCGAAGCGACCGATGGACGTGCTCGAACGAGGCTCGGCGTGGCTGGAGGACCAGCGGAACCGCCACATGACGCGCATGGTGACGTACCAGCGCGGCGGTGACTCGGTCGACCTGTTGGCCACGATCGGCCGGACGGAATTCGAGCAGGCGGATGACTTCGGCGTGATCCACAAGATCGAGTCGCGCGACTACCTGGTGCTGACGACGGACCTGGTGCTGGCCGGCGCACAGACGCTGCCGAGGGCGGGAGATCGAATCAGAGAGACGGATGGCGCGAAGACCTTCGTGTACGAGGTGATGGCCCCGGGCAACGAGCCGCCGTTCCGCTACAGCGACCCGTACCGCCGGACGCTGCGAATTCACACGAAGCACGTGGCCACGGAGGGCCCATGAACGCAGGCAACGGCAAGTTCAACGGCCTGTCGCGCTGGGCCGGCGTCATTCTGACGGCGGTCATCGCCGTCTCGGCATTCACAGTGCAGTGGGGCGTAGTCACGACGAAGCTCGACCACGTCGAGAAGCGACTCGATGAGCTGATTGTCGAGGCCCGGGCGCTACGGGCGGAGTACCAGGCGATTGAGCGTCGCGTGGCCTACCTCGAAGGCATCCACGGCGGATCGCGCGGACGCGGAGGCCATCAACCGTGAGCACGATCCTGGACATCGCCGACGCCGTCACCAGCAGCCTGAACGCCGGGCCGTTCAACCCGGCGTTGAATGCCGAGCGTCGCTATCAGCCGGCCTTCGATCTGGCGGAACTGGCGGCGCTGAAGGTCAGCGTGGTGCCCAAGTCGGTGACGATCAGCAACGCCACGCGGGAGAGCGGCTACTTCGACTGCGCCATCGACATCGGCGTGCAGAAGAAGATCGCGGACGACGCAGAGAGCGACGCGCTGGTGGACCTGGTCGAAAAGATCGCCGACCACCTGCGGCAGAAGCGGCTCGACGATGCGCCCGAGGCGGCCTTCGTCTCGATTGCGAATGAGCCTGTCTTCGCTTCGGAACATCTGGACCAGCAGCGTGTCTTCACCAGCGTCCTGACCGTGACGTACCGGGTGCGGAGGTGAGCGGCGATGGCCCCGATCTTCATCCGCTCGATCACGCTGTCGTCGTCGTGGCAGAAGCTGGCGGCCACGCGGACCGTGCTGACCGCCGCGATCACCACGGCCTCGACCAACGCACAGAACGCGCAGTTCCGGGTGGATGGTGGCCCGACAGTGCTTTGGCCCGCCGGCGTGTCGGCCACGCTGATCGGCGTCGATCTGTCGCGGATCGAGGTCAAGGGCACGTCGCCGGACTCAGTGCTGGTGACTGGCGGAATCTCGCGGCGCGTCATCAAGCTGCCGCCCCCGCCGGGCGGCAACGGCGGCGGCTCGGACGCGTTCTTCGGGATGGGTTTCTGAGCGGGATGCGACGATGCGGAACATCTTCATGAAGTCGTACTCGATCACGACCAACTGGCAGAAGTTGGCCGACGCGCGGACCGTGCTGGTCGCCACGCTGATCGCCAGCCCGCTGAACGCCGGGGCGCTCCAGGTGCGGGTCGATGGCGGCCCGACGGCGCTGTGGTCCAAGGGGGTGTCGGCGACGTTCTTCGGCGTCGATATCTCGCGGATCGAGATCAAGGGCACGGCCGGCGACATGGCGCTGGTGGTCGGCACGGGATAAAGAGACCGGAGACTGAAGGCTGAAGGCTGAAGGCTGGAGGCGCGCCAGTCGAACGCAGCACGATCAACGTAAGTCCTCCGGTCTCCAGCCTCCAGCCTACAGCCTGAAAGAGGTGACGCATGGCGATCAAGCTGGGCATGGATGCCCGACTGAACTACAAGACCGGCGGCCAGGGCGGCGGCGGGGCCTGGACCGAGCTGGCCAATGTCAAGGACGTGACGCTCTCACTCGAGACCGGCGAAGCCGACGTCACCACCCGCGCCAATTCCGGCTGGCGCGCCATCGTCGCCACGCTCAAAGAGGCGACCGTCGAGTTCGAGATGGTCTGGGACACGGCCGACGCCGGGTTCACCGCGATCAAGAACGCCTTTCTGACCAACGCCCCGATCGGCTTCCAGGTCCTCGACGGCGACAGCGGCTCGGGCCTCCAGGCGGACTTCATGATCACGGGCTTCTCGCGGAACGAGGCGCTGGAGGAGGCGATCACCGTCAGCGTGACGGCGAAGGTCACTTACTCGACCACGCCGCCGAGCTGGATTTGATCGGGGAGCGACGGAGCGACTCAGCCACGAAGCGACGAAGGCATGGAGGCCATCGGAATGAAAACGTTTACGGATAACGCCGGGCGCACGTGGACCATTGCCATCAACGTGGACGCCATCAAGCGCGTCCGCGGCCTGCTCGACGTGGACCTGCTGGAGATTGTCGAGGGCAAGCTGATCGAAAGGTTGATCCGCGATCCGGTGCTGCTCTGCGACGTGGTCTATGCCGTCTGCAAGCCGGAGGCGGATTCCAAGGGCGTCAGTGACGAGGAGTTCGGCCGGGCGATGGCCGGCGACGCCATCGAGCACGCGACCAAGGCGCTGCTGGAGGAGCTCGTGGGTTTTTCCCCGAGCCCGAGGGATCGGGCCAACCTCGGGCGGGTGCTGGCGACGACGTGGCGAGTGATGGACAGGGCGCGGGACCTGATCGAAGCGCGGATCGAGAGCGTGAACATCGAGAAAGTGGTCGAACAAGCGCTGGCGAGTGCTGGAACCTCGTCTGGCGCTGCGCCGGCATCGCCGGTGTTGAGCCCGGCCGGCTGACGCTCCGCGAACTGCTGGCGATGGCCGAGGCGCGGATGCGGGATGAGTGGGCGCGGACCAGTTCGCTGCTGGCCCTGATCGCCAACGCCCATCGCGACCCGAAGAAGACGCGGGCCTTCAAGCCCGCCGACTTCGGCCCGTTCGCCAAACGAGCCGCGCCGCTGAAGGTCGGCGTGGAAGTGCTGAAGGATGTCTTCATAGACCGGAGGCTGGAGGCTGGAGACCGGAGGGCACAAGTATGAGTGCCAGTGGCGCGACGGCAGCGCCTACAGCCTACAGCCTGAAGCCTGCACAAGGAGGTGCTCTATGTTGTCACGAAAGACGACGATTGCAACGAGTCTCTTTTCCATCATTGGCGGCTGTGTTGCCGGGTGCGCGGCGCTGAATCCCAAGCCGCCCATTGAGGAGTTCGCCAACAAGCTGGCCGACCAGGCGATCATCCCCGCGGTCAAGCAGGGCCTGTCGCAGGGTGTCGAGCAGCTCACCATCCAGGCCGGCGCGCAGGGGATCAACCCGACGTATGTCGTGAACTTCGCCGGCAAGTGGGTCGTCGGCATCGAGGGCCGCGCGAGCGTCGGCGTCGAGGGCATCGCCGGCCAGCTCCAGGTCTCCAGCTCCGGCGGCGAAGAGACCGAGCCGAGTCCGTTCTCGAAGAACGCGCCGCCGGAGTCGCAGCCCGCGAACAAGGACGAACAGGCCCCCGCGACGGCTCCCGGCGAGGTCCAGCCGTGACCCGTGCGCGTCACATGCTGCTGGCGGGTTGTTGCGCGCTGGCGATCACCGGCTGTGCGGCCACGACGGCGCGGCAGTCGATCGGACAGGCTGGAGGCTGGAGACCGCAGACTCGAGGCACCAGCGCGAGCACCGCTCCGGAAGACGCGCCCTCCAGCCTACAGCCTCCAGTCTCCAGTCTTGCTTCGCAGCAGTCCGGGCAGGGGAACCTCACCGGTCAGGTCGACGCCAGCGGCTGGAAGGCAATCGAGTACTCCAGCGCCGTGCCGGTCGGCCAGGTCATCCTGATGGGCCTGATGCTCTGGCTCAGTCACCGCCGCGAGATGGCCCGGATCAGGCAGAACGGAAAAGAGGCTTCAGGCTTCAGACCTCAGGCTTCAGGAGCGAAATGACGTGGCCAACCGAAGTCTGAAGCCTGAAGCCTGAAGCCTGGAGCCTTCCATGATCGACATGCGGATCAAGAGCCTGTTCTTCGACCGCGAGAAGGTCGTCCGCGCCGTTGACACGGCCAAGCGCGCTGTGCTGTCGAAGGCCGGGGCGTTCATCCGCACGGTCGCGCGCACGAGCATCCGCAAGCGCAAGGGCTCCGCGCCGCCGGGCTCGCCGCCGCATTCGCATGTCGGGCTGCTCCGCAACTTCATCTTGTTCGGCTACGACCGGGCGAGCGATTCGGTGGTCGTCGGCCCCGCCAAGCTGAACAAGTCTACCGAGGCCCCGCGCGTGCTCGAGCACGGCGGCGTCACCACGGTCACGAAGTTTGCGCGCGGCCGGCTCCGCAAGCGCCGCGTCCGCATCAAGGCACGTCCGTTCATGGGGCCTGCCCTGGAGAAGGAGCGCCCGAAACTACCGAAGCTGTGGGCCGGAAGCGCGCGAGGAGGATAAATCGTGGCCAACACTCAGGGCATCCGGGCAGGACGGGCGTTCGTCGAGCTGGGCGTTAGCGACAAGCTCACCAAGGGCCTGCGCGCCGCACAGAAGCGACTCCAGGCCTTCGGCGCGGGCGTCCGCTCCATCGGCACGCAGATCACCGCCGTCGCGTCGGCGGCGCTGGCCCCGCTGGCCGCGGCGGTCAGGACATTTTCGACCACCGGCGACGTGCTCGACAAGATGTCGGCGCGGACCGGCCTGTCCGCCGAGGCCCTGTCGGAACTGGGCTTCGCCGCGGAACTGTCGGGGGCCGACCTCGAGACGCTCGAGACCGGCATCCGCAAGATGCAGAAGGCCATTACCGAGGCCGCCGGCGGATCGAAGAGCGCCATCGACGCGCTTGCACAGCTCGGACTCACCGTCGAACACCTGAACGGCCTTTCGCCCGAACAGCAGTTCCTGCTCATCGCCGACCGGATCAGCAAGATCGAAGACCCCACGCGGCGGGCCGCCCTGGCGATGGAGATCTTCGGCAAGTCGGGCACGCGCCTGCTGCCGCTGATTCAGGATGGAGCGAAGGGCATCGAGGCCCTGCGCGAGGAGGCGCGGCGGCTGGGGCTGACGGTCTCAACGCAGACGGCCAAGGACGCGGCGGTGCTCAACGACACGCTGCACACGCTGTGGCGCGTCGTGAAACAGGGCGTCTTCGTGATCGGCTCGGCCTTGGCCCCGACGGTGGTGGACCTGTCCAACGCGGTCACCCGCACCGTCGTCCGCGTCTCGGAGTGGATCAGGCAGAACAAGGCGCTGATCGTCACCGCCGCGAAGATCGCCGTGGGCGTCGCCGGCGTGGGCCTGGCGCTGATCGCCCTGGGCTTTGTCATCTCCGGCGTCGGTGCGGCGCTGGGCACGCTGGCGTCGATTGCGGCCGGCGTCGGCACCGCGCTGGGCGTCGTCGTATCCGTCCTCGGCGCGATGCTCTCGCCGATCGGTCTGGTCATCTCCGCCGTCGTCGCGCTGGGCGGAACGTTGCTAGTCGTTACCGGCGCAGGCGCGGATGCCCTGGCCTGGCTGGGTGAGCAGTTCCAGTCGCTGAAGGCCACGGTCATGAAGGTCGTCGGCGGGATCGCCGACGACCTGGCGGCCGGCGACATCGCCCTGGCGGCGCAGATCCTCTGGCTGTTGCTCAAACTCGCCTGGCAGCAGGGTGTCGCGGCGCTCAACCGCGTGTGGTTGGAGACCAAGCGGTTCTTCATCTCCACCGCGCAGCAGATGTTGTTCGGGGCGCTGGCCACGGCCGAGACGGTCTTTCACGCCCTGGAGGTCGCTTGGATCGAGACGACGACGTTCTTGTCGAAGGCCTGGTCGATCTTCACCAGCGGATTTCAGAAGGCCTGGAACACGGCCATCAACTGGACGACCAAGCGGTTGCTCGAGCTGTGGGGCCTCTTCGACGAGACGCTTGACGTCGAGGCCGCCAAAAAGATGGCCGACGAGGACCTGGCCAACCTGAACGCCGAGATCGACCGGCAGCGCGCGGCCGCTCTGGTCCAACGCGAGGCGCAGCGACAGCAGCAGCGCGATCGCGCCGGCGAAAAGCATGACGCGACGCTCGCCGGGATCGGCCGCCAACTCGACGAGGCCGAGAAGCGCCTGGAGGGCGAGACCGACGCCAAGATCACCGAGACGCGCCGAGCCCTGGCCGAAGCCCGCCGCCAACTCGACGAGGCCATCGCCCAAGCCAAGAAGCGCCGTGAAGAAGCCGAGAAGGCCGGCGGCCCGCCGCGTCGTAAGGTCGGCGATCCGCTGGAAGGCCTCGAGGACCGTCTGGCCGGCATCGGCGACGCACTGGCACAGAAGATCAGCGTCACCGGCACCTTCAGCGCCGCGGCCGTCCACGGCCTGGGCACCGGCGGCGATGCGATGGAGCGCACCGCGCGGGCGAGCGAACAGACGGCCCGCCACACGAAGCGCCTGGCCGAGGCCGCGTCGATCGGCGGGCTGACGTTTGCGTGAGGCCGGAGGCTGGAGACTGGAGGCTGCAGGAAAGAACCACGTCGGCGTAGCCGACACCGCAGCGCCTCCAGCCTCCAGCCTGCAGCCTGCAGCCTGAGGGAGCGAAGCGACCATGCCCGTCACCGTCGAGGAGAAGTTCGAGAGCCGCCTGGTCACCACCGGCCAGAACCCTTCGGCCGAGCTGCGCTACAACATCCGCGGCACGAACGACGACGTGCAGGCGCGATCGGCCCTGGCCGCGGCCGCGCCGGCGGCCTTCGACCTGTTCGGCACCGGCCTGGTCTTCCTGCCGCGCGAAAGCGTGACCATCCAGCCGGTCGGCGACCTGCTGTGGGAGGGCATCGTCCGCTACGCCAGCATCCCGCAGACCAACGAGAGCGTCTTCGCCTTCGACACCGGCGGTGGCACGCAGCACATCACCCAGAGCCTCCAGACGGTCGGCGCGTATGCGTCCGGCGGGCAGGTGCCGCCGAACTTCAAAGGGGCCATCGGCGTCACCGCCGACAGCGTCGAGGGCGTCGACATCACGGTGCCCGTCTATCAGTTCTCTGAGACGCACTACATCGACGACGCCTACGTCACGCCGGCCTACAAGGGCACGCTGTTCGCGCTCACGGGGCGCGTGAACAGCGCCCCGTTCAAGGGCTTCGCGCCCGGCGAGTGCCTGTTCCTCGGCGCATCCGGCTCGAAGCGCGGCTCGGGTGATTGGGAGATCAACTACCGCTTCGCCGCCAGCCCCAACGCCGCCGGCCTCGTCGTCGGCGACATCGTCGGGATCAGCAAGAAGGGCTTCGAGTACCTGTGGGTCCGCTACCAGGATGCGGAGGACTCGGCGGCCAAGGCGATGGTCAAGCGGCCGATCGCGGCTTACGTCGAGCAGGTCTATCCGTATGGCGACCTCAACGCTTTGGGCATCTGAGGGGGATACGGCGTGGCGCTACTCACCAAGGTCAAGCCCGGCGAACCGCTGAAGATCCCCGCGGAGACGTTCAATGCCTTCGTCGAGGCGGCGCGGGACTTCCAGGAGCGCCAGCGCAGCGCCGCGCGCGACAGTCAGCGCGACTTCCGCCAGACCGGCATCGTCCTGGTTCGCAACGAGAGCGGCCAGGACCGCGAGCGCTACGAAGTCCTCGGCATTGAGGGGCCGATCATCAAGCCGACCGTCAACGCCGACGCCTTCAAGGACCGCGTGGCCCTGCGCGGCGTGGTGCCGCGGCGCAGGCACAAGGGCCGCTTCGCCATCCTGCTGGAGCCCGCGGCCGCGGGCGCGACGGTGCGGGCTGTGGTCGACGGCGTCTGCCCCGTCCGCGTGAAGATGGTCGACGAGTGCGACCGTTTCGCGGATGTCCGGCAGGGCGTACCCACACGTCTTGAAAGTGCCCCATCCGGCGCGGCCTATCTGCTGTGGATTCAGCCGAAGTACGAGCGCGACCAGGCGAATATCGCCTGGACCATCGCCCGAATCGGCGTGCCGGCCTCCGCGCCGCCGTGTTCAAGCAGCAGTAGCAGCAGCATGTCGTCGTCGAGCATGTCGTCCTCGTCATCCTCCAGTTCGAGTTCGGCATCCAGCTCGTCGTTCAGCAGCTCGCAGTCGAGTGCCAGTTCGTCGGCCTCGAGCGAGTCGGTGTCGTCGTCGGGATCGCAATCGACCAGTAGCGGAAGCTCCGGTTCGCCAAGCGGCTCAAGTGTGTCGGGTTCTGGCAGCGCGTCGTCCTTTTCAGGCAGCGCGTCTGGCAGCGGCAGTGGATCATCGGGAGGCAGTGGATCCGGCAGCGGGTCGCTGAGCGGATCGGGCAGCGGTGGATCGGGAAGCGGAAGCGGCGGCTCCGGCAGCGGGAGCGGAGGATCAGGCAGCGGCGGATCGGGTAGTGGCGGCTCGGGCTCCGGCGGAAGCGGTGGATCGGGCAGCGGAGGCGGATCGGGAAGCGGTGGTGGATCAGGAAGCGGCGGCGGGTCTGGCAGCGGCGGAGGTTCGGGCGGCTCCGGTGGTGGATCGGGTGGTGGTTCTGGCGGTGGAGGTTCAGGTGGAGGCGGAGGCTCGGGCGGCGGGTCCGGCGGGGGTGGCGGTGGTGGCGGCGGTGGGAACTGCCTGCTCTACGGTACGCTCGTCCGTCTGGCCGATCGGCGCGTGGTGCCGATCGAGAACATCCAGCCCGGCGACATCGTCGCGTCGCTCGACATCCCCGGCCTGGAGCGCGATTCAGACTACCCCGCACAATTCGATTGGATCACGACTGCGGGCACCAGCGTGATGACGCCGCGCGCCGCGACGGTCGGACATGTTCGGCACGGCGAGCACGACGGCTTCTACGTCATCAACGGCCGCATCAAGGCCACGTTCGAGCATCCCTTCCTCGTCCGCCGCCGCGATCAGGTCGGTTTCTGCTCGGCCGAACTGCTGCGCGTCGGGGACTTCCTGATCCGCCACGACCTGAGCGAGGAGTACGTCGCCTCCGTGCAGCGCGTCGATGCGCCAGCGCGCACGGTCGCGCTACTCGTGCCCGGCACCAACCTCTACGTGGCCGATGGCGTGTGGGTCCACAACCAGTTTGTGCCCAGCATCGGGATCAGTTCCGGCAGCGGCTCCGGCAGCGGTGGTTCCGGCAGTGGCGGCTCCGGTTCCGGCTCCGGCAGCAAGGGCAGCGGCTCGTCGTTCGGAAGCGGCAGCGGGAGCGGCTCGTCGGGAAGTGGATCGTCCAGCGGCTCGGGCAGCATCACCATCGAGTTCTGAGGACGGCGCGATGATGAAGACGGTCGACATTTTGGAACGAGCCTTGGCGGCCTGCGAGCGTCTGCGCGCTGACCCGCGCGTGCTGCACGCCGAGATCACCGGCTCGGTCCGTCGCGGCCTGGCCGAGGTGGGCGACCTCGATCTGCTGCTCGTGACGCGCGACCCGTGGTCGTTCGAGCGCGGCGAGCTGCCCGCCGGCGAGGTCCGCAAGCGCGTCGCCCCAAACACGGACGAGCGGCACATGGCGGACGTCTTCATCGCCACGCCGGAGACCTACGGCGCGGTGCTGGCCTTCTCCACCGGGCCGCGCCTGATCAACCGCCGCCTGCGCGAGCGGGCCGCGCAGCGCGGCTTCCTCTACGACTTCCGCTCGGCGGCCCACGGCGACTTCCCCGAGGTCCGCGCCGAGCGCGGGCCGTTCATCGCGCTGTACGGGCCGGACGGCCAGATCGTGCTGACGCCGACCGAGGAGGCCTTCTTCAAGCTGCTCGGCGTGCACTGCGTGCCGCCGCCGTTTCGGGCCTGGCTTGCGGAGAAACTGTGATGCTGACCGCACCGTTTGAGACCGACGTGTTTCCGCGAGCGCCGTTCGAGGCTGCAGACTGGAGGCCGGAGGCTGGAGCATCCAGCGCGTCGGCCAGCGGGTCGGAATCGCTCGCGCCTACAGCCTCCAGTCTCCAGCCTCCAGCCTGCACGGAAAAGACCCGCCGCGTGCTCGACCTTCTCGCCGACGCCGGCGGGGCCGTCGACGTCCGCGCGGTCTGCATCAACCTCGACCGCCGGCCCGACCGCTGGGAGCAGTTCCAGCACAACTGCCCCATCGCCGGCGTCGAGCGCAGCGCCGCCATCGACGGCCGCAGGTGCCGGCCGCCCGAATGGTGGAGACAGGGCGGCGGGGCCTGGGGCTGCATGCTGTCTCATATAAGTATACTGCAAGCGGCGTTGATGGATGGACTCGACCAGCGCGGCGGCGTGCTGCTCGTGCTGGAAGACGACGCCCTGTTTCCGCCCGACTTCGCCGAGAAGGCCGAGCGTTTCCTGCTGGCCGTCCCCAAGGACTGGGACCAGCTCTATTTCGGCGGCCAGCACCGCGGCGTCCGCGCCCGCCCGCCGCAGCGGATCAACGGCGAGGTCATCCGCCCCTACATGGTCAACCGCACGCAGGCCTACGCCGTGCGGGGCGAATTCATGCGCGTGCTGTACCGGCACCTGTGCGACTGGCCGGACCACGCCCGGCATCCGCGGCATCACGTCGATCACCGCATGGAACTGCTGCACGCGAGCGGCCGGCACAACGTCTACGCGCCGACGCGCTGGATCATCGGCCAGGCCGGCGGCAAGAGCGACGTGAGCGGCCGCATGGCGCAGGACCGCTACTGGAACTACCACCTGCCCGACCGGCATGAACGCGGCCTGCCTGCGCAGGCAGGGACGCAGGCAGGTCGGGACGAACGCGCCGCGCCCGACGCGCCGTGGCTCGGCGCGGATCATGCGGTGCGATCTGCCTTGGTTGATGCAGAGGGCGCAGCCCCTCAACGCTCGCTGCGACGTCGGCACCGTCGACATCGCCACGGCGGACCGGTGCGCTTCAAGCCCGCCGTCCGCAAGCCGCCCGTCTGGGTCATCGGCCTGCACCGTTCGGGTTCGTCGGTGACCGCAGGCATCCTGCACCGCCTCGGCGTCCACATGGGCAACCGCCTGATCGGCTACGAGAACCGCGGCACCGGCGGCTTCGAGGCCCACGGCTTGGCGAAGATCTGCGAGCAGGCCTACCCGTTCCCCTCGACCGAGCCGGCCGTGGACCGCGAGGTGACCAAGCGCGAGCTGCGTGCGTGGCTCGACCATCGCATGCGCGAGGCCGCCCACCGCGGCACCATCGCCGGCGGCAAGTACCCGCACCTGTGCTTCCTAGTAGACATGTTGCTCGAGCTGGAGCCGGCCAGCCGCTTCATCCACATCGACCGTCCGTTGGAGGAATCGATCCGCTCCCTCACCGACCGCTCCGCCAAGGCCCGCGGCTGGCTCCGCGCCACGCCCGACCAATGCGACCGCCTCCAACGCGCCCTCGACGCCGCCAAACGCGCCGGCCTGGCCCGAATCGAATCCCTCGCAGCCTCCGTCGTCGCGGCGCGCGGCGCAAGATCGGGCGATCCTGCATGCCGCAGCGACACAGAATCATCAGGCGCGCCGGGCCCCGCGCTGCTCACGATCCACTACCACGACCTCCTCGCCGACCCGGCCGCTCACGTCAACCGCATCATCACGTTCCTCGGTCTCGCCGTCCGCCCTGAGCAGCGCCAGGGAGCCCTCGCCTTGGTCGACCCGCAGCGGAAGCAATATTGAAGGACGCCATCCGAGTAATGCCCACCGCCTCCGCGCCACCGGCCATCTTCACTAAGCCGAAGACGAATCCCAGGAGTTCCTCGCCCTCCACGCTGCCATCCGCGCCGCCCGCAAGGCCTACCAGGCCGACGGCACGATGCCCGATTGGACGGCCTTCGAAGGAAGAATCAGGGAGGTACGCAATGGCAAATGACTGTTTCCGCATCGTATCCCCATCCGCTGCGGTGGAGAGAACGGGCTGGCGTTCCGCGTTGACGAGGCCAGTGCGTTTCGTATACTTTGACTGATCGACAATGACCGAGAGGCGCTCCCTTGTGCGTACCTCTCCGATTGGAGCACAGGCATGGCGACTGAAGAACGATGGGTCGATGTGGACGAGGTCGCGAAACACATCGGCGTCCGCAGAGAGTCGATCTACCGGTGGATCGACAAGAAGGGCTTCCCCGCCCACCGCGCCGGTCGTCTCTTGCGGTTCAAGCTTTCGGAAGTCGACGAATGGATGCGCGGCACCCCGACGGCCCCCCTAGGCGGCCGGCGAGTTGCCCGGAAGCCGCTCAGCGCTGATGGCCGAAAGAGAGGCGTTTCATGATCTGGGCCGGTCACGTACCGGGCGTCAACCGTTAGGACAGCGACATGGCGAGGAGTGCGACACGCAAACGCCTGATGGAACTCATCGCTGACAGTCCGATCAGCGCCGTCGACCTTTTCTGCGGTTGCGGCGGGCTCACTCATGGTCTTCTGCGTGCCGGTATCAGAGTCCGGGCCGGGATCGATATCGATACGCAGATGGAATATGCCTATGTGACGAACAATCCTGGAGTCGTTTTCCTGCGGTGGGACGTGGCAGATACGAGCAGCCAGAGTGTCGCGGGGCTGTTCGACTCTGGAAAGTACAGACTCCTGGCAGGGTGCGCTCCTTGTCAGCCGTTCTCGAAACTTACGAATGGCGTGAAGAAGCACCAGGCGTGGGACCTGCTCGACTACTTCGGGAAGTTCGTGGCCGACATCCAGCCCGAACTAGTCACCATGGAGAATGTGCCCGAGCTGGCGGACCGGGGGCGCACGGTCTTCGACAGGTTCATCGCTACCCTGGTGAAATGCGACTATCGCGTGGATTGGCGGGTCATCCACTGCCCGGAATACGGAGTACCGCAGTCCCGCAGGCGTCTCGTATTGCTGGCATCGCGCCTGGGAGAGATCAAGGTGCCGGATGGCCGCTATCGGCATCCGAGGCGGTGGCGGACAGTGCGTCAGACCATCGGCAGACTGCCGCCGCTCGAAGCGGGAGAGGAGGATCCGTGCGATCCAATGCATGCGGCCTCGCGATTGTCGCCGCTCAACCTCGAACGCATCCGCGCCACGAAGCGCGATGGCGGTACGAGGCACGACTGGCCCGATAGGCTGGTGCTGGACTGCCATCGGAAGAAGTCCGGGGAGCGATACTTCTCCATCTATGGACGGATGTGGTGGGACCGGCCCGCTCCGACGATGACGACGTTATGCACCGGCATCGGCAATGGGCGATTCGGCCATCCCGAACAGGATCGCTCCATCACCCTCCGCGAGGCGGCTCTGTTCCAGACGTTTCCTCGCAGCTACCGATTCTGGCCGCACGACCAGAAGGTGAATCGCAAGGCCATCGGTCGCATGATCGGAAACGCGGTTCCACCGAAGCTTGCGATGGAACTGGGCCGAGCGCTGATGGAACATATAGCGGCTGTCGAATCGCGGGGACGGTCGGGCAAACGGACGTCGATTAGTCGGGCGAGGGCGACATCGTGACCATGGAAACAGGGAAGACCGCACGAAGGCCGCTGACCCGCTCCGAGATCATGGGTCGGGTGAAGAGCAAGAACTCACGAGCGGAGCGGTTGCTCCGGTCGGCACTCCATGTGACGGGGCTCCGGTTCAGGCTGCACCGCCGCGTGGAGCGCGTCGCCGTGGATATTCTCTTCCCCGGCCCGAAGGTCGCGGTGCTGGTGGACGGCTGCTTTTGGCACGGGTGCCCAAAGCACGCCACCTATCCGAAATCGAATCAAGACTACTGGCTGCCCAAGCTTGCAGAGAACAAGGAGCGCGACGCTGACCAGTCCGCACGGCTTCGGAAGGCTGGCTGGCGTGTGATCCGAGTCTGGGAACACGACTGCCTGCCCCCATCAGCTCGCGTGGTTGGACGTATCGTCGAGGCTTGCCGCACGAGAGGAGGCTCACAATGACCATCGCTCCTCCCGAACCGGGCCAACTGGTCGAAATCCGTCGTCGGCAGTGGGTGGTCACCGATGTCCGATCTTCTGGATTGGCCCGAACGAACGGCTGTACACCTCAACACCTCGTCACGCTCGTATCCCTCGACGAAGACGCGTTGAACGAGTCGTTATCCGCAGTGTGGGAACTCGAACCCGGCGCTCGCATACTCGAGACAGCGGGCCTTCCCACCGTCAGCGGCTGGGATTCGTGCGAACGGCTCGAAGCCTTTCTCGACGCGGTCCGATGGGGAGCTGCGACGAATGCCGACCGGTTCCTGCTCCAAGCCCCATTCCGAAGCGGCGTCGAGATCGAGGACTACCAGCTGGATCCCCTAGTCCGTGCAATCGACATGGCTCGCGCCAACCTGCTCATCGCGGACGATGTGGGGCTGGGCAAGACAATCGAGGCCGGACTGGTCATCCAGGAACTCCTCGTGCGTCATCGTGCCCGCTCGATACTCATCGTCTGTCCAGCCTCATTACAGGTGAAATGGCAGATCGAGATGCACGAGAAATGCGGCCTCGAATTCCGCATCGTGGACACCGACTATGTGAAGCAGCTTCGGCGAGAGTGCGGCATCCATGCGAACCCATGGACGAGCTTCCCGCGACTTGTCGCGTCGGTGGACTGGATGAAGATGGGGGAAGGCCTGCGCCTCATCAGGGATGCATTGCCACCGCATGTCACCTATCCGCGCAAGTTCGACATCCTGGTCGTGGACGAGGCTCACAACGTCGCTCCATCGGCTGCCAGCTGCTATGCCATGCCGAGTCAACGGACGCGCCTCATCCGCCTACTGGCTCCGCACTTCGAGCATCGTCTCTTTCTCACCGCCACGCCCCACAATGGATACCAAGAGTCGTTCACTTCCCTCCTTGAACTCCTCGACGACCAGCGGTTCGCACGAGGCGTCATGCCCGATGAGAAGCAGTTGCACCGCGTCATGGTTCGGCGGATGAAGACCGACCTCGTCGACGAGAAGGGCGAACCCATCTACCCGAAACGCGAGTTGCTGGCCCTGGAGGTCGACTACACGCCCGAGGAGCGAGAGGTGCACCGCCTGCTCAGGGACTACACCGAGAGTCGCGCCGGCTCTCGCTCCGGCTCCTTCGGGGGCGATTTCGTCCACAAGCTGCTCAAGAAGAGGCTGTTCTCATCGCCGCGGGCCTTCGCTCCCACGTTGGCCAAGCACAGGCAGGCGCTTGCCCAGGTGGGAATGAGCCGGGAAGGAGGGCGATTCGAGGAGCGAATCCTGCGGAAGGCCATCCTTCGCGCCGAGGAGGATTATGCGGATGAAGCCAAGGCGGAGGAGGCGGAAGCGGAGGCCGTCGCGGCTGCGACGGCCCTCTCCTCCCCCTTGACCGACTCGCAGCGTTCGATGCTCGAACGGATGTGCTCATGGGCGGAGAGAGCCAAGAATCGTCCCGACTCGAAGGCCGAGGCGATACTCCGGTGGCTGGACGAGCATCTCAAGACCGACGGCCGGTTGAACGACAAGCGGGTGATCCTGTTCACCGAGTATCGGGCCACGCACTCCTGGCTCCATGAGATACTGACAGCCAGGGGCTGGGGCGGGGAGCGATTGATGGTGCTTCACGGGGGGATGGCGCGGGAGGACCGCGAGAAAGTGAAGGCGGCCTTCCAGGCGCACCCGAGCGTCTCTCCGGTGCGGATTCTGCTCGCGACCGACGCGGCTTCCGAAGGCATCGATTTGCAGAATCACTGCAACTATCTGATCCACGTCGAGATACCGTGGAATCCCAACGTCATGGAACAGCGGAACGGCCGGATCGACCGGCACGGCCAGAAGGAGAAGACCGTCTTCATCTGGCACCCGGTGGGCAAAGGTTGGAGCCATGCCGGGGGCTCGCCGGACCTCAGACCGGGCGATCTCGAAGGCGACCACGAGTTCCTCATGCGAGCCGCGTTGAAGGTCGAGAATATCCGCCAAGACCTCGGATGCGTCGGTCCGGTCATCGCCCAGCAGATCGAAGAGGCGATGCTGGGGAGGCGCATCGCGATGGATACTCGTTCCGCCGAGGACAAGGCTTCCAAGATCCGTCAGTTCGTCGCCGCCGAACGCCGTCTCCAGGAGCGTATCGCCCGTCTTCACGCCAGACTGCTCGAGGCCCGGGATGGTTTCCACCTGACCCCGGATCGCATCGCCAGGGCCGTGTCGGTGGCGCTCGACATCGCAGGTAAACCGCCCCTCGAGCCGGCCGCTCTTCCCGGCGCACCCGACGCCAAGGCGTTCACGGTGCCGCTGCTCGTCGGAACCTGGGCCGAAGCCACGCGGGGGCTGGAACATCCTCACACGGGAACGCGCCGCCCCATCACTTTCGACCATGCGGTCGCTCGGGGGCGCGATGATGTGGTGCTCGCGCATCTCAATCACCGCCTCGTACAGATGTCGCTCCGACTCTTGCGTGCGGAAGTCTGGGCCCACGAGGATCGCAAGAAGCTCCACCGTGTGGCCGTGCGTTCCGTTCCCAGAACGGTCCTCCAGGAGCCCGTCGTGGTCGTGTGGTCGCGTCTGGTCATCACCGGCGGAGGACACCACCGGCTGCATGAGGAGTTGACGATGGCCGGCGGGGAAATGAAGGCTTCCGGTTTCGCTCGCATCCGCACGCTTGCGAGGCTCGACGAACTGCTGGAGGCCAGCACGCCCGCCGCGCCGACCGACAGATGCTTCGAGGTCTTGCGCGACCGATTCGAGGCCCAGAAGAACGCGATTCTCGGTGCCGTCCAGGCTCGTTCCCAAGAGCGGCTGGAATTCCTGACCAACAGCCTCGACCGTCGCCGTCAGGCGGAGGAGTCCGACTTGGTGCAGGTCCTCGAAGATCTCGCCGCCATGATACGCAGGGAATTGGAGGATGTCGGGAAATCGGTCCAGCTCGAGTTGTGGCCCGCCGATCAGCGCGAGCAGCTCCGCCGGGACATCGAGGCGCTGCGGACCCGCTTGGAGCGCATCCCGGAGGAGCGAGAGAAGGAGATCGCCGCCATCGGTCGCCGGTACGCCGACCCTGCCGCCCGCACCTTCCCGGCGGCCGTGGAGTTCATCGTTCCCGAAGGCTTCGGGGGGGGACGCTGAGCCATGGCCAAGATATCCGAACAAGTGGAATGGCTCTCTCTCGTCGACATCTCCGGCCCCTTCATCGCCGCGACGGTGCTCGAGGACGTGTTTCCCCAGGGCTTGGAGAAGATCGAAACGCCCCGGCGTCAGCGCTTGCGAGCCGCCTATGACGAGTGGCGCGATGCCGTGGACGAGGACGACCCGGAAATCGGCGAGCTGCATGCTGCGTGGATTCGCATGGTCCTCCAGGAGGCTTTGGAGTACGAAGACGAAGTCCTGATCCCCCGCGACCGCCTCGACGGCGGACTGGCCTACCGCGCTCTCGAGCACGGCGTGGAGATAGCCCCCGACTTCGCCGTGCGCGGGGACGACGGCAAGCCCCGACTGCTCATCGCCGTCCACCCGCCGGAGACCGACTTGGAGAAGCCGCTGCCGGGCGACCGCTGGCCGGCTTCGCCACTGGAGCGGATGACGCTCCTGTGTCGGGCGAACGACGTTCGGGCCGGCCTCGTCACCGATGGCGAGCGATGGACGGTGGTCAATGCCCCGGTGGGCGGAACCTCCGGCCATGCGACCTGGCTGGCCAGGCTTTGGTGGCAGGAACCCGTGACTTTCAGGGCATTCGTCTCGCTGCTGGGGGTGCGCCGCTGCTTCGGTGCCGAGGACCAGCGGCTCGACCGGCTCCTCGAGAAATCCATCGCATTCCAGGAGGAGGTCACCGACACCCTCGGCGAGCAGGTCCGCCGGGCCGTCGAAGTCCTCATCCAGGCCCTCGGCCGCGCCGACCAGGACCGCAACGGCGAGCTGCTGAAGGATGTCGGCCCGGTGGAACTCTACGAAGCGGGCCTGACCGTCATGATGCGGCTCGTCTTCCTCCTCTGCGCCGAGGAGAGAGGGCTCCTGCTGCTCGGCGACCCGGTGTACGACCAGTGCTACGCCATCTCCACGCTCCGCGCGGCCCTGCGGCAAGAGGAGTCGCTGCACGGCCCCGAAGTGCTGGAACGCCGCCACGACGCCTGGTCGAGGATGCTGGCCGTCTTCCGGGCGGTCTATGGCGGCATTGAGCACGAGACGCTGCGGCTGCCCGCTCTCGGAGGGTCATTGTTCGATCCAGACCGGTTCCCCTTCCTCGAAGGCCGTCCCAAGGGGAGTTCCTGGCGCGACATGCCGGCCGATCCTCTGCCCATCGACAACCGCACGGTCCTGCTGCTCCTGACGGCGCTCCAGGTCCTCGAGCATCGCGGCGGAGCGCAGCTCTTGTCGTACCGCGCCCTCGACGTCGAGCAGATCGGCCACGTCTACGAGGGCCTGCTCGAATATACCGTCGCCAAGGTGCCCGATGTCACTGTCGGCCTCGTCGGCTCGAAGAAGATCCGGCATCCGAGCATCCCGCTGGCCGAACTCGAGTCTCTGCGGTCTCGCGGAGCCCAGACCGCGGTCGAGCGCCTGGTCGAGATCACCGGACGGTCCGCCAGCGCGATTCGCAACGCGCTGGACCGCGGCGGCGATGAGGCCGCGTTCATCGCTCTCGTCCAGGCCTGCAGGGGCGACGAAGCGCTGGCGCGCCGCCTGCTGCCCTTCGCCGCTCTCATCCGGCCCGACAGTTGGGGCCATCCCCTCGTCTACCGGGCGGGCTCGTTCGCCGTCGCGCGCGGGGCCGACCGTCGCGAGACCGGCACGCACTACACGCCCCGCTCGCTGACCGAGACCATCGTCGAGAAGACCCTCGAACCCATCGTCTACGATGGGCCGGCCGAGGGCAGGCCGCGCGACCAGTGGTGTCTGAAGTCTCCCGCCGAACTGCTCGACCTCAAGATATGCGACCCGGCCATGGGGTCGGGTGCGTTCCTGGTGCAGGCCTGCCGCTATCTGTCCGGGCGCCTGGTCGAGGCCTGGGCGCGCGAGGAGGACGCCGGGCGGTTCGTCACGGTCGATGGCGAGGTCGTCGAAGACGTCGGAAGCCGCGAACTCCTGCCGAAGGACGTCGATGAGCGCCTGCTGATCGCCAGGCGGCTGGTCGCCGAGCGGTGCCTCTATGGCGTGGACCTGAACCCGCTGGCCGTCGAACTGGCCAAGCTCTCCATCTGGCTGGTCACCATGGGCAAGGGGCGGCCGTTCGCCTTCCTGGACCACAACCTGCGCTGCGGCGACAGCCTGCTGGGCATCCACCGGCTCGACCAACTGACCAGGCTGACCCTGGACCCCGACCGCCCCGGGCATCAGCAGCGGCTCTTCGGCCGGAAGATCGAGGACGCAGTCCGGCAGGCCGTCGAACTCCGCATGCGCCTGCGGCAGATACGCATCCGCGACATCCGCGACGTCGAGGCGATGTCCCGTCTGGACGAGGAATCTCGTGATGTCCTCGAACGTCCGTCGCTGATCGCTGACGCGTTCATAGCCCACATCCTCCGAGCCAACGGAAGCGGCGGCATGATGGATAGCGCGCTGGATATCTTGGCGATGAAGGCCGACCTCGTCCTCGGCGGGGACGACAAGGAGGCTCACGAACTCCGAGAGACGACCCGGCGCACATCGGCCGAGGGGCTGCCGCCTGGGAAACCCGTCCGCAAACCCTTCCACTGGCCCTTGGATTTCCCCGAGGTCTTCGCTCGCGATAATCCGGGCTTCGACGCGGTCGTCGGCAACCCGCCGTTCCTGGGTAATCGGCTCTGGAAGCCGATGCTGGGAGACCGTATGCAGGACCTGGCCCGAATGGTACTCGGAGCGAAGGCTGGCAAGATCGACCTTTGCATCCTCTTCCATCGGCGAGCGACCGATCTGATTCGGTCGAAGGGCACATACGGACTACTGGCTGCGACCAACATCGCCGAGGGCAGCGCCATAGATGAGGGATTGGGCAAGATCGTCAAGCGAGGCGACATCATCTTCGCGCGCAAGGGACTGCCGTGGCCGGGCACGGCGGCGGTCATCGTCGCAGTGGTGTGCTTTTATAAGGGAACATATCGGGGAGAGAAAGACGCGGACGGCTCCCAGTGCCAGCACATCGGTCCGCGTTTGGTAGAGGAGAGTCGCGATCAATGGGCCCCTCAACGTCTCCACGACGTTCTGTTCAGTTTCGAAGGTGTCAACAATAGCAAGGGTATGGCTTTCGTCATCAGCGAAGACCACCCCTGGTTCGAGCGCCTGCGTTCGGAGCCGGCTTCCCTGCTGCGCCCATACATCACGGGCGACGATATCACGACCTACGCGCTGCGGATGGTGAATCGCTGGGCCCTGGATATCGGAGACCGGAGCCTGCAGGAGATCCATGAGAACTACCCGGTCGCCTATCGATTCCTCCACGAGGTCGTCAAGCCCACGCGGACGCCCGAATCGCTCAAGAGCTATGATGGCCTGATCGACCGCTGGTGGCAGTTCTGGAACCATCGGGCCGACCTCATGAGGCGGCTGCGCAGACAAGAGAAGTTCATCGCGTTCTCGAAGGTCACGAAGCATCCGGTCTGCATGCTGGCCCCGAGCGGCTGGATTTACACGAACAAGGTGATCTTGGTCGGTCTGGAGCGTCCCGATCTGATGGCCATTTGCCTCAGTTCACCCTTTCGAGCATGGGTCGAGAAGTACTCCGGTGCCGGTCTCGGAACGACGTTTCAGCTCTCAATCAGGGAGTCGCTTGACACGTTTCCTCTGCCGCAACGGCGTGTCTCGCAGCGAGGGGTATCCTTCGCTACCCGCTTCAACGAGTTGAGCATCGAATGGTGCCGATCTTGCGACTCTGGTCTCACGGAGATGATGAACGCCGTCCATCGTCCCGGGATCACGGACGGGATGATTGTGGAACTGCGAGAATGCCTGCAGCAGATCGACGGCGAAGTCTTGAAGGCATATGGCTGGGATGATCTGCACGCGGTATCGGACTTCCGGGAAATCGGGGGCCTGCCGGAGAACGACCGCTGGCGGTTCTGCATAGGAGATGGGGTGCGCGCCGAACTCATCCGAAGGCTGCTGGATCTCAACCGCGAGCGTTACGAGGGCGACAGACGCGTGATGGCCGCTCCAGGCTGATGCAGGAAGGGCTGAAAGGAGAAATATGGCACGAAACGTCGAACAAAACTCCGCACCGACCATCGCCTCCGAACAGCGACCGCGGAATGCTTGGCTTGCGGTCCTAGGGGAGCGCCTCCGTCTCGACGATTATTCGGTGACAGCGTTGCGGATGGCAAGTGGCGGTCCCGTAGTGGCCGAGGGAGACGGGTTCACGGTTGTTCTCGGGGATGCAGACGGCTACTTGGTCGCAGCGTTCGCCCGCGTCTACCGCATCCGTGTCACCTCCGACGCGACGACATACTACTTCGACGGCATCATCCGCCTCGACCCTCCGCAGGATGCGGCGTCCCTCGGCATCCCGTCGCCGAGCGCGGACGCCGTCATCTCCCGGCTCGACTGGCCCGTCTTCGAAAGCGCGCTGAAGAAGGCCACGGGCAAGGACGTTTCGGCATTCCCCGTCATCGAGGGCCGGACGCCGAAGGAGCAGGCCTACATCCGCGAACTGCTCCAGTTGGCGATGGCCGACGACCTCCTCGGCCCGGCCGGCGGCCCGGAGGAGGAGATCGTCGGCATGAGCGTCCGCGACCGCTACCTCGTGGGGAAACTCGCCCCGCGAACGGCCGCGGAAGAGGAGTGCATCGAAGGGCTGCGCGGGCCGACGGCCCTGGAAGAGGAGGCCGGCGAGGGGAAAGCCCCGCCCGACCTCAGGCCGCTCGAGGAGGTCGGCGAGGGACGCGACAAGGGCGGCCGGCGCCTCCTGCCCGGCGAGGAGTTCGCCTCGGCATCGGGTGTGGCCGACCCGGACGACGATGCGACGCCCGCGGTGGATGCCTCCAAGAACCAGTCCGTCGTCCCCTCGTCCCTGGGCCTGACCGTATGCGTGGACGCCGCCGTCGAGACGCTGGACCTCGATGTCCGCTGGGGACGCTACGTCCGCACGGCCAGCCAGGAGCAGACCACCGAGGATGGCAAGCCGCTGAGGGCCTGGAAGCGCATCCCCTCGGGCGGAAGGGTGTCGCTTCCCATGAAGGACGGCCGGATCGGGCCGATCGCGCCCGACCCGGAATGCCCGCGCGTCGTGGTCCAGGGCACGGTGCGGCCGCCGCTGCCCACCGGCGAGCGGCTCGTCACCATCTTCCTGGTCAACGACCAGCCCAAGCCGGAGCAGAATCAGGACGAGGCCTGGGTGTTCCAGCCTGAACTTGTGCTCCGCCATCCCGGAGGCGAGGCCGTCTTCCGCCGTCGTCCGGTCATCCGGGACGACGGCCAGGACCCCGAACGGGCGGCGCTGGAGATGATCTATCGCCGCCGCGTGGAGTTCGCTGTGGGCCACGGGGTCTCCGTCCACGCCGAACCGTCGCCGGACGACCCGAGCCGCGCTGTCGAGGTGCGCACCGCCGTGCTGCCGCAGTACGAGGTGGCCGTCACCGAGCCGCCGGGCGGCGAGCCGGGCGACCGGCCCGCGCTGCGCCGCATGGTGCAGGAGAGGTTCCTGGACATGCAGCGGCTGGCCGAGATGGACAGGAGCGACCTGATCTCCGCGCTGTCCCTCTTGACGGACGACTATGAGGCGTGGATCGGCGAGCAGCGGGCGCGCATCGGCAGCGACGTCGTCGGCTACGACAACGCCGCTCGGCAGGCGATGGACCGTTGCGACGAGGTGCTGAAGCGCCTGCGCGAAGGCATCGCGACGCTGGAGAAGGACGACAAGGCGCTGGCCGCCTTCCGATTCGCCAACCGGGCCATGGCCTTGCAACGCGTGCACAGCGTCTATGCGCTGCGCCGCCGCCGGGGAGACAAGGTCCAACTCGCCGACGTCGATGTCGCCGAGAACCGCTCCTGGCGACCGTTCCAGCTCGCGTTCATCCTGCTGTCCGTCCCCGCGTTGGCGGACCCCTCGCGCCCGGATCGCACGAGGCCCGTGGACGCCATCGCCGACCTGCTCTGGTTCCCCACCGGCGGCGGCAAGACCGAGGCATACCTCGGCGTGGCCGCGTTCACGATGGCCGTCCGCCGTCTCCAGGGGAACCTCGGAGGCTTGGACGCCAGCCGCGGCCTGTCGGTGATCATGCGCTACACCTTGCGCCTGCTGACGGTGCAGCAGTTCCAACGCGCCACCGTGCTCTTGTGCGCGATGGAGGTTTTGCGCCGCGCCGACGAGAAGACATGGGGTCGCGTGCCGTTCACGCTGGGTCTGTGGGTGGGCGAGCGCGTCACGCCCAACGACACGGAGGCCAGCCACGAGGCCATCGAGGCCGAACGCACCGGCAAGCGGCCGACCCTGTCCTCCCCGGCGCAGTTGACGTTCTGCCCCTGGTGCGGGTCGGAGATCGCACCGGGCCGCGACATCGAGGTGAGGCGTTTCGGCAGCGACATCGGGCGGACCATCATCTACTGCGGCGACAAGCTCGGGCGGTGCGATTTCAGCCGGGCGAAGTCGAACGGATTCGGACTGCCGGTGCTCGTGGTCGATGACGAGATATACCGTCGGCCGCCGAGCATGCTCATCGCCACGGTCGATAAGTTCGCCATGATGGCCTGGCGCGGGCAGGTGCGCACGCTTTTCGGCCGCGCGACGAGGGAGTGTCCGCGGCACGGACTCCTATGGCCGGAGTCGGAGTGCAACGGCAAGCACAACCGGCGCGGAGCATTGCCTGCGGTCGATGCCGTAGCCATCTCGCCGCTGCGTCCCCCAGACCTCATCATTCAGGACGAGCTGCACCTGATCAGCGGCCCGCTGGGCACTATGGTCGGTCTGTACGAGACGACGGTGGATGCGCTTTCCACGTGGCGGCTGGAGGACAAGGAGGTCCGGCCAAAGGTCATCGCCTCCACCGCGACGGTTCGAAAGGCTCCGGAACAGGTCAACAACGTATTCCTGCGTCGCGTCTCCGTCTTCCCGCCGCACGGCCTTGATGTCGAGGACGATTTCTTCTCGGTCCAGCGGCATATCGCGGAGAAGCCTGGACGACGCTATGTCGGCATCTGTTCACCCGGTGCGGCGCGGCCTGCCGTCCTCATCCGGGTCTACACTGCGCTCCTGACGGCGGCCCAAGCGCTCTTCGAGCGTTTGGGCCCGGCGGCCGATCCGTGGATGACCGTAGTAGGATACTTCAACTCGCTGCGTGAATTGGGCGGCATGAGGCGTCTGGCCGAAGACGACGTGCAGACGCGTTCGTATCGCGTCCAGATGAGCCGCGTCGCAAGGCCCGGGTTGGCGCAGCGCAGCGTGAAGATCGTGGATGAACTCACGTCTCGGGTTCCCAACAAGGAGATCCCCAGGAAGCTCGACCAGCTCGAAATCGCATTCAAAGCGGCGCTCGATCCCGCCACAGGCACCTACAAGGCGAGTTGGGCCAAGGGCGAAGCTCGGGCCATCGACATCGTGCTGGCCAGCAGCATGCTGGGCGTCGGCGTGGACGTGGTCCGCCTGGGACTGATGGTCGTCAACGGCCAACCCAAGAGCAGCGCCGAGTACATCCAGGCCACAAGCCGCGTCGGCCGGTTCTTCCCCGGCCTCATCTGCACCGTGCTCACCTGGGCGCGCCCCCGCGATCTCTCGCACTACGAGACCTTCGAGCACTACCACGCGACGTTCTATAAGCATGTCGAGGCACAGTCGGTGACTCCGTTCGCTCCTCGGGCTCTCGACCGGGGATTGACCGGGGCGATGGTCGGTTGGCTCAGGCTCGCGCGTGAGGAGTACAACCCCAATCTCGGCGCTGGACGCCTCGACAGCGCTTCCAAGCCCGAAGTCGGAGAAGTCAAGCAGGTCGTGGCCGGTCGTGCATGGCGCGTGACCAACTCGAAGGATGCTCAGCGACTCGCCGAAGACATGGTCGGCGAACGATGCGACGAGTGGGCGAACGAAGCGACGCGGGGCGGGAGGAGGCTCGGCTACGAGGCGGGCAGAGCGCGCAAGAAGGGAGAAGGCGATATCGCCGCCTTGCTCAGGAAGCCCGGCCTCCAGGCGTGGGACCGCTTCACCGTTCCCCTCTCTCTACGGGAGGTCGAGCCGGGAGTCCGGCTCATCATGAATTCTGACAACCTTCCCGAGGGGCCGCCCTGGAAGCCCAGGCGACAGGAGCCGAGGCAAGGGGAAGGAGGCGAGCGATGACCACCACCGCTGTCGGCGATGTGCGCCCAAGCCAGCTTCTCTGGACCTACGGTCCGGGAGCGCTCATCGACTTGCCCAATCTATCCGTAGTCACGATGGGGCTGAACCGCTGGGAGGTCGACCGGTGTCCCCCTATCGAAGAGGCCCGACTGCTGGAAGCGGTGCGCCGAGTCCTTGGGCCGCAGGTGCAGCGCCTCCGCATGCCGCCGATCATCGAGGAGCAATGGGTGAATCCTTTCGCGGCCGAAGCCAAGATAGGCGTCCCCGTGCGGCCTTTCCCGCGCTGGCTTCGCTGCGTTCGATGCGGGCTACTGGCAGAGTTCGACTCCGGTTTGTTCAGCATCAAGGAGAACCCGTATCGTCCCGACCAGACCCATTTCCTGCACACGACTTGCGAGAAAGGCTCCAATTCCGATGCCGTGCCAGCCCGTTTCCTCCTAGCGTGCCGGAACGGCCACCTCGACGATTTCCCGTGGCACTGGTTCGTTCACGGCGGCTCCTCGGGATGCAAGGGCACACTGCGGTTCTTCGAGCGCGGCGCATCGCTCCAGACGGAAAACCTGTGGGTCAAGTGCGACGCTTGCGGAGCCGCCCGATCCCTCGTCCATGCGTTCGGAGCCGAGGCGAGAGACAACCTGCCTGCCTGTCGCGGCCGCCATCCGCACCTGGACGTCTACAACGACGACTGCGACGAAGAGGCCCGGGCGGTGTTGCTCGGGGCGACCAACAGCTGGTTCCCTATCACCCTGTCCGTGTTGGCCATACCTCATACGGGAGACTCATTGACTCAGATGGTCGAAGATGGCTGGGGAGACTTCGCGGATGTCGATTCGGAAGCCGAATTGAGAGGGCTGCTGAAAGCCCTCAAGAAACGTGGCGTGCTCCAGGGAATCGACAGGTACGATGTCGCGGACATTTGGAAAGCCATTGAGCAGAAGCGGGCAGGGACGGGATGCACTACAACGGCAACCCCGGGGGATGTGAAGCTGCCGGAGTGGGCCGTGCTCACTCACCCCAGCCCGCCCACCGACTGGCCCCATTTCCTGAGCGAGAGGATTGCGCCTCCTCCGAAATATGCCTCCCTCGTGGACGTCGTGCTCCTGCTGAAACGCCTCCGCGAGGTCAACGCCCTCATCGGTTACACCCGCGTCGAAGCACCGGAAGAGACGGACGACCCCGATGAGCGTCCTCCCATGGCCGATCTCTGTCGAGGACGCCCGGAATGGGTTCCTGCCACCGAGGTCCACGGCGAAGGCATCTTCCTGCGATTCAATGAGAATGAGGTCCGGGCGTGGGAAGCTCGCGATGGAGTCAAGGGCAGAGATGCCAGGCTCCTCGCTGGCCACCGGGGGTGGCGGAACGCTCGACGCCTCGACCCGGACAGGGGATACCCGGGAATCCGCTACGCGATGTTGCATGCCTTCTCCCATTTGCTGATACGCGAGTTGGCCCTCGAGTGCGGCTACAGTGCGGCCAGTATCCGCGAGCGCATCTATGCCAGTTCCGACAGTGACAATCCCATGGCGGGCGTTCTCCTTTACACTGCGGCGGCGGACTCCGAGGGTACGCTTGGCGGCCTCATCGAACTGGGAAAGCCGGAGAATCTGAGCCGCATAGTCGAGCAAGCGCTCAGACGGGCGGCGGTGTGCTCGTCCGACCCCCTCTGCTCCGAACACGACCCGGAGAGGGACCGGTCGCTCCATGCCGCTTCCTGCCACGCTTGCACCTTCGTCGCGGAAACCTCGTGCGAACACGCCAACCGCTATCTGGATCGCTCCCTGCTCGTCGAGACGTTCGATTGCGCGGATGCCGCTTTCTTCCGTGCGCAGGAGGACCTCAATGGGTGATCCGTGGACTGTGATCGGTGAGCTGGCGGCCGCATTGCACACTGATAGGGTTGCGTCGATCGCCGATGCCATCGAAAGGCTGAGCACCGCGTATGAGTTCGAGCGCTCAAGGGAGGCGTTCGGCCCGAACGCTGATCCCGAGCTGGTAGACCGTCTGCGAACATCTTGGGCGGCCGCGTCCGAACTGAGTCCCGCCCAAATCGCTGCGGCGTTCAAAGGAGCAGCTGAAGTTGCTGCGCTCATAAACCGCACTGGGGCTATCGAACTGGTCTGGACAGGTCCCAAGACCGGCCTGATACCCACGCGTCGCACGGAACAGGTCATTCTGGAGATCATTGAGACGGCAAAGGCCGATGTTTTCCTCGTCACCTATGTGTTCCATAGGGCACCGTCCGTCGTCGAGGCCCTCAATGCCGCCGTCGATCGCGGAGTGAACACGAGCATTTTGCTGGAATCCTCCACCGGGCACGGGGGCGTTATCGTAGGTGACACCGTGAAGACCATGGCCGAAGCCGTTCCTGGCGCGACCGTCTATGTTTGGGACCCCGCTTCGAAGGGTGCCGACGGCGACCTCCTATCAGCATCGGTGCATGCCAAGTGCATAGTCGCCGACAGGAAGCTCGCGTTCATTACCAGCGCCAATCTGACGTCCGCCGCGCTGGAGAGAAACATGGAGCTCGGAGTACTGATCCGGGGCGGCCCCGTGCCGGAGCGTCTTCAGTTGCATCTGAACGCCCTCGTGACCACGAACGTCATCAAGAGATGGAGATGCAACGAGACCTGAAGAGGGCCTCGCGATCCGCGAAGGTCATTATGACTGGTGGCACCAGATCAACGTCACGGACATCACGGAGAAGGCCGGAAGGGGGAAATACCCCAAGGTCAGCAAGCGCGTGGGTAAGAGCCCACCACAGTACGTCGACTGGGACGAGGAAGATGACGAATAGCGAACAGACGCCCGCGGACAACACCCTCGGCGAGTTGATGTCCGAGGTGCCGAAAACCTATGCTGTCCGGTTCACCGACCTGGCGAGTCTGACGGACGCTTTCTGCGACAGTCATGTGTAGCGGGAAGAAGACCCAGTTGAAGAAGACAGGTGCGCGCCCGGAGGGAAGAAGACCAAGGGAAGAAGACTACATATTCAGACCGGCCAGATCGCCGCAGTTTCAGACCGGCGGCGGCAGGAAAGACTCATCCCTTACAGCGAATGAAACATCGAAAAAGTCTCTGCCGCGCGCGAGACACAGTTTCAAGCACGGTTGCATCCCCTCTACTTCATTACCACCCGACCGCCTTTCGGGGCGGTCGTGCTGTTTTCCGGGCGCCATCGCCCTCCACAGCGCCCAGCAGTCGGGGTGCAGGGCCATCTCGCCGCGCTTCGTTGAAGGCCAAAGCGTGATCCGCTCGACGTAGCTCCCCAGCACCCGCCGGGCCTCGTCGTCCCGCCGGCCGTTCAGGGCGTCGGCGAGGCCGGCCAGTTGCCGCTTCGCCCACTGCCGAATGGTCCGTTCGTCGCGGCTGGGGCTGGCCAGCCGGGCGGCGGCAAGCTCCTGTTCCAGATGCTCCTTGCGAAGGCGAAGCTGCGTCAGCTTGTCGTTGAGCAGGGCCAGGTTCGCCGGGTCGATGCTTGCCGTCAGGGCCGCGACCGTCTCGCCCACCTTGCGCAGCTCGCCCTCGAGCCGCTCGACCTCCGCGGCCGAGCCATCCTCGTTCATCAGCAGCGCCACGATCCGGTCGATCGCGGCTTGCGTGCCGGCCGAGTCGCCGAGCACCAGCCGCTCCAGCTTGCCGAGCACCCAGCTTTCGAGGTCGCCGGCTTTGATGTGCGCCGGCGTCGGGCAGATCAGCTTGCCGTGGGTCCGCCGGCCGCCGCAGGTGTAGTAGTTCGTGATGACCGGTGCGCGCCCTTCGACCCGTCCCTTCCGCTTCGGCTCGCCCCAGTACCGGTGTCCGCAGTCGCCGCAAAGTAGCACGCCGGTCAGAAGCCAGCAGCGGTCACGGTGGCCGATCCCGCCGCGTGCCGCCGCGCGCTTGCGGGCCATGACCTGCGCCCGCTGCCACGTCTCGCGGTCCACGATCGCGGGCACGGCGTCGGGCACCACGATCCAGTCTTCGCGGCGCGTCACCGACACCCGCGCCGATTCCTGTGCCGGCCGCATCCGGTCGGCCCGGCCTTCGCGGACGGCGTAGAACTTCGCCTCGGTGCGGCGGTTCCAGACCAGATCGCCCTGGTAAACCGGGTTCTCCAGCATCGACTTGATCGTCGTGAAGCTCCAGAAGTCGCCGCGCGGGCCGATCACGCCGCGGCGGTTCAGTTCGTCGGCGATGCCCTTGAAGCCCAGGCCGTCCACGCACAGGCGGAAGATCTCGCGGACGGTGTGGACCCGCTCGGGCGTGCTCAGCACCAGCCGCGCCTTGCACTCCTTCCCGGGCTTCAGAAGCTCCTGCCCCTTCGCGTACTTCGCCTGAAGCTGCCCGTCGCGGCCGTATACCTCGCGAATGCGGCCCGGGCAGAACCGCACGCGGTACAGCGCCGTGCCGTCCGGGCCGATGATCTCGCGGTCGTAACCGTACGGGCACGGCCGGCCGGGGTCGGAAGCCGCCGTCACCGAGCTGATCTGCCCGCGGAGCGTGTTCTGGCTGAGGCTGATCGAATACTGGCGGTTCTGGAACTGCTTGACGGTCCGCAGCACGTCGCCGTCGATGCCCTCGCGGGCGAGGTAATCCTCGGTGACGCTCAGCACGGTCACGCCGGCCTTGCGGAGCAGGAAGCGGTAATGCTCCGTCTCGGTCACGTCGCCGCGGCTGAAGCGGTCTGAGTTCCAGACGATGACCGCCTTGAAGCCGCCGGCCGGGGCGTCGGCGACCATCTTCTGAAAGCCGGGCCGCTGGTCGGCCGAGGTGCCGCTGATGGCGTCGTCCACGTACTCGCGGACGATGCGGAAGCCGCGTTCGCGGGCGTACCGTTCGATCTCGCTCCGCTGGTCGGCGATGCTCTGCTCCTGCTTGTCGGTGGACCGGCGAAGGTAGGCCACCGCCGGCATCGTGGCCGTCGCGATCATCGCTCTTGCCTCCTTTCGCGTTGTCGCAAGTGCTTTTTCCATAACGTCTTACGCTCACCTTGCGGTCACGATGGGCACCGTGTCAAGCATCGGCCCGCCGGTGCCAGCCTGAAAACCGCGTGGCTCCCTGCCGGACGGCTGCCAGCCCGTCGGGCAGCGGCGGCGGCAGCCCGGCAGCCAGCCAGCCGCGGGCAGCGCCGCGCCGGGCAGGAGGCATCGTCGGCCGTGCGCGCCCCGCCGAACGAAAAAAACCTGCTCCGGTGCCGTTCTCGCGGCGGTACGCTTCCCGGCAAGCTTCGGAAGGACCCGCAGCGTCGCCGGAAACCTCCGCAACCTCTGCATGGCCGTGTTTCCCGCGTGTCCACGCCTTGCCGACCGTCCCGCCGCGCCGCGTTCAACCGCGGGCCGCGCCGAGGCCCGGCGGGCCTGTCTGGCGCGAAGCCGCCCTCAGTTCAGCCTGGCCAATCGGCCCTCGAGGATCCGCTCGATCCGGTCGATCTGCTCGTCCGCGTGCCGGGTACACGGCCGGCACAGGGAACAAAACACCAGCCGCCGGCCGCCGTTGCTCTTGGGCCGCACCCACACCCCGATGATCTCGCTGTCCGCCCCGCACAGCAGGCAGGTCGGCGAGATCGGCAGGTGCCGCACCCACTCCGGGGCGGCCGCCACCTTGCTCAAGTCCAGGCTCATCGTCACGTTCTCCCTGCCGTCGGGCCACACGCGGCACGCATGGCACGCGATCCGCTCTATTGCGCTGATTTTTGCCATTCCCCCTGTACCGAACCGCTACGGGCTGAGTTTTCCGCAAATAACTGGGATCGCGTGCCGCGCGTGCCAGTCAGCGCCTCGGCCTCCTCGACCGATCCCAGCGCGAGGCCCTCGTAGAAGCGCGTCCGCCCACCGGCCGTCCGGGGCTGTGACGTCCGCAGCCCCGGCACCGCCGCCCGCAGGTCGCGGCCGAAGCCCTGGATCGTACCCGCGTGGGCCCGGCCCATCGCCGCGCACCAGTCCTGCCAGGCGGCGAACAGCTCGTTGACCTCGACCGACCGGTCCGGCCCGACGACGCACCGGTCGCGGACGAAGGCGTGGATCGGGGAGGCCAGGTCCTCGAGCTGCCGGAGCGCCTCCTCCGACGCCCGTGGCGGGACAAAGCAGCCCCGCTCGTGCAGCTGCCGCCAGCCCTGGATCGCCCAGTTCAGGATGCCCGGGCGTTCCTCCAGCAGCCGGTCGGTCAGCAGCAGGTCCTCGCGGCCGTAGAACGACCGCGTCAGGCACAGCAGCACGAACCGGCTGGCCAGAGCGCCGCTGGCGTCGGTCAGCTTTGGCAGCTCGTTGGTCAGGATCAGGAACCGCGTCGGCAGCTTGCCGGTCCACGGCGCCAGGTGCTTGCGGTCCACGGTGATGGTGTCCTCGCCGCTGATGCTCAGCAGCCGTTCGACCACCACCGCCTGATCAGTCCGACCGCTCAGTCGGGCGTCGCTGATGATCGCCAGCGGCTTGTGCAGCAGCGGCCAGAGGCCGAAGTTCGTCCCCAGGCTGCCCAAGGTCGGGGCGCACACGTTGGCCTTGCCCAGCAAACCCGTGAGCACCCGGCCGATGGTGCCCTTGCCGCTCCGCTTGGGGCCGACGAGCAGGCCGATCTTCTGCTGGCGGGTGTCCGGCAGCAGGAAGTAGCCGAACAGCTCCTGAAGCGTCTCGACGGACTCCAAATCGTCCCCGAACAGGTCATACAGAAACGCCAGCCAGGCGGACGGGGCGGGCGCGCTCGGGTCGTAGTCGTAGTCCACCGCGTTCAGCGCGAACAGCTCCTCGTCGTGCGGGTGCAGCCGCCCCGTGGGCAAGTGCAGGAGGCCGTTGGCGCAGGCCAGCAGCTCCTCCGCCGCCGGCCGGGTGAAGTGGCTCAGCCAGACCGGGGCGTCGATGACGTCGGGCAGGTAGTCGATCTTCAGTTGCAGGAGGATCTCGCGGATGTGGGCGGTCTTCGGGACGATTTTCTCCAGCACCACCATCAGGTCGCCGTAGTCGGGGTGCGGAACCGCCCCCTCCTCGTAGACCGGTCCCACCTTGCGGGCCGGCCGGGCCCACCAGCCCATCTCGCTGATGAAGGCGGCGACGCGGGCGCCCAGCTCGGCCTCGGCCAAGGGCTGATAGCACGTCCCGCCGTAGAGGTGGAAGACGCCCCGCCAGTAGAGCAGCCGGGCGTGCGCGGCGCGGAACAGCCGGGCCACCTCGTCGGGCCGATACAGCGGCGGCAGCTCGTCGGGCGGGTCGGTGGCATCGGCCCGGCGGCTCGTGTCCCAGCGCTTCGGGGGCGTGTACTGCCCCGTCACGCCGGCCAGGGCCTTCTCAATGGTCAGTTCACCGTAGGTCGCCCGGCCGTGACGCTCGTCCCACTTCGGGCGGTACAGGCCCGATCGACGGAAGAGGCGGTCGATCTGGCCGGCATCCTTCGTGTAGTAGGCCAGGGTCCAGCAGAGCGAGGAATCGGCTTCGCTCGCCGAGCCGAAGTATCCGTCCCAGCGCCCCTCGAAGAGGTCGGCGAACTTCCGCCCCGCGCCGTTCTTCCGCTTGAGGCTCCCGGCCAGGCGGAGGATCTCGTCGTCGGACAGCGGGCAGGCCGCGGCCGCCGGTTCGGTCGTCACAGTTGCGGTAGTGACGGCCGGACCGAAGACCCTGGCGTACAGCGCATCCACCTCCGCCTGTCGCTCCTCCACATCGGCGCTGATGTTCTGGAGGATGTTGCCCGTGACCGTGAAGAACCGGCCTTGGTCGTACATCTCGACCTCGCCGCCTGCGTAGGCCGCGCGGCAGCGGTCGCCCGGCTTGACTGCCCGCACGAAGACCTTGACGCCCCGGCCGGACGGGCTGACCTCGGCATAGCTTGCCAGCTCCGCCACGATCTCGGTGGCCCAGCCGGCCAGCGTGTCGCCATCGTCGATGCAATCGTCCAGGTCGATGCCGCAGTAGGGATCGCTTGCGGTGAAGACGAAGCCCACGCCGGCATATCCGCCGGCGGCGCACGCGTCCACCGCCTGCTCGAACGTGACCCACGTCGCCGGGTCGGTGCTGCTGGCTGGCCGGCCGGTCCGCGGGTCGCAGGGCACCTTGCGCAACCGGCCGGCCGGTTCGTTCTCGTGGCGCCAGCAGACCCACTGCGGCCGCTCCCGCAGGCACGCGGGCGTGTTCCGGCGGATGAGGTCCAGGCCGTCCATCAGTTCCGCCCCTCCGGCCCGTACTGCTCGCGCCAGCGGCTCAGCAGCCAGGCGGCGAGCGCTTCGCTGCGCTGTTCCCAGCGCTGGCGTGACTCGGGGGATTCTTCGGCGGGGACGATCCGCAGCGCGAACCCGCCGACGCGATCGGAGTGGTTTTCGCCGACCGCGCAGGTGCAACCACCTCGTGGCCGGCGGCGGCGTTCAGCGCTCGTGGCTGGCCGGATGGTGATCGTGCGGTTACCGGGCACGCTCGGCCTCCGCGACCGCACCGGCGTCAGGCCGTCCGAGCGACTGCCGCCGCAGCGCGTCACAAACGGCCGGCTCCTCGAACCGCATCCGCCCGCCGACGAGCAGATAGGGGATCAGGCCGCGGCGGGCCTGCTCACGCAGGAATCGCCGTGGCAAACCCAGCCGCGCCGCGAGTCTGCTCAAGGTGATGAATCGCCGGTCCATACCGCGAATATAAGGGTGGTTTGGAGCCGGACTTGGGGCGTGAGCGCACTTGACCGCACTTGCGCGCACAATGACCGCAAGATGACCGCAAACGACCGAGCAAATGCGCTTGACAGGGGTCTGCTACTTGCGGCCGAAATGGCGGGCAAGCTCGGCCCGCGACAGCAGGAGCTTGGAGTTCTTCGGTGCGCCGGGCGGGCGGTAGTCGCGGAGTTCGCCGGCTTTGATCTTGCGGCGAATCGTGACTTCCGCGGTCGCGAACTCCGCAAGAGCGACGTCCATGGTGATCAAGTCGTCGGGAACCTGCTTGGCCTGCTGCTCGAACCACTTGGTCAGCGTGTCGGCAATCGCTGCCAGCGGACCCTTGTTGACCACCTCGACTTGCAGCGGGGCTCCAGGCTCGGTCGCGATCTTCACGGTGCGCAGCTTCTCAGTTCGGCCGTGGCCGTGGACGGTTGTGCCCATGAAGACCAGCGTCCGCCGATGCAGGAAATCCAGCACCGTTCGAGCCTTCCCCGCTTCGATGTCGGTCCGCGCCTGCTGGCCGTCCGTCGTCAGCCGTGCTTCCTCCGCACCGATCCGCTCACAATGAAACGTCGGCTGGTCCTGTGGGGCACCGGCCCGGCCCCTGAGGTACTCCCCGGCCCACGCCTGCCAGGCCGACTTCAGCACCGGTTCAAAGCCCTCGGCGAAGCCGCATTCGCCCGTGGCCGTCAGCGTCGCCTCAACGCACTCCGGCTGCCCGATCAGGCTCACGCGGATCGAGAACCGCCGCTCCACCATCCCGCCGGCGGTCAGCAGCTTGAGCGCTTCCTGTTCCGTCGCCGACATTCCGTCGAGGTCGATCGGCTCCCAACGCAGCGGAAGCCGAGCGAGCAAGTCCAGGATGGCGGCATCGAGTTCGTTCGCGGTGGGCGGGTTTCGGTTTGGTTCGGAAGTCGGCAACGGTCTATTCGACATGTGGTACTGATCAATGTCGCGCGCCGTGCACCTATTCTCGGTCCGGCGCCTTGGTGCCTTCACCGCGGTACTCCTTCCAGGTCTCTCAAAATGCGACGTCTATTCATCCGGCCATAACACGGCAACTACCTCAAAATCGGGTACGCGGAATGCGGCAGCGATGTCAGAGCCGCGCGCACGCGCGGCCGCGAGGGCCGCGTCCACCGCCCCGCGCACGGCGTCCAGTGACTTCGGCGCAGACGATGATTGCCGCATGGGCTTCTTGCGCCACGAAAGCTTGTTGAGGAGGCGTAGCAGCCTCCAGTCCGCAATGATCTCTGTTTCGCTTTCATCGCTGCCAAGTGTCACGCCGAGGATCATGGGTGGGCGCGTGGGACCATCTGTAACCCGATCCTGAGCACGTACGATAACAATTGGCCGGTCGAGGATTGTGGGCGGCAACGTGGCGAGCGCCGCAGTTCGTCTCCGCGCCTGACCGATGGCTTCGTCGACGACCTTGTGCCCGACGCCTAAAAGGCGCGATGACGCATCCGATGCTGGGTCGGTGCGGTCGAAGATCATTCGTTGATATCGGTCGCGCACTGCTGGGCTGGTGCGCCACGCCTCTGGCGTCAGGAACGACAGTGCTCCTCCCTCCTCCTCCGACGGCTGCCGACCATTGAGAGTCAGCGCGGCCTCAAGAAACGGCCGTAGATCGGAAAGCTCCACGTTGGGCAGCTTCGAAGATACCTGCTGGAAATCGAACCTGTTTACGTTCCCAACCAGAGCCTTGACGACTTCGACCACATCTTGGCCGCCGAGCGTTGCCGTTCGCTCATTGAACCACATCTCAAGACGCTCCTTGGGGGCATCGACAGCGTCAGCAAACAGGCGCTCAAAGATCCTCGCCGACGCCATGCCGAGAACAAGCTGCTTGAGATCCTCAGGCGTGTCCATGACCTGCGCGAACGCCTCGTTGATTCGATCCAACTTTTCGTCCAGCTTATCCCAGATGCGCGACTCCACCGTGCTCGGATTGCGAACCGAGATCACTTCGACCTGACGGTATTGACCATAGCGGTTGAGGCGGCCGACGCGTTGGTGCATTCGCATCGGGTTCCAGGGCAGATCGACGTGAATGAGCGTCCAGCAACTAACCTGAAGGTCAATCCCCTCGCCGCCAGCCTCTGTCGAAACGAGGAAGCGAGCCTTGCCGCTGTTGAACTCTTCCGCGGCCTCCTCGCGGGACTTACGAATAGACCGCCTGGCGCCATCAGGCATCTCAATGTCGTCGGCGCGATCATCGCCATTGATGAATGTTACGCACTGCGGTCCGTAGCGACGAATGAGCGCCGACATGAGCAGCGACTGCGTCGCCTTGTATTCGCTGAAGAACAGCACCGACCGATCTGAAAACCGCTCCTCGACAACGTCGAGTATCTTCTGAATTTTCGTCTCGTTTCGGATAGCCTCGGCGAGTCGAAGTAGGTCACGCAGCGCTGGCTCTTCGTCCTCCATCAGCTGCAACTCCGTATCCAGCTCTGCAAGTTGTTCGTCGATCACGGCCAATGCGTCGCCGGCCTCGAGGTCGTCCATCGTCTGAAGGGCCGCCCGCCGGACGCGCAACTCGCCCATGCGTCTCCGGCCACCGACGATCCGCTGGAGCCTACCACGAATCGCCCTACGGATCGCCGCTACAGAGCTAGACGCCAGTTTTTGCATCGCGATCAGCACAAGGGCAACCGCCGACTGATCGACCTGTGGAAGGTGTGACGCGTAGGCGCGACCGCGGCGGATGAAGTCCGTGAGCGTGTCGTAGAAGACCTGCTCCGATTCCGAGTACTGATAGGTTTCCATCCGGACCAGCGGCTCTTGGAATAAGCGCTGTCCGCGTAGGTCCGTGACGTTGTACTTGTTGTTCCGAATAATCGCCCGCGAAAGGTTGGGAAGCTGATCAGCCAACGGGCGACTCGGATCGAAGAGGTCCGGCCGCAACAGGTGCAGCAGCGCCAGGAACCCAAACGTCTTGCCGCGATGCGGAGTGCCTGTCAGGAAGATCATAGAACGAATGCGTTTGTGCTCTCCAAGTTTCTTCACTAACTGATACGCGAGCGTCGGCCCGGCCTTCTCATCGGCGTTCAAATGGTGCGACTCGTCAACCACCAGTAGGTCCCAAGGGTCGGCCTCCAGGAGCCGTTCGTGACGTCCCTTGTGGTCCGCCCGCAGTGTGTGCAGCGACACCACGACTTGATGGTGCGTGTGCCAGAAATCAGTCCGCGGAGTGTCCGCCTCCGGCGCGTAAATCGCCAAACGAATATCGAAGAGTGTGCGGAGCCGCTGCTGCCACTGCTCGACCAGAGTTGCAGGACACAGAATAAGCAGGCGCTTGACCCGACCGCTAGCCAAGAGCGGCGTGAGGATCAGCCCGACCTCGATCGTCTTGCCAAGGCCAACGTCATCGGCCACAAGCCAGCAAGTCGGCCACTCCTTGTTGACCTCCCGGCACACCCAGAGTTGGTGGGGAAGTAACGCGATGCGGGAGCGGGCGAAAACGCCCCACGCATTGTTAACGGAGACGATAGACTCGGCCTGAATGCGGTTGATCACCTCCAGCGGAACGTCCCAGATTGGCTCGCTGAGCCGCTGCAAGAGCGACGCGACGCGTTTGAGATCTTTCTTTGCCAGTTCTTCGATGCTGTGCCCGAAGCGAACCACTGCGGTCGTGCCCATGTCCGCCACGACGACACCTGTACCGTACATCGCGTGCTGCACGGACTCGCCCTGCTGCAACGGTACGTCGATCATTTATGCGTCCTCCCTCATCAGCTCGTCGGGTGGTTCTTCGCTTAGGAAGTGCTGCCACAGGTTCCGCCGTTCAGCGATGATCGTCAAGGGGATGTCGAAATCGCAGCAGAAGGTGTGATCGGAGCCGAGCTGCTCGTTCAGGAACTCATGGATGTTCACCGAGAACCGCCAACGCTCGCCATCCCCTTCATTCCATATCGGACCGTTGAGACGCTCGATGAGCCGACGAACGCGGCTGTGTGGCACGTAGCACCAACGATGGGCGAACTGGTTATCCAGCACGCCCTTGCGAATTAGCTCCCGGAGTATGAAGCACTGGCCGATGCCGAGTATGGGAGCAAGCGGCGGCGCGTCCGGCCCGCCGCCGGAGAACATTGGGCTGGAGCGCGGATTCATGACGTCCTCTAGCGCGAGCGGGCCCGTCGCGCGCCGGAGGGCGAGCAGGGCCTCCACATACTCGTCGAGCCAGTAAGCGATCACTGAGAGGCCGAGCAGTTGTTTCATCCAGTGGAAGTACATAATGCGATCGATCTGGCCTGCGACGTACTCGCGCCAGCATCGGAGCCAGTCACGCGAACGTTCCCTGATGTGGGCGAGGTCCTCGATCCAACCGCGCCCCAGGCACAGGCGAAGAAAGTCTCGGCGTTGCGTGTCCTGTGACCGCCCCATCGTCTGCGCGCAGGCTAACAAAAACAGGCTGAGCCAGCCGGTGCGATCAATCGGGCCGCCTGAAGTTACCGCAATAGGAAACCGGCCGTCGGGATACAACTGCTCGTCGTATTCCTGCAAGAGGTTACCACGATTCTGGCACCACCACTCATGAATTCGATGCAATACCACGCCCGGCTCTGAGATCGAAGGAAGCGGCGTAGGTGCAGGGGCGACACTGCCGCCAAGCCGCTCGATAAGCACACTAGTATTGGGCGTCAACGCGGCGAGGATCTGATTGCATTCGCCCTCGCCGAGACCGTACTTGGCCAGCAACGCGGGCGTGAGCTCGCCGAGCCAGGTGCCGTCACTTGTGGAGCTAAGCTCGCTCAGGACCTCGCGCGCCAGCCGTCCGGACGCTAGGTATCGCAAGGCCGCTTGGCGCGTGTCGCGTGCGCTTGCATTAATCGTCCATTCGGCCAGCAGCTCGGCGGGCGCGTGCAACTCTCCACGACAGAGTAAGAAGAACTCCACACCGTGGCCATGATAGTCGCTGCTTAACACCCGCTCGGCTGGAGCGAAAGCAGCTCGCATCCGCTCATCTGCGTCAACCTTGTTCGCGTCCGAATCGTCAACCGAATGCACGAGCAACTGCCGGGCATGAGACCACCCTCCAGCTGCCGTCTGAAAGCGCAAGTCGCTTAAGTATTGGGCAATGTCCTTATATTCATGGCCATACTTCGACAGCCACTCTTGACGTGTCTTGCGTGAGAGCACAAGCCCGAGGCGAGCCGCGGTTTGCGGTGATACTCCAGGTTCATTGGTTTCCAGCTTGAGAGCATCCAACAAGCGCACGACGGGCCACCGAAGAGCTTGGCACTTCACCTCTCCGCTAAGCTGCGCGGTTACCCGACTGTGTGAGACAAGTGTCCCAACGTCGTAGTGTTGCTCAATAGAGGGCCAATCGGCTACGAGTTCAAACGTCGCCTCGTCCTCGTCGAGAATGCCCCCAACCGAGCCTCGCACCCGGCTGAGCTCTGTGAGAACGTCGTGCTTGCCGGGCAGCTTCGTCGGTAGGGCAGGTCGGTGCGTCACCAATTCCGCCAAACCCCGGCCAGCCTCCCATAGCAGCTCGGTCAGCAGGGGATTATCTCGGCTCTCCTGACAGGAAAGGACGTCCCAGATGGAGCGCCAGAAACGCTCTGGGCCAGTGTCTTGGACCAAGCCCAGCTGCGAGCAAGCTTCCAGCCAGTGCTCTTTCGTGACGTCGAAACAATGGACCAGCTGCCGTCCGACCGAAACGCCGAGCTGCCGTACCATGGCAAGATTTTCAGCGACCGGCGTGCCGTCCCGGGAGAGCGCCAACTGGGTGCGCCCCACGTCAGGTCGAAAACTGGCATTGACCGCAAAACCTGTTGCTTGGCCGGACCGCGTCGGGACGGTAACCCAGAAGGTCGGAGTATCCTTGGCCAGACTAATGGCGCCATCTGCGGCCAGGCCGATAAGCAAAGCTGCATTGTTGTCCCCACGGAACACGAGCGCACGATGCGGACCATGTGATGCGCAACCAGCGATTTGTCCAACAAACACGCTGGGAACCTGGGTTAGTTGCTGCTCGCACCACCCAAGGGTGTGTAATTGGTCGCCAATTAGGATCTCGCAGCGCTTGATACAGCGCGAGAAAGCCAGCATAAGGGGACACTGAGCGATAAACTTCTTGATCGCTTGGTGCACCGCGTCGACTGTGCTTTCCAACAGCGGAAGCTCAAAGACCGTCCCATCGGGCCGAGGCGAATCTGCCAGGATGGCGCGCAGCCGCTGCAAGGTCCCGTCGCTCAAACGACTTGGGAACATCCCTCCCAGGACCTCAAAGGCCAGATCTCCGCTGACAACGCGCGGCACATCGGTGACGAAGAAAACGGTCTTGAAGCCCAGTCCGAATCGCCCGGTGACCAGCTGCTCACGTTCCGCCTTGTTGGAAGCCGAGAGCGTGAGCATCTTCTTCAGGTCGGTGTCATAGCCGCGCTCCCGCCCGCATTCAGCGGAGAACGCGCCGCGATGGAATTCATTGATCGCCCGGCCCCAGTGCAGGATATACAAGCACGTTGTGTCGGCGTCGCGGGAAAGGTCGGTGACGCGCAACTGAAACGTGTCGCCTCCCTGCAGGCGGTCTGCGCCGCCCATCATGTCGGCGAGCTCGGCCGCCGCATCGTCGGCGTTCTGATATAGCTCGAAAGGCAGCGAGTCGATCGAATACTGATAGTGATGCTCCATCTTATCACGGACGGCACGGAGCATCGCCAGCTGAAACGCCGAATCAGACACAAAGAGTCGCCTCAGTTCCTCGTTGAGCGCTGCAAACTGGGTTTGCAGACCGGTTCGGTCAGCGTCGTTGCCGAATCCAGCCTGGATCTCGGCTCGGCGACGTTCCAGCTCCTCGCGCTGCCGGATCAGTGTCTTCAGCTCTCCTTTACCGCCGCTTCCGAGTTGAGCCAGGAGCGCCCAGGCGTTGTCCAGGAGCCAATGTTGAACGATCTCCAACTGGAGCTGGTGTGCCTCACCCAGGTCGGACCACAAGTGATCCAGCTCTGGAGCAGTGCGGCAGTAGACGTCCCGCAGCAAGACGCGTGCGGATTCCAGCAGGAGGCCGGAGAGCTGCTGGCTCCCGATGTTCGACGGATCGAATCTTCGAAGCCGAACAGTCTTGTACCGCAGCCCGTCGCGGACCTCCCCGCGCTCGAAGAACACACTGCCTACGAACAGAGACGCCCCCAGAGCCCCGATTCTCGCCTCGAACTCGCCGCCAAGGAGATTGCGGACCCGTACGGGCTGGCCTTCCTCGCCATAGAGGATGCGGAATCGCTGCTTGGCCATCATGGCATGAATATCCTCGTCGGCACCGACGGTCACACTCCCTTCGATCGGCTTCCAGTTGATCTGTTCGCGGACGGTTCTCACGGAGCGTGGGTGCAGGCTCGCCTGCGCCTCCTCAAGAATGGCGGGATCATTTCCCAACAACGCCAGGAAGCCCCCGATTAGCGCTCGCGGGGCCGACCCCTGCCACGGCTGAAAGTACGTGACGAACTCACCACCGGCTACTCGCGTCTCGGAAGAGATGGGTGTTGCCGGGATCGTCAGCGCCGCGTGCTTGCGGACGCTCTCCGGAAACACGTCGGCCAGCTCGGAATCCAGGAGGTAGTCGGGGTCAACTCCTTCGGCGTCGAAGCAGAGCCTGTCGGTCGTCCGCCAAGTGCCGGCACGACTTGGCAGGCGAAGACCCTTGAGCTGGTCGGTTGCAAAGCTCGGATGGCTTGCCAGGGCACCGAGGTACCAGGCCAATACCCTTCGCGTGTCTGCGTCAGAGCTGCAGTCCGTCCGCTCGGATTGCGCCGCGAGTTGTTCTACGCAGACGCGAAGAGTTGCCAGCGGGCACTGGCGCGCGATGCCCGGGGCAATGTGCAACCCAATCTTGTCAGAGTGCTCGGGCAACGCGGCGTAAAGGTGCTCCAGCAACTCGAAGACCACCGGTAAACCACTGGCTCCCCGGAGAGCGCGAACCACGTCCCGCAGCCGCACTGGACTCTCTCGCAGAGCGGGTATTTCGCCGATGCGGTATGCTTCCACCTCGCCGAGAGACACACCCAACAGTTCCAAAGATCGTTCCCGATTCGGCAGGATATAGCGTTGGCGCATTACGCCCAAGGCGCTCCGATGCTCATGGCGCAGGTTCGGGGACACACTCGCCAAACAGGTAAACGTGCCCCTCAGGGCTGGGTTGCTGAGCAACCGGGCCAGGTCATCCTCAATTTCGGGCAAGTCGATGATGTCCTCTGGACAGACCGCTTCCCCTCTTGATTCGAGCCACTTCCGTTCACGCAGTTGGCGCAGGGAATCCTCGGGCAACGCGAGTTGGTGGGCTGAGATCGAAGCGAGAGCCTGGAGAACGCTCACTGCGTGCTTGACCGGCATCGCCTGTGCCAGAGCCTCACGGAGCTGGGGGAGTGGCCCCCATTCGCATACCCCGCGGTTAACATAGAGGTCCTTCAGCCGACCGTCCGCCGGGCGGTGCAGGATTGTCACGTAGCCCTGCAGCGTGCCCAGTTCGACTCGACCGTCCGCTGGCGCGAGGTAACAGTGTGATTCCTCAAGTGAGACGCGGCGGTCGCCCGGGCGGCCGTCAGACGGATAAGCCCGGTGCAACGGCAAGCTGCGCCACGTTGTCACGAACTCTGGGGGCGAGGTAGCAATAAGCAACGACTCCGCCTCTTCCACAGTGAGGTTGAGTTCTGCGAGCCAGTCGAATGAGCGATTTCTTCCCTCGATCTCGGACAGCAGTTCAATAAGCGTGTCGTTATCGATCGTGCGCACCCCGATTTGTTGCTTGCTCTTCTCGCTCAGTTCGTCGCAAAGGCTGTCCGGCAGGACGCGCCATTCCGCCCCCAGTTCTCGCAGCGCCGCTCGTACCACGCGGCTAAGGGTTCCACCGCCGCTAAGGCTAGATCGAGCAAACAGGGGAGCCGTCTCGTTAATGTGATCGCGGCTGGCGTGCAGCAGATAGCGCACCGCGCGGCGGTGCGCGGCCTCGTCGATCCCCTCAGGTTGGTCTAGGAGCTTTCGAAGCAGGTTGGTGCGGTGTTCCGGCGACGCGAGTCGCGGCCCGGATGACAGAAGTTGCAGGCAGGCCGCCGCGTCGCACGCCGGCGGCTCCTTCAGCCCAAAGAGCAATTGGAACGCCTCGCACTCCTTGGGCGCGACCAGTGATGCGACCTTGTCCCGTACCGCGTCTTGCAGCGGGACGAACCACGACGAACGACCGGCGAATAGTCGTCGCGCCTGGTGAAGTTCCTCCAGCTCATTCCATGACGCTGGCGATTTCGCCGCAGTCTCGCCGGCGCCCCGAATGAGGAACAACGGAAGTTCCCCGATGGCCGCGCGCATTGCCGCTCGGTCAGCCTCCGTCGCCTCGATCACACGGAACGCCACCGCCGCCACGTTGCGTTGCCGAGTGGATACCACGTTGCGTTGCCGAGTGGATACCACGTTGCGTTGCCGAGTGGATAGGCCAACCAGCCACTGTGCGATATCACGGCATTTGTCGAGAGCCAAACGTGCCCCGCCTGAGCTGGGAGCCAATTCTGGGGGTAGCACGAGGTGTCTCAGCTCTAAGGCGTTAAGTTGGTACACGAGGCGCTCGGCATCGCGCTCGACGCCCCCGAGCCGCACCCAGCTATCGTTACCCAGCAACTGAACCAGACGGCAAAACGCCGATGTCCACGCATCCCGCGTGCCCGGGCTGCGCACCGCCAGCGCCCTAGCGCAGTTACGAATGAGATCTGCGAGCGCCGCGCTCGGCAGTGCCCCCACCGCCTTGAGGAAGTCCGCAAGGTATTGCAGCACGCGGACATCGTCGAGCGACTCGACCCGCGTCGACTGCAACAATCGACGGACCACGTCGGGATGGTCGGCCCATTTCGCTGCTTCCTTGGCTGCCAGCCGGGGTCGTGTTGCGAGCGTCACAACCCGCTCTTGGCAGATCACCGGAAGCGCCGGCAGCGCCTCACCGATGACGGAATTGTCAGTGTCGGCGCTCGGCGACGGAAGCTCGAACAGCAGCTCGGACGATGGCTCCAGCACCCATTCCCCCAACCGATCCGGCAACCACCGTAGCCGATACACCCACTGCCGATCGACACAGAGTTCCTGCTTGTGCTCCGCGAACAGCTTGGTCTTGCTGAGGCTCTCCGTCAGGGCGGTGAGCAGGTCGTCGGCGACGGAGAAGGTACGCGCGAACTCATCGATTGCAGGCAGAACCAGCGGCAGTGTTCCCCGCGCATACAACTGGCGATTCCACTCGGCATGGATACCCGTCGTCTTCTCATCGTCGAACACGACACGACGGCGACCGGCATCCAGGAAGAAATAGCCGTGCAGCATCAGCTGGAATGCCGTCTCGCCCGGGCAGGGAACATCACTCTCGAGTTCCTCCGTGACAGGCAGGAACACGGCAGGACGGACGTGCAGTGCACCTGAGCCGCCTTGCGTCGCTAGAATCACCGCAGCGCAGTGGGGCTCTGCTTTCTCCGGCTCGTCCCGAGTCTCGCCAGACGCAGCCTCGAAGGCGACGTTGCGGGGCCATGCCTCCTTTTGCTTCAACTGAGCGAAGCATGGGTCGGCTAGGAGCGATTCATGCCCGGCGAAGAGGACTTCTACGGCATCGTCGCGGGCATCGGGTCGCTCAAGGGCCAAGCGTCCAGAGATTGGCCGACGCTCGCCCCGGGAGATCTCTGGAAACGATAGCCTTCTGACCTGTGGCGATGACAGCCTAACCCGAACACATGGGGTAAAAGTTCCCGCCCTGGGACAGTAGTTCCATACAACTACAACCTCAATGTTTCGCAGCAACGGCAGAAGCATGGCGAGCTGCGATTCGCTGATCGAGTCAAGGAATGCCTTGATCTCATGAAACTCGCGTTTCAGCAGCCTGCCGCGCACCGCATGCGCCGGCTGTCGGAGTGGTATCGCCAGACAGAACCAGCGGGAGCACTTGTGAGGCCAAGCACGGAGGCGATCCCGCAACGCACGCTTGGCCCGTTCACAGTTCTCCCAATCGCCATACCCATCAGTTTGAGCCCATGGAGTCAGCAGCTCGAAGAATGGCGATGGCGTGACAGGTTGGTTCTCCGATGCAAAGTAGAAGAAGCCCTCGCAAAGGTGAAAGACGCTCTTCATGCCCAGGCCATATTTGCCGATCGCGCCGATGTCCGCGCCTTTGGCCCCCACGTCCAGGCGGTAAATCGCCTCTGCGTCGCGCTGGGTGAACTCCCCGTTGTTCAGCACGAGAATGGCCGGACCTGTCAGCAGGGGGTGAGCGCCCTCCCAGTCATCGCTCCATGCAATGTGGAATTGCTCCGCCTTGGCATCATCTGCGTTTTGAAGAAGCTCTCTGACGATTGCCTCAAAGCCGTACAGGTCTCGGAGGACCCTACGCAGTTCTTGTACCGGATCAGTCTTCAAGCCACGCATTGCCGATCTCCTGTTCGGCTTCGCTGTTTTGTCAAGCGTCTGCGTCTGTTACCCTACAAGGTGTCCGTCAGGGGTCGGAAAACACGCGCCGCGCTGCCCCTGTAACTCTCGTCGCGGCCGGAGCTTCCAGCGCTTTCCAACAGAGGCCGGCTTGTGAACGGCGATTATCCGCACGTCTGGCCAGCGTGGCAAACGGCCTTCTTCCGCCGCACGCCCGCCGAACTGTCCGGCCGCGCGAGTAGGATCGCCGTTTCGTGCGATGATGCCCGACGGGTCCGACAAGCCGGGTCGGACCTCCGACGGCCGGGGAGGGCCAGCAGGGGCGAGGTCCGCTTGCCCGGCCGGGCCAAGCGGCGGAAGTCGCCGGGGCGCGCCCACGCGGGCGGGACCTACCGCGGCGAGCTTGCGCGGTCGAATCCCGCCGGCGTCCGTGGGCAGCATCCGGCGCTCCATGCGACGGCTGTCGGCCGGCCGGTCGTCACGGCTGGACCATTCGCTCCCGCAGCTCGACCTCCTCGCGTTCCAGCTTCGCGAGCTGGCGCTCGATCTCGGGCAGTTCGGCCCGGGCCGCCTCTGCTCGCCGGCGGTGTTCTGCCGCCTGGGCCCGCCAGTAGTCCGCCCGCCGCCCGCCTTCGCATTCGACCTGCTCCAGGTCGGCCTTGGCCGCCGACTCGCACTCGCCGGCCGTGTGACGCAGCTCGTACAAGCGGGTCCGCAGTGCGGCAATCCGCCGCAGCACCTCCGCCAGCTCGGCCGTCAGGTCCGCGTACGGGCACGTGTCCATGAGCCGCTGGCGGGCGTCGCGGGCCTCCCACAGCGCCCTTTGGATCTGCTCCAGCCGCGCGTGCAGCGGCAGCGTCGCGTCGGTGTGGGCCTGCTCGGCCTCCTCCAGCTTGCGGTCCTCGGCGAGGATCCGCTCGCGGAGCGTGGTCCGCTCCTGTTCCAGGGCACCCACGCCGGCGACCACCTCGAACCACTGCTGTCGCTGCTGCATCCGCTCCACGGCCGCCTTCAGGTCCGCCGGCGTCCGGCCGCAATCGGCCAGCAGCCGCTCGACGGCGGCGGGCGCGACCCTCTCGCCGGCCGCCAGCTTCCGGACCGTCGCCCAGAAGTCGGCCTCCCGGCTCTTCTTGCGTGTTTCCAGTTCGCTCAACAACTCGGTCAACATGGACTTCCGTGTCTCCTTGCGGCGCTTCCTGCACCGCCTTGGGGGATGAGGATGTGGCGCTCGCACGCCGCGAGCGTCCTCGAAAGCTCTTCTGTTGCTGCCGTCTGCGACTTCCAGCGCAGCACGTCGGCCTGCCACAATTCCGCGAATGCCCCCGGCTGCGGCGTCGCCTGGATGTTGGCGAACGCGCAACCGGCCAGCCGTCCGGGCTCGTCGCCGAGCGCGGCAGCGTAGCGCCGCGTGGGCGACAGGCCGTACTCGACGGCGTCGAACACATCCTCGGCGAACAGCCACGCACCGCACGCCCGGGCGCGGTGGGCAAGGTGCAACACGATGCGGATGAACGGGGCTTCGTGACGGCGCCAGGGTATCGTTGCACTCGGGCCGTTCGTCGGTGCGGTCACACCGTCCAGTTCCGTTTTGAGGGCCAGGGCGGCGAAGGTGACCAAGCTCGCCGGCGGTTCGGTTCCGCCGATCAGTCCGGCATCGAGGACGTGCGCCAGTTCGTGCAGCACGTCGCCCAGGAAGGTCCGTGCAAAGCAGCGGCGGCGGGCGGGCCGGCCCAGCTCGGCCAGGTCGGCCGCGATCGCTTGGGGATTGACCACCATCGCCGGCCCACGGCCCCGCCATCGGCCGAGCGGCTCCAGCGTCGGCCGCAGAATCAGGTCCAGGTACCGCGTCGTGAGGCCCTCCAGTCGGTCCGGCCAACGCAGTTCCGCCGGCAGATCCGCGGCCAGCACGACGTACACCGGTCGGCCGGCCAGGTCCGGCGCCACCGCTCGGCAGAGGGTCTCGGCCCGTGCGGCGAGTCGCCTCACCTCGCGCCCTCCCGACCACCGCCGGCGGCGACCACCAGCGCCTCACCTTCGTCCGTGATGCCGTGCGTGTCCCACCGGAACGGGAGGATCAGCCGGTCGCCGTTCGCCGAAGTCGTTTCTTCGCGGGAAACGCCGTGTTTTCGATGGCGTGGGCGAACCGCGTGGCGTGCCCCCGCTATGTACCGCTTCACGGCTCCGGCTTCGGCCGGGGCCGTTTGCGTTTCGGCCGGGTCGGGCTCCTTCCGCCCGATGTCCCCCGTAGGTTTGAGCACCATGGGCCCAACGTACTGCTCGATGAAGTCCCGCATCTCCGTCGGCGTGGCGACCGTCGCAAGCGATTCCTGAGCTTCCGCCAAGGCTTGGCGGACGGCGGCGGCCAGTCGGCCGGTGTGGTCGTTGGCGTCGCCGGCGAGTTCGGCCACCCGCTGCTGGAGCCGCTCGCGCTCCGCTTCCAGTTCCCCCACCTGCCGGGATACCGCCCGTTTGGCCGTGGCGTCGATGTCTGGGTCCACCAGGAGCCGGGTCATCGAACCGATCTTCTTGTCGAGTTCCCCGATCTTCGCGCGAACGCGCTGGAGCTCGCCGCGGCTGGCCTGCGTGAGCTTGCGGGCCACTTCGATCGCGTCCTCGATCAGGGAGTCGGCGTCGGCGAAGACCTCCTGGTAGGTCCGCGTGATCCGCTCCAGCAGCCGGTCTTCGCGGACGCTGCCCGTGTTGCGGCAGGCTTCCGGGCCGTTCCGCTGGCGGCAGCCGCACTCGTAGTAGTGGTACTCGCCCTTGCGGCTGCGGCTCGTGCGGCGATAGCACACGCTGCCGCACGCTTCGCAGAAGATCATCCCGGTGAACGGCCGGTAGGCCGGGGCGAGTAACTGCCCGTTGTCACGGCGCGGCCGCGCGTGCAACGCGAGCCGGTCCTGCGCCTCTTTGAAGGTCGCGTCGTCGATGATCCGCAGGCGTTCGTCATTCTGCACGATGTGTTCGGAAGCGTCGCGCCACACCGGCACGCGCCGGCCGGTGCGCTTGTTGAGCTTGTACTTCCGGCGGTTGTAGATGATCCGCCCGATGCAGATGTCATTCGTCAGAATCCGCCGCACGCTGGTGTGCGTCCACGTCGGGCACCGCCGCGTCGGAACGCCGCGTTTCGCGAGCCGCTGGGCGAGGACTTTCAGGCCGACCGACTCGGTGGTGTAGACTTGGAACACCCACCGCAGGACCGCGGCTTCCGCTTCGTCGATGGCCAGCCGGTGCAGGCCGTCGGCGGTCTGCTCGATCCGGTAGCCGTAGGGCGGCGGTCCGCCGGTCCAGGCCTTCTGCTCGAACCGCTTGACCAGGCCGTCCTTGGTCCGCTCGGACAGGACCCGCGAGTAGTGCTCGCCGATGACCAGGTGCATCCCGCGGGCGAGGGCGTCCTTGCCCTCGGTGACGCTGACGACCTCGACGCCGCTGTCCTCAAGCTGGGCGATGATCGCGCTGGTCTCGGCGAGGTTGCGGCCGAGCCGGTCGTACTTGTACACGAGCAGCCGTTCGATCTCGCCGGCTTCGGCGTCCGCGAGCAGCCGGAGCAGCGCTTCGCGGCCGGCCATCGAGCGGCCGGTGCGGGCGCGGTCAACGTACTCGCGGAAGCTGCGGGGCGGGAGGTCGCGGCGGCAGGCGTCAAGCTGGACTTCGATCGAGGTGCCGCCGTCCTGGGCGTGGGAGGAGTAGCGGGCGTAGATCGCCGTCGTCTTCCTCATGGGCCGGTCTCCTGGGCTTTGAGGATGTCCACGGCGCGGCGGGCAATGACCCGCACCAGCCAGCTTCGGGCGTCTTCGATCTGCCGGCAGGAACGGCGGTGCGCACGGTCATCCGCGCTCTGCGCCCCAAGACTCTCAGTGCAGAGCTCAGAAGCCGTATCGCTGCTGCCGGTTACGAAACGCTTCCGCCCCGCCCTCCATGATGTCGATCACTGACCGAACGATGTCGGCATCATCGATCGAACCATGCCGCTCCACGACACCTCGGCGGTCGCTCAGGGCATTGAGCACAACGACCTGCTCAGCATCACCGGAAACAACGATGTTCGGATTGTGAGTGCAGACGATGATCTGGCTCCGTTCCTTCAGGTCTGCCAGAATACTCGTGAGCACCTGTCCGATCAGGCGATTGTCGAGGTTGTCCTCCGGCTGATCGATGACGAGCGGCGTCTGTTCGGCCAAGGCAATCAGGGGCAGCATCGCGCTGGACCGCTGACCGGGCGACAGCTCGCCCACCGGGCGGTCATCAAGAAGAATGCTCTCGTGATCGTCCCACTCAACCTCTTGTAGCTGCATCAGCGCCCGCACCCGGGTCCCGTCCTCGACCAAGCAGTCAACGTCCGCGGTACCGTCTTTCACCCACGGCTGCCAGGCCTCTCGCGCCCGTGTAGCCTCTTCTTGTGTGATCGGGTTGCTCGAATCATCCGGTGGGTGCGACCCCACAAAGCGACCTGCGTCACTGCCGATTAAGGCTTCCACGAAGGACACGGGGTTGAAGCCGGAGACCAGCGCATCCGCCACGCGACGTGCCTTGTACTGCTTTGCAAAGCTGGCGGCGAACTTCTGCTTCTCCAACGCGTCGGCAAACAGCCGCATGTCCCCGTCCGCGATGAACCGGAGCGAGATCTTCATGCGGCTTGCGAAATACTCGTTGAGTTTCTGCTCGGTTTTCGTGTTGTACTGGCTGCGAATGCCTGCTATGCGTTCGTGGCAGGCAGTCAGTCGCGCTGCTATCTCACGTCGGGCCTTCCACTTCTCTTCGAACACCGCCCAAGTCTTCAAGTACGCATCCCGCACGGCCGACGCATCCCGCAGCCGCTTCTCCGCGTTCGTGCGGAGATCAGCGATCCGCTGCATGGACGAGTCGTCAGCGAACGCGGTGCGGAGTTGTGCTTGGATCGACTCGATTTCTTCGCTCGCAAGCGTGATGTGCTGGCCGATCAGCTGGACGAAGTTCTTCAGCACATCGGCCGCGGCGGACAGGTGCTTCTGCACGTCTGTCTCGGCATCGACGACCTTGAGCTTGGCCAGTTCCTCGGTCAGCCACCAATCGCGGAGCGCCTGCTCGCCGTCCTTCAGCAGGACATCCACGCCTTCGCGAAACGAAACGGAGTCCAGCGCAGCAAGTTTGGCCTGAAGCTCGGACACGTTCTTGTTCACGAGCTGGAGCGCGCGGAGCTTCGCCTGAGCGAGATCGAGTGCCGCAAAGTGTTTCTTCACTTCTGGGGTGTTCAGCTTCTCGAAGGCGGTCTTGTACTCCGTGTAGCGGCGCAACGCCCCGCCCCGCTCGCTGAAGTGTGCCTTCAGATCGACGATGACCCTTTCAATCTCCGTTCGATTGGTTTGCAGTTGCCGCCGGTGTTCAGCACGTTCTTCCTTCACGGCCGCAAGACCGGGCACAAGGCGGTCGAGGAGGTCACGTTGCCGCGCGGGTTCCCGCCCGAGCGTCTCGATCTCGCTCCAGCCGAAAAGCCGTAGCGGGTACTCGCCGCACGCTTCGACATCCGCGACGTTCAGGAGCTCACCATCCGCGGCGTAGACCTTGGTCGCATAGTCCTCCTTCGGATCAAAGGTCGCTTCCAGAACGCGGATGTCCCCGGCTTGCGTCTGGTAGACGACACGGAGCAGACAGCCGGTGAGATTGGCCCTTTGCATGTCCCGGATGCGGCCGGAGAGCCTGTTGGCGGTATCCAGTTCATCGAGCGTCCGGTTGTAGCCGAAGACGTAGCGAAGCGCTTCGACGATGGTGGACTTGCCCGATCCTCGCGGGCCGATCAGGCAGTTCAGATTCTCCGCGAACGCCACGCGGACCTTGTCGAAAAACGACTTCGCATCCCCGACGATTTCCAGGCCCAGCAGACGCGGGCTGGGCGGGACCGGCAGGTCGCTCTTGAACCGAATCCGGGTCTCGGGAAGCCGGAGTGCATCGCGCAGGCTCCCCAAGTTCAGGGAGGTCATCTTGATCCAAGTGGTTCGCTCGTCAGTGGCACAATCCTCAAAACAGTGGGCATCGAGTTTCATCGTAACCGGGATGCCGACTTCGCGGCCTTCGATCTCCGAGTACCAGCGGTAGTGCCGCTGCTCGGCAGGTTTCGCGACTTCGATCGCGTCGAAACCCGCGCGAAACAGGAACTCCTTCAGCTCGGCAGAGATATCCGCTTCCTGTTGTGCATCTCCATCGGCGGCGACTGTCTTCATCAGGTCACGGGCGGTCTGCCGAAAATGGCGTCGGATGCCCTGGCTGCTATCGACGTGGGCAGCAATGCAGATTCCGCCTTCAGCGTGGACCCTCTTGATCCAGTCTGCAACAGCGATCCCCGTGACCTCCTCTTGTCCTTTCCGGTCGTCGTCATCGGGGATGTTCTTGAGCGTTGCGAACAAGCGGGAGAACTGCTCCGGCGTGGCGCCTTCGGGCATGATCACCAGCAGATGCAGTCGCACAATCGAGAGCGCGGCCTCCGGCCGGATGTTCACTTCCATCCCGGGAAGCACCCGAAATCCATCGTCTCCGAGCGTGGCTTTCGAAACGCGGCTGGCGTACGAGCACTTCATATGGTCCGTGATGGCCACCAAGTCGAAGTGCTGCCGGAGCACGGCGACAAACGCGGTCTCTCCGCCCGCGCCCAAGAACTTGGTGCGGTCGTTCAGTGTCTTGTCGCCGTTTCGGGGCCAATCGTGACTGTCCGGCGAGTGGACGTGGAGTGCCACGCGTCGGAATCTCGACGTTCGTTTCCGGAGTTCGTCCAGTTTCTGCAGCAAGCTGTCGTACAATGACATAGTCGCGCCCTGAGATGTCGACTCGGCCACGCAGCACCGGCCAAGAGTCAGGATCCTTGGTCTAACATGGTGAGAACGACCAAGGGGTCATCTCACCGACACCTACGTTACCACCCGAAATCCGGCCGCCCTCGCGAGCTTTTGCGCATCGACGAGTAGCGAACATGATTGCCAGACCAGCACATAGTATATCGTGGTTGATCATCTCATGCCAAGTCCCAGAAGCGCAGCCTCGACCTCGACGACTCGCTGCCGATCCTGCGTCCGTCGCTGGGCGAACTCGACATCCGCCGCGTGGGCGGCGTCGCCGGCTGGCAGGATGTTCGGGATGCGCTGCACAGCGACGGCTGGGACGAGGTGCGCACCATCGTCATCGACTCGGCGACGAAGGCCGAGGAACTGGCGCTGGAGTGGACGCTCCGCAACGTGCGGCATGAGAAGGACGGCGTCGTCATCCGGCGGATCGAAGACTACGGCTTCGGCAAAGGCTACCAGCACAACTACGAGACCTTCCTGCCGCTGCTGAGCGACCTCGATCAGCACGTCCGCGCCGGGCGAAACGTCGTGCTCATCATGCACGATTGCACGGCGACGGTGCCGAACCCCAAGGGCGAGGACTACATCCGCTGGGAGCCGCGGCTCCAGAGCCCGAGCAGCGGCAAGGCGTCGATCCGTCTGCGCGTCCGCGAGTGGCTCGATCACCTGCTGTACGTCGGCTACGACGTGGAATCCACCAAGAACGGCAAAGCCCAAGGCCACGGCACGCGGACGATCTACCCGCAGGAAATGCCCTGGTGCATGGCGAAGAGCCGCACGCTCGCCGATCCGGTCGAGCTGGTCCAGTTCGACACGACCCTCTGGAACAAGTTGCTGGCCCACGAGGCCGAGTAGGGAGACCACACCGATGCTGCCCACACGCGAAGGACTGTTCAATGCGCACCCGGTCGAGATCGGCATCGACGAGACCGGGCCGAACAAGCTGGCCACGTGCATCATCCGCTTCAAGCTGTACGAGGAGCTTCAGGCGTCCGGCGAATGGGCCGACTGTGCCGGCGAGAAGTGGGAGATCACGGGCTATTTCTACCTGGAGAAGAAGGACGGCTCACTCAACACCGGCACCATCGACGCGCTGAAGGCGGCGCTCGGCTGGGATGGGCGCGATCCGTTCTGGCTTCAGGAAACGGACCTGTCCGAACATGCTGTGCAGGTGAAGCTCGGATTCGAGGAGTACGGCGGGAGGACCCGGCTGCGGGTCCAGTACCTAAACCCTTTCGGCAGCACGGGCGGCGGCGGCGTGAGCAAGGCGGACGACGCCACGCGCCGCACGATCGGCAATCGGCTCGGCTCGAAGCTCCGGGCACTGTCCGGTCCGGTGCCCGCGCCGACGAAACCGACCAAGCCCGCCGCGCCGCCGAAGCTGCCGCCGGCGAAACCGAAGGCGCAGCCGACAGCGGCTCCGACCGCACCGGTGCCGAAGCCTGAGCCCGTGGCGCCGCCGCCCGCGGAGGCGCCGCGCGATCCGGCGAGCAGTTCAATGGCTGAAGCGTGGGCGGCATTCTGCAAGGCGTGCTCGGGGCCGCAGTGGGACCAACGTGCAGTCGAAGGCGAGTGGTTCCGCATCCTCGCCGAGCTCTTCCCCGGCAAGCAGCCCGACGAACTCAGCCCGACCGAGTGGGCGGTGATGCGCGATGAGGGACCGACGCGGATCGTCCCGTTCTGACGCGACGGCGGGTCGGCCCTGGTGGGCCTGCGAGGTCACTGCCTCGCGCCGGTCGGTTCGATTCCGACGCCCGCCTGTGGGTTGGTCTCCCCTGTCCGGCCGGGTCGGGGGCCGCCGCAAGGCGGCTCCCGCTCGGACCGGGCGGCACGGCAACTCGTGGACTGAATGATGATTGCAGCGCCCACACGACAACAACTTCGCGACTACCAGGAACGGGCGGTCGAGACCGTCATCGAGAAGCTCGATCAGCGGCCGATCCTCGTCAGCCCGACCGGCAGCGGGAAGACCACGATCGCAACCGAGATCGTGGAGCGCCTGGGCCGGCCGACGCTGTGGCTGGCACACCGGAAGGAACTCATCGACCAGGCCGCCGAACGGCTGGCCGCGCACGGCCTGCGCGCCGGCATCGTCATGGCCGGCTACCAGAGCGACCCCGACGCACGCGTGCAGGTTGCGTCCGTGCAAACGCTTGTGCGTCGGAACAAGCCGCCCGCCGGTCTGGTGGTCGTGGATGAATGTCACCACGCCGCCGCCGAGACCTATCAGAAGATCCTCAGCGACTACACCGACGCCGCACTGATCGGCCTCACCGCGACGCCGTTCCGGCTCGATGGGCGCGGGCTGGGCGACCTGTTCGGCGAGCTGGTGGTTGCGGCCTGGCCCGACGAACTCTGCGCTGCCGGCGTGCTGCACAAGCCGCGGGTCTGGGCATCCAAGGCCCCGGACCTGCGCGGCGTGCGCGTCGTGGCCGGCGACTACAACCTCGGGGCGCTGGCCGAGCGGACCAACACCGCCGAGCTCAACGCGGACATTGTCGAGACGTGGCAGAAGCGCGCCGCCGGCCGGCGGACCGTCGCGTTTGCGGTGGACATCGCGCACAGCGAAGCCATCACCGAAGCGTTCCGGGAGGCCGGCGTGACGGCCGAGCACCTCGACGGCGCCACGCCGCGCGCCGAGCGCGACGCGATCCTCGCGCGGCTCACGAGCGGCGAAACGCTAGTCGTCTCCAACTGCATGGTGCTCACCGAGGGCTGGGACTTGCCGGCGCTGGAGTGCGCCATCATCGCCCGGCCGACGGCTTCGCTGAACCTGCACCTCCAGATGATCGGCCGGGTCATGCGGGCCTGCCACGGCAAGGACGGCGCGATCGTCCTGGACCATGCCGGCAATCACCACGTGCACGGCCTCGTCACCCGACGGCTCGACTACACGCTGAGCAATGAGAAAGTCGGCTTCTCTGAGCCGCTCGGCCTGCGGCGCTGCGGTCATTGCGGACTGCTCTTCGAGACCGGCGCGCCGTGCTGTCCCGAGTGCGGCTGGGCGCCGGAGGCGACCGCCGCAGGGCGGCGCCACCGGCCGGCAATCCACGGCGAAGGCGAGCTCGCCGAGTTCGACGACTCCGCGTTCGAGTACCGGCGGCAGGTGTGGGTCCAGATCGAAGCGCAGCGCGAGGCTGCCGGCTACAAGCCGGGCTGGAGCTACTACCGCTTCTTCGACCGCTTCGGCGTCGCGCCGATCGTCGCGGACGGCGAGCTGGTCAACCCGGCCAGCGCCACGCCGGAGCAGAAGGCCGAGGTCTATCGCGAGTTCCTGCGCATCGCTGCGGTCAAGGGCTACAAGCCCGGCTGGGCGGCGTACCGCTTCCGCGAGGCGTTCGGGCATTGGCCGCGGAGGGAGGTGGCGTGACGGAGAAGGAGCTCCAGAACGCGATCCTCCGCGCGTTCGGCACGCTGCCCGTGCTGCGCCTGTGGCGGGCGAACGTCGGCGTCGCCCGGCTGGGCCGGCGCGTGGTGCGGTTCGGTATACCCGGACAAGGCGACCTCACCGGCATCCTGCCCGACGGGCGGCGCGTGGAGATCGAGGTCAAGGCCGCGGCCGGCCGGCAGTCGCCTGCGCAGCGGCGGTTCCAGGAGATGATCGAAAGGTTCCACGGTGTCTACATCCTCGCAAGGTCCGTCGAAGACGTGCGGCAGCGGCTCGTCGCCGCCGGCGTCCGGCTCTGATAGCCCGCTGGTGGCGAACGTCCGCTACGGCTACGGCCTGGGCTGGTCGTTCACGCCGCTGGACGGCAAGCGGCCGGTCCTGAAGGGCTGGCAGTCGGCGCCGCGGGAGTCGCTGGAGCAGGCGCTGGAATGGGCGGCGCGGGGCAACGTCGGCCTGCGCACGGGCCGGGCCAGCGGCATCGTCGTTATCGACGTGGACCCGGGCGCGGACATCGAACCGCTCGATCTGCCGGGCACCGCGACGGCGCTGACCGGGCGCGAAGGCGCGTTCCACCTCTACTTCCGCCACGACCGACCCTTGAAGAACTCGTCGAAGAAGCTGGGGCCGCACATCGACGTGAAGGCCGACCGCGGGCAGGTGGTCTTTCCCGGCTCCGTGCATCCCGACACCGGCGCGACGTACACGTGGGCGGCAGGCCGCGAACCGTGGAACGTGGAAATCGTCGAACTGCCGGCGCACATCGTGGAGCTGCTGGAGTCGCCGGACCGCGCCGAACCGGCCGCGGCGGGCCCGCCGTCGCCCGCGGCGCTCGAAACGCCGTCCCGACCGGCTCCTGATCCGCCCGCCGCGAAAGCGGCCCGCGCCGATGCCAAAGCTGCCCGCTATGCCCAGCGAGCGCTGCAACTCGAACTGCACGCGCTGTGCAGCGCCGCCGACGGCACCCGCAACGAAACGCTCAACCGGGCGGCGTTCAGCCTGGGGCGGCTGGTCGGCGGCGGCTACCTGGACCGCGCCGGAGTGGAAGCGGCCCTCCGCGCCGCGGCCGAGTCGATCGGGCTGGAACCGAAGGAAATCGACGCCACGCTCCGCTCAGGCTTGGATTCGGGCATGGCCCAGCCGCGGCGGGTCGAGCTGCGGCCCCGACCGCGGGGCGAGGGCGAGAGCGACTTCGACGCCGACGAGTACATCCTGCTGCCCGGCCCGCACAAGACCGACCAGGACGAGCTGATCGAGCAATCCAGCGCGGACTTCGCCGCGGATGTGCTGTCGCGGCTGCCGGACGACGCGATCTACCGGCGCGATTTCATCCCCGGCGAGATCATCGGCACGCCCGGCCGGCGGAAGTGGGTCGAGTTGTCGGCCGACCGGATGCGGATCGTCGTGGACGGCCACGTCAAGCTCGGCAAGTGGGTCACGCACCGCCAGACGAAGGAACAACTGCTGCTCTATCAGGCCTGCCACAAGGACGCCGCGGGCCTCGTCGTCGCCCATGCGACCGGCGCGGCCGGCGTCCGCGAGCTGTCGCTGATGGTGTCCTACCCGGTCTACGGGCCGGGCTTCGAGCTTGTGCAGCCGGGCTGGCACGACGGCCTGTTCTACGACGAACCGGACGAGCTCCGCGACCTGCGCCCGGAGACCGACTGCGAGGTCATCCACAACGTGTTGCACGACCTCGTCGTGGACTTCCCGTTCAAAGGCGAAGCGGACCGGCAGAACTTCTTCGGCCTGCTGCTGACGCCGCTGATCGCCCCGGCCCTGGACGGCAACCGGCCGATGCACCTGCTCAACGCACCCCTGGAGCGGACCGGCAAGAGCAAGCTGGTCAACGAGGTCTTCGGCGGCATCGTCACCGGCCGCGACACGCCGTCGATGCAGATCACCGACCGCGAGGAGGAACGCGAGAAGCGGATCCTGGCGATGCTGCTCCAGGGCGAGACGTTGATGCACCTGGACAACCTGCCGTCCTACATCGACTCGCCGGCGCTGGCGAGCCTGCTGACGACGCAGCGCTTCCTGGGGCGGCTGCTGGGCTACTCGCGGAACGTGTCGCTGCCGAACCACCTGACCATCGTGGGGACGGGCAACAACGTGCAGGCGTCGGGCGAGATCGCCAAGCGGATCGTGCCGATCCTGATCGAGCCGACCTCGGCCCACCCGGAGGCCCGCACCGACTTCCGGCACCCGGACATCCGGGCCTACGTGCGCCGGCAGCGGCGGACGGTGTTGGAGTGCCTGCTCGGGCTGGTGGAGAACTGGCTCGCGGCGGGCCGGCCGACGTGCAGCGACCGGCTCGGCGGCTTCGAGAGCTGGTCGGAGGTCGTGGGCGGCATCCTGCAAGTCAACGGCCTGCGGGCGTGGCGGACGAACGAGGGGGAATGGCGGCGCCGGGCCGACGCGAGAGGTGAAGAGATGGCGGCGTTTGTCGAGGCCTGGCACGAGGCGTTTGGAGCAACAGAACGTACGCCGAGGGAGTTGCTTGACCTCGCCCGGCAACAGGAGTTCTTCAACGACATTATGGCTAGAGCGACACCCCAGGCGGTGGGCGCGGCCTTCGGTCGGATGCTCGGCCGCCATGTGGACCGCCCCGTTCGGCAGTGGTTTATCCGTCGTGCGGGCTCCGCGACCCACGCGACCTATCTTCTGCAACCCATCGAAAGCAGGGGGTAAGACCCATGGGAATCGAGAATCTAATCGGCAAACTGACTGCGGCAGTGCTTCCGGGCGAAGCGGATACGGCTGGCCGCGGCTTGGCAAGCTGCCCACCTACCCGACCTATCGCGACCTATCCTGCGACCTATCTGAACGTAAGTGTTTTGAACGGCAGCAGGTTGCGTCACGGTTTGATAGGTCTGCGAGCTTTTTCACTGCTTCACACCTGCGCGGGCGCGCGTGCGCACGCGCGCGCCCGTACAGTAGCGATTGGGGAAAATACCTCGCAGACCTACCGACCTAACTTCCCGCTGCCTGCTGACGTGACGCTGCTGAAGCACTGCCGCTGTGCGGACTGTGGGCGGTCCAGAGCGCCCGCGGGAAGCTCGCTGGCCTGCCCGCTGCCGTGCGTGTGCCGGCCGCAACCCGACGAGTGGCACTGCTGCGCCGAGTACCACGGCCCGCAGATCAGCCAGGACGTATGGGCCTGGCCGCGTCGCAGAGGAGAGGCCACAGAATGAGCAGGAGCTTATTAGCTGCGGCTGCCGTGGTACGCCTTTTCCAGCAGGCCCCTCAGCAGGTCCTTGTTACGTTCAACTTCCTGCTTCGTCAGCCGAATGCGGAATCTCCCCCACCTGGCATCGTAGTCCATCAAGTCGAGACCGGCCTTCTCCAGTTGCTCCCGGGCCTCATCCGACTGGTCAAGGCGGATTTCGAGTCTAAGGTAGTTCTTCTTGGCGCGGAAGATCGCGAAGTTGTTGGGCTGCCCATCCTTGGCCAACCCGATGTAGAACTTGTTGTACTTCAGCTCCAAGGCGGGATCGAAGGTCTTGATGATCTTGAGAAGGTCGTCAGCAATGGCAACAGTGGCTTTCGTACCCCGCTCTTCCCAGTACGAGCGGTCTGTCGGCTCCTGTTCTTCGTCCTCATCCACCGGGCCCAGGGACAGTTCGTTCAAGACAGTCGTGAAGACCAGTGTGGTTGGGTGCCCGACGCGCAGCGCATTCATCTGAATCGCGATGATCGGGATGGTGCCGTTGAACAGGCTGATGACATTCAGGAAGCGCGCCGTGATGTCCTCGGCCACGATGACGGCGCAGTGGTCATATTGCGGATACCGCTTCCTCTCGATGTCCCAGTACTCCAGCGTGCGGATGATGTGGCTTTCGTCGGTCTTGCCGAGCTGCACCTCGACCTCGTAGCGGCGATTCGATTCAGGGTCTTGCAGCAGAAGGTCCAGCCGACCAGCATGTGGCTGGGGCCGTTCTCGATCTCTCAGGACCAAGTCGCCCAGGCCAAGTATGGAAGGATCGGCGGCAATCTGTTCCTGCACCCACTTCTCGTTGAGCGTTGGATGGTCCCGCAGCCAGAACTTCTCAGCTTTCACGAAGTCGGTCATGGCTCTCCTCGTTACACAAGCCGCCAACAGGAACGGATTCACAGTGTACTGCCGGACCGGCTCTGGCACAAGACTGCACCCTATCAGGCATTGGCGGGTCCTTCCAATGGTCCATCGGACAAGAACCGCCGCGAGAACGGCACCGGAGCAGGTTTGTTTCGTTCGACGGCGCGCGCACAGGGGGCGGATGTCATCTGAGGCGCCCATGAAGCCACAGGTAATTGTCGAGCAAAACCGTGACGGGGAGATCGCAGGCTGCTGCGTATTTGCGGGCGTGCTCCTGAAACTTCTCGCTGTCCCGCTGCTCCAGATGCTCAAGTCCGGCCCATCGTGGCAACTTGCCTCTGCCCGCGTCTCGCTTCAGTTCCCTCGCCACGATGCCATCGAGTGGGACCTCCAACCATTGCCCGATCTTGGCAAGCCCATAGGCGCGGCGGAGGTAATGGTTGTAGAAGCAGGCCCGGAGAAAGAGGTTCAGGGTTTTCCGGGAAACACCCCAAGGGGCATTCGGATTCGGAAGCTTTTGCTGGATGCGCTTGGTGTGACGGTCAAGCCAAGCCTTGAACGCCGAACGCGAGTTCTTGGGTATACCGCTGAGCCGGAGTTTCCCGAGGTAGTCGTGAATCGCCGCCTTTGTTCCCCGCGGTTGCCCGCGGACGGCGCTGGTACCAACGGCATCGACGGCTGTGAACTGCTGGATCAGACCCAGGAGCTTCTTCTTCGAGATCGGTTCTCGCATTGGTTCGTTCCGGGCGATCGGTCGGATGCCAGCTTACTCCTGCTAGGCCCACGATCAAGCCGCCGTAGTTGAACCAGGAGGTGCAAGCCGTGAAGATCGAGCAGTGGGACATCGACCGCGTCCGACCCTATGAGAAGAACCCGCGACGCAACGACAAGGCGGTCCAGGCCGTCGCGGAATCCATCCGCGAGTTCGGATTCCGCCAGCCGATCGTGGTGGACGGCGACGGCGTCATCGTCGTCGGGCACACACGCTACAAGGCGGCGCTCAAGCTCGGCCTGAAGACGGTCCCCGTCCACGTCGCCGCGGACCTCACGCCCCAGCAGGCCCGGGCCTACCGCCTGGCCGACAACCGGACCGCGGAAAACGCCGAGTGGGACGTGGACCTGCTGCCCATCGAGCTCGGCGAGCTGCGCGACGAGGGCTTCGACCTGAAGCTGGCCGGCTTCTCCGACAAGGAGCTCGCCGAGTACCTCCGCGAGTTCGATACCGACCTCGAAGACGGCGATGCCGACGCGGACGCCGCCGATACCGTCCGCTGCCCCAAGTGCGGCCACGAGTTCCCGGTGGAGTGAGACCCATGAGCGCCGCAGTGGCCGTGTACGTTCAGTCCCGCTACGCGAAACCGGCCTACGCGGTCGAGAGCTACAACGTCCGCGCCTGGCCGGGCCTGGAGATGGTCTGCCACGCGCTGCGGCAGGCGGGCGTCGAAGTGGACTACTGCTCGTCCGCGACGGTCGGGCGCTACAAGGTCGTGCTGGTCTCGATCACGTCGGGCTGCGACTGGTACCCGTTCGTCGGCGAGCGGCTCCGCTGGCCGGCCCACGTGCGGCCGACGGTCATCGCCGGCGGCGCGGGGCTGCTCAACGTGCGGCCGTTTCTGCGCTGGTGCGACGTGTTCTGTCTGGGCCGGTCGGAGGAGTACGTCGTTCCGCTGGTTCGCGCCGCGCTCGCCGGCGAGAAGCTCGAACACCCGTCGGTCATCTACGCGGCCGACTTCAACGTTGGCAACACCTACTACATCGACGCCGGGACGGCGCTGTATCCGTATCCGGTGCCGCTGGCCAACGGGAAGACCTGGCGCGAAACCGCCTACGGCTGCCAGCGAAAGTGCCTGTTCTGCGCCTACACCTGGCACCGGCGGCACGTCGGCGGGCTCCAGAACGAGGCCGGCGCCGGCGACGTGCTCTGGGGCGGATCGGCCGAGAAGACGATCTTCGAGCTGGACCTCGCCCGCCCGGAGACCTGGGGCCTGCCGAAGCTGCGTATCGTCGGCCTGGACGGCTTCTCCGAGCGGCTGCGGCGGATGGTCGGCAAGCCGATCACCCGCGACATGCTCCGCGGTTTCTTCCGCGGGCTGGCCGCGGCCAAGGTCGCGCCGAACCATATGAAGGTCTACAACATCGTCGGCTACCCGACGGAGACGGAGGCCGACTGGTTCGAGTTCCTCGAAGACCTCGCGGCGGCGGACGAAGGCTGGACGAAGATCGACCCGCAATGGGGCATCGAGGTCCATTCGACGCCGTTTCGGCCGATGCCGGCGACGCCGTGCGCGTGCTGGCCCATGAGCTACACCAACTACCGCGGCCGGATCACGAAGGTGCTCAGCCAGGGCAAGCACCGGGAGTACAAGGGCATCTTCTACCGCGGGAATCGGTTCTGGGCGGCCGAGTCGCGCGGCACGGAAAGCCTGCCGACGGTCATCCTCGACGCGCTCGTCTTGCGCGGCGTGGAGGACGACTCCGAGACCATTGCCCGGCTGGCCGGCTCGTCCAAATTCCGCAACGCCAGCATGGCGCACAAGACGGCCATCCTGGAGCGGCACGTCGATGTCGCCCGGCTGTTCGCCGGCTACACGTGGGACACGCTGCCGACGCGGTACCTCGCGTCCTACATCCCGAACGACAAGCTGCGGGCCATCGATGCCGCGGCGCGGCAGCGGGCCGGCGCGCTGTGGCCGGCCGCGGAGAGCGCGGTCGAAGTTGGGAGTGCGGGCTAATGCGCCCGGCTACGGAAGAACTCGGCGATGTCCGGCTTGCCGGCCTGTCCGGTCGCGACCGCCATGGTCAGATCGTAGAGGCTGCCCTTGGGTGCTTCAATCTCGATGCCGTTGAGGTCCAGGAACGCGAGGGCGGCCACCAGTCCGGTGCGTTTGTTGCCGTCGATGAAGGGATGGTTCTGGACGATATGGAAGAGGTACGCCGCGGCCATCTCGAAGATGTCGGCGTGCAGGAACTGGCCGTCGAAGGTGGCCCGCGGCTGGGCGACGGCCGACTCCAGCAGGCCGAGGTCGCAAACGCCGGGCTCCCCGCCGTACAGCTCGACCTGGTTGGCGTGCAGCGTCAGGATGTCCGCGACGTCGAGGAAGTCCACCGCCGGTCACTCCGCCAGGCGTTTGAGATCGTCGCCGTACCGGCGGTTGATCTTGTCCAGCGCCTCGCGGAGCCGGCGTTGGCGCTTGGGGTCACGTACGGGGGCCACCAGCAGCGTGTCGCCGTTGGTGGTCAGTTCGAGCGGCGTGTCGGGCGTGACCCGCAGCAGCTCCAGGATCGTCCGGTCGATCACCAGGGCGTAGCTGTTGCCGTGCTTGATGAGCGTCTTGATCACCGGGGCACTCCTTCGCAGGTTCAACGTAGTGTATCCCGCGTGTATCCGGCCGTCAAGGAGCCGGAGGACGGGATTCGATATGCCGACTCCGATAACTGACCCGCTCGACATCCGCGCCCTGACGGTCGCCGCCGCGGCGAAGCTGCTGAAGGTCGCGCCGCAGACCATTCGCGCGCACCTCCGCCGCGGCCTGCCGCTGGTGGACAAGCGGATCGACCTGATCGTCTACGGGGCGTGGCTCAACCAGCAGGAACAGAAGCGGCCGCACAATGGCGCTTGATCCGAACAAGCTGAGCCGCAACGAGCTCGTCCAGCTTTTCAACTCGACGGCGCTGGGCGAGTCGCTCACGCGGTCGCGTCTCGACCGGCAGATGAACCGCGCCGGGCGACGCTGGCACGACGGCCGGCACATCCGCCTGCTGGACTACCTGCGCTGGCTCATCCGCGAGGTGGAGCGGCCGGAAAAGCCCGCGACCGACGCGCGGGCCGCGGACCTGGCCCGCAAGAACACCGAAACCTGGCGCAGTCAGAACGTCGCGCCGCTGCCGGCACTGCGGGCAGCGGATGACCACCTAAGAGCGCGCCGTTGGCTGAAGTTCGTTCCAGATATGGTAACTGCCGGGCTCCGGCGCGGCGGGCGGCCCGGCCGGCGTCCCAGCGGCCTGGGGTCGAGCTGATGCGACTTCTTGGAGAAGGGCGCCGCCTGCCGTTTGGCGCCGCAGGTGGCTTGTTCCAGCAGCCGATCGAGATGGGCGACGCGGATCCGCAGTTCGGCGACGTGAACATCGAGTATTGCGATGCAGGCCGCCGACGCGGCGAGCTGCTGCTCCAGCACGGCACAACGCGGGCAACACGAGGTCCGGTCCAACGGCTCCGCCGTGACTTCCTGCATGGGCAGATGACGTCCGCTAAGTTGAGGAGACCGTTTGACAAGAAAGCCAACCCGCTAGACAGATTACAATTGGATTGAGCTCGCACCACACGGCGATTAATCCGCACCTATCGTGCACGCAGCTCTTTGGGAGCCGTTCCGGGTGCGGTAAAATGGCGTGACATCGACGCCATCATAGTCACAGGAGTGCTGCGTGGGTGCGAGCGTATGCGCGAACTGACGGACACAGAGCGGGAGTTCCTGGACGTGCTGGCGCGCGCCCTCGATCCGCCCCTCGTCCGCCACGACGAAGATGAGGAACTTCCTGCCGAGCAGCGAGTCGAAACGGCGTTTCGGCAGCTCCCGTATGCCGTCGAGTACGCCGTGCTGGACTGGCTTTACGCGAACGAGCGGGCACTCTTCGCCAAGGCTCCCGAGGATCGTTTTAAGAAGAATCCGCCGTCGTATCGGAACGCCAGCCCCGAGTTGAGGAACGCCGGCACCTACTACGCCGGGCCGTCGTACATCATCGACTATCAGATCTCGACGACTTACGTCGAGCGACTGAAGCGGGCCCGCGCGGCAGCAGTTGACGGATTCGGATCGGCTAAAGTCGACGATTGGATGCGCGAGCACGGCCTGTACGACACGGCCGAGGACAACCCGGACCCACATTTCGCTGAACGCGCGCTCGTTGTCAACGTACTCGTTCCGGCTTTCGGGCATGCGGTGCTTCACCGGGTGCTCCCCGGGAAAGAACTCCCGGACTATCCGTACGTCGTGGACTTTCTGATTAAAACCACGGCGGGCGATGTCGTGCTCGAAGTCGACGGTCGGGAGTACCACGACCCCGCCCGCATTGGGTGCGAGCGATTCGAGGCAGATCTGCGACGGCAAAACCAGCTTCAGGCCCTCGGATACCGCGTGCTCCGTTACCCAGCTCGTCGCGTTCTTCGGGAACCCGAAGGCGTTATCACGGAACTGAAGCAAAACCTACCGGCGATCGAGCCGCAGCAGCCGATCTTGTTCGAGTCACCTGGAGTAGCGGCGCTTGGTTCGACGGCACTGGATGCTGTGGTGCTGGCGGATGAGTACGCTACGTGGTTCAGGCCCATGCAAGTGGCTCTACTGCTCGCGCTGCGGCGTTCGATCGGACAGGAGGTGTTCCGCATCCGCGAGCGCGGCGCGCCGCCCGGTCTGGCCGAGGCTGCGCTGCATGATCTGGCACTCCTTGTCGGTCGGCTTCAACTGCTCTATGACGTCTCTATAGCTTGGCCTAGGTGCGTGCTTCGTCATCCGCCGTACGGCGCAGCAATTCGGCCGCTCGTGGAGCGTTTTCATCGTGCCTCCGCGCACGGACCTGATCAGTCCGCATCGCCGGCCATCGAGATCTCGCACGAGTCAGAAGACCCCGGCGGCTACTCGAGCGATGTCGACCTGATCATCGATCTCCGACGGGAAGGTCGTATTCCACTTGTCCCGGAGGGCGAGAAGCCCGACGTACTCGGACGCGAGTCGCTGACCATGGGGGTGTTAAAAGCGCGGCTCAGTGCCCTCACGCTGCCGCGGCCCGGCAGGCGAAACACGCTCCGCCCCGCCAACTTGGGCAAACAACTGCTCGATTCATTCGCGCGACGCTTTCTTCGCGTCCCTTCGATCTACCATCATTTCGATGAAGAGCGACCCAAGACACAAGAGCGGCAGTATGAGCTGCTCTGCCGCGTTCTGTCTGGGCAGGATGCCTTTGGAATCATGCCCACTGGTCGAGGAAAGTCGCTCATCTTTCAGCTTGCCGCATTGTTGCTCCCCGGCGGCGCGCTCGTGATATCTCCGCTCCGTGCCCTCATGCGCGATCAGGTTGACGACCTACGTCTAGGGCGTGGGTGGAACTGTGTGCGCTCGATACGATATGATCAGCGCGGCGATGTCAAGGAACAGGCAATCACTGATTTCATCGCGGGTTCAGTCCGCCTACTCTACGTCTCGCCTGAGCGCCTCCAGGAAATCAAGTTTGCCACTCGGCTCGCGCAGGCTGCCGCAGACGCGCATGTGAGCTTTGTGGCCATAGACGAGGCTCATTGTGTTTCTGAGTGGGGCCATGATTTCCGTCTGTCCTACATGGAAATTCCCTACTTCATGCGCGCTGTGCGCGAGCGGCAGGAGGGTCTGGATTGTCCGATCGTGGCCCTTACCGCTACGGCATCACCGCCGGTGCAGCGCGACGTCTGCGCGATCCTCGGATTGACGTGCGAGGACGTCCGAACCGGCGGCGACGTCGTCGCCGAGGCCAACGTAGACCGCACCGAGCTGTCTCTGTCCGTGCATCTCGTTGACGGTTACGAATACCCGACGGATCGACAGAAGCTCCTTCGTACGATCCTGCTGCGCACCCTCCCGCGCGCACTGCATAAAAATCACGCATTCAGATGGGATGAATTCGCTAACGGGCAGTGGCGCGGCCGGGGCGCCGGCGTGATTTTTTGCATGTACAAGAACTCACACGGGCAGACCTCGTGGTACGACAGCGTGGGCGCAGTGCGGGACTACCTGCTGGCACAGGAGCTTCTCGATGACCACGCCGTTCGTTTGTACGCTGCTGAATCGCCCGATTTTTGTCCCGAGTGCCAGCGCCGGGGGCGCACGCACTATACGATTCGCAATGTCCCAAGGGCTTACAGTGATGAAGACAAGGTGTTGGAGTGCTCCTGTGGGCACCGCTTTACAGTGCCGCTATACCATGAGGACTGGAATCGCCAGCTTGCCGCCGCGCAGTATCACTTTAAGAAGAACGACTTCCCGCTCTTGGTTACGACCAAAGCGTATGGGATGGGGATTGATCACCGCGGCCTGCGGTTCGCCGTGCATTACGGCCTTCCGGCCAGTCTCGAGTCGTACTACCAGGAGATCGGTCGCGCCGGTCGCGACGATACGCAGGCACATTGCGCACTTGTTGTAAGGCTGCCACATGCGGCGTGCCTGGAAAGGTTCATTGATCGGCCGATCACCTACACTGCGTTTGAGAATGCCGAGGAGCAGGAGATCCTTCCGCCATGTTTGTTTGGCAAATACCGCACGCAGCGGCGCTGTCCGGAAGAGGTCGGCCTTCCAGAGCCCTGTGATCTCTCGCGGCAGTTGATGATGCTTCTCGATCAGTATCATAAGCCCGACACATTCGCGGCGGGCTGTGCTGAGTTCTGGGAGCAACTGTCCGGTCGCACGTCAAGCGAGCATGGACAAGTGACGTGGTACGTCCGTGGCGGCGGCATCAACGCGGACAAACACTTACAGCGAACGCACAATTACCTGTTTCGCCTTCAGCAACTGGGCTTGGTACGGCGTTACACACTGGAATATGTTCCGCGATCCGCACGGGGCTCGGCAGCATTCGACGTGCGGTTTCACGTAAGCCTGCGGGAAGACGTTACGCTTGGTTCGATGCGGAACCGCCTTAAGCGATGCCTCGGCGAGATCCAGATCCTCAACCGTGACGCGACCGAGCAGGACGGCGGTGACGCATCAACGGGCGGCGTTCGACTCAACGTCGAGTTCGCTGGGGATGAGCAGGACGCACCGGAGCACACGGATGTCGAGCGTGCCGTGCGGCGACTCTTCTCCGCCATCCGCGCACACGTGATCAAGATGCGGATGGAATCGTTCGCGAAGCTCCTTCGGTACGTCAGAAGCGAGAAAGACTGCCGACGCAAGGCCTTGGTGGGCGGCATGACGGCGCAGGCTCATGGCGACGACTCGTACCGCTGCGAATTCTGCGACAGCAAGGTCTGCGTTCCCGACGTGCGTTTCAAACTCGCCCGCGCTCGGGTCGCGCCAGATGGTCTCCAATTCCGAGATCTTTTCGCAAAGACGGATGAGGTGTTCATGACGCAGGACCTCGCGGACGCAGCTCAGGTCGTTCAAGAAGCGATCGCGCGCGGTGTCATTGAGGGTTTGCAGCACCAGGCGACCACGCATGTCGAGTCGGACCCGGACAATCCGACGGCCAATCTGATTGCTGCTGAGGCATTTGCGGCAAAGGGACGGCCGGACATGCACCGCTATTTTCGGAACTTTGCGCGCGTCGCAAACGCAGAGCTACGTGACGGGACGCTCGCCAGGCATGGTTACGAACGCTATCGCGAGCATGCCCCGGCCGACGCAATTCGCGCTTTCGCAGTAGTGGGAAGCGCTTTCGACTCCAGCCAGGGGCTGTCGCAGCTCGCCGCCGACGCGGACGCCGCCGGACTGGACGCCTGGGAGCAGGAGAATCTAGCTGTCGCGCTCCTGGCCATACACGCACGCAAATGCGCTCAGGCGGCCGCGGCGGTCCGTTCTGCCGTGGACGAGTTCTCTACGTGAGGTCAGATATGGCGACCAAAAGCATATTGGAGATCGAAGAGGCCCGGCGTCGCCTTCAGCAAATGACCGACGACCATCGTCAGCTCGCCGAGCTAGTGGTCAAGCTGAAGAGCATGCGCGATACGTTGGCCAAGACGCTTGACGACGCGAATGCGCACCTCCATGAGGCCGAGAAACGAGCGGGCCGCGCGCAAGACTTGCTGGACACTACCACGAAACAACTCGAGGACTTCCGCAAGGAGAGCGGGGCCACGCTCGCGGATGTGTTTTCAACGGGAGTAAAGGTCGAATCCCGGCTCAAGAAGCTCGTTGACGATGCGGAAGGCGAAGTGCAAGGCCTGACAGGACAGGTGACTACCGCCAGGGCCGAGATGGAGAAGCAGTTCGCCGCCCTCAGGAACGCGCAAGACCGACGGTTTTCCGAGTTTCAGCAACGATTCACGACTTCCGAAGCCGAGTTGCAGCGCCAACTTAAGACTTGGAGTGCTGAACAAGAACGTCGCTTCGCGAGCTTCTGCGAGCAACACGAAATGGCGCTCCGCGCTGTGAGAGAGGCTTACGACCGCGCCAAGGCCGCATTGGAAAGTCACTCACCGCTGTTCGATCGCCTCGACGGAAAGGTGGACAAATTAATCGAGACTCAAGCGGAATTCGCAGCAGCGTTGCGGCGCGACGTGGAAGACGGGCGTGCCGCCGAGGCCCGCAAGCACGACGAACTCGTGGCTCGCTTCCAGGCTGAGATTGGTTCTGCAACCAAGGCAATCGCTGAGCAGACGACGAGTGAGTGTCAGCGCATCGCAGGGGTGCAGACAGAACACGAGCGCCTGTTGCATCTGCTACGGAAGCGCATCCGTTACGGGCTGCTGTTATGGTTCGTCCTCCTAGCGGCGGCAGCCGTGCTTGGCGCGGTTGTGTACTACTAACGCGGGGAGATGCTCAGATTCTGGGGAGGCATCGTTTACTCCCTCATGTGAGACGAGCTTCTATGGGTCGGTGCCAGCCGTGCGACGACTGAGGAAGAGAACAACCTGGCCGTAGATCGACCCTTCCAGGCCGCGAAGGGTGTGCCCGCGGTCGATGTTGCAGCCCAGTTTCCTGGTTTAACGACCGATCGCGAGCTGGCGGGCCGCGCGGGTGAGTTCGCGTTCCTTCGCGTAGAACGCCATCTTATCGCAGTCTTCCGCCAGTTCGCCCGTCTCGCAGGGCTCGTATCCGAGGCTGCCGAAGACCGCTTGGAATGCCGCGATGGTCGGCGGCGTTCGCGTGGCCCTCCCCAACATCTTCGCCGGCATCCTCTACACCGACGCGCCCCCGGACGGCCAGGCCGAAAGCGTCGAGCCGATGGACGCGATCGAGCTGGAGGCCCGCTCGCTGCTGACCATGCCCGGCGGCTGGAAGATGTCGCAGGTCCAGGCCGAGCAGCCCTCCACCACTTACGGCGAGTTCAAGAAGGAGATCCTCAACGAGATCGCCCGCTGCCTGAACATGCCGTTCAACGTCGCGGCGGCCAACAGCTCGGCCTACAACTACGCCTCGGGGCGGATGGACCACCAGACCTACTTCAAGAGCATCCGCGTCGAGCAGGAGCACATCGCCGACGTGGTGCTGGATCGCATCCTGCGGGCCTGGATCGGCGAGGCCGTGCTGGTCGAAGGCCTGCTGCCCCAGCCGGCCCGCCTGCGCGACGCCGAGTTCCCCCATCAATGGTTCTGGGACGGGCAGGAGCACGTGGACCCGGCCAAGGAAGCGACGGCGCAGGCTACGCGCCTGGCGAGCCACACGACCACGCTGGCGTCGTAGTATGCCCGCGTCGGGCGCGACTGGGAATCGGAGTTGCGGCAGCGCGCCAAGGAAGCGGCGCTGATGGCGGAACTCGGGCTGACGCCGCAACAGCTTCAGCCCATCGGCAAGGAGGCCGGCGACGATGAAGACGAGTGAGGCGCGACGCGCGCTGCAACTCTGCGCTCCGGTAAGCGAGTGGGTCAATGTCGAGGCCGCCGCCGGCACCGAGGCTACGCCGCTGCGGCGCTTCAGCATGGTCGCGTACACCGGCGGTGCGATGGCGCTGGCCGGCTGGCCGCACCCGGTCGTGGTGGACCTCGCCGGGCTCCAGATCAGCGCCCGCAGCCGGCCGATCCTGAAGGACCACAACCGCAGCCTGATCGTGGGGCATACCGATTCGGTCGCCGTGCAGGGCTCGCACCTGCTGGTCACGGGCGTCATTTCCGGGGCGGGGCCGGTGGCGCGGGAGATCGTGGAGAGCAGCCGGAACGGCTTTCCCTGGCAAGCTTCGCTGGGCGCTCTCGCCGAGCGGGTGGAGCTCGTGCCCCAGGGCCGCAAGGCGGCAGCCAACGGGCGCGAGTTTGAGGGACCGGTCCACATCGTCAGGAAGGCGACGCTCGGCGAGATCAGTTTCGTGGCGCTCGGGGCCGACGAGGACACCAGCGCCCAGGTCGCGGCGACGGCCGCGGACATCACGGAGGATCTCATGGATTTCGAGAAGTGGCTGGAAGCCAAGGGCTTCGTCGCCGCCGCCCTGAGTGAGTCGCAGCGGGCGAGCCTTCTGGTCATGTACGGCGCGGAGCAGAAACGCCCCGGCACGCAGGGTGACCCGAGCAGCGACGCCGGCGACACCGGTAAGCCGACCGACGGCGGTGATATCGTGTCCGAGCTGCGGGCCCGGGCCGCGGCCGAGACGAAGCGAATTGCTGCCATCCGTCGCATCTGTGGGGGCCGGTTTCCGCAGATCGAGGAGCAGGCGATTGCGGAAGGCTGGACCGAGGAACGCACCGAGTTGGAGAAGCTCCGCGCCGAGCGCCCCACGGTCACGGGCATCCGTCGCGGCAGCGAGCCGCCGACCGGCAAGGCCCTCGAAGCGGCGCTGCTACTGAACTACAACGTCGCGCCGGAAGACCGCGTCGCGAAGTGGTACGACGCCCGCACGATGGACGCGGCGCTGTCGCGCGACCTGAAGCGGGCCGGGCTGCACACGGTCTTCCGGGAGATCATTCACGCCGCCGGCGGGCACGTTGGCGTCAGCGGCTTCGACGACGACACCATCCGGGCCGCGTTCGCCGCCGAGCAGCGGCTGATCCAGGCCGCGTACGGCTTCTCGACCCTCTCACTGTCCGGCATCCTCTCGAACGTGGCCAACAAGGCCATGCTGGCGGCCTACGAGGCGGTCGAGAGCGTCGCGACGCAGATCTGCTCCGAGACCGACGTCAACGACTTCAAGGAGGTCACCCGCTACCGCATGACCGGCAACGGCGTGTTCGAGAAGGTCGGCCCGGCCGGCGAGCTCCAGCACGCCACGCTGACCGAGGAGGCGTACAGGAACCGCGTCGAGACCTACGGCCGGATGATCGCCCTGACGCGGCAGATGATCATCAACGACGACCTCGGGGCGTTCCTCCAGATTCCCCGGATCATCGGGCGGATGTCGGCCCTGAAGCGCGAAGAGGCGGTCTTCGAGCTGCTGCTGTCCAACCCCAGCGACTTCTTCGGCGCGAATCATAACAACTACTTGAGCGGCGCTGACACGGCGCTGTCGATCGGGGCGTTGACTGCGGCCGAGCAGAAGTTCCTCGACCAGACCGACGTCACCGGCAAGCCGGTCCTGCTGTCGCCGGCCATCCTGCTGGTGCCGACCAGCCTGAAGGTCGCGGCCCAGCAGCTCATGACCGAGACGCGGGTGAACGAGACCACGGCCCAGGGCAAGCCCAGCCCGGCCGGCAACCCGCACGTCGGCAAGTGGCGGCCGCTGGCCAGCCCGTACCTCAACGCCCAGGGGCTGACCGGCTCGTCGGCCAAGGCGTGGTACCTGTTCGCCAACCCGGCGGACGTGGCGGCCATCGAGATCGCCTACCTGCGCGGCCGGCGGACCCCGACCATCGAGAGTGGTGAGACCAGCTTCAACACGCTGGGGATGCAGTGGCGCGGGTACTTCGATTTCGGCGTGGCGATGCAGGACTTCCGCGCCGCGGTCAAGTGCAAGGGCGAAGCGTAAGGGTAGGGCGGGCGTCCCGCCCGCCAGTGGACACGTAGGCACGAAGCCACGAAGGGAAAACAGCTATGGCACAGGCAATCTTCCGGCATGACGGCGGCTCGATCGACTACACCCCGGGCGCGGACGTGGCCGCGGGCGACGTGATCGTCCTGGGCGAGCTGGTCGGCGTCGCGAAACTCGACATCAAGGCCGGCACGCTCGGCGCGCTGGCCGTGGCGGGCGTCTTCGACTTCGCCAAGGCGACCGGCGGCGGCACGGCCATCACGGCCGGCGCCAACGTGTACTGGGACGACCCGAACAACGTCGCCACGACCACCGCGACCGGCAACAAGCTGATCGGCAAGTGCGTCAAGGCGGCGGCCGACGCCGACGCGACGGTCCGCGTGCGGATGAACCAATAGGCTGGAGGCTGGAGACCGCAGGCTGGAGGGCTCGCAGTCGAGAGCGGTTCTCGACCTGAATCCTACAGCCTACAGCCTACAGCCTACGGCCTACAGCCTGCAGCCTACAGCCTGCAGCCTACAGCCTGCAGCCTACAGCCTACAGCCTGAGGACTGTCATGGACCTGCTCGAACAAGGCGCGGCGTGGCTGGAAGACCAGCGCACGCGGCACATGTCGCGGACGGTCAGGTACCTCCGCGGCGGCGACGGCGTGGACCTGCCGGCCACGATCGGCCGGACGGAGTTCGAGCAGGCGGACGAGTACGGCGTCATCCACCGCATCCAGTCTCGCGACTTCCTCGTGCTGGCGGCGGACCTGGTGCTCGGCGGCGCGCCGACGCTGCCGCAGGCCGGCGACTGCATCCGCGAGACCGTGGGCGACCAGACCTTCCTCTACGAGGTGATGGCGCCGGGCGGCGAGCCGCCGTGGCGCTACAGCGATCCGTACCGCAACGCGCTGCGGATTCACACGAAGTTCATCGGGATGGAGCGCGGCCCATGAGCCACAACGGAGCTTCCACGACGACGACGCCGGCGGCCTGCCCGCACGAGCCGAGCTGCCTGAAGGACGTCCGCGAGATCCGCTCGGTCGTCTTCGGCAACGGCCATCCGGAGAAGTCGCTGCTGGTGCGCATGGAGCGGGTCGAGTCCCGGCTGGCGGTGATCCAGCGGCTGTCGCTGGCCACGTTGTGCGGCGTGGGCACGCTGCTGCTGAAGTTCGTCGGGGCCTGGATCGAGAGCCTGATGAAGGGATCGTGACCGATGGCCGACAGCACCATCATCGCGCTGGCCGACGCCGTCGTGGCCGGCCTGAATGCCGGCCCGTTCAGCCTGCCGTTCACCGTGCAGCGCGGCTACCGGCCGGCGGTGGCGCTGCCGGACCTCGCCGCCGTGAAGGTCACGGTCATCCCCAAGAGCCTGACGATCACCGCGGCGAGCCGCGCCGACGGCTTCTACGACTGCGCCATCGACATCGGCGTGCAGCGCAAGGTCAACCCCGACGATCCGGCCGAGCTCGACGCGCTGATGAGGCTGGTCGAGGAGCTCGGCGACCACCTGCGGGGCACGAAGCTCGACGGCTTCACCGCCGCCGTGTGGCTGGCCTTGGAGAACGACCCGATCTTCGCGCCCGAGCACCTGGAGAAGGAACGCGTGTTCACCAGCGTGCTGACGGTGACGTACCGGGTGCGGAGGTGAGGGCCATGCCGGTGCAGTGGTTCGCGGGCTTCGAGGCGGGCGACACGAATGAGCTGGTCGCCCTGGCCGGCACGGTCACCGTCGGGGCCGCCCACAAGCGGAGCGGCAACTACGGCTGCCGGATCATCGCCCCGTCAAACACGGGCACGGCGTACATCACGCTGGCCAACGGCTACGACGCCAACGGCAACCCGGCCACGATCAGCCGGACGGCCTACACGCTGGGCTTCGCCCTGCGGCTGGCGGCGTTGCCGCAGACGGTCGGGGCCTGGGAATACCTGCTGTACCTCGCCCTGGGCACCACGCACCGGGCCTCGCTGCGGCTGGCGCAGCCGGCCGGGCCGGAGCCGGCCGGGGCGCTGCGGCTGCACCTCGGGGCCAGCGGCGGGCCGCCCGTGGCGGAGGTCGGCGGCCTGGCCCTGGGCCGCTGGTACTACGCCGAGCTGGCGGTGCTGTTCGACCGCTACGTCTGGCGGATGGACGGGCAGGTCGTCGCCCAGGGGCTTGGCGGGCCGGGTGGGCTGATGAACAGCGCCTACCTGGGCAAGCGGTTCAACCTGGCCTCGCAGGGCTACACGCTCGACGTGGACGACATCTACACGTGCGACGACGGCCAGTTTTACGGGCCGACGACCCGCGTGGCCCGGTTGAACGCCGGCGCGGACGGGACGGCCGCGGGCTGGGTGATCTATCCGCCGCACGTACCGGACCCGTGAGGTGAGCCGTGGAGTACTGGGCCCATGTCGCACAGGTGCCGCAGGACGGCGACGCGACCTACC